>JAJQEO010000119.1 GCA_021201665.1 Lachnospiraceae bacterium | reverse complement strand
ACCACAATATGAGATGATTGTAAAGTGTTTTTACCAAAGTTTTATATCTACACCCGTTACAATGGGACGGCCTGACGGCCCTGTCTGCGGAGATGTTTCTGACCGCCGCGATACCTCCGAGCGCTGCAGTGATTCCGACCGCTGCGATGCCTCTGACTGCTGCAGTGTTTCTAATCGCTGCGTTTTCATTGAATGCTGCATCACTTCTGATTGATGCGATAATTCTGATTGTCGCGATATGTCCGGCCGTTGCAGTGCTTCCGATACTTCTGACCGCAGAGCGGCCTCCAGCGCAGACAAAATGCGCCGCTCAGCGGAGATATTATCCTGCTCCGTCGGCGGCGTCAGTTCCACATAGATCTTACGAGTAATCCCGTTCGTCATACTCCTTTTTCTTCCTCTCACAGTCATTCATAATGTGACTTTGCCGAAAGAAAAGCGCGCTTGCGGGCTTTTCCCGGCAAGTCAGCTCCAGAATCTTCAGATTCTGGAGCATTATGAGAAGCGGTTTACTTCTCATAATGTGTCCACATCCGCAAGACTCTGACAATCCCCTGATATTTGACCCCATCCTCGTCTGTCAGTTGATCTGTATTTTCCAGAACTTCATATACAAACCGGTGCTGTAAATTAATACGTCTGGAGTAGTTGCAGGCAAGATTTCCAACCAGCTTCTCATAGGGCGGTGGATTCCGAAAAGGATCCTCCGAAACAATTTTTATAAGCTCCCTGGCCTTTCCTTCCAGTCCGGCACCTTTAATTAATTTTTTATCTTTTTGTGCCTGTTGGGAAAATCGCACCTGATATCTTACCATTCTTCATCCTCGTCATAAATTGCAGAATCTTCAATTGCTTCCTTTTTAGCAGCCAGGATGCTTTCTGTCATACCTGAAACAGAGTTCAGGTAAAGGGTTTCCTGTATCGCATTCCAGTCGTCCTCTGAAAGTAATACTGCATTCCTGCCTCTGCTGTTTGTAATGGTCACCGGCATACTATTCGTATTCACATCAGAAATAAGCTGATAGAGATTCTTCCTCGCTGTAGTAGCATTAATTGCAGTCATAACAGAGCCTCCTTCCTTACGGGATGTCAAATCACCTGGATACCTCAGAATAATATACTACGCAAATGAAAAACAGTTTCTTCAAATACCGTAATGCTATACGAAGTGTTTTTTATAGTATAACGTACCTTTAAGCGTACGTCAACGCAAATCTGACTTTTTAACCAATCGTTCTCTAATCAATAGCTTTTTAACCAATACCGTGTATTTTCCCAGTCGTCCTTCTCTCCAGTGCCAGCCCGACAAGCAGCAGAATGGGGAAAATAATCCCCGCGAGGATGCCCAGATTCAGCACTCCCCCGAAGTGCTCCGCCATCATCCCCACATAGGTCGGTCCGCTGCTGCAGCCGACGTCGCCTGCCAGGGCAAAGAGTGCAAACATCGCTGTGCCGCCCTTCGGGATGCCCTTTGTGCCGAGGCTGAAGGTGCCCGGCCAGAGGATGCCGACAGACAGGCCGCAGAGTGCGCAGCCCAAAAAGCCCAGGATGGGCAGGGAGGAGAGTCCGATGATCAGATAGCTGCACAGGCAGAGGACGGCGCTCATGAGCATAAATTTTTCCAGGTCGATCTTTTCTCCAAATTTACCATAAAACAGGCGGGCGCTGCCCATTGTCACCGCAAAGAGCAGGGGGCCTGCCAGATCGCCGATGGTTTTCGGTACTCCCAGTCCGCTCTCTGCGTACGCACTTGCCCACTGGCTCACCGCCTGCTCGCAGGAGCCTGCGCAGGCCATCAGCAGCATGAAAATCCAGAAAATCCCTTTCGATGCCAGCTGCCGGATGCTATAGCCCTGCTCGCCCTCCTCCAAAAGGGAGCCGATGGGTACCTTCGCAAAGAAAAAGCCATTGGCGATCGGCACCAGAGCCCAGATGACCGCCATAATCTTCCAGTTGGAAATCCCAAACAGCGCGAAGAACAGACTCGACAGAAACACTACTCCCACATGTCCCCAGCAGTAAAAGGAGTGCAAAAGACTCATCGCCTTTGCCTTCTCATCACCGGGGCAGGCCTCCATAATCGGGCTGACCAGCACCTCTAAGAGGCCGCCGCCCAATGCGTAGACCACCACCGCAATGCACAGTCCTATGTAGGCGTCCGGCAGCAGATCTGGCAGGATCGTCATCAGGAGCAGTCCGGCAGCCGAGAAAATATGCGCGCCAATGATGCAGGGACGATAGCCGATTTTATCCGCAAATTTTGCGGACAGCAGATCGACCAGCAGCTGCACGCCGAAATTAAGTCCGGTCAGCAGCGCGATACGGTCCAGGGTGACCCCGTACTGAGACTGAAAGGTCAGAAAAAGTAAAGGGGCAAAGTTGTTGATGATGGCCTGCACGATGTAGCCGATGAAGCAGGCATAGACGGTATGCTTGTATTTCATGATAAAGTATTCCTCTCGCGGCCGTGTTCAATCGGATAGGGGAACGCTCTTCTCCCCTATCCGCTGCGTCAGGTGGGTGCGACGCAAGTCGCAAATTTCCGCACCCACCTGTGTGCATAAAAGGGAGACGGCTCAACACCTCAGTGCTGACGCGTCTCCCTTAATGAATGACTGATTTTTCTGTTGTCCGCCAACCGTCCGGCTCATATGTCCGGCCTGCATTTCGGATTTTTCTGTTGTCCGCCAACCGTCCGGCCCATGTGTCCGGCCTGTATTTCGGATTTTAGGTGTCAGTCCACCAACAGGATGTCGCCTGTCTTCCTGTCTGTAGTATACGCAAAATATTATAAAAAGTCAATGCCCCAGATAATTTTTTCAATCTCTTTTTTTGCGTTTCACTCTGTAATTACTCCTGCTCAATCATCTCTTTCATAGTCCTCCATCCGAGCATGGCGCATTTTACGCGGGCGGGCATATGAGCGATATCCTGCAGGGCTCCGGCTTCTTCGAGCTCGTCCAGCTCATCCTCCGTGATCTCCCCGTGAATCATGCGCCGGAACAGATCGGCAAGATGAAGTGCCTCGTCTTTTGACTTTCCGATCACCAGATCGAGCATCATGTCTGCGGATGCCTGTGAAATCGCGCAGCCGTCTCCGACAAAGGAGCCGTCCACGATGGTATCGTTCTCGACCTTCAGATGGAGAAAAATATCGTCGCCGCAGCTCGGATTGACTCCCTCCAGGATGAGATTCGCGTCAGGAAGCTCATGCTTGTGGCCAGGGTGCTGATTGTGATCGATCAGTATTTCATTGTAAAAGGTTCTATTTTCCATATCCCATGACCCTCCTTACCTGGCCAAGTGCTTCTGTGAAGCGCAGGATTTCTTCTTCTGTATTGTAAAAGGCGATGCTGGCTCTGGTCGTGGAGCCGACCTTCAGATGCCCCATCAGAGGCTGCGCGCAGTGGTGTCCTGCCCGCACTGCGATTTTGGAGGCGCTTAAGATCTCGGAGACATCATGCGGATGAACACCATCCACAGTAAAGGTCAGAATACCGTGGTGATCCAGCGGATCCTCAGATCCAAATACACGCACACCCGGGATCTCCTTCATCTGTGAGTAAGCCAGCGCTGTCAGGGCCTGCTCCCGCTCCTCGATCCAGTCAAAGCTCAGCCTCTGGATATAGCGGATTGCCTCGGCAAGGCCCACGGCTCCGCCCGCGTTGACGGTCCCGGCCTCAAACTTGTGCGGCAGCTCGGCATAAATGATTTTATCACGCGTGACGGACTCAATCATCTCTCCCCCGCTCATAAAGGGCGGCATCTTCTGGAGCCACTTTTTCTTTCCATAGAGGACGCCGATGCCGTCCGGGGCAAGCATTTTGTGACCGGAAAATGCCAGAAAATCCACGTCCAGATCCTGCACATCGACCGGCATGTGCGGCACGCTCTGCGCCCCGTCCGCTACGATCACGATGTCTCGCTCATGACAGACTTCTGCAAACCGGCGGATGTCATTTTTGCGGCCAAAGACGTTGGAAACCTGCGTAATCGCGACCAGGCGAGTCCGATCTGTCAGCACGCCGCGCAGCATTTCTTCCGTAAACGCTCCGTCGGGGGCACATTCCAGATAAACGACCTTTGCCCCTGCACGCTCCGCTGCCGCTCTCCAGGGGAGCATATTGCTGTGATGCTCGGCAATGCTGACCACAATCTCATCGCCAGGCTTAAAAAGAAGACTGCCCAGGCTGTAGGCGACGAGATTCAGACTCTCCGACGCGTTTCTTGTAAAGATAATCTCCCCGGTGCTCTTCGCGTTGATAAATGCCCGCACCGTCTCCCGCGCGTCCTCATAAGCCTCCGTCGCTTCCTCACTTAAAGGATACAGCCCGCGGAACGGGTTCGCGTTTTTCGTCTCATAAAACCTCCGCACCGCCTCCAGCACCTGTGTGGGCTTCTGAGATGTCGCAGAGTTATCCAGGTAGGCATAATCGGTATTCTGAAGGAGAGGAAAATCCCTGCGGATTTCTTCTACCGTATAGGTTCCCTTCTCCTGAATTCTGTTTGTTTCCGGCATTTGGTTGTGTTCCTTTCATCATTCAAAACGATGCATGCGATAAACAGTGAGCGGTTCTTCTCTGTACGAATCATTTCAGGATCTTCATTCCGTCAGTACCGATCATTCACCCCATGCATCTCTGCACCAGACAGCGTGTCTTCTCATCCTGGATGTCCGCGCAGAGCGCATCGATCCTGGCTCGTGCCATCATCTCGTAAATTTCGTTCTCCTCAATCCCACGTGAAGACAAGTAAAACAGCAGGGACTCGTCCAGCCGCCCGATGGTCGCTCCATGGTTGCCCTCGACATCCTCTTCCTCACAGAGGATCAGCGGCACGGTACGGTTTTCCACGCCGTCTGAGAGCAGCAGGACATCTTCCTTCTCATCGCCCTTCGCGCCGACGGCGCCATTCCGGAAATCAATCGTTCCGCGAAACAGCTTTTTGCTGCTCCCGCGCAGGACGCCGGAAACATCCATCCGGCTGGTCGTCTTCGCGCCGGTTTGATAAGCCAGGTAATTCATATCCAGAGACTCTTTATTATCGAGCAGGTAGCCGATTTTGCTCTCCAGCTCGCTTTTTCTCCCGCCAAGCTCCGTGCGCATCCCCATGCAGGTACTGCCTCCGCCGAGTACGATCTGGATCGTTTCTATTTTAGCTCCCTGGGCGCAGTCCGTCCCGACATCATTGAGGAACGTAAACTCGTCCGGCAGCTTCTGAATCTGCACCAGACGCAGATGCGCCCCTTTTCCCAGGCGAATTTTGGTCTGTACTGCGCCCAGGGAACGGCACGCCGGTTCCGGCGATTTGTAAGCCGATGCGGAAAAATCCGTCTGTCCTTCTGTCACAGATGATGCAGCGTTTTCGATCCTTTTTTCCGGCACAGTTGATGCTGCGTTTTCGTTCCTTTCTTCCGGCACAGAAAATTCAGGCTCCTCAGACTCTGTGTTGCGACCTGCATTCTCCTCTGCCTTCTTTGTGACGTTATTCTCCGCGGTCTTTGCGGAAACAGGTTCACCCTGAACGCACTCCCCGCCGGACGACGGGCTGCCGTCAGCAGGCAGACTGCCATTGCTCCACAAATCAGCCGTACAGTAGTCCATGATCACCGTCATCTCACTGCCTGCTCCGAGACGGATGCCGATCCGGTTCTGAACAGTGTCGCCTGGCTCATACGTAAAATGCAGCCGCACCGGCTCACTTTCCCGCACGCCGGGAGCGATCTCCCAGATGTCAAAGGATGTCTCACCCTGCTTTGCAAGCTCATCCATGTCGGCTCCGAGACCGGTCGCAATCTGCGCAAGCTGCTCTGCTTCGGCCGTTTTATCGGCCGTTTTATTGCATGTCTCAACGCCTTGATCCGCACCTGTTTCCGATGCGGTTGATTTCCCGGCAGGCTGCACGGTTTCTTCTATATTAATATGTTCTGTGTAAAAATGTATCGATGCCGGTGTCTCTGCGGTAAGCCTTCCTTTAGAAGGGGCGGATACCCCTTTCAGACTGACCTCATTTACATGCAGCCAGTTCCAGGTCGGGGCAGGCAGCCGGTTGATTGTCATATCCATTCCCATGTTGTTTCTCCTCGTACTGTTTCCATCCTTGCTCATGAATCCTCTCAGAATCAGATATCACACCCTGATGGTTCGTGACTGTTCAACACATCCTCATTTACATTTACTGCGTTTCTAAATCACCCGTTCTGAATTCAAAGCATGGACTTAGTTCCCGCTTTCGGGGCAATCATGCAAAGGCCAAAAACAGCCATCTGCTCATCCGATGCTGCCCTTCATTTCCAGGCGGATCAGGTTGTTCATCTCCACCGCGTACTCGACCGGCAGCTCTTTTGAAACGTTATCCGCGAAGCCGCTGACGATCAGTGCGCGGGCCTCGTCCTCCGGGATGCCTCTCGACATCAGGTAAAAGACCGCTTCATCGCTAATGCGCCCGATCTTGGCTTCGTGTCCGATATCCGCATCCTGTGTGCGGATGTCCATCGCCGGTATCGTGTCGGAACGCGAGATCCGGTCCAGCATCAGAGACTGGCAGGATACCGAAGAACGGCTGTGCTTCGCTTTGGGCATCACTGTCACGGAGCTGCGGAAGGTGCTGATGCCGCCTCCCTTGGAGATGGAGCGCGTATTCATATAGGAAGAAGTATTCGGCGCCAGATGCACGACCTTCGCGCCCGTGTCAAGATTCTGTCCCGCTCCGGCAAAGGTCACGCCGGTAAATTCTGCCCGGGCACCCTCTCCGTTCAAAATACTCATCGGATACAGGTACGAGACATGGGAGCCAAACGAGCCGGAAACCCATTCAATCCTGCCGCCCGCCTCGACTCTCGCCCGTTTCGTATTCAGGTTGTACATGTTTTTGGACCAGTTTTCAATCGTTGAATAGCGCAGCCGCGCATTTTTCCCGACGAAAAGCTCGACACAGCCCGCATGGAGGTTCGCCACATTGTACTTCGGCGCCGAGCAGCCCTCGATAAAATGTAAATCCGCGCCCTCGTCCACGATGATCAGCGTATGCTCAAACTGCCCCGCGCCTGCCGCGTTTAATCGGAAATACGACTGCAGCGGGATGTCCACCTTCACGCCGGGCGGCACATAAACAAACGAGCCGCCGGACCAGACTGCCCCATGCAAGGCGGCAAATTTATGGTCTGTCGGGGGCACCAGCTTCATAAAATGGCTCTTTACCATCTCGGCATATTCGCCGTTCAGGGCGCTTTCCATATCTGTGTAGACCACGCCCTTCGCCGCGACATCCGCGCGCACATTGTGATAAACCAGCTCCGAGTCATACTGGGCGCCGACACCGGCCAGAGATTCCTTCTCCGCCTGCGGGATGCCCAGCAGGTCAAATGTCTTTTTGATATCCTCGGGCACCTCGTCCCAGCTGCCCTTCATATCGGTATTGGTCCGCACATAGGTGGCAATCTGGTCCATATTCAGACCCTCAATCGACGGTCCCCAGTCGGGCACCGGAATTTTATTGTAGGTTTCCAGAGATTTCAGGCGGAACTCGCGCATCCACCCGGGGTCATGCTTCTCTTCTGAGATCTGACAGACGATCTCAGGAGTCAGCCCCGCCTGCATACGGTAAACGTCCCGCTCTTCATTTTTTATATCATAAACACTCCGGTTGATATCCTCAACCATGGTTTTTTCCTTCATCAGTGTCATTCCTCCGTGTATTGCGAACATGAATCAGATCTGTAAATCCGTGTCCGGCGTTTCTGCCCTATTTTCTCTAACCCGGATAAACCGAAATAGAAATTTTACCATTTTGCACCAAAAATCGTTCGCAAGTGCCTAATCACAAAAACGAGAAAGGACAGTCTGCCGTGGTCACTATCATAGAAACTGCTCAAACCCATGCGCGTTGATTTCATCCACGAGCGAGGCATCGCCTTCAGCCACAATTTTTCCGTCTACCAGTACATGAGTCCTGTCCACGTGCAGGGATTCCAGGATCCGTGTGCTGTGGGTAATAATCAGCAGGGAGCCGTCCTTATCCTTCTGGTATTCCTCTACACCGCGCGATACGGTGCGCACCGCGTCCACATCGAGTCCAGAGTCGGTCTCATCGAGGATCGCGAGCGACGGCTTCATCATCAGCAGCTGCAGGATCTCCGCCTTCTTCTTCTCCCCGCCGGAAAACCCGACGTTCAGGTCACGCTTCGCGTAGGATTTGTCCATCTGCAGGATTTCCATTTTTGCCTCGAGCTCCCTGCGGAAATCCCACAGGCGGATCCGCTCCCCGGTGCGCTGCTCCAGGGCGCTGCGGATAAAATTACTCAATGTAATGCCCGGCACCTCCAGCGGATTCTGGAAGGAAAGGAACAGACCTGCCTTCGCCCGCTCCGCCACAGACAATTCTGACAAATCTTTGCCGTCAAAAAGAATCTGGCCGCCCGTCACCTCGTAGCCGGGATTGCCCATCAGGGCATAGCCGAGCGTTGATTTGCCGGCTCCGTTCGGCCCCATCAGGACATGGGTCTCGCCCTTTCCTATTTTAAGATCGACCCCGTGAAGGATTTCCTTCTCCTCCACTCTGACCGATAAGGATGTTACCTGTAATAATTGTTCAGACATATATTTCCTCCTCATGTAATAAGTTCAGAGCAGCAAAACGCAGCCAGAGAACTCATTTCTGTAGTAAAAGCCGAGTAATTTACTCGGAATTTAAGTCTGATGTGTATTATATACCAGGCCTGCCCATCTTGCAAGACATAATCCGAAAATTATTCGAGCGAAAATCAGCGGCTAAAATCAGCAAAAACCAGCCTTAACTCAACGCGAATATCCACTGCCGAAATCATCTGAATTTTGAGCGAAAACCAGCCGCTGAAATCATCTGAATTTTTTGCAAAATCAGCCGCTGAAATCATCTGAAATCAACGGCTGAAATCGACATGAAATCTGAAATTAAGATCGACAGTTACAAAATATCGGAGTTAACAATCAGGAGCGATACCCCTTCTTTTTTCTCTTATTATCAAGCCGGATCTTGTCCGCAATCAGCGCGATAAACTCGGAATTGGTCGGTTTGCCTTTTCCATCGCTGACAGTATATCCGAACAGCTCCTCGATCGTGTCCATTTTTCCCCTGCTCCAGGCGACCTCGATCGCGTGACGGATCGCCCGCTCGACACGGCTCGCGGTCGTCTGATGCTTTTTGGCAATCGTCGGATAGAGAATTTTGGTAATCGAATTCATCATTTCCGCATCCTGGACCGAGAGGATGATCGCATCCCGCAGATACTGGTAGCCTTTGATATGCGCGGGAACACCCACCTCGTGAATAATGTCTGTCACATCGCTTTCCAGGTTATACTTCTGGTATTCTTCCTGATGTTCTTCCTGATACTCCCTGCGGCTTTCTACAACGCTCCTGTTTTCTGTCTGCCGTAAATCCATCGACCTCATCCGTGCCCGTTTGATCCGGCTCACTACCGTATTATAGTCAAAAGGCTTCAGGATGTAATATTCCGCACCCAGCTCGAAAGCATCCTCTGTCGTTTTCTGGTGACTGACAGCAGAAATGACAATAAACGCGGGCTTTTTCATCTCAGGCTCATGATTCACCCGATCCATCACCGCCAGTCCGTCCAGCTTCGGCATAATAATATCCAGAAGAACCACATCAGGCTTCTTTTCCCTGATAATTTCCATCAGCTCTTCCCCATTACCTGCCCTGCCGACGACCTTCAGCTCCTCGTCACTGCTGACAATATGGTCCAGGATCTGCACCATTTTTTCGTTGTCATCCGCGATTGCGACATTCAGTTTGTTCATGATCATTTTCCTCCCCTGATCTCTTTTATAATTTGTCTGTACCCGTGCAGCGAGTGCAGACCTTTCCTGTACACGCAAATAGTAACTATGAGTGCGCGAATGCTTTCTGATTCTGTCACTGACACTCCAGGAACCTGCTTCGCAGAACCCTGTCGTTGACTTGCGAAGTTCGTCTACGCTTCGCTTCGGTCGGCTCTAAACGGACATCCACTGGATGTCCAGAGCCCTTCCGATAAGTCACATTATATCTGCCCGTGTCCGCTCATCGCAAGTAAATCATTTCGGGCAAATCTGACCAGAAATGCCATTTTTCTCCCCGCTGCTATTTGGTCTACATGATATAAAAACGAATTAATTGGAGATTTGTGACGAAGAATTGAAAAAAATGTCGAAAAAAGCAAAAATATTTTCCCTCTTGTACGTCAGTGCCTTCTTGTGTTATACTTGCGCGGTAGTTGTATTGTATCCCATTTCGAAGAGCTGCCGCCGTCTGTGCCCTCTATGTCGCGCAGGCGGCGGCTAAAAACTGAGCTGCGTGCGGACCTGATTCTGCCGGAAGCATCCTACCACGCCGGAGGGTAGCTTCCGCACACATCCGTCCTTAAGAATCTTAAGGCCAGTCCGCAGAATTCCACAGTTCCTTTCATCCTCTTCGTCCAGGGAATAATAACAAGGAGGAAACCATCATGAACACAAACAACACAGGCAACACCTTTAACACCTCGCAGCTCGTCATTCTCGGCCTCATGACCGCCATTCTGCTGCTCATGGCCTACACCCCGCTTGGCTATCTGAATATCGGCCCCCTTGCCATCACCTTCAACGTAATCCCTGTGGCAATCGCAGCGATTACGCTCGGACCTGTCGGCGGCGCAGTCACTGGCTCCGTCTTCGGACTGACCAGCTTTTTGCAGTGTATCGGCATCGGCGGCACCAGTGCCATGGGCGCGATCCTGTTTGGCATCAACCCGTTTCTGGCCTTTATCCAGCGCTTTGTGCCCAGATTTCTGGACGGGCTGCTTCTCGGCTATATTTTCCGAGGTGTCCGCAAAATGACAAATACCTCTGTCGCCTGCCTGGCGACTGGATTCTGCTCCGCATTTTTGAACACACTGTTTTTTATGACCGCCCTCGTGCTGCTCTTTGGCAGTACCGAATACATGCAGGGACTGATCGGCGGAAGGAATATTCTGGTATTTATCTGCGGCTTCGTCGGGATTAACGCGGTATGCGAAATGGTCTCCTCGACCATCCTTACCGGAGCGGTCGGCATCGCCCTCTATAAGGCGCATTTTGTTCCGGCTCCGTCACGGTCTCAATCTGCAGGAGAAAAATCTTGTGCCCGCTGATCGATCGGAGAACAGGAAATCTGCGTACGCTGGCCGTTCGGAATACTGGAAAGCTGCACCCGCTGGCCGTTCGGAAAGCTGCGCATGCTGACCAGCCAACCTGCTCAGAAAGCTGTGCTCACAAGCCAGCATATGGGAGCATATCATTTTCAGAAGAATACGAAGTACAAAACACGACCTGATGTCCAGCAGCTTTGACGCATAAGCAATAGAACGAATATATGGAAGAGCATTTTGCCGAAGGAGGAAAAAGCCATGATACTGGCGATTGATATCGGAAATACGAATACCGTACTCGGCTGCTGCCGCGGACACGAGATTCTTTTTGTAGAGCGTCTGGCCACAGCGCCCTCGCGCACGGTGCTGGAATACGCGATCAGCATCAAAAACGTGCTGGAGCTGTACCAGATCAACCGGGATGAAATCACGGGGGCGATCATCTCGTCTGTCGTGCCGCCGCTGACCAATCTGTTCCGCGACGCAGTCAAAAAAATCGTCGGTGTGGAGGCGCTCGTGGTCGGCCCCGGCGTAAAGACCGGCCTGAATATTCTGATGGACAATCCTGCGCAGGTCGGCAGCGACCTGATTGTCAACGCTGTCGCGGCCATCACAGAGCATAAGCCGCCACTGATTATCATCGATATGGGGACAGCTACCACGCTTTCTGTCATCGACAAAAACAAAAACTACATCGGCGGCATGATCCTGCCCGGCATCCGCGTCTCGCTGGATTCACTGGTCAGCCGGACATCCCAGCTGCCCCGCATCAGTCTCGAAGCTCCCAGGAGGCTGGTAGGTAAGAACACGACCGAATGCATGAAAAGCGGGGTGATCCATGGAAATGCTTCCTGCATCGACGGCCTGATCGACCGCATCGAGCAGGAAACCGGGGAGGAAATGACCGTGATCGCCACCGGAGGACTCGCCTCCGTGATCACGCCCCATTGCTTCCACAAAATCCTGCTCGACGACGCGCTCCTGTTAAAGGGACTGATGTATATTTATTATAAGAATAAACCCGAATAACCTCGACGCCGGGCGAGTCTGCCCGGCAAGTGCGACACAATCAGATAGGGGAACGCCCTTCTCCCCTATCCAGAGTTCTCGATTCGCTTCGCAAATCGGAACATAGCCTTACGCGGCCGTGTGATCGGATAGGGGAGTCCTCTCACCCTATCCGCTGCGCGAGCCGGGTGCGGCTTTAGCCGCAAAATTCCTTACCCGGCTCTGTGCATAAAAATCCCTCTGTATAGCCAGGGGGATTTTTCTATAGTCAGGAAAAAATGCAAATTTGAAGCTTCAGATCGCTCTGGTTGCCTCGTGCAGCCAGAGTCTCTCTTCTTCCTCCAGATGGGGCGCGATTTTCTCATACACTTCTTTATGATACGCGTTCAGCAGAGCCCTCTCGCGGGCTGTCATCTGTTCCGGCACGACCGCGTCGAGGTCAAACGGCGCCATCGTCAGGTGTTCAAAGCGCATGAACTGGCCGAATTCCGTCTCCTGATCTTTTACACACACGAGCAGATTTTCATGGCGGATACCGTAAGCGCCCTCTACATAATATCCAGGCTCATCGGAGGTAATCATGCCTTCCTCAAACACCGTGTCCGCCCGCCTGGTCTCCGTCTTTTTCCAGTGAAAGCTGTTGGGTCCCTCATGGACATTCAGAAAATAGCCGACGCCGTGCCCGGTGCCATGGTTAAAATCCTTTCCCAGCTCCCAGAGCGGCCCGCGCGCCAGATAGTCCAGGTTCAGGCCGGACGCGCCATAGCGGAATTTCGCCGCCGCCAGATTGAGCATGCCGCGAAGCACGGCCGTGAAATACAGCTTCTGCTCTTCGCTGACCGGTCCCATCACAATCGTCCGTGTCACATCCGTCGTCCCTTCCAGATAATGGCCTCCCGTATCCGCAAGCAGCAGTCCCTTTGCCTCGATCGGAATATCCGTCCCGGGTGTCGCCGAATAATGGTTGATCGCGGCATGCGGACCATAGGAAATAATCGCGTCAAAGCTGTTCCCCATGAAATGCTCCTGCTCCTGGCGCAGCGCGTACAGCTTTTCTCCCGCGCTCAGCTCCGTCATCGGCAGCTTTCCGACATTTTTCTTCAGCCAGTAAATAAATTTCGTCAGCGCCACGCCATCTTTGATATGAGCTATGTGCTCATTTTCCACTTCTGTCGGTGTTTTCACCGCCTTGAAGAGTGTCGTAGGATTTTCTTCGTCCAGAATGGTCACACCCTCCGGAATCAGAGATGTCAGAAGGCTGTTGACCTTCCGTTTGCAAAGCAGAACCTTGTACCAGGATGGAATTCCGGAAACATACGCATAGACCAGATCATAAGGCTCCAGGCGCACACCATCCGCGCGCAGCGCATGTATCACCTCATCCGGAAACGCTTCTTTATTGGCAAAAAGCGTCACGTCCTTCTGTCCCATGGCCAGATAGGAAAGCACCACCGGGCAGCAGTGGATATCTCCGCCGCGGATATTCAGCAGCCAGGCAATGTCGTCCAGAGAAGTCAGCAGGAAAATATCCGCTCCCCGTTCCTTCATAGCCATGCGTACTCTCGCAATCCGTGCGGCCCGCGATTCGCCGGTCCACCTCTCATCCAGCTCAAAAACCTGCTCTGCCGGAAGAGCGGGACGGTCCGTCCAGATATCCCCGACCAGGTCAAGCTCACCCCGGATGGACCCATGTTTTTCTTCCATCAGCCTGGCAAGCTCTCCGGCCTCTCCATCACTGACCGTACGCCCGTCAAAGCCCAGGCAGGCGCCCTCGCCCAGAGACTGCTGCAGATACTCATGGACAGTCGGCACACCTGGCTCCCCCATCTTAAAGAGCTGTACCTGGCTGCCCAAAAGCTGCTCCGCCGCCTGAATAAAATAACGTCCGTCTGTCCAGAGTCCCGCCACATCCCGGGTAATCACCGCCGTCCCCGCCGAGCCGGTAAATCCCGTGATGAACTGTCTGCATTTAAAATACTCGCCCACATATTCCGAACCGTGAAAATCATCGGTCGGCACCAGATAAGCGTCCACACCGCTCTCCGCCATGCGCACGCGCAGAGCTTCAATTCTTTCGTCAATCATGTCAGATCCCTCCCAAAGTAAAATCAGCAATCAGTAAACGGTAGCAATTATTTTAACTGATAAATGTTGTAACAGATTTGCCTGTTCCCTGTTACGCTGTCGTTTACTTTATCATTCCATCATGGGGAAGTCAAGAAATTCATCTCGCAGAATTTCCCTCGCCGGGTTATGTCCACAATCTCCGATTATGGACGCGGACATCCCACGCTTCGCATGGGATATTCCCTCGCCGGGCGGCATCCCACGCTTCGCATGGGATATTCCCTCGCCGGGTGGCATCCCACGCTTCGCATGGGATATGCCTTGTTCGGCAGAGTTCTCGGTTTGCTTCGCAAATCGGAACATACTGCGCATCAAAAAAGAAAGGTTCCACTCAGATTGTGGAACCCCTGCTAATCGTTAAAATTCTTATCGAAAAACCTCCTGCAAATGCATTTCGCAGCCCTGCTCAAATCAGGATTTGTCAACCTTCTCCATCCGAACCTCCAGCCCGAGACGAATCTTCTGTCTGCGCCCGAACATATCCATTTCTAAATAGGCTCTGCGCTTATGATAATCAATCTTTTTTATCATAGCTTCCTTCCCGACCAGCGGACCGGAAAGGATACGCACTTTGCTGCCCTCCAGAATCCCATGCGAGACCTCCGCAACCTGTTGGTCTCCGCAAAATCCCTGCAGAAAAAGCACTTCTTCATCCGTAAGCGGAATAATCTCGTCGCCAACGCCAATCACTTTCGTCATTGCCGGAACCTTCCGCAGACTCAGCCGCAGCTCATCCAACTGATCAGTGATCATAAAAACATATCCTGGAAAAAGGATCTTTTTCAGGGTACTCCATTCGCCATGAAGCTTCCTTTGTTCCTCGTAATAAGGGATAAAGCATTGCTGCAGCACCTGAGACGAAAGAATCGTATTACACTGAATCCGGGTTTTTTCCTCAGAGCCTGTCTGAACCTGTATTACATACCACAATGTTTTCCGCCCCCCCCTGTTCCTTTCCCAGACAGCTAAAAATCCCTGCCCAGTGATTTCGGTGACACCTTCCGTGAGATTCCCTTCCCAGTCCCTATTCGCAGCGCGGACATGAATGAAAGCAAACTCCCGATTCACAGAGGAAATCAAAGAAGGCTCCACGCCTGTCATAAAAACTCTTTGCATTTAGACGGCGTTCACGAAGCGAGCTTTGTTGCGCAGTTTTAGTTGCGCGGTTTCCATTATAGTATGATTCTCTCTATTTTTCAATGAAATTTTCCAGATGCAAATGTAAAAAAATTGACACTTCGGTGAAACATTTTCTACACACCTGTTCAATCTTTCCTGAGGACTCCGTTTTTCACGAGTGCAGCAGGATTCCAAGTGCGTCCGCGATCATGTCAGCCGTGCCTTCCACTCCAAAGCGCGAGCTGTCAATCATCAGATCGGAGCAGTCTCTGGGTGAACGCACCTCCGGGCAGTATTTTCTCTGATAATACGTGCGCGCCATGTCGACCTCGCGGATCATTTTTCGGGCTGTTTTCTCATCCATCATCAGTGTCTCAACACAGTTTTTCAGCCGTTCCTCATACGGCGCATAAATATAAACACTCAGATGGTTCGGAAAATCTCTGAGGATATAATCGCCGCAGCGCCCTACGATGATACAGGAGCTCTTTGACGCGGCATCCAATATGATGTTTTTCTCCGTCTCGAAAATCTCATCGCTGATGTTGTATGTGGTCAGGCTCATCCGGTAATTTTTCCGCAAGAAGAAGGAGCTTTTCGCCTTTTCCTCCTCATCGCTGACCAGAGAGATGGAATGACCGGTGCGCTTCGCGGCCGCCTCCACAATGTCCCTGTCCCAGAACTCAACACCCAGCTTTTCCGAGAGCTTCTGCGCAACCGTACGCCCCAGAGAAGCAAACTCGCGCGAAATCGTAATTACAAAATGATCATCCATCCTGCCGCCTCCCTCGTAATCCAGTAACTGTTCATTATCTTCACAGTTATGACGTCCATACAATTATATCCGCCGCAATCCGGCAAATCTCCCCATACTGCATATTTTCTATTACCTGCTTCTAAATGCCTGCCACTAATCATCAGCTTCAAGCTGCTAAGCACTAACTAATGAATACTACCCACTAATCACTATTTACTAACCACTACTCCGCAGTCACCACGTCCGCCGCCTTTTTTGCCCCTTCCTTCATGCGCTTCTGCATGTGGCGCACGACACAGGAGAGAGTGAAATTAATGACAAAATAAATCACACACGCAAACCCGAATAATACGAATACATCGGATACATTGATGACCCCCGTACCATTGTAGCGGTTCGCGGAGCTCATGATCTGCTTCGTGCGGGCCATCAGCTCAATCACGGCCACATTTGCCAGATAAGAGGAATCCTTGATCGTCGTGATAACCTGTGAAAGCAGTGTCGGGATGATATTCCGGTAAGCCTGCGGGAGTACGATGTAAATCATCACCTGCACCGTATTGAAGCCCTGGGAATGTCCGGCCTCAAACTGGCCCTCCGCCACAGAATTCAGGCCTCCGCGCACGATCTCTGCAATGACAGAGGATGTAAATAATACCAGAGCAACTGCTCCCTTAAACAGCAGCTTGACATCTGCCGCCGAATTCAGCCCGAACATTTTCCGGTCGATGAAAAACGGTGTCGGGCAGAAAACCAGACAGATAAAAATCCACAAAAGTAGCGGTGTGTTCCGGAATACTTCAATATAAATCGTCGCGATCCAGCGGAATATTTTTGTTCTGCCGCTGTTGCAGTAATTCCGTACCAGCGCGAGAACCGATCCGATCAGAATTCCAAATCCGACCGCGATCACAGAAATAATCAGAGTAAAAACGACGCCCTTCATCAGATACTGCAGAATCGCGGTATTTTTAAGCATCGAAAGACTCGCGTTCCAGGTATTCATGCGCCTTCCACCCCTTTCTCCGTGCTGCCGCGTCCGGCTACCGTGACTCTCTGATCCCTCTGCTTCAGCCTTGCCTCCCAGGTGCTGGCGAGCTTGGAGAGCGGGAAGCATATAATAAAGAACAGTACGCCGCTCACAATGTAAGCCGGGCCGTACGCGCCGCCTGTCGTCGCGCCTGTCACGAAGCTGTAGGTCAGCGAAATCAGATCCGTGCCGCCGATGATATACAGACAGGAAGTATTCTTAATCAGGTTCACCACCTGATTTACCATCGGGGGGAGAATAATCTTGATGCTCTGCGGCAGAATAATGTAATACATCTCGCCAAAATAATTGAAGCCCTGCGACTGGGCGGCCTCAAACTGCCCTTTCGGAATTGATTCAATGCCGGCCCGGATGACTTCGGCCATATAGGCGCCGTGATAAATGCCCAGTGAAACAATACCCGTGCGGATGATCCCGATGCTGTGACCGGAAAAAGCAAGCGCATAGTACAAAAAACAGAGCTGGAGCATCACCGGCGTGTTCTGGACAAACTCCACATACACACGCGAAATCACCTTGAGCACTTTATTGTGGCCTGTAGCGAACAGCCCCAGCACAATACCAATCACCATCGCGAGCAGAATCGCCAGTACCGCCGTCTGCACCGTAGTGGCAAGGCCGTGCAGGAAGGTCGCCCGGTAGGTCCAGACCTTTAGCCACGCCGTCACTGAAAAAATTCCTGACATCCTTATCCTCCAAGATTCTAAAATTTATTTCCCAAGCCCGGATAAACCAGAATATTACCATCTGACGCAGTAAATTATTCTTAAATTTTTAATAACCAGGCAGAGAAATTCCTCATGCATAGAAGCCTGTGAACTACCCATTTTCTAAAACCAATGGAATTGCAATCGACTTATTTCAAAAAGGCAAAGTACATTACAGAGACACTCCGGATATCGCGAAATACCCTGCGGATATCCGAAGTGTGCCATTTGTCGATTCATTAATCGCCCGTAACCTTCAGCAGCTTCGCAGTTACGAGCACCTCATGCAATGTTTGAAAACAGCGTAGATTTTCTCAGGAAACAGCCGACCGCAGCATCAGCCTATATTCATAGATGCATCCGGCTAAGCCTTTACAAAAACAGCTGTCCTTTCAAATCTGACTATTTTCAGAACCAGTCTTACAGATCATCAGTCGAGCGCATACTCCTCGATAAATCCGTCGATCGTGCCGTCATTCAGCCAGCGGTTGATCAGAGTGTCTACATAAGCCGAGAAGCCGGAATCCTTCGTAGTCGCCACGCCATACTCCTGAGGAGCAAACTCAGCATCAATGTAGGAACGTCCTTCTGTCTTGTAGATCGCCAGGATCGACTTGTCTACGCAGAACGCATCTACCTCATCCGACTCCAGTGCAGTCGAGATTGCCGGATAGTCGTCATACTGGCGGAAGGATACGCCGTCTGTCCACAGAGCCGGGTCAAAGGTCTCTGCATCATAATCTTCTCCGTCGATCACGCCAGCATCGATCATCGCCTCTACCAGCGATCTCGCTGAAGTGGACCCGGAAGAAACGCCTACGGTCTTATCCAGAAGTCCTTCCAGATCTGTGATCTCACTGGAATCCTTTACCAGAACCGTTACATGGTCTGTATAGTACGGGGTCGAGAAATCCCAGCTTTCTCTTCTCTCGTCCGTAATCGTGAAGGTAGCGATGACGCAGTCAATATCGCCGGAATCCAGCAGCTCGGTTCTCGTCGCAGCCGTAACCGTCGTAAACTCCACATCCACGCCCAGCTCTTCCGCGATCAGAGTCGCGATGTCAATCTCCATACCGGAGTATTCGCCTGTCAGGGTATCCTGATAGCCAAAGCCTTCTACTGCGTTCTTGACACCTACGCGCAGAACGCCGCGGTCAATGATCTCCTGAATGTCATCCGTGATGACCAGTGGTGCTTCCGTTTCTGCCTCTGTCTCAACTTCCGTCTCCTCTTCCGCAAAAGCCATGGTTCCGCAAAGAGATACCGCCATAGCGAGTGAAAGACCCAGTGCGAGCAATTTTCTCATCTTCATAATGATTCCTCCTGCTTTTTTAATATTTTATAACCATTCAAGACAGGGTGCCGTGTTGCTCTGTGTGTTTCCATCCAAGTGCGACACGATCTCTGTAATGAAGTGCTATCAGCTTAAATACATACGAACAAAACTATTCCAAATCTATGTTGTCCTGAATGCTGCCATTATGCTCCGCAGCGTAATCGTTACCTTTACTTTCGAATGATCTTTCCCAGAAACTGCTTCAGCCGTTCATTCTGCGGATTTTCAAAGAAGTGATCCGGTGTCCCTTCCTCCAGGATCTGACCGTCCGCCATAAAGACCACCCGGTCCGCAACCTCCCGGGCAAATCCCATCTCATGTGTCACCACGACCATCGTGATCTTCTCATGCGCCAGCTTGATCATGACATCCAGCACCTCCTGGATCGTCTCTGGATCCAATGCGGAGGTCGGCTCGTCAAAAAGAATAATCTTCGTCTGTGCGCACAGCGCTCTGGCAATCGCAATCCGCTGCTGCTGACCGCCGGAAAGTGTCGTTGGATAAACATGAGCCTTCTCGCTAAGTCCTACCACCTCCAGATAATGGTAAGCCAGCTTTTCCGCTTCGGCCTTACTCTTGTGGTGGAGCTTCATCGGCGCCAGCGTCAGATTTTTCAGAACGGACATATGGGGATACAGGTTAAACTGCTGGAACACCATCGACATGTTTTCCCGGACAATCTTCGTCTTATTCCTGGTGGTGATCTCCTGACCGTCAATAAATACATGTCCGCTCGTCGGGGTTTCAAGGAAATTCATGCACCTGACCGTCGTCGACTTGCCGGAGCCGGATGGCCCGATGATGACCAGCTTCTCCCCTTCCGCCACTTCCAGATTTACATCCTTTAAGACATGCAGGTCGCCGAAATATTTATTGACATTCTCCAGTTTGATCATAAAAAATTCTCCTCCAGGGTATAAAGAACAACGAAAAAAGGCGTCAGGAAATGAATCCAGACACCTTTGCCTTTCCATGTATGATAATTCAAATCAGAATCTGTGTCAAGCTTTTTTTCTAAAATCGATAGTGGTCTCCCAGAAAGCCTTGATCGCTCCGGCGTCTGCTTTTACTGATCCCTGCGCGAAAAATGGCTTGCCGCCTCCGCGCCCGCCAAGTGCCTGATTCAAGTCTTTCACTAAAGTACGCAGGTCGCCACCCTTCTCTCCAATCGCATATTTAAACGTTCCGTCTCCATTGTCGGAGAATACCGCACACCGCCCGTCGCAGGTCTCCATGACCGCCACGGCCAGCTTTCGCACACTGTCGGAATCCAGTCCTTTTTCCAGGAGAAGCACGTCCCCTGCGCAGGCAAGGCGCTCTGCCTCCTGTGCAAAGAGTTTCTCTTCCAGCGCAGTCACCCGGCCCTTCAGGCGATAGTTTTCATCCATGCTTCGCTTTACTGCATCCGCAGTCTGAGCTGGTTTCGCGGAGAGCAGCACAGAAATCTGATGATTCTGCTCATTTACCAGGTTCAGGTAATCCAGCACACGCTTCCCGCTGATCATTTCTACCCGGACACCCTCACGGAATTTCACGACCGATAGAAGCTTCACCATTCCGATCTCACCGGCACGGGCCACGTGAAGCCCGCAGCAGGCGCACATGTCGGCATTTGGAAACTCTACAATCCGCACCTCGCCGGTCAGTTCTTTTTTGCTTCGATAGGGCAGCCTCTTTAATTCCTCCGCTGACGGATAAAAGATGTGCGTCTCCTGGTTCTGCCAGATGACCTCGTTGGTCCTGGCCTCGATCTCCCCCAGAGCTGCCATATCCAGTTCTCCATTGAAATCAATGGTAATCACATCGCTTCCCATATGAAAGCCGACATTGTCATAGCCATAAGCGGCGTGCACCAGCCCGCTCACGATGTGCTCGCCGGAGTGCTGCTGCATCAGGTCAAAACGCCGTGTCCAGTCGATTTTTCCATGGACGGTTGTGCCTGCGGCGAGCGGCGCGTCTGTGTAATGAATCAGCTCTCCGTTTTTCTCGTGAACCTCCAGGACATGGACAATGGCAGGCTCCTCCGTTTTCAGCGGCCTGACAGTCATCGTTTGAATTTCCGCATCAGCATTTGTTTCTTCTGCATTTGCTTTTTCCGTTTGCATCCTGGCGGCAGCATCTGACTCAGGCGCGGATACTGTATGAGAGATTTTCACAATTGGCTGCAAAATTCCCATATCATAGGGCTGTCCGCCGCCCTCCGGATAAAATGCCGTTGCCGAAAGCACAAGTTCAAATCCTTTTTTCCCTTCTCGGCAGTCCAATACCGTTGCGGTGAATTCTTTTATATACGCGTCCTTATAAAATAACCGTTCCGTTTTCATATGTCCGCCTTTCCTATTACTATAATTCCATATCCAAACAGAAACTGCCGTCAGCACTTCCGCTTACGCGGCACCTCCTGATACACGAACCGCAAACCGGGCAGAAATCAAAAGTCCCTCCGCCTCGTTTTCGGTCTTTTCACGCTGTGCGCAGCCAGTTCCAGGGGCATTTACAGAGACGAGGCCTCACCTACCTCATTTTCAGTCCAGCCGCTCATTTTCGTTCTCATAGCACTCGCTGAACCGGGCGGCAAAAGCAGGCGGTTCATTTTTCGCGTAGAGATGAGAGATATCCCCGAACGCGCTCGCGCGAAAGCTCACAATGCCTTTCCGGCGTTCTTCTGTCACAACCGTGGTCACGGAAGACGGCGCAGCGCAGAGACCATGCCAGAGCACCATCGGCGAGGCCCCGATCAGGTGGGCAAGCAATACACAGCCGACTCCGAAATGGCAGAAAAAGACGATGGTGTCGTTATTTCCCTGTTCCGTGCGGTAGATGTAGCCCTCCCGTACATACCCATATTGTTTCAGAAGCCCGTCAAAGCATCCGGTCACATAGTCATACTCTTCTTTTACATGCGCCTCGCTCATGATAGACGGTTCATACCATCGATCCGGCAGATAAAAGCGCTCATCGGCAGTCCAGTCCTGCGGCAGCCAGTCCCAGGAAACCGGCGAATTTTCGCGGTCCGGCCGGTTGATACGGGGAGAAAACTCACGCAGCCATTCACACTGGATGGCTGTACGGTTCATTTTTTTCAATGTCGGAGCCGCTGTATCCCTCGCGCGCCCCAGCGGAGATACATAAAAATCACGGACATCCAGCTTCGCGATACGCTCCGACAGATACTCCGCCTCCTTCCAGCCTTTCTCCGTCAGGGAGTCAATCGAATAATCTGGATCGCCGTGGCGTATGATCAGTAGTTTCATAGTCTTTCCTTTCATCAAACCAGGGGCCTGTAAGCCCCTGGTAGTCATTACAATCACATCTTCTTGATCCGTTCCAGCGCCGCGACGGTGTTTTCATAAGTACCGAACGCAGTCAGCCGGAAGTAGCCTTCCCCGCTCGGGCCGAAGCCGGAGCCGGGGGTGCCGACGACGTTCGCATTCTCAAGCAGGTAATCGAAAAATTCCCAGGAGGTCATCTCTTCCGGCGTCTTCAGCCAGATGTATGGCGCGTTCACACCGCCGGAAACGGTGTATCCGGCCTTTAGCAGGCCTTCTTTGATGACCTTCGCGTTGTTCATGTAATAAGCCACCTGCTTTGCGAGCTGCACCTTGCCTTCGGGTGAATAGACTGCCTCGCCCGCGCGCTGCTGGATGTACGGAGCGCCGTTGTATTTGGTGCCGTGGCGTCTCGCCCAGAGAGAATGCATCATCACATCCTTGCCGTCCACATGCGCTGTCAGGTCTTTCGGGATCACCGTATAGCCAAGGCGCGTCCCTGTAAATCCCGCGTTTTTGGAGAAGGACTTGAGCTCGATCGCGCAGGTGCGGGCACCCTCGCACTCAAAAATCGTGTGCGGCACATCCGGCTCGGAAATGTAAGCCTCATATGCGGCGTCATAGATGATGACCGCGCCAACCTTATTCGCGTAATCCACCCACTCCTGGAGCTGCGCCTTTGTGACGGTCGCTCCTGTCGGGTTATTCGGGAAACACAGATAAATCATGTCCGGCGTCTCCCTCGGAATCTCCGGTGCGAAATTGTTCGCCGCCGTGCAGGGCATGTAGATCACATCGCTCCACATCTCTGTCTGCGGATCATAGGTGCCGGTGCGGCCCGCCATAACGTTCGTGTCTACATAAACCGGGTAAACCGGGTCGCAGACAGCGATTTTATTGTCCACACTGAAAATCTCCTGAATATTGCCGGAGTCGCACTTCGCACCGTCCGAGACGAAAATCTCGTCCGCCGAAATGTCGCAGCCGCGGTCTGCGTAATCATTCTTCGCGATCGCTGTGCGCAAAAACTCATAGCCCAGATCAGGGGCGTATCCGCGGAAGGTCTCCGCCTTTCCCATCTCATCTACCGCGCCGTGCAGCGCATCAATAATAACAGGTGCGAGCGGCTGCGTCACATCGCCGATCCCGAGACGGATCACTGTCTTGTCCGGGTGAGCCGCCTGAAATTCATTGACCTTTTTTCCAATGGTCGAGAAAAGATAGCTGCCCGGCAGCTTGAGATAATTATCGTTGATTTTAAACATGATAGCCTCCTCATAAATATGATTTGTTTAACAGTCCGCCAGAAGCAAATTGCGGAACCTGCGGACTGTTTTATTCTCGCAAAGCGGCGAGTCAGACAGCCGATGCCGTAAGAAACCCGTCGGCTTTGCCGACAGTATATGACATAGCTTGCACAGACAACAAATTGGTTGCCCTGTACGCTTGCATCGGGGTATTTGACTGAACATTGCCTGATTTGACATGCTTCTGTATTCAGAGCTTCATTTCCCCATCAAACACAGTCACGGCCGGTCCTGTCATATAAACAGTATCCATTTGACGGTCCCAGGTGATCTGCAGGTCGCCGCCGCGCAGCTTCACCGTCACTGTCTCCTCTGTCCAGCCATTTAAAATACAGGCGACTGCCACCGCACAGGCACCCGTGCCGCAGGCAAGCGTCTCGCCGGAGCCGCGCTCCCAGACACGCATCTGTACCGTTTTCCGGTCAAGCACTTTGATAAATTCTGTATTGACCCGATCCGGAAACAGAGGATGATTCTCAAACTGCGGTCCGATTTTCTCAATGGCCAGACCGTCCACATCCTTCACCGGCACCACACAATGCGGATTGCCCATGGAGACGCAGGTGATATTGACATTCATCCCCGCAATCGTGAAAGGCTCTCCGATGATCGGATCATGAGTACCCGGATTGTCCGCAGACTCACCTTCTCCAAAAAGGCACCGCGCAATCATTTTATTAGCTGGATTCTCATACAAAATCTCTGTATTGACCGGAATCTGCTTCGGATCCAGGATCGGCTTCCCCATGTCCACGCGCACCCGGCTGACCTGCCCTCTCGCTGACTGCACTGATTTTTCAGATACACAGCCACAAATAGCTTCTTCGCCTGTATTCGCTTCCTGCATCTTCTGTGCTTCCTGCGCATTCTGCTCTCCCGGTCTCTCCACCGTCAGATCCAGATACTTGATGCCGCTTACCGTCTCCACGCTGATCTGCGTCTTATCAGTCAAGCCATAATCGTAAACATACTTCGCCACGCAGCGGATGCCGTTGCCGCACATCGCCCCCAATGAACCGTCCGCATTGTACATCTCCATCTGAAAATCCGCCACTTTGGACGGTTTGATCAGGATCAGGCCGTCCGAACCGATGCCGAAATGCCGGTCGCTCACACGGATCGCTGTCGCGGAAGGATCTGAGATCTGCTCCTTAAAGCAATTCACGTAAACATAATCATTTCCCAAACCATGCATTTTTGTGAATTTCATTTTTTCTCCCCGCTTTTCTAAAAAACTAAGCTGCTCTCAAGTAATCCATAATGAAAATTTTACTTGCAATTTTCTCCAGACTTTCCAAAATATCTTCTATTTTTTCCAAAACTGAGGAATTAAATAACCCTTCACCACATTGAGGACATTTCATGCATGGAACATTTTCTATAATCACATAGCAATTGCTCATCTGAGCGAAATAAGTTGTGCAGGAATTTTCCATTTTTTCATCTTTACATATCAGACATCTCATAATATCCTCTTCACCGCATCAGCGCAAACAGCATCTGCGCGGTCTCGACCATGTTGGTGCCGCTGTCCATGCTGGTCTTCTGCAGGTAGCGGTGCGCTTCCTCCTCGGTCATCCCGTTGCGCTCCATCAGCAGGGATTTTGCCTCTGCGATCAGCTTTTTCTCCTCCTCGCTGCGGTGGGGAGCCGTCATCCGCTTCTGCCGTCTGCGCCGCTCCTGATTGCTGATCAGGGTATCCAGGGAATCCAGCAGATCATTGATATGAAAAGGCATGGTCACCAGCAGCACGCCTTCCTTGATACCCTCACTGACAACACGGGCGGACGCGACCAGCAGCATCGCGAAGGATGCCGGCATATCTTCACAAAGCTCGGAATATATCATATCCGGCAGCTTGTATCCACAAACGATAATGCCGGATCCAAGCCGGTCAGCCGCGGAAAGGGCGCCTGCGCCGCTCGTCGTGACGGCACCGACCGAATAGCCGCTGCGGATCAGCAGGTTTCTGACATTTTTTGCGTCCTCCGGTTTTGGAAACGCTACCACTATATTTATATTTGCCATCTGAGTCCTCCTGTCCGTCTGATGTGACAGAATCGTTCGATTCTGGAGCGTTATGAGAAAAATTAACGTTTTCACACGTACTTCGCAGCAAGTACGGAGTACTGTCCTGAATAGTTACAAAAGTTTTCTTCTCATAACACACTTTACGACAGAACGATCAGACCTTCGCCAGATAGCGGTCCAGCTCCCACTGGCTCACACTGGCCTGGTATTCTTCCCATTCTTCTTTTTTCGCTTTAATATAGCGCTTTGTCACATGCTCTCCGAGGACGCCGCAGATAAAGCTGTCCTCTTCCAGTGCATCGACGGCCTCCAGAAGCGTGACCGGCAGGCGCTCGACGCCTTTGGCCTTCAGGTCCTCTGCCCCCAGCGCGTAAAGGTTTTCGTCCATATTTTCCGGCGGCATGATCTGATGCCCGATGCCGTCCAGCCCCGCCGCCATGCAGACCGCATATGCCAGGTAAGGATTGGCCGCGTTATCCGGGCTGCGCAGCTCGATGCGCTTTGTACCATTGCCCATGATCGGAATCCGGATCAGCGGAATGCGGTTTTTCGCGGACCAGGCGACATGGACCGGCGCCTCAAAGCCCGGCACCAGCCTCTTATAGGAATTAACAATCGGATTCGTCACGGCGGTCACCGCACGAATATGCTTTAAAAGCCCTCCGATGAACCAGCGTCCCTCCTGGCTTAAATGGATGGGATCCGCCGCGTCATAAAATACATTTTTTCCGTCCTTTGTCAAAGACATATTGATGTGCATGCCCGAGCCGTTGACTCCGGCGACCGGCTTCGGCATAAAGGACGCATGCAGGCCGTGGCGCTTGGCGACCGTCTTTACCGCGAGACGGAAGGTCATAATCCCGTCCGCGCTCTGCAGCGCCTCGTCATAGCGCAGGTCGATCTCGTGCTGCGCCGGAGCCGCCTCGTGATGCGAGGACTCCACCACATAGCCCATATCCTCCATGGTAAGAATCATATCCCGGCGGGCATTTTCCCCCAGGTCGATCGGAGCGATGTCAAAATATCCGGCCTGCTCATGCGTAATCGTGGTCGGTCTGCCCTCATCGTCCGTGTGAAACAGGAAAAACTCACATTCCGGACCGGCTTCAAGCAGATATCCCATCTCATCCGCCTGCGCGATCACATTTTTCAACACAGAACGCGGATCCCCGCCAAACGGAGTGCCGTCCGCATAGAAAACATCACAGATAAAGCGAGCGACCTTGCCATTCTGAGGTCTCCACGGGAAAATCAGAAACGTATCCAGATCCGGGTGCAGGCACAGATCCGAGCGCTCGATCCGCGCGAAGCCTTCAATGGATGCGCCATCAAACGTCACCTTATTATCCAGGACTCGGTCCAGCTGATTGACCGTCACGGCCAGATTCTTCAGCGTGCCGAACATATCCGTAAACTGCAGCCGGATAAACTGCACATCCTCCTCCTCGATGATTTTGTATATATCCTCTCTTGTATACTTGCTCATAGTCCACCTCTTCTTTCAAAAATAAAGAAAGCATTCCCCCTTAATATAAGGAAGAACGCCCTCGTTCATCCTGCCCAAATGATAGCAGTACCCTATTTTTTTGTCAACCGTTTTCTGATATGTCTGTACCCGTCATCTCTCATGCATTCTCCGTCCTGAGCATTCCGTTGAGCATTTCAGAACCGCTCTCCTCCGCGATATTGACGGAGTGGTTCGCGATACGCACAAAGCTGTCCAGGATTTCGACAAAGGTGAGTCCCTTTTCGAAGGAACACTGCCCGGCCTTCAGACGATCCATATGGCTGGCCTGCGCCTTGGAAGCCTTCTTGGTGATCCGGTGCTCCCGCTTGCGGATGTCCACCCACATCTCCGGCGTGAAGCTGTGCTTGCAAAACAGGTCTACCGTGGCATCAAACAACGCCAGATCCAGGTCAAAGATCTCCAGAAGATCATCTCTTGCCTGGTCAGAAAACGGCTCGCCCGCCTCCAGGCTTGTCTCATTCTGTCCGCTGATCACCACTGCATGGTCCCCGATGCGCTCCAGATCGTTGATCGCGTTGAACGCGCTGGTCATGTAGCGCGAGACGGAAGCAGGCATCTCGGTGGCGTTGATCGTCGTCAGATATTCCGTAATCTCCGAGGCCAGGTAATCAATCACGTCCTCGGTATCCCGCAGCTGCTGCACACCGGCCATGTTCTGGTTCTGCACAATGGTTCTGGCCCTGGTAAGGTTCTCCCGCACGAGGTTCGCCATCCGTTCGACCTCCCTGCCGACCTGCAGTGTCACGACCGCCGGAGAGGCCACCTGCATATTTTTATCGATGTATTCCAGACGAAAGGCGTTCTCATGCGCCTGTTTGGGAATGAAGCGGTAGGTCCATGTCACGACCACGTTCGTCAACGGCAGCAGAATCAGGCCGGTCACCACCTTGAATAAAATATGGTAGACGGAGATCTGGAACATCGCGCTCGGCACCAGGGCCTCGATCCAGTCCGTGAGCGGAAGGAAAATCGTAAGAGGTATGAAAATGACAGCGCCGACCACGTTGAAGATCAGATAGATCAGCGCGGCGCGCTTGGCATTGTTTCTCGCGTTGAATGCGGAGAGAATCGGCGGTGTCGAAGAGCCGACGTTGATACCGCAGATCAGAAATGCGGCGAAATGGAGGGGCATCAGTCCCTGCAGGGCAAGCGCCTGCACGACGCCGACCGCTGCGGACGAGCTCTGGATCACGGCGCAGAGAATAACGCCAATGATGAATCCGAGCGCCGGATTTGTCGCGTGTGTGATAAAATTCAGAAAAGCCGGTGAATCCTTCAGAGGGGACATCGCGGAACTCATCGAATGCAGACCCTGAAACAGAAGACCAAATCCCAGAATGACCTGGCCGATGTAGCTGGTGCGCTTCTTTTTGGTATAAAGCATCATCGCCGCACCGGCGAAGATACAGACTGGCGCGATGCCTGAGACATCCAGCGCGATCAGTACACTGGTAATCGTGGTACCGATATTGGCACCGAAAATCACGCCGGTCGCCTGGGCCAGATCCATGATGCCCGCATTGATAAAGCCCATGACCATGACCGTAGTCGCGGATGAGGACTGAATCACGATCGTGACCAGTGCTCCCAAAAGAAAGCCCATCACCCGGTTGCGCGTCAGAGTCTCCAGAAGGTCTTTCATTTTCGGACCCGCCGCAAGCTCCAGCCCCTCTCCCATGTATTTCATACCAAACAGGAAAAGTCCCAGACTTCCAAATAATGAAATAATATTACCTATACCCATCTGTCTTTTTCAGGGAAACGCCGTTGTCTCCCTTCCTCCTTGTGTGTATCCGCAGCTGCTGTATATTCTGACAGTTACGACTATCCTTATTTAAGCTCCCTGCTCCTTACGATCCCTGCGGACTGCACCGCCTGGTATATCTGCAGACTGCATTCCCGCACGTTGTTCTGATTTTGCGCCGCAGCTTTTGTTCCAGCGCTTTTGCCCCCGCGCTTTCATCTACGCGCATTGCTCCTGCGCTTTTGACCACGTGCTTCTGTCTCCGCGCGTTGCTCCTGCGCTTTTGAGCTTTATCTCCGCGTTTTTGCCCGCGCATTTATGTTCCTGCAATGAAAGGGAGCACATCTGGCGAAAAAGCCGCAGACGCAATTTTTAACGAATATACCTTACCACAAATGAGAAGGAAATGCAAAAGAAATGTAAGATTTAGGTAAATGTTGTGTAAAAGGTTGGGATTGCCGGAGTTTTTCGCAAAAAGTCTGGCAAAAATGACAAAAGTGGAGCCGTAATTCCTTTTCGGCAGAACTACGGCTCCCCTTCTGTTTTTTCTTCCTGCAGTTGGTTTTTCGCTGTATACCACGCCACGCAGACCAGCACTTTCCTGCTATGGAATGCGGCAGATATGGAATCAGCTGTATTCTATTTTTTCTTCGTCCGGCTCATGACCACGCTCTGGATAATCAGGAACAGGCAGAGCATACCTGCGATCGTGATGCCGGTCCACCATGCGTCATCGAGTCCGATGGAGGAAACGATATTCTGGATCGTGTTCAATGAGAGTACGCCAAACAGGGTGCCGATGACATTGCCCACGCCTCCTGTCAGCAGCGTTCCGCCGATGATGGAGGACGCAATCGCGTTCATCTCCATGCCGTTCGCGTTGGATGTCGCCGCACTGCCGATGTGCATAAAGTAGACAAAGCCGCCGAGTCCCGCCAAAAGGCTGCAGATCAGATGAGACAGAAACTTGGTGCGCTTTACGTTGATTCCGAGCATCAGCGCGCTCTGCTTATTACCTCCGACTGCGTAGAAATTGCGCCCGAACTTTGTATAGCGCAGCATCAGGAACATCAGAATCACGACAATCAGGGCGATCACTGAACCGAGCTCAATCGTCGTATTTATGTAAGTGCCCTTTTTGTTGTAATACCCCAGTCCCGGCAGAATAAACTCAATCTTGCGCAATGCCTTGAACGCTTCGTTTGTCACACTGATCGGATTGGTGTGGATAATGGTTGTCAGTCCTTTTGCGAAATACATTCCCGCGAGGGAGACGATGAACGGCTGAATCTCCAGATAAGCCACCAGGAAGCCCTGCACGAGGCCAAACGCAAGGCCGATGCCCATCGCAATCAGGAATGCGGTAAACGGATTGCCGTTCTGCAGCTCAAGATTGACCGCGCAGCTCATGCAGATCAGGCGCACTACGCCGCCGATGGAAATGTCAATGCCCTGTGTGATCATGACCAGGCTCATGCCGCAGGAGGTGATCACCAGGCCCGCGTTCGCGTCCAGGATGTTAAAAAACATCTGAGCCTTACGGAAGCCGCCGCCTAAAAGAACCACTGCTCCGATATACATGACAAAGAAGACGACAATGGTGATCAGCAGCAGGAGGTTCGCGTCGGATAATGTCCTCTTTTTCTTATTTTCTGACATGTCAGCCCACCTCCTTTGCCGGTTTCCGGATCTTCTTGCCAAGCTCGGCCAGTTTTTCTTTTACGACCGGAGCGGAAAACACAATCAGAAGGATGACAACGACTGCCTTGTACGCCGGAAGCGCGTCCGAGGATACCTTAAACTTATAGAGCGTCGTCGTCAGAAGCTGGATGACATAGGCCGCCACTACGGACGCCCAGATATTGAACTTGCCGCCGCCCAGGTTATTTCCACCTAAAGCGACCGCAAGGATTGCGTCCATCTCGATGTTTTGCGCCACTACGGAATAGTTGATCGTCGAGGTCCGGCTGCATTTGATCAATGCCGCGACAGCCACGCACACACCGAGGATGACAAAGGAAAGAATCTTGATAAACGCCGGCTTGAGACCGTTCAGCTTCGCCGCGTTCTCATTAATGCCGACAGCCTGCGTATAGAGGCCGAGGTTGGTAAACTTCAGCACCAGCCCAATGATAATAAAGCAGAGTACAGCGATCAGGAACGGCGTCGGCATCGGAATGCCCGGAATAAATCCTCCGAAGTAAGTAAAGGCTTTTCCCGGAACAATCGGAAGCTGGTTATTATTGATCCATGCAGCGATGGAACGTCCGGCCGTGTACAGAATCAAAGTCGCAATCATCGGCTGAATCCTGAAAGCTGCCACCAGGACGCCGTTAAACACGCCGCAGAGCATGCCGGCCAGCACTGCCACGAGGAAGCCCACGATGATCGGCGCCGCAAGTGAAGAAGGACTGGACTCTGTGCCGCAGAGGATACGCAGCATCGCGCTGCCGCTGATAGCGATTGTTGCGCCTACAGAAATATCCTGTCCGCCCGAAGCCGCCGTCACCAGCGTCATGCCGATCGCAAGAATCGCCAGCTCGGAGCCATTGTTCAACGCGGAAATCAGGTTACCGGAAAGCACCGGGTTGCCATCACTGTTGGTGCCGAGCGTGATCCGGAAAAACGTGGGATCCATCAGAAGATTGAAGCCAAGGAGCAGCAGCAGCGCCACCAGAGGGATCATCATCTGAGAATGAAGCAGCCCGCTAAGGGGATTTTGTTTTTTTGCAGCAGTCTTTTCCATTATGCTTCACCTCCCGCAATCGTACTCATAATCTTATTCTGGTTCAGGTCGTCTCCGGAGAGCTCGCCGACCATCTTGCGGTCGCGCATGACCACGAGCCGCGAACAGGTGCGGAGCATCTCATCCGTCTCTGATGAGATAAAGGTGACGCTCATGCCCTCTGACGCAAGCTTCAGAACCAGCTTCTGGATCTCTGTCTTTGTACCAATATCGATCCCTCTGGTCGGCTCGTCAAGAATCAGGTATTCCGGGTGCGCGAACAGCCAGCGCGCTACGATCACCTTCTGCTGGTTGCCGCCGGAAAGAGACTTGATCGGTGTGTCCTTTGACGCAGTCTTAATCTCCAGCATCTGGATATACTCATCCGCGGCCGCCTCCGCCTCTGCCTTCGAGAACGGATGACAGAAGCCTTTGAGTACCTGCGCAGCGAGGATCAGGTTCTCCTTTACAGAAAGATCTCCAATAATACCGTCGCCCTTGCGGTCCTCAGGCAGGTAGGCGATGCCGTTCTTCATCGCTTCCAGCGGGTTGGTAATCTTTACTTCTTTTCCATTGATCTTTACCTTTCCGGAGGTCACATGATCCGCCCCGAAAATTGCCCGCACACACTCGCTCCTGCCGGAGCCAAGGAGTCCGGTAAAGCCATTAACCTCGCCCTTTTTGATATAAAAGTCGAATGGGCTGATGCCTGCAGTACTCTGAAGGCCTTCCGCCTCATAGAATTTCGTCCCGGCGCCTTCGCCAGTGTACTCCTGCCCTTCGCCCTTGATCTCAGCCATATCGTCCAGATCCTTGCCCAGCATCTTAGAGACCAGCTCTACGCGCGGCAGATCCTCAATCACATACTCGCCAACCAGTTTTCCGTCGCGCAGCACGGTGATTTTGTCGCACACTTCATACACCTGATCCAGGAAATGGGTGACAAAAATGATCCCCACGCCCTTCGCCTTCAGGTCACGCATCAGGCCGAACAGCTTTTCTACCTCCTGCTCATCCAGAGAGGAGGTCGGCTCATCGAGAATCAGTACCTTGCACTCCATATCGACCGCGCGCGCGATCGCCACCATCTGCTGAATCGCGATCGAGCAGCTCGAGAGCTGCTGCGTAGCCTTTGCCGGGATTCCAAGTGATTCCAGAATTCGATTGGTGTCCGCATTGATCTTTTTCCAATTCTGTCTCCAGCCCTTTTCCCTGCCGATGTACATGTTCTCAGCGACGGTCAGGTTCGGGCAGAGCGTGATTTCCTGGTATACGGTACTGATCCCGAGATTCTGCGCGTCCTGCGGAGAGCGAATGGCTACTGCCCCGCTTTCCCCCTTCAGGAAAATCTCTCCCTCGTCTTTTCCATATACGCCGGTCAGAACCTTAATCAACGTGGATTTCCCGGCTCCGTTCTCCCCCATCAGCGCATGGATTTCTCCCTCACAGAGGCGGAAATCCACATTCTGCAGGGCGCGTACACCGGGGAAGCTTTTTGAAATATTCTTCATTTCCAGTACAACGTTTTCGTTCACCCGAGTATCACCTCTTTCTAGCGAGATTGTAACTGTCTGGTCCTGTCACAGTTACGTGAGATTGTAACTGTTTACTGCTTTCACAGTTACGCAAAATTTATTTCTTTTCCAAAAAGCGCGGTGCAGGCTGGCTGCACCGCGCTTCGCATTCGATTTATGTTCTTTTGTCCCTTGGATTATCAGATGCCGTAGTTGTCTACGTCTTCCTGGGTGATAGTCGTAGCGTCAAAGCCAACCTCTACAGAGTAGATGACCTTCTCTTCCAGCTCTTCGCCAGCTTCCAGCTGCTCGATGATTTCAATGATGGTCTCAGCCTGGAACGGGTTGCACTGCCCGTCATAGTTCCAGTTGCCAGCAAGCAGTTCTTCCAGAGCCCACTGATTGCAGTCAAAGCCCATGATGATGACATCGCCGTCAACGCCGTGTGTAATGCCTGCTGCGTCAAGAGCCGCTACCGCGCCCTTCGCCATATCGTCGTTCTCAGCGTAGATGATGTTGAAGGATTCACCAGAATCGATGACAGACTGAACGATTTCCTGTGCAGTCTCAGCACTCCAGTCAGCAGCCTGCTGTACGACATAATTCCAGTTGTCATTAGCTTCAACAGCCTCGTCAAGAGCTGTGGTACGACCGATCTGCGCGTCAGAACCCATCAGGCCCTGGATATGGATGATGTTGTACTCATCAAGCTCCTGAGACTCCATCCATGAAACAGCGGTCACGCCTTCCTCAGACATATCTGATACAACTGCTGCAGCGTAAAGATCTTCATCAGCATCCAGCATACGGTCAAACAGAATTACCGTGATGCCCATCTCCTGCGCGGACTCCAGAACATCGTCCCAGCCAGTGGTATCAGCCGCGGAGATCAGAAGATAATCAACCTCGTCCGTGATGAAGCCTTCAGCTGCCTGGATCTGCTCTTCGTTCTCAAGGCTGTAGAAGAAAGAGGTCTCGAAACCGTTTTCATTGCCCTCGCCGAAATACTCCTCGAAGTCAGCTACATTCGCGGTACGATAGCCGGACTCGTTCGGGTCGTTGTTGATGATGCCGACGGTAATAACGTCTTCCTCTGCGGATGCCAGTGTCGCGCCTCCCATAAGGCCCATCACCATTGCCGACGCACACAGAACTGCCATAAGTTTACGCTTCATAATAAAGATTCCTCACTTTCTTTAAAATGTGCTCTGCGGCTGTAACACTTTATGTTTTTCTGGAACAGCCGCGTCTCCTTGTTTCTGTCTGTAATTTTAACAAATTCGAAAGAAAAGTCAACCTTATTTTTATCTTTTTATACAGTTTCAGCTTTTCGAACAATACAAATTTTTTTGATTTTTCTACAAATTTGATACAACCTTGTCCATTTTTTGCCGTTCGTTTTGAAAAAAAGGAGATATTTTGGGCTTAATCGGGTAATCCGTTGATTTTCTTCCTCTCTCTTTCTCCTCTCGCATGACAAATGCAATCCGGTATTTGTCGTCAATTTTTCTAATTCGATTTCTCTTTCCGCTCCCGGCAAACCCGGAGCTGAGAAATTTTTTCCCTTAATACAAATACTTGACAATTTTTCCTGCTTCTGGCTAAATAGTAATGATTGATATAAAATGCGGGAGAGCATAGCAGGCCGTGGCGCCAGGTTCATTGCGCTAAACTCAATTACGAATCGGAGAACACTATGGGAATCAAATACCGGACTCTCGCCGAGTCGCTGAAAAAAGAAATAACCAACAGAGGCCCTCTGGGGAGTCAGAAGCTTCCCACCGAGGCGGAGCTGGCGCGTACCTACGGGGTCAGCCGCCAGACCGTGCGGCAGGCGCTTTCCCTCCTGCTTCACGAGGGACTGATTGAGAAGCGGCAGGGAAGCGGCACCTATATCGCACCCGGCGTATTTCCGAGTGCGCTCTCCTCCCATGAGATTGCAATTCTTGTGCCGGATGTCTCCGGATATCCTTCCCAGCACAGTATTGCCGAGGCGGAAACGATCCTGAACGAGGCCGGATATATGACTGCCGTCTACAGTACCCAAAACCGCACTTCCCAGGAGCGGAACATCCTGCTGGATCTGCTGAAGCGCTCAGTCCGCGGATTACTTGTCCGGTCCGTGCGTACCGCATTTTCAAATCCGAATATTTCCCTTTATCAGGAGCTGAGAGCACGCGGTGCTGCTGTCATTTTCCTGGGCGAAGCCTACCCCGAGCTGACAGGCGGCATCGAAACGAATCTCAAGATGCCGAGTCTGCATGAGAGCACACGTCAGACGACTGAGCCACAGGAAAAAAGCTATCAGGCACAGAGTTTGCATGAAAAAAAATATCAGGCGGCAAAGCTGCAGGAGGACAGCTATCAGGCACCGGGTCTGCATGAGAAAAGCCGTCAAATAAGGAACAGAGCAAACAGCACAGGCCTGCTCCCGGTGCTGCAGGTCACCTCGGATGACTTCGCGGGCGGCGAACTGCTCTCCCGTCACCTGATCGGGCTTGGGCACAAAAAAATTGCCGGGATCTTTCGTCTCGACAATCAAAGCGGTCACCGGCAATATGCGGGCGTCCTCCATGCGATCTGTGAGAGCGGGCTTACCTTTGACGACCGTGATTTTCTCTGGTACGATCCGCTCACAGCGCGAATGCCGGACGACAAAATACTGCTTTCCTTTATCCGTATACAGCTCGCCGGATGCACTGCGGTCATCTGCCAGGATGAGGCCATAGCGGCGGCATTGATCCGGGAGCTGCAGCGTCTTGAAATGCCAGTACCACAGCGATTCTCCGTCGCCGCTTTTTCCTCCGGCAGAGAAGACCTTTCCCCTGTTCGCATTACCTGTGCCGTCCGCCCGGGCCAAAACCCCTGGATCCTCGCGACTGAACTGCTGCTGGCAGAAATGGCCGGAAAAGCGGTCTCCTCTGTATCCTGCCCGTGGACGCTGCACATCGGAGAGAGTACCGGTGCGGCGAACTGAAAATACGCTCCAAGGTCATATGCCCATCCAGCAGCGCCAGATACGAAAACCGCGGATTAAAAAAATCCAGACACAGCTCGCTGTGGCAGCGGTTTTGCTGTGCCTCACGCATAATCCGGCGCAATACTGGCATGTATTTCACGACAGCTGCTAAAGCTTAATAGCCCCGCGACTCGATCAATTCCTCCGTGAGCATATCCGGAGTAAAATAAGTCTCCTCCACATAAGAGAGCTTCTCTGGAGTCTCGCTTGCCTCAAGCTGTTCAATAATCGCTTCCACCAGAGGACCGTGCAGAGGGTTGCATTCCACATCCAGATTGATGCTTCCCTCCATGCAGGCCGCAAGGCCGACGGCAGTCGCGTCAAAGGAGATGATGATCACATCCCCATCCGTCCCATAGCTGATACCTGCTTCTTCTAAGGCCTGAATTGCCCCGAGCGCGGAATTGTCATTTTCACAGTAGATCACATCAATATCCTGCGTCTCCTCCAGAAACTCCGAAACCACCTCATACGTCTTTGCCTGCGTATACTCACCCAGCACCTGTGCAATGATCTCCCAGTTCTCATGTGCCGCAGCCCCATTCTCCAGACCGGCGGTTCGTCCGATCTGAGAGGTCGCGCCCAGCGTTCCCATCACATGCAGAATTCGGATCTCCTCTTCAGAGCGCCCCTGTTCTTCCAGATAGCTTTCCAGCCATTCTACAGCGGTCTCGCCCTCCTTCTGAAAATCTGAGCCGACCCAGGCAGCATAAAGTGTCTCATCCTCCACATCAATCATGCGGTCTACTACAATGACCGGAATACCCGCGTCCTTTGCTTCCTGCAGCACTTCGTCCCATCCGGTCTCAACCACCGGATCCAGCACAATATAGTCAACACCCTGCAGAATATAGTTGCGCAGGGTCGTAATCTGATTTTCCTGCTTTCCCTTGGCATCCTCAAAATAAAATTCATAGCCGTTTTCCGTGGTAAAGGTCGCGCGCATGGACTCTGAATTCGCCACACGCCAGTCAGACTCCGCGCCAACCTCCGAAAAGGCGACCGAAATCAGACCGTCCGCGGCCTCTGTCTCTGTCTGTACGGATGCATTGCTTCCACAGCCCGCAAGCAGTATCGGCATCATCAAAGCCGCTATGAAGGCTGCTGGCCGGATGCTGGCTTTGCCTCTGGCTTGAATCCTGCTATGAATCCTGCTTTGGATTCTGTTTTGGATTCTGTTTCTGTCTCTGTTTCCGGCGAGATTCATAGGAACGCTCTCTTTCTTTTTTACCATCACATTTTTCTTTGCCCTTCAGAGGAAGCAAAGTTATTTAACCAATTTCTGCTTTTTGAAAGCTGATCTGGGGGGCAGACCCGGTTTCATTTCAATCTTCCTGCGGCGGAATACGCACAGTTACACAGGTGCCTTCGCCCGCCCTGCTCTCAATCTGCAGGCCATATTCTGCACCAAACATCAGCTGCAGCCGCTCCTGCACGGTCGACATGCCGAATCCGACACTGGTGTCATGCTTCAGCATGGCACGCAGCTGTTCCAAACGTTCTTCGTCCATACCAGCTCCGTTATCTTCCACTGTCAGTATGATTATTGCCGCGGATGGATTATTCAGCAGCACCTCCTGCATCTGACCCGGGGTAACTGCCGCATTGCCTCTGGAATCCAAAGCTTCCATCCTCCCGCTCACACGGATATGCCCCTGTCCGCGTTTCAGCTTAATCCCATGATAGAGCGCGTTTTCTACCAGCGGCTGCAGGGTCAGCTTCGGAATCCGGTAAGGCGCAAGCTCCGGCGCGATGTCGATCTCGTATTCCAGGATGTCTTTGTAGCGCACGTGCTGAATTTCCAGATAGCTGCGCACATGCTGCTCTTCCTCGCGCAGTGTGATCACATCCTGCCCGTTGCTTAAGGAGGAGCGGAAAAAAGAGGATAAGCTGGTCACCATCTCCACGGCCTGCTCATTTTTCTCCATCTCGATCAGCCAGACAATCGCGTCGAGGGTATTATATAAGAAATGCGGGTTGATCTGGGCCTGTAAAAGAGCCAGCTCGGCACTGCGCAGCCGCACCTGCTCCTGCCGGTTCTGCTCAATCTGCCCATCCAGTCGGCCGACCATGTCCTCAAAGCCGTCGCTTAAGGTCTGGATCTCGTATTCCTGCGCCTGTATCGGTGTCCGGACAGTCAGGTCGCCGTCTCCGATGGAACGCACGCGCGCGCAGAGGTCGCTGATCGGCTGTGTAATGGAACGGGCGAAGCGCAGAGAGCGACGCAGCACCACGATCAGAAGAATCAGAGCCGCCGCCACAGCCAGCCCGATCTCCATCCACAGATTTTTCACCATCTCATTCTGCAGCGTATCCAGAAGGGAGGCCTCGTGATAGAGATAGGTGTACATATACTCCTGAATCAGCTCGGTCAGTACATAAATATTGTTTTCCAGCTGTGTCTGGCGGTCGTCATAATTGTCTGTCGCCTCGATCAGGTAAATCTTATCCTCCAGATTCTCGCACAGCTGCAGGACGCCGCTGATCGCCTTGTAGCTGTCCTCCTGCGTCGTCGTCGCAAGCAGCCCCCGCGCCAGCTCCTGCGCGTCTTCCACCTCCTCGATAGGAAGTCCCTCCGAATAATGGCTGCCGACTACATAATAATACATTTTCAGATCGATAGTTTCTTTGAAATCCTGGTTGAATTCTGAGGCGGTGGTAACATTGTGCAGAATAGACGTGTACTGGTTGACATAGTGGATCATCACGGCAAACATCACGCACATCATCACCAGCACCGGGATAAAAAAAGTCATGAGAAGCGCGCGCATCTGCTGATCGAGTGATACCGGCTTCGCGGCAGAGCGTGCTCTTCTCATTCTCATTTTCCTCCGTAAATAATCATTTCATACGGTCTTCGCAGCAAGTGCGAAGGCCTGTCCTGAGTTGATACACTCAAGCAGCAAAATACGTGATACTGCAGAATCCTCAGAGGCACGGATTGAAATCATGCATTCCATGCCCGATCATTTGTCTGCTGCATCATAATATTTTTATTTCGTAACAGTTCCCCCTCTTGCATACTTTGCCCGATAATCCCGCGGCGTACATCCCTGAGTCTTACGGAACACAAAGCTGAAGTAATGCGGATCCTTGTAGCCCACCCTCGCGGCCACCTCCGCAGAGCGCAGCCCCGGGCCGCGCAGCAGCTCTTTGGCATATTCCATGCGCTTCTGTGTCAGATATTCTACAAAGGTCTGCTGCATTTCCTGGCTGAACACCGCGCTGAAGTAATTCGCGCTGACGTTCACCTGACCGGCGACCTCCTTCAGAGAAATGCTTTCATTGGTAAAGTTGTGGTCAATGTATTCCAGCGCCTGCCGGATCATCGTCCTGCTCTGGCTTTTTGATTCCTTTTCTTTCAGTTCAAACACGCAGAAGAGAATCGTGCGGACATACTCACGAAGCTCCTGATGGTCCAGACTTCTGCCCGTAAGCTGTGCGGCCGGAAAATCGTCAATAAAGTCTTTCTGCTCATACCCGAGCGACTCCAGATACGCGATCGCGGTAAAGCGTACATTCAGCATCAGATATTGGCAGAAGAGACGGGATGCGGCCGCATCATGAGTCTCACTGATATATTCCTCCGCGAAGTTGTCAATCTCCTCCGACGAGCCGTTTTCCAGAAAGCCGCGCAAAATGGACGGATCCAGCCGGGTCATATCCACATTTTTAAGGCTGCCCTCCTCCTCATTTTCCATCAGCACCCGTGTATTTTCTTTTTTCAGCACATGGCAGCCGCCGGAGAGATGGCGGTAGGAATAAATCCGGCTCACCTCGTCAAAGCAGCCCGGCAGCGCGGAGAGTCTTGTGGTCTCCTCCCCGACAGCTACATGCCATTCCACCTTATTTTCAATCGGGAGAACATGCATACGTATCGTGTCCAGACATCTGACAGTCAGCTCCTCCATCTGCCCCGGCCCGGCCTTAATCAGCACCGCGTAGGTCTGGATGTTCCAGCGGAACACCAGATATTCCGGATACATCTGGAAGAAATGCGTCAGCCCGTCATGCGCTTCCTGCTGCGCCTCATCAGCCCCCTCGTCCTTCACCTGCGTATTCCGGACCAGAATGCTGTACATCAGGATCTTATAACTCTGCGCCTGAATCGCGATGCCCAGCTGCCCGGCTTTTTCATAAATCTCACCCACAGAAAGCCGCCCGGTCACAAGCTCCTCAAAAAAACGTCTCCTGGAGAACTGCTCGTACTCCTGCACCTCGCTGCGGAACTGCTCCAGATAATTCTCCTGCTCCCGCTCGCTGCTGATCTTTTCCGACACCTCATTCAGAGTTTTTACCAGCATCGCCTTGGTGACCGGCTTGAGCAGGTACTGCTCCACACCGATGCGGATGGCCGACCGCGCGTATTCGAAATCGTCGTATCCGCTGATGATGATAATCTTTGTGTTCGGGAACTCCTTGCTGACCAGATTGCTCAAAGCCAGCCCGTCCATAAACGGCATCTTAATATCCGTAATCAATACATCCGGCCGCGTCTCGCGGATCATTGGAAGTGCTTCCTCCCCGTCGCCCGCGTCCCCCACCAGCGTATAGCCATACTGCTGCCAGGGGATAATGTCGCGCAGTCCCTCCCGGATGATGGTCTCATCTTCTACCAGAAATACTTTCAGCATTCTTCCATTTTCCTCATTATCAGTGCTTCTGCTTCATGTTTACAGGCCGCATACCACGCGGCGTGTCCCGTATCCTTTAGCCGGCTGTTTCCATTTCTCCCGTTTCTATTGTTTTCAATATTCCCGCTGTATCTGCTGAATCCGCTGTACCCACTGTGTCTGCGGCACCTGCGAAGCGATTTCATTGAAATGCTCTCATTTAATATCCATGCTCAGCCCGCTTCCTCCGTTGCCAGAGCTTCCGTTTCTTCCCCGACAATCAGCTCCACCTCATTAGAGCTGCGGAAAATGGTCGAGGAGGATCCGACCTGGCAGACCACGATCGAATTCGTCCCATTGGGAACCTTGCTCTTTTTCACACGCAGCAGATGGGAGGAATAATAGGTCGTGCTTATTTTCTCCCCATTGACATAGACCTTGCTCCATTTCGTAAAGTTGGAGCCGATAATATAGTAATAGTCATCCGTCTCCAGAATCCGGTGAATCTCTACTTCTTCAGTCCCCATAATCAAATCGGAAGCCGGATAAGGATCCTCGCCGCCATAGACGTAGTGTTCTCCATAAAGAATATCATACTGGAGCATCTCCATCGCGTCGATGTACTCCTCCTCCGTCTCATAGGAATCCCGGCTCTGGTGGAAGGAGAACATCGTACCTGTGCCGCCCATTCCCAGCTCTTCGAGCGTATCCGCCAGCAGCTGATAGGAGGTCATGTCGCTGTCGTTTTTCTCCATACCCAGATTGTTCCAGGTCGCATAAGGAGTCAGGAAAAGGCTCCCAGTCGACATATCCTCTTCCGTCAGATCCATCGTCGGCAGATGGTCGCCAAACATCACGACATAGGTCGGCTCGCCGCGCTCCTCAAGCATCGCGATCAGCTCTTCGATAAACTCGTCTACCTCATGCAGCATATTCACATAATATTCCCAGGCGTAAGCCATTCCCTCGTCTTCCACGCCGGAAATCGTAATCTCCGGGTCCTCCAGCACCTCATACTGTGGATAATCTCCGTGGCTGCCCACCGTGATCACATAGACAAAATCCTGCTGATCCGGTGTATAATCCAGAGATTTTTCCACCTCCCCGACCAGAATCGTGTCGGTGGGCCAGGTACCCAGCGGCGTATACTCCTGGATATCCATCAGCTCCTTGCTGGTAAATGTATCAAATCCCATCTGCGAAAAAGCGTTCGCGCGGCTGTAAAAATTACCGCCGTTGTTGTGAACAACGTGCGTACCATAGCCGAGCGTCGCAAGATCAGAGGCGATGCTCTCGCAGTTTGTCTCCTTCAGAATCGTCTTGTACGGATACTCGCCCAGACCGAAAAACTGCATCCCCATGCCGGTCAGAACCTCAAACTCCGTATTCGCCGTCCCCGCGCCGACCACCGGCACCTCCAGATAGCCGGAGGTATAATTTTCTGTCAGATATTCAAAATAAGGCACCGCTTCCTCGCTGGTCTCAAGGAAATTAATCATATCCGGGTTGATAAAAGATTCCAGAAGGATGACAATGAGGTTCGGGTATTCCCAGTCATAGCCGGTATCCGTCTCCTCGGAGACATCAGAAACGTCAGCCGTCTTCTCTTCGGCCGCCTCAGAGTCAGTCGGGATTTCCTCAGCTTCTGCGGCAGCGGTATCATCTGTCACGCTATCCTCCGCTTCCACATCGGTGTCGGCCGCGCTATCCCCGTCTGTTGTGTCGGCGGCCGCCTCATCTGCAGCGTCCTCGCTCGAGAGCGTTTTTACAGAATCCGTTTTTACAAGCTGTGCGTCCATCCCGTCACTCATTTCTGTTCCGGTATCCGCATCTATCTGGCTGTCTGTGTCCGCGTTTACCTCGCTGTCTATATCCGAATTTGCCTGATCATCTATGTCCGTATCCACGTCCACCTGGCTGTCCGCGTCTCCATTCATATGCTCCAGCACAGCAAGAACCGCTTCCTCAGAATAACCGGACGGCGTACTCATCCCCTGATCCAGCGCACTGGAGGAAAAGCTGTAGATAAACCCATAATCCTTGTAGCCCTGCGCAAGATTTTCAAAATAAGACGCCAGTACATTGCTGCTCTTTGCCGCGTCAGTCACGCGCGGCACCATCATCACCACCAGCGCAACCATAAAAACTCCCGCCAGGCGGTGCGTCTTTCCCTGAAATTGCGGCCCTTTTATCCCCAGAATAACGAGCATGACACAAACTGCGGCGACAATCCCGATCACTATCGCCGCCTCGGTATCGGAAAAATAATTACTCTGCATGGTGAACAGATCGCCTACCATTTTCAGATCCGTCCATCCGAACGGGGAGACTCTTTTGGCAAGGATACAGCCGTTGATGGTTCCCAGAAAAAGCCAGAACACGCAGATCAACACCCGCGCGGCCGTCCGCCGTTTCACTATGTACACCAGAGTCAGCGTCGCCCACACCAGGAAGGAGTTGTATAAAAACACCAGATTCCGGTCGACGGCGAACTGACACGCCTCTATAAATGAATGTCTCGAAATCCACTCAATCACAAAGCAGACGGCGCAGGCCAGGAGCATGTGAAAAAGCAGAGAATACCGGTTCAGAATTTCAACCGTCCGGCTTCTTGTCGTACGCCCCGGCAGGGCCAGTATTATTTTCGTTTCTTTTTCCATTTTGGCTGTCCCTTTCATCTGTGCTTTTGCAATTTCCCCGTTTCTGCCAGACAATTGGCTGCGCCCTCCTCTTTTATGAGTAAACGACGGTAGTCGTTTTACTCACACTCGCTCATAAAAGCGTAATTTTCATGTAAAAAAATTGTAAACCCCGAAACATATGAAAGATAAAGCAATTCAGGAAAAAAGTCAACTGATAAACCGGAAATTTAAGGTTTTGTTCACTTTCTATCCACAATCCGGTCTTTTTAGACTGACACTAACCCCGGCGGAATATTAACCAAAATGTGCGCCAAAGAAATAGCTTAAATTTTCCTTAAATTCTGTCTGGATTCTTTGCTGTTCTTGTGCTATGGTATAAGAAGAGTTTTCGTAACTGTTAAGGTCCTGAGCAGTTACGAAAGAGCTTTCCTCATCCCCATACACCGGGGATATTTAAAAAACAGACTGGATGGAAAAGGCATTTTATGGACATGAAGCTATCAAGATTTATAAAAAAAATAGTAGTTCCACTGCTTTTGTTTACACTTTTGCTTACCGGATGTGAAAACAGTGAGCAGAAGGTTGCCTCAGCGGAGATGTTCGAGCTGGACGGCGATACGACGAGTGCCGGGGTGTCGGTGGGCGATGGCAGTGCGGAGTTTATCAAGGCTTACCGTGACTATGTCATCTGGGCGGCTTATACCGATTCCAGCTCCAGCTATATGGTAATGTCTATCAATGAAATCCCCTATGACGATTCCATTTCCACTCTGATCGCGAATTTTTTTATTGACGGCGTGGCGACCTCTGAGGAAGACATCTGCGAGGATAATGAGATCGAGGAATCCGGACTCTACTCACTTTTGAGTTCTTCCTCCTACCTTCGGGCACACGAGGTGATCTACCGATACCTGCGTTTTACGTGGGAAAACAGTATCATCACAGATATTGATTCCGGTGAACTGAATTACAACGAGACCTATGAAGTGCCGCCAAATGAATGAGTTTATTTGGCTTTTCCGCTGGCAGACACGGCTACCCGGCTCGTTGCTTCGCGGGAATGAACAGCTTTATTTCTGTTTTTTCTGTTCCCGGGCGATGATGTATACACGCTCGCTTTCGGGATGAGGAGGTTCGTTCGTAAAAGCATCATACACTGCTTCCGGTTTCAGGCCGGCTTCCTCAAGGAGCATGCAGACGCGGTCGATATCCCAGGCCTTCTGGTAATGGGTTTCCTCGTATCGTTCGTAAAGATTCACGCCCATATGATTAATTACCTCTTCTTTTCTTCGGCGAAGCCGCCCGGATTCTTTTTTGCGGATATACAAAGTCAGGTCATATTCGTTAATCTGTGTCCCGGCGTCATACCAGTTTTCCCAGATAAAGCTCCCTTCCTCCCGGTTCTCCGCAAAGACATTTTCCGCCAGGATTTCTTCATATTTATAAGGCGTGTTCAGATCAAAAATAAAGGCTCCGCCCGGATCCAGATAATTGTTGACCAGACGAAATACCTGCAGCAGATCCTCTTCTTCTGTGATGTAATTCATCGAATCGCAGACGCTCACCACGGCCCGTACGGTGCCATAAAGCTCAAATTCCCGCATGTCCTGCAGAAGATACAGAATGTCTGGCTCTTTATATGATCGTTCTGCACGATCAGAAGCCATGCCCCTGCCATTTATGGTTCCCCGGTCATCCGCGGTGTTTCCTTTGTACGCATTGCCCCGGTCATCCGCGGCACTGTGAGAATCACACCCCGGAATGCCCTGATTTTTCTGATCAAGCTGCTTCTCGCGGGCAATCTCCAGCATGTCAACGGAATTGTCCACGCCGATCATGTCGTACCCCAGCCGGGAAAGCCTCGCGGTCATCTGCCCCGTCCCGCAGCCCAGCTCCAGCACCAGACCTTCTGCCACACCACATTGCAGTAACAGGTGATGCAAGTATTCACACCACTCATCATAAGGCGTATCCGACATAAACAGGTCATAGACACGCGCAAAGCTTTCGTAGGATGCCATGGCTTTCTCTCCCCTTCGCATTTACCGCCCTCTACTCTCTGGCCGCTACATACCCTCTCAGGAACTCAAACAGCCGCTCCATCTCTTCATCCGTCCCGATCGTGATACGCAGGTAGTTATCGATACGCGGTTTGTTGAAATACCGCACATAAATGCCCTGCTCTTTCAATACGGCAAATAATTCAGCGGCCGGGATACGCTCATGTGTCACAAACAGGAAGTTCGCCTGGGAATCCGGAAAGGTAAAGTCCAGCTTTTTCAGTTCTGTTTTCGCGTTTTCGCGTGTCGCGATGATTTTCGCCCTCGTCTCCTCAAAGTACGCGTGATCCTCTGCCGCGGCCGTCCCCAGAAGGATCGCGGTCTGATTCATGGTATAGGAGTTAAAGGAGTATTTCACATCGTTTAAATACCGGATCAGCTCCTCATTCGCGATGGCGTAGCCGATGCGCATACCCGCCATGGAGCGGGATTTGGAGAAGGTTTTGACGACGATAAGGTTCTCATAACGGTCAAGCAGCCCGGTGCAGGTCATCCCTCCGAAATCAATGTATGCCTCGTCCACTATGACAATAACGTCCTGATTGTGTCTCAGGATATCCTCTATCGTCTCCAGAGTAAGCAGAGTGCCGGTCGGCGCGTTCGGGTTCGGAAAGATCACGCCGCCGTTTTCTTTGTCATAATCCCGCACTCTGATTTCAAACGCCTCGTCCAGCGGCTGCTGTTCATAGGGGATGCGCAGCATGTCCGCCCAGACATCGTAAAAGGAATAAGTGATGTCCGGGAAAAAAATCGGTTTCTGCGAATTAAAAAAGGTCAGGAAAATCATCGCCAGCACATCATCGGAACCAACGCCGACAAAAATCTGCGCAGGCGAAACTCCTTCCTCGCGCGCAATCGCTTCCACCAGCATTTTCGCCTCCGGATCCGGATATTTGCGCATCGGCTCTGTGCTGATCTGCCGAAGTACCTCCGCAACCTTCGGTGAAGGCGGGTAAGGGTTCTCATTTGTATTCAGCTTGATTACATCCGCGCGCTTCGGCTGTTCGCCCGGCACATAGGGTGTCACCCTACGGATGTTCGATTCCCATTCTCTCATTTTTCGTCTTTCCCTTCTATTCTTTATCGTCTGCTATTACCACTAAAGACATAACACCTGCCAAATATTTTCACACGGATATTTGCCCTATGTGCAAAGCATGTTTTTCTGTCTGCAGCCTGATATATAACTGATTTCCTTCAAATGTTGCCGCCCGATTTGCTCCAGATGATCCGCCCGATTTCCATACCTGGTTTGCTCTAAATACCCCCGCCCGACTCTTTCATTCCATCGGGTTCAAATCAATCCCATCAAAGCTGGCGTTCCTGCGGCAGTTCTTGCTGCAGTTTTATCTCGTAACAAACGCCGCAAACCTTGCAGCGTCACTACTTTTACACCGCACGCTGACCCGGGTACCCTCCGGCGCATATTCCAGATGCCCGATCACCGCATGCTCCTGCAGATAGGAAAGCGCACTGCCATCTGTATATGGGATCAGCATTTCCAGATCTGCATAATCCGCAAAGATCTTTTCATGGATCAGCTCCAGCAGCTCATCCAGCCCGATGTCTTCCTTCGCGGACAGAAAAATCTTATCTCCGACGACCCTGGGAAGCTCTTTCTTATTCCTCACAAGATCTGCCTTGTTCATGACAAAAATCATCGGAATCTTTTCTGCGCCCAGCTCCCGCAGCGTGTCCGCGGTCACCTTCATCTGCTCCTGGTGATGCGGATCGGAGCAGTCTACCACCTGCAAAAGGAGATCCGCGCCGCAGGCCTCCGCCAGCGTAGAACGAAAGGCTTTGATAAGGGTATGCGGCAGCCGGTCGATAAAGCCGACCGTATCTGAGAGCAGAAAATCTCGGTTATCCCCCGGCGAAATACGGCGCACCGTGGTGTCCAGCGTGGCAAAGAGCATGTCCTTCTCCAATACCATCTTATCCTCCAGGCTCCGGGGTCTGCCGGAATCCTTGCCATGACTCCCACCTGTGTCCTCGTCAGAGACCGGCTGCGGCTCCTGCATATACCGCCTGAGCATGGCATTTAATAAGGTAGATTTCCCGGCGTTGGTATAGCCGACCAGGGCTACGGAGGGGAGTTCACTCTTTTCCCGCTTTTTTCGCTGTGTCGCCCGCTTCTGCTCGATCTCCTCCAGATCATGGCGCAGATCGCTGATCCGCTTCTCAATCTTCCGGCGGTCCAGCTCCAGCTTCTGCTCACCCGCGCCGCGGTTGGCAAGGCCGCCTCCTGCACCGGAGCCGCCGCCCGCACCCGCGCCGCCTCCCTGACGGGAAAGTGCCTCGCGCATGCCGACCAGACGCGGCAGCATATACTGCAGCGACGCGCTCTCCACCTGCAGCCTGGCCTCCTTTGTCCTGGCTCTTTTTTCAAAAATTTCCAGGATCAGATTTGTCCGGTCCAGCACCGGCAGATCCAGTGCTTTCTGCAGGTTTCTCTGCTGGGACGGTTTCAGAGAATTGTCAAAAACGGCGCAGTCCGCCTCCACCGTCTCCGCCGCCAGTCGGATCTCCTCCACCTTGCCCGCACCGACATAATAAGCAGCATTCGTCACGGCCAGCTTCTGCGTCACCTGCGCCGCAACCTCCATCTCGCAGGCCCTTGCCAGGCCGGCAAGCTCTTCCATATGATAGTTAAAATTCGGATCATTGCCCGGATCGACTCCGACTAATATCACTTTTCTCATCATTTCCCCTTGTAAATTGCTTTTCGTAACTATTTAGATCAGTACCTCGCACCTGCAGGTACATATGAACGTATATAGCACATGGAGATCATCCCACACTTCGAGCTGAACAATCACATCGCGAAGCAATTTTAAACAGATTTTTCCTCTGCGCCATAAGTATTACGATTTTCAAAGACTCATCACACGACCGCTTCTATCAGCACCCTGTCTCCTAAATGCATCTCATGTACTCCTAATTTCCTGCTTTCCCTTTTACCGGCCTATTGCCGTCCGATATTTGATGATGCGGAAATACCTGTGGTTTCCTTTTCTGTTCAGACATTATCATATCGTATTCTTCCTCAAATCGCAAGAAAAGAAACGAAATCTTTCCAGTTTTCTTGACTTTCCTGCTTTAAAGCATTATAATTCTTCTATCTGTGCGGGCTGACGCACAAACGGCAGCCCAGCAAAAAAAGAGGAGGATATTTCCATGAAGAAACAAGTATTAGCTACTGTCCTTTCTGCAGCGATGATCGCCAGCTTCTGCGGCATCAATGTGAGCGCGGATGAGGCCGAGACCTATACCATCGGCATCCTGCAGCTGGTCGAGCATGACGCTCTGGACGCCGCGACACAGGGCTTCAAAGATGCTCTGACCGAAGCCTTCGGCGACGCAGTTACCTTTGATGAAGTAAATGCGCAGGGCGACACTGCCACCTGTGCAACCGCGGCGAACTCCTTCGTGACCAGCGAGGTTGATCTGATCCTGGCGAACGCAACCGCTTCTCTGCAGGCATGCGCGGCGGCGACCGACGAGATCCCGATCCTGGGTACTTCCATCACGGATTATGGCTCAGCACTTGATATCGAGTTCACAGGTACGGTCGGCGGTAACATTTCCGGTACCTCCGATCTGGCTCCGCTGGACGAGCAGGCGGCGATGCTGAATGAGCTGTTCCCGGATGCCCAGACGGTTGGTATCCTGTACTGCTCCGCAGAAGCGAACTCCCAGTATCAGGCAGACACGATTTCTACATACCTTGAAGAGTATGGATATACCGTTTCCTACTATTCATTCTCTGATTCCAATGATATCCAGGCTGTAGCGCAGACCGCCGCAGGCGAGAGCGACGTCATCTACGTCCCGACCGACAACACGGCAGCTGCCAACACTGAGCTGATCAACAACGTATGCCTTGACGCAGGTGTTCCGATCATCGCGGGCGAGGAAGGCATCTGCAGCGGCTGCGGCGTGGCGACCCTCTCCATCAGCTACTATGACATCGGATACATCTCCGGCGAGATGGCTGTTCAGATCCTGACCGGCGAGGCAGATATTTCTGAGATGGCGATCGAATATGCTCCGGAAGTAACCAAGGAATACAATGCGGAAATCGTTGAGACACTCGGCGTTGAGATCCCGGACGACTATGTAGCAATCGGCGCAGAGGAAGAAGCGGAAGCAGAGACCGAGGCAGCTACTGAGTAATTGATTTTACTGAGTAATTGATTTCTTTGCACGAACGAAAGAAAAAGGCTTCTGGCACCAGAATGCCTGATATTTCTCGTCAGTTGCTGACATGATCGTACCTTTGGCCGTACTAATAATTACATGATTCGAGCGACAAAAGGACATGATACTACGGGTTGCTCCGTGCTCCGCACTCCCGCATCTCCGCTATCGCTCCGGTCGGTGAATATCCCACATGAAGTGTGGGATGCCCGCATCCACAATCGGAGATTGTGGACAAAACCCGGCGAGGGCCTGCGTCCTTGATTTTCTGCGAAAATCGGGACATGAAACGGACATCCACTGGATGTCCTGCACCCTTGTATCATTACATAAGGCCGGGTTCAGACAGCAAATGACACGAATGGCACACTCAACAGCGAGAAAGGGCTTCCTCTCTCGCTGTTTTACCGAAGGAAGAGGCTTCCCTCCATTTTTTGCTGACCGTTTTCAATTGGCAGTCAGGGAAAGAGAAAGGATCTGACGCATGAATATTTCTACTCTGATCAACGCACTGCCGGGTGCCTGCGCCCAGGGTCTTATCTGGGGCATCATGGCGATCGGCGTGTACATCACCTACCGCATTCTGGATATCGCGGATCTGACCGTGGATGGTACGATGGCCACCGGCGGCGCGGTCTGCATCATGATGCTGATGAGCGGTCATAATATCTGGGTATCCCTGCTGGCCGCCACCGGCGCCGGAATGCTCGCCGGGCTTGTGACCGGCATCCTGCACACCTTCATGGGAATTCCGGCGATCCTGGCCGGTATCCTTACACAGCTTTCCCTGTATTCCATCAACCTGAAAATCATGGGAAAGTCCAACCAGGCGGTCAATGTCAACAATTATGATCTTCTGGTTTCTCTGCGATACATTAAGGGCGTCGCACTCTGGAAAAACACCATTTTCATTGTGATCGTGATCACCGTCCTGCTGATCGCCATCCTGTACTGGTTTTTCGGCACAGAATTCGGCGCTTCCCTGCGCGCGACCGGATGCAACCCCGGCATGTCCCGCGCCCAGGGCATCAACACTGATTTTAATAAGGTCATCGGCCTGATGCTCTCCAACGGACTGGTCGCGTTTTCCAGCGCCCTGCTGGCGCAGTACCAGGGCTTCGCGGATGTCAATATGGGCCGCGGCGCGATCGTCATCGGTCTGGCCGCCGTCATCATCGGCGAGGCGATCTTCGGGCGCATCTTCCAGAACTTTGCCCTCTCCCTGCTGGCCGTCTCCTTCGGCGCGATTATCTACTACATCGTCCTGCAGGTCGTGATCTGGATGGGCATCGACACGGACCTCCTGAAGCTGTTATCCGCTTCGGTAGTCGCAGTCTTCCTCGCGGTTCCATACTGGAAGGACAAATACTTCAGCAAGCCAGTAAAAAAAGCCAGGTCTGCCGCCGCGGACACACCTGACGAGAACGCTTCATTAAAGAAGGGAGGCGGCCAGAATGCTTGATATCCGGAACATTTCCAAGACCTTCAATCCAGGCACCATCAATGAAAAAACTGCCTTAAGCGGCGTCTCCTTAAGTCTCAACGACGGCGATTTTGTCACCGTCATCGGCGGCAACGGAGCCGGCAAATCGACTCTTTTAAACGCAGTGGCCGGCACCTGGCTGGTCGATGAAGGGCAGATCCTGATCGACGGAAATGACGTGACAAAGCTTCCCGAATATAAACGGGCAAAATATCTTGGCCGTGTCTTTCAGGATCCGATGACGGGTACGGCGGCCACCATGGAAATACAGGAAAATCTCGCGCTCGCAGAGCGCCGAGGCAAAAGCCGGCTGCTGCGTCCGGGCATCACCCGGCAGGAACGGGCCGAATACAAGGAGCTCCTCAAAATGCTCGGCCTCGGCCTGGAAAACCGCATGACTGCCAAGGTCGGCCTGCTCTCCGGCGGACAGCGCCAGGCGCTCACGCTTTTGATGGCAACTTTGCAGAAACCCAAGCTGCTCCTTCTTGACGAGCACACGGCTGCGCTGGATCCCAAGACAGCGGCAAAGGTTCTGGAGATCACGGAGCTCATTGTAAACCGCGATCACCTGACCACACTGATGATCACGCACAACATGAAGGACGCGATCACCCACGGCAACCGCCTCATCATGATGAATGAAGGAAAGATCATTATTGATATCAGCGGCGAGGACAAAAAGAAGCTTACCGTAAAGGATCTGCTCGACCAGTTTGAACGAGTCAGCGGCGAGCAGTTTTCCAATGATTCGGCACTCCTTGGTTAGTGATTAGCAGTTAGAGGTCATTCGTAGTTAATGACAGCAAATGATAGTTAACAGTTAGCGGGCAGTGGGCAGTGGTTAGTGATTAGTGCGCAGATATCAGCGTGCAGAGGGGTTCACAGGCAGTAATCTTCCTGCTCGCCGCCTACTGCCCACTACTCACTACCCACTACTCACTATTCCCTGCCACTATCCACTTGCCCACTAACCATTATCAGCTGTGTCATTTCCCTCTCCGAATTTTACCTTTGCTGCTTGTTCCTTAATCGTTTTCGTTTTTGTCCCTCTCTTAACTGTCTTTTTTCTCCATATTCCAATATATTTTCTATATTAATCACCCATTTTTCATTTAATTTCCATAAAGTTTTTCGTTCTCTTCGCGCCATTCTCAGCGATTTCTTTGCAAATTCCGCATGTTCTCTTCAAAATAATGGTTGCTTTTCCAGGAAATATAGATTATACTGATTTTGATTTCAGACGCTTCTGTATCGGGGTCTTACTTAATCGTTTTCACTATAACAAATAAAGGAGAGAGAGTAAAATGAAATTCGGTTATTTTGATGATGCCAGCCGAGAGTATGTCATCACCACGCCAAAAACTCCGCTGCCCTGGATCAATTATCTGGGCTGCAATGATTTCTTTTCCCTGGTGTCCAACACCTGCGGCGGCTACAGCTTCTTTAAGGACGCGAAGCTCCTGCGCATCACGCGCTACCGCTACAACGATCTTCCCTATGACACGAACGGCAAATATTATTACATCAAGGACGGAGACTCCGTCTGGAATCCGGGATGGAAGCCGACGCAGACCGATCTGGATACTTATGAATGCCGCCACGGCATCGGCTACAGCCGTTTTCTTTCCTCAAAGAATGGCATCAGCGCGGATCTGCTCGCCTTCGTGCCGATGGACGCTTCCTGCGAGATCAATTCTCTCACCCTGAAAAATACTTCCAACGAGACAAAGACTCTGAAGGTCTTTTCCTATATCGAATTCTGTCTCTGGAATGCGGTCGACGACATGACCAACTATCAGAGAAACTTAAGCACCGGCGAGGTCGAGATCGTAGACTCTGTGATCTACCACAAGACCGAGTACCGCGAGCGCCGCAACCATTATGCGTATTCCGCAGTAAATGCTCCTGTCGCTTCGTTTGACACCAGCCGTGACAGCTTCATCGGCGCGTACCGCGACGCCTCCAATCCGGCCGCTGTGGAAAACGGTGTGTGTGAAAACTCCGTTGCCAGCGGATGGTATCCGATTGCGGCGCATCAGATTGATGTAACGCTTGCCCCGGGCGAGGAGAAAAACCTGGTCTTCGTCCTTGGCTACGCGGAGCTTCCGAACGAAGAAAAATGGGAAGCACCGGGCGTCATCAACAAGACTCCGGCAAAAGCGCTTCTCTCCCGCTTTGACACAAAAGAAAAGGTGGACGATTCCTTCGCGGAACTGAATGCCTACTGGGAAGGCCTGTTGGCGAAATACCATGTAGAGTCTCAGGATGAAAAGGTGAATCGCATGGTCAACATCTGGAACCAGTACCAGTGCATGGTGACCTTCAATATGTCCCGCTCGGCTTCCTACTACGAGTCCGGCACGGGCCGCGGCATGGGCTTCCGTGATTCCTGCCAGGATCTGCTCGGCTTCGTGCATCTGATCCCGGAGCGCGCGCGGGAACGTATCATCGATATTGCCTCCACACAGTTTGCGGACGGCAGCGCGTACCATCAGTACCAGCCGCTGACCAAGAAGGGCAACATGGACATCGGCAGCGGCTTCAACGATGACCCGCTCTGGCTGATCGCCGGTACCTCCGCCTACATAAAGGAAAGCGGCGATTTCTCCATCCTCGACGAGATGGTTCCGTTTGACAATGATGAGTCGACGGCCGTACCGCTCTTTGAGCATCTGACCCGCTCGTTCAACTATATCGTGACGCACAAGGGTCCGCACAATCTGCCGCTCATCGGCCGCGCGGACTGGAATGACTGCCTGAACCTGAACTGCTTCTCCGACACGCCCGGCGAATCCTTCCAGACAACCGGACCGTCCGAGGGTCCGGTAGCCGAGTCCGTATTTATCGCCGGTATGTTTGTGAAATACGGCCGGGAGTACGCGGAACTCTGCCGCCGCGTGGGCAGGGAGGATCTGGCTGCTGCCGCAGAAAAGGAAGTGCAGGCGATGACCGACGCCGTGCTTGACGCCGGCTGGGACGGTGAGTGGTTCGTCCGCGCATACGACGCCAATTCCAACAAGGTCGGCTCCAAAGAATGTGAGGAAGGCCAGATCTACATTGAGCCGCAGGGCTTCTGTGTCATGGCCGGCATCGGTGTAGAGAGCGGCCAGGCCGTACAGGCGCTTGATTCCGTCAAAGAAAAACTGGACACCAAATATGGCATCATGCTCCTGCAGCCTGCCTATACAAAATATTACCTGAACCTCGGCGAGGTTTCCTCCTACCCGCCCGGATACAAGGAGAACGCCGGTATCTTCTGTCACAACAATCCGTGGGTATCCATCGCGGAGACCGTGGTTGGACGCGGCAACCGCGCGTTTGAAATTTACCGCAAGACCTGCCCGGCCTACATCGAAGACATCAGCGAGATCCACCGCACCGAGCCGTATGTGTACTCTCAGATGGTCGCAGGCGCCGACGCGGCACGTCACGGCGAAGCGAAAAACAGCTGGCTGACCGGTACTGCAGCCTGGACATTCGTGGATGTATCACAGGCCATCCTCGGCATCCAGCCGCAGTTCGACGGACTCGGCATCGATCCGTGCGTACCGGAAGACTTCGGTGATTTCACCATCAGCAGAAGCTTCCGCGGCGCGACCTACGACATCTCCGTGCAAAACCCGGACAATGTCCAGAAGGGCATCGCGAAGCTCATTGTAGACGGGAAAGAAATTTCCGGCAATGTGGTTCCGTTCGAGGAAGGCAAGATCCATTACGATGTGACTGCGGTGATGGGGTAAAAATGTAGAATTGATTCTGATTCGCATTTAAGAATGTCATATCCGCCTGATTCAGAAGATAAAAATCTTCGTGGGAATGATTGATGCTGCTGCGGAATCCATCCTGCGGCAGCATCACACACCGTCTCTCATCAGTCTGTCCACTCAAATCCTTCCGCCACGCTCTGTCCCGCTTCCTGCGGTGTCTGCAAATCCTGCGAGCTGGCCAGCTCTGCTTCCGCGCGGTACTCTTTTACCTGCACGCAGAAGCACCGATAATCCCCTACCACGTAGTTATAGATGTCACGATAGTCCTCCGAAGAATCATCCACCAGGATAATATAGAGATAATCCTTAGCCAGAGTGTAGACTGCGCTGGTACTGATCTGCGCGTCCACATTGCTGTAGAGAAGATTGTTCGTAAGCATGTCGCGCAGCTGCTCGTACTCCTGCACGGAGTAATTGGTTTCCATATAACTGCAGGATATCGTGGAGGTCTCCATTACATCCGCACTGCCTTCCTTTTTATATACAGATACGGTATCTGAGCTTTGCGTCTCGTCAAGTGTCCACCCTTCCTCCATCGTATAGCTCCCCGGAGCGTCCGAGAGCGCGATCCCATCTGTCAGCGTGGCTCCGGCAGCATCCTGCGCGGTGTCCGCCGCGCCTGTATCCTGCCCGTCCGGGGCAGTCAGCTCCGCCTCCTGTGAAACAGCGCTCTCTTCAAGACTCTCCGCTAATACCATGATCTCTCCATACCGGCACATACAGACAAGTACGAGCAGGCTAAGTACAGCACCTGCCGCAATGTCTTTTATCTTTGCAAACTGGTTCTTTTTCATTCCGGCCTCCTTGCAGCAGACACAGTTAAATCGTGCGTCCGCGTTTTTCCTGCTTTCAGTATAATATCATATTGTCCCTTTGTCACTGTAAACTTTTCTTAAGATTTTTGTAAAACAATCCCGCAGCAGGATAAAAAGACAGGCACCAACCGGGGCAAAGCGGCGACGTTGGGCATATCTTATTAAAAAAGGAGCACCATCATGAAAGACTCGCTGCCTCCCATCTGTACTCCGCTCCGTTTCTGCATGCTCCGTCAAAAGGAATTGATCAACATCCGTACCTGCCGGACGCTTGGCTGTGCCAGCGATCTGGAGATTGACCCTCAGACCGGCTGCATTTTATCGCTGATCGTACCGGGAGCCGGAAGGCTGTGCTGGTTTCTGGGAAGGGAATATGAATATGTGATTCCATGGAAATGCATCGTGCGGACAGGCGCGGATATCATTCTTGTGGATGTAGATGAAGAAGGTGTCCGCAGGAAATGTGAATGACCACGCAATGCTTACAGGTTTCCGAAAAGAAGTGTGCCGCAAAGCTGCCATATACTGCCACTCTAAAATTGGAGTTATCCGGGAAAACAAATATCCGCCGATAAGTCAAGGCTGTAAATTTTTTTTATTTTTTTCAAAAACGAATAACCAGACCGCAAAAAGTGAATCATGTTATCAGGGATGAAAAAAGAGGTCCCGCTTTCGTCTTAATCAGACTGTATCCGAACTTTTGGGAGGATGATTCACATGGCATTTACAAAGGTAGAAATCTGCGGCGTCAATACATCAAAGCTTCCGGTTCTGACGAATGAGGAAAAGGATTTTCTCTTTGAAAGGATACAAAAGGGGGATGAAGAAGCTCGTGAGCTGTATATCAAGGGGAATCTGCGGCTGGTCTTAAGTGTGATAAAGCGTTTCCCGAACAGCAGTGAAAATGTGGATGATTTGTTTCAGATCGGCTGTATCGGCCTGATGAAGGCCATTGACAATTTTGACACGAGTCTGAATGTCCGTTTTTCCACCTACGCGGTTCCGATGATTGTCGGAGAGATCCGGCGTTTTTTGCGTGACAACAATTCCATCCGTGTCAGCCGTTCCCTGAGAGATACCGCCTACAAGGCAATTTACGCAAAAGAAAACTATACAAAAAAGAATCAGAAAGAGCCGACCGTAAACGAGATCGCCCAGGAGATCGGTATCCCGAAGGAGGAGATTGTCAATGCGCTTGACGCTATCCAGAGCCCGGTGAGCCTGTACGACCCAGTCTATTCGGAGGGAGGCGATACCCTCTATGTCATGGATCAGATCAGCGATCGGAAAAACCGGGAGGAAAACTGGGTTGAATCAATTTCCTTACAGGAGGCGATGAACCGCCTTTCTGACCGTGAAAAGCATATCATTGAAATGCGGTTCTACGACGGGCGCACACAGATGGAAGTCGCTGCCGAGCTGGGGATTTCCCAGGCACAGGTCAGCCGTCTGGAAAAAAATGCATTAAAGTCCATGCGGAACTATCTGAATGGATAAAAAGGATAACGTTTCTGACGGCAGCGGACCATATGCATCCGCAGCCGCCGGATGCGTTTCTACAGACAGCGGACCATCTCCATCCGCAGCCGCCGGATGATGCGTTTCTCAAGTCTCGAAATATACGATTGAGAGATTCCCAGCAGATCCGCAACCTCCTTCTGCGTCTTTTCTTCTCCGTCCCTGGTGTCGATTCCGAAGCGAAGCTTCACGATTGTCTGCTCTCTTCCTGTGAGGTGGCTGATCGCTCTTTTGAGAACCTTGTATTCCGCTTCCGTCTCCATGTCGTGAAAAATCACGTCCTCATCGGTTCCCAGAATATCGGAGAGCAGCAGCTCATTTCCATCCCAGTCCATTTTCAGAGGTTCCTCGATGGACACCTCCTGTCGGGTCTTACTATTCCTGCGCAGGTACATCAGGATTTCGTTTTCAATACAGCGTGACGCATAGGTCGCCAATTTTATGTTCTTCTCCGGGTTAAACGTATTGATCCCCTTGATCAGTCCAATGGTTCCTATTGATATCAGATCCTCGGTGCCGACTCCCGTATTATCAAATTTTTTCGCTATGTATACTACGAGTCTCAGATTATGCTCGATCAGTTTTTTTCTCGCCCTGGAATCTCCTTCTTTTCCAAAGACCGATAACAATTCCTTCTCCTCCTCCGCTGTCAGAGGCGGGGGAAGCACCTCTGTCCCCCCGATGTAATGGCTGTCGTTGGGGTGCGCAAACAGTACCTGGCCCAATCCGGCCGCCATTTTAATTTGAAACCGATGCGGAACTGCTACTTTTACAATCATAAGAGGTTTCCTTTCTGTCCTTGTTCTTGATTGATCAATGATCCGGCTAAAGGGTACGATCCGAAAAGCTGCGGCAGCATCAATGCCAGTCCCGGGTAAGCAGATTGCGCGCTATGGTGCATGCTCCGGATGCAATATGATCTGATATTCCCGTCTGGAACTGACATTTTTATCATAAAGGGCAATCAATGGCTTTTTGACCGTTTTACAGCCCCGCTGCGTCGCCACATGCATCTCATCAATACAGGTTCCCTGCATCCATCCTTCTTCCGTACCCAGACTGTGATAAGGGATCAGGAAAAATCCTTTCTGCTCCGCCCAATCTCCGTCCAGTAATGGTTCCAGTGATTTCCTTTGCACAATACTGGCCGGAGAGGCAGTCAGCGGTTCCCTGAGCTGGTTGCCCGTATCCAGAAGACCTTTCAACTTCAGGCTCTTTCCGTTGAGAGAAAGCGTAACAATAGCTGCCGTCTCCTCCTGCCGCATCCGTTGCCTCAACATACGGGCAAGCAGGCGAAGCAGCTCCAGAGCCGGTACCAGCAGAGCAAAAACCGGCAGCGGCAATATCGCAGTCAATGCGCTTAGCATGCCTCCGAAGCAGATTGTTGCGGCAAGCAGGCCAGCTGTGATGTCCCGGTTGTACCTCCATTCCTTTCGAAAGCCCCATTTCCAGAAGGAAACCGCCGCGGAGACAATAAACCCCGACAGGAGGATTAACGGGCTTCCAAAAATGACAAAGCCAACCGCAAAACCCGCATTTATCACGGCTCCAGACAACAGGCGGCGCCGATCCGGAGTAATTCCGCACAGGATCCCCGCTGCTAAAAGCAGCAAATATCCGCTTATGAGTTGTTCCACGAAAAACTGGTCTATGTAAAACTCATAATCCATTCAAAAAAATCCCCTGTGGCCGTATCTGTTGCCAGTATACTCCACAGGGGACATCCTTTTTTGTCAAAATCAGGAACCTGATTCCTCTTTTTCATCGAGTTTTTTCGACAATTAGACAATTACCTAACCCGGATAAGCCGGAACCAAAATTTTGCCATTTTGCGAAAAAATCGTTTTTAAGTGCCTAACCATTCAGGACCTTCGCATTTACATATTCCTACGTGCCGCACAGCAGGTGCAAAATGCTGTCCCGAATAATCATACAATCACAAAAGCTCCAGCGCATGCGCCACAAAATCAGCATCCATCTGACCGGGTGCGGATATGGCTCCAGCCGCGGCGAATGTCACAGCAGATCCTGTCAGGCGGCCTGCCAGGCGGCTGATAGAGCCTAATCGGCCCATGGACATCACAATATAAGGGCGGTCTGCAAATTGCTCCTTCATCGTCACAGCCGCTGACAGCAGGGTCAGCACGTCCCGCTCTGTACGCGGCATCAGGGCTGCCTTTGTAATATCCGCCCCCAGGGACTGTATCCGACAAAGCAGCTGAACCAGAAATTCTTCATCAGGCGTGCGCTCAAAATCATGATAGGAAACGACTGTCTTCACACCCCCGCTTTGCAGCCGGGCTCCGAGATCGCGGACAAACTCTTCTCCTCTGTTCACTTCAAGATCAATCAAATCAGCATGTACCGTACCTGCTTCTCGGTGCGCCTCCGGAGTAGCTGCGATTTCCGGCAGACCGATGGTTTCCGGCAGACCGATGGTTTCCGGCGCACCTGTGGTTTCCGTCAGACCGGTGGCTTCCGGCGTACCTGTGGTTTCTGGCGTACCTGTGGCTTCCGGCGTACCTGTGGCTTCCGGCAGACCGGCCGCGCGCAGATTCAGGAGGGCATACTCCTTGCGGGAAATCGCACACTCCCCCCCTTCTTCCTTTGTGCGGAAGGTAAAGAGAATGGGCTTACCCGGCATCCTTTCACGGACAGCTGCCAGCTCTTCTATCGGGTCTCCTTCATAGTAGTCGGCACGCAGCTCGATCATATCGCAGGGTGCCATGCGGATGCTATCAAGCTGGCTCTCCATCTGCGCAAAATTCCTGGCCGTGAGCGGCACACAGATTTTCGGAATCCCATCCCCGAGAGTGAGAGAACCAATATGGACATTCTTTTTTTGCACGGTTTTTTCTCCTTTTCTTTTGAACTGATTCTTAGAAATCCTGAATCAGAAGCTTATAATCTGAAGCTTATAATTCAAGCAGCCGAAGAATCAGGAACTGTTACGAATTAACTTGTGCATGTTTGGTTTAAGAATGCTCTAAATATATTGGTATGCTCCATAGTTTCGCACAAGTTATTTTTGCACAGTTCCTTAGATACTGCGGCTCTCAGAAGTATATATCGGAATGCTGACAGCTTAATCCTGACATTATTCCTGTCCTTTTGTCTCTTGTGTCATTCTATTTCAGGTGATATACTATACCAGCAAAGCCCATTATCCGGGCTCTGCGCTGCCATATTACCGTTCTGCGCTTCCTACTTCTATGGCTTTGCGCGGCTCATTCTACTTCAGGAGGAATTATTTTATGCAGATTTCCGGTCATACCCGCCTCGGCTGCCTGCTCGGCTCACCCGTGGCGCACAGCATCTCCCCAGCCATGTACAACGAATCCTTCCGGCTGCTTGACCTTGATTATGTCTATCTCTGCTTTGATACCAAAAACAAGGATTTAAAATCCTTCGTCGGGACGCTCCGTGACATGAACGTGTTCGGCTTTAATCTGACCATGCCGGACAAGGAACGCGTCATGGAATACCTCGATGAAATCGATGAAGCGGCACGCATGATCGGCGCAGTCAATACGGTCAAAAATGAGGACGGCCGCCTGATCGGCTACAATACGGACGGCATCGGCTATATCCGTTCCATGCAGGTAACCGGTCATGATTTCACAGACGAGACGATGACCCTGCTCGGAGCGGGCGGCGCGGCGTCGTCGATCGCGGTACAGGCGGCGCTTGGCGGCGTCCGCAATCTGCACATCCTGAACCGGAAAAACGGTTGCTCCTACGCAAACGCCGTGCGGCTGGCTGAGCAGATTAACAGGGGAACCTCATGCGCGGCTGACGTGATTGATCTCAATGATAAGGCATCTGTCCATGCAGCAATTTGGGAAAGCTCCCTTCTGACCAACGCGACCTCCGTCGGCATGGCTCCGGACACAGACCGGCTGCCCCTTGCGGATCTCACCTGTCTGCACCCGGGTATGACTGTTTCGGATATTATTTACAATCCCCGCAGAACCCGGCTGCTTGAAGAAGCGGAAAAAATCGGATGTACCGTTTCAAATGGACTTTACATGCTGCTGTACCAGGGAGAAGCAGCTTTCCGCCTCTGGACCGGTCTTGACATGCCCACAGAAGCAATCCGGGAAAAGCTGTTCGATACATCTCGCTCCGGCGCCACGCGCCCCGCCGCGGAGGGCTGGAAGAACGAGTAAAGCAGGGCATTCTCAGCCGGTTCGCATAAAAAACTGTTCCTGGTATCTGTCCGAAAAAAAGGCCCGCTTGCCGCGGGCCTTGCTTATCTGGTTTGTAACTGTTTTGTATCTTCACAGCTGCTAAGATCCTTCAGCTTCTCTTTAAAAAGTCCGGAATCTGGATGTCTTTTTCCTGTACCTTTCCGCTCGGTACGCGTGTGCCTAAGGAACTGCCTGATGAGCCGGTACGGATCGGAGTCACATTCGGCATCTTCGGAAGAGTCGACGGGCCGGTCGGTGCAGTCGTGGCGCGCTCGCGCTGAGGCGTATAGCCTCTTCTGGTCGTCTGTCTCTCCGGCTTCGCGTTGTTTACATCCTCGAGACCGGTAGCGATCACCGTGATGCTGCATTCATCTGCGTAGGTATCGTCATACATCGCGCCAAAAATGATATTAGTATCATCCCCGGTCAAATCCTGAACATAGCTTGCCGCGTCATTCGCGTCAATCAGGGAAATGTCACCGGAAATATTGATAATCACATGGGTCGCGCCCTGGATAGTTGTCTCAAGCAGCGGACTGGAAACTGCCTGCTTCACTGCCTCGAGAGCCTTGTCATCGCCCTTGGCCTGTCCGATACCGATATGCGCAATGCCCTTGTCCTTCATAACTGTCTGCACGTCAGCAAAATCAAGGTTAATCAGTGCCGGCAGGTTGATCAGATCAGTAATGCCCTGTACTGCCTGCTGCAGCACCTCATCTGCCTTCTTCAGTGCCTCCGGCATCGTCGTGCGGCGGTCGACTATCTCCAGCAGCTTGTCATTCGGAATGACAATCAGCGTGTCCACATTTTCTTTCAGCTTTTCTATTCCCATAAGGGCATTGTTCATACGCGTCTTCGCCTCAAAGCGGAAGGGCTTCGTCACAACGCCGACGGTCAGAATCCCCATCTCCTTCGCGACCCCGGCAATCACCGGAGCAGCGCCCGTGCCGGTACCGCCGCCCATACCGCAGGTGACAAATACCATGTCCGCGCCCTGGATCGCCTGCCGGATCTCCTCCGTACTCTCCTCCGCTGCCTGCTGCCCGATCTCCGGACGCGCACCCGCGCCAAGACCCTTCGTCACCTTCTCGCCAATCTGGATCGTAGCAGGTGCCTTGCACAGAAGCAATGCCTGCTTATCTGTATTGATACCGATGAACTCTACACCGGCAATCGTATCCTCAACCATGCGGTTTACTGCATTATTTCCGGCTCCGCCGACCCCGATCACGATAATCTTCGCGGCTGATTCCATTTCATTTGACATAATCTCTAGCACCGTATTTCCTCCTTTTTGCAGTCCGGCTTATGTATGATAAGCAGCATAATGTCATGTATTACGGCATCCCGCCGTCAGCCGGAAAATCCTTTGCGCCTGACCAGAATTACACAGCCTCGAAGCTTTAAAACTCAACCGTTTACGATCTGCCGTGTTTCGGGCGCAAAATACTAATTACTATAATATAATCTCTCGCCGGATTTATCAAGTCTTTTCTGTATTTTTTTCTTACATTTTTTTACAGTTTTTATTTTGCAGGCGGTACCAGACGCCCCTGCAGGCCATTGGCACGCGGCATAAACGGACTGAATCGAAACGCGGTCAGATGTCCTGCTCTGCTGATGAGCGGCTTCCCCGTGCATCTTAGTGCATCTTAGTTCATCAGCTCTCCCGTAGCCGGATCAATGATGTTCCAGTACGCGTCAACCACATAACCGTCCTCGTTCACACTGCATCCGGGTACCTCGTTTCCATAAGCGTCCACCACCAGCCCGTCCCTGACATGTACATGGTAAACCAGTTCTCCGCTGGAATTAAATACCATCAGATCCACATCAGACTCTCCGTCGTCAGAATCGTCCGAATCATTTGCCGTGCCGTCCGAGTCTGAGGAAGTGTCATCAGAACCTTCTCCCTGATCCGGCGAGCTGCTATACGAGTCCTCTCCCTCGTCTGACGTGGTGTCATCCGAACTGTCCCCCTCGTCTGACGTAGTGCCGCCCGTCCTGTCGCTCTGGCCCGATGATGTACTGTCCTCCTGGCCCGAAGAGGTTGGCCCACTCACAGCACTGCCGTCCGTCGTAATCCCACTCAGAGTCGAGGTATCCGTGGTACCCGTGTCCGTCCCGGCAGTATCGGAGCTTTCCGCTGCAGATGAGTCCGTTTCACTTTCCTGCTCCTGCGTCTCTTCTGTCTCTGTCTCTATAATCACCTCGTCAGAAGGCGAAAACGTGATATCCTCATTTTTCCCGGTCACGTTTTCCAGATGGAGTGTGCCGGCAGTCGTACTGGTGAAGGTATCCAGAATAGCCTTCAGATTCGCCACCTTTTCCTCCAGGTATTCATCCTGACCCAGCTCCGCCTCAATATAACCAATGTAAACCGTAATTTCCGAATTATCTGAGAACCGGATTTCATCTGCCGTCAGATCCTGGTATTCTAAAAGCTCCAGCAGACTGAGAATGGTCCGCAGCGTAGAACTGCTTTCCGTCGGCACCTTTTGATACAGAGTAAATTCTCCGACAGTAGCTCCCGTGATCACCGGAATCCCATCGTAGAGCTCATCCGTAATGTCCAGCACAATCCCATCCGTGTCAAAATAGGCATAGCTTCCCGTGTCAAAATATCCGACAAGCTCCTTTTCTGTGACTTTGACAGTGACCGAAAACGGTGATTTGATCTCAATCTTCAATGATTCCAGATAGGGCATCGTATCTGGAACCGTGCCGTCCTTATGGGTCCACCAGAGGATCAGCGTATTTCCGGATAAAAAATCCGTGATCAGATCGTCCTTGATTGTCTCCGCCGAATAACGACTGTTTCCTGAGACGGTCAGCTTCCTCACCCGAAGAATAAGCAGTCCGGCCAGCAGTATCAGGACGACCGCCAGAAGAAGGAAAAAATTTTTAAACCGCCGTTTTCTTTTACTTCTCATAAGTCTGTTATACCTTCTGTCAGATGAATGTCCGCTCCCAGCTTCTTCAGGTCGCGGCAGATATTCTCATAGCCACGGGCAATATATTCATAGCCTCCAAGCACCGTTTCGCCCTTCGCGCCCAGTGCGGCGCATACCAGTGCCGCGCCTCCCCTGAGATCCGGGGCAGATACGGTCCCTCCATGCAGACACGCGGTACCGTCAATCGCCGCGCAATTCTCTCTGATCTCAATATGCGCACCCATTTTGCGCAGCTGCCGCGCAATCGTGAGCCGATTATCAAAAACTGTCTCGCAGATCCGGCTTTGCCCGTCAGCCGTACACAGTGCCGCCATCAGCGGAGGCTGCAGATCCGTGGGAAAGCCCGGATAGGGGGCGGTCGCCAGATGGGCAATCCCCTTAAGAGGAAGCTCCGCTCTTACACTGCCGTCCTGATCCACGTCCATCCCCATTTTTCGCAGGATCCCGATCGGTGTCTCCATTTCCTGAAATGGCAGATTGCAGATGCGTATCCGCCCTCCGCAGCACGCCACGGCGCACAGATAAGTCCCCGCCACGATCCGGTCCGGCTGCAAAGAAAACCTTACTGGGGAAAGCGGCTGTTTCCCCTCTATGTGGAGTGCGCCGTCCGGGGAGCGGAAAATTTTCGCGCCGCGCAGTACGAGAAACCGGCAGAGTTCCTCCACTTCAGGCTCCCTGGCCGCATTTTCGATGACTGTCTCCCCATCCGCGCAAACCGCCGCCAGAATGCCGTTTTCCGTTGCACCCACGCTCAATGCACGCAGCCTGATGCGGCATCCCCGCAGAGTCTTCGCGTTGGCATGAATGATTCCTTCTTCTATAGAAATATGTGCGCCCAGCGCCCTCATCACTTCCAGATGAAGATCAATCGGCCGACTGCCAATCGCACATCCGCCGGGCAGGGGAAACACTGCTTCACCCATTCTACCAAGAAGCGCCCCTGAAAACAAGACAGAAGAACGAATTCTTTCCGCCTGCAGGCCGCAGACAGAAACATTCCGAAGTTCGGAGGCATCCACACTTACAGCCGCTTTGCTCCTTTTCGTTCCGACGCCCAGCCGGTTCAGAATAAACAAGGTGTCCTCCACATCCCGGATCCGGGGACAATTATCAATCACACAGGGACCTTCCCCGATCAGGCAGGCGGCCAGGATGGGCAATGCAGCGTTTTTAGAACCCTGCACGGTGATCTCCCCCGCAAGCGGACGCTTTCCCACAATTTTCAGATAGCTCAATCAGTTTTCCTCCATAGCAAGAATGGAATCGCCCCCTCGCTTCGCTCGGCGAATATCCCATGCGAAGCGTGGGATGCCACCCGGCGAGGGGCATAACCCGGCGAGGGGCAGGTCGCGCCGCCATTTTAAAAACGCTTCGCGTTTGGGCGGCGCTAATACATGAGACAAAAGACTCCGTCCCCTGTATATTCATACTATGCAGGAAGCACTGCTAAGGTGCACAGGAAACAGCTTGCTGTACGTTTTCCTGCGGTCTTCGCGGCAGACGCAAAGACGACCTTCTCTGAATATTTATATATAGCAAACGACGTAAGTCGTTTTTCTATCTGCGTTTGCCCGGCCAGACACAAAACCGGCTTACGGAAAGTCCCAGCCCCATCTCCGCAAACAAAAACAGGATGGAGGTGCCTCCATAGCTCACAAACGGGAGCGTGATGCCGGTATTCGGAATCGTATTAGTGACGACCGCGATATTTAAAATGACCTGGATCGCAAGGTGACCCATGATGCCTGCCGCGATCAGGGAGCCAAACAGGTCCGGGGCGTGCGTGGCAATGACCATAAATCTCCAGAGCAGCAGTAAAAACAGTAAAATCAGGCAGACGGCTCCCACAAGCCCCATTTCCTCGCAGATGATGGAAAAAATCATATCGTTCTGCGCCTCCGGCACAAATCCAAGCTTTTGCAGGCTGCTGCCAAAGCCCAGCCCGAACAGGCCTCCGGAGCCGATCGCGTAAAGCCCCTGCAGTGTCTGGTATCCTTTCTCGTAAAGCTCCGGGTTCCTCCAGATCGCCAGACGCTCCAGCCGGTAGGATTCCAGGCTTAAAAAAATCCCCAGAAAGACGCCGCCGGCGAGAATCAGCCCCAGAAAGGGCAGATATCTGGGGTTGGAGATAAAGATCATGATCACAGCGATTCCCAGAATGATCACCGCCGTGCTCAGGTTGTTCGTCCCTACCAGGGCGACAATCGGCAGAACCATACCAAAGACCGAGACAATCATCAGTCCCTGATGCTTCTTTTTCATGGAATCTACCATACCAGCCAGCAGCAGAATTACGGCCGGTTTCGCGAATTCGGCCGGCTGAAAGGACAGCGGCCCTATGGACAGCCAGCGCCGGGATCCGTTGTACGCGTCCCCGAACAGCAGCACCGCACCGGAAAGCGCAATAGAAAGCAGATAGACGGCGCCGGAGATTCTTTTCAATTCGTGATAATCCACGCGGGAGACGACATACATTGCCGCAAGGCCAAGTGTCATTGCAAAAAACTGCTTCTTTAAATACCAGGCCGCATCGCCAAAGCGAACCTGCCCATTGTACGAGCTCGCGCTGTACAGGACAGCCAGTCCAAAGCCTCCCAGCAGCAAGACCGCAAGCAGCAGCACACCGTCAGAAGCGCCCTCACGGAAACGGCTTCCGGATTGATTTTCTATAACAGGACGTCCGGTCAGATTCTCACCCCATTAGGTCAGCTGATTTACCAGTTCTTTAAAACGCCTGCCGCGCACCTCATAATTGGGGAACATGCCCCAGCTGGCGCACGCCGGGGAAAGCAGTACCGCGTCCCCGCTGTCTGCATGTGCCGCGCAGAATGCCACGGCTTCTTCCAGAGAATCCGCCAGCACGCAATTTTCAAATCCGCATTTTCTTGCCGCCTGGGCAATCTTTTCCCTCGTCTGCCCGATCAGTACCAGGTATCTTACTTTTCCGTCAAATGCATGAATCCATTCTTCATAAGACGAATTTTTATCGTAACCGCCGCCGATCAGCAGGGTCGGCCGGTCCATCGCCTGGATTCCCTTAATTGCCGCATCCGGGTTGGTTCCCTTTGAGTCGTTGTAATAAACAACGCCATGCTTTTCGGTCACATACTCAATTCGGTGTTCCACCGCCTGAAACGCGCAGACACTCATTCGGACGACTTCCGGCGGCACACCATACGCTAACGCCATCGCCGCGGCCGCCATCACATTCTCATGATTATGCCGGCCCAGAATATTCAACTCCTTCACAGAGCAAAGCACCGTCTCTGTCACGCCGTCACTGTGGCAGATGTTGTCCCCGTCCAGGTACATCCCCTTTTCCAGTTTATGCAGACTACTGAAATAAATGACCTTTGTCTGCAGCGTCTTTCCAAATTCTCTGAGAATTTCATCCTCATAATTCAGGACACAGGTGTCCTGTTCACCCTGATTTTTCGTGATCAGCTCCTTGACACGTATGTACTCCTCCATCGTATGATGGCGGTTCAGATGATCCGGCGTAATATTGAGAATCGCGCTCACCTTCGGCGCGAAACGCTCAATCGTCTCCAGCTGGAAGCTGGAAATTTCCGCAACCGTAACAGAGGACTCCGTCATCAAAAGGGCGGCCTCCGTGTATGGGTTGCCGATGTTGCCGACCACGAATACACGGTCTTTCCGTAAATCCTGGCCCGTCAAAGGAGAGCATAAAGAAGAGCCTGCCTGTGCAGCATTGTCATCGCGTCCGACATAATTCTCCATAATCTCACCGAGCAGGCTCGTCGTCGTCGTTTTGCCATTCGTCCCGGTGACGGCAAGCACATCTCCCCGGCCGCATTCCCAGGCAAGCTCCACCTCGCCCCAGATGCGGATTCCTCTGGAACGCATCTCATTCACCAGAGGCAGATCCGTCGGCACGCCCGGGCTTAAAACGACGAGATTGATCCTGTCCATGACATCCTTCGGCAGTTCCCCCAGAATGACAAGCAGCTGCCCGCCGGCGGACTCGGAAAAATTCGTTCTCTTCTTGGCAATCTTCGCTTTCAGCTCGTCCGGATCCAGCTTTTCATTTCCATCATACAAAATCACCTCAGCGGCCGAACTGGATATAAGCAGCCGTGCCGCGCCGATTCCGCTGATTCCCGCGCCAAATACAAGGACACGGCTATTTGTAAAATCCATATTATTCTTTTGCCTCCTATCCTTCTCTCTCATCCCAGTGCATACAGCGCCAGCAGGCACAGGAATGCGGTCACAACCGCGAATACCGTCACAATCCTGGTCTCCGACCATCCGCAAAGTTCAAAATGGTGATGGATCGGCGCCATTTTGAAGAATCGTTTCCCACCGGTTTTCTTGAAATAAGTCACCTGAATGATGACTGAAAGCACTTCAATCAGGTAAACCAGGCCGATGATCAGAATAAAGATCGGCAGCTGCAGCAGATATGCGCACCCTGCGACAAAGCCGCCGAGCGCAAGAGAGCCGGTATCACCCATAAAAACCTGTGCCGGATATACATTAAACAGAAGGAATCCGATCAGTGCGCCAGCCACAGTCGCTGTGATCGGCTCGATGCCGCCGCTGAGGATCATGGAAGCAGCTGTAAAAAAGATGGCCACCATCAGTGTCACACTGCTCGCAAGACCGTCCAGTCCGTCGGTAAAATTAACTCCGTTGACCGTCCCGATAATCACGAAATAAGAAAGGGGAATCGCCAGATACTTAAAAAAGCCTCCGAACGAATCAGCCGTCAGCGTGAAACCTCCGGTAAAGGGAATAATCATCTCCAGGCAGGACTTGTCCATCACCCAGATATAAATGATAAAAATCGTGGTCACGATAATCTGCCCCAGCATTTTCTGTCTCGGATACAGCCCGTCCGACCGGCGCATCACGACCTTCAGATAATCATCCAGAAATCCGATCAGCCCGAATCCCAGGATCAGAAACAGGACAGGAATGATTCTCGGATAGCGCCCGACATAAAACAGAGAAATCAATGTAATGCTGATCAGAAAAATCACACCGCCCATGGTCGGCGTGCCGGCCTTCTGCAAATGTGACTGCACGCCTTCCTCCCGTTCCGTCTGTCCGACCTTCAGCTTCCGTAAAAACGGAATCACAAAAGGTCCCAAAATCACACTGACCACAAATGCCGCAAATAGCGGAATAAAAATATCAGGATTCAACTTCATACTGCCTCTCCTCCTCGTAGTGGAAATGAAATGCCCCCTCGCTGAACCTCGGCGAATCATCCGAAATTCGTAATCGAAGATCTCCTCTGCCGCATTTTCTATTTTTACCACAAACCTTCCATATACGCAATCAAAATCTGATATTCACAGCCACACGTAACTACTGAATCATAAATCATCGTCCGAACATTCTCAGCCATCAACCCGGCATCGCTGCTTCCTCCCTGACCAATCGCTGGTCACTGGCCACTACCCTCTAACCACTACTCACTACTCACTGGTTTCAGACTCACTGGCTTCTATTCCCAGATAAGGAAGGATGTTCTCGAAAATATCTTTTACGACCGGAGCGGCGATTGTGCCGCCATAGTAGGTGCCCTGCGGGTTGTTGATCACGCACAGGCAGATCACCTGCGGATCGTCAGCCGGGGCGAAGCCAATAAAAGAAGAGATATATCTGCCCTGCCCGCGCGGAAGGGTCTCGGACGTGGCTGTTTTCCCTCCGATACGGTAGCCTTCAATATAAGCATTCTTGCCTGAGCCGCCGTCAACGACCTGCTCCAGAAGATAACGCATGGTTTCAGAGGTCTCTTCTGAAAGAATCCTCGTATCATCCTCATACTGGTAAACCTCCACCAGCATGCCATCCGCATCGCTGACGCTCACCCCGAAATGAGGCGTAACCCGGGTTCCCCCGTTGATAATGGAGCTCACGGTCGTAATCAGCTGTATCGGCGTGATCTGAAAGGACTGACCGAAGGAAATGGTGGCAAGCTCCACCTGGCCGACATTTTCCTCCCGATGCATGATCGTTGCCGCCTCTCCCGGCAGGTCGATCCCGGTCTTTTCATTCAGGCCAAACTGGTTGAAATATTTAAAATAGTTCGCCACACCCAGCCGCAATCCCACCTCAATAAAAACCGGGTTGCAGGAATTCTGTGCTGCCTCCAGGAAGGTCTCCGAGCCATGCCCCACCGTCTTGTGACAGCGGATGCGGCGGTCGTCCACGATTTTATAACCCGGACAGTAGAAGGTATCATCCAGACTCACGACGCCCTCCTCCAGTCCCGCGGCCGCCGTGATAATTTTAAAGGTCGAGCCGGGTTCGTAAGTATCGTTAATGCAGCCATTTCGCCACATCTGATTGAGCAAATCCTGCAGTTCTTCATCGGAAAGTGCCCCAGCCGCCGTTGCCGCCATATCTTCCGCATCCGATTCATCCGACGCACTGTTATCAGATTCAGTCCCATCATAATTTATTTCCAGAAACAGCTCGGTCAGCGTGTACGGATCGTTCAGGTCAAATTCCGGGACATTGGTCATCGCCAGAATCTCGCCGCTGCGCGGGTCCATAACCAGAATGGAAACGCTCTCCGCCTGTTTTTCCTCCAGAACCTGGTACGCCTTCTGCTCCACATACTGCTGAATGTTGTAATCCAGGCTGGTCGTCAGGTCATTCCCGGCAACAGGTTCCACGCGTGTCTCTGCCTCGTCCTCGATTTCGATTCCCCGCGCGTCGGTCAGCGTGAGGATGGTCCCCGGCGTACCGGCGAGAACATCCTCATATTCGACCTCCAGGCCAATGATTCCCTGATTATCCGAGCCCGTAAAGCCCAGTACCTTGGAAGCCATACTTCCGAACGGATAGGTACGCCGGTAATCCTCGTCTACCTTTACACCGTCCAGACCATAGGCACGGATCCTGTCGCCGATTTCCTTATCCACATTGGTTTTGACGCGCTCCATCGAGCTGTTCTTCTCCACCCGTGCGCGCACACTCTCCTCATCAAGGCCTAGCTCCTCGCTGAGCACCTCGATCACCTTCTCCGCATCCGTGATCTGACTGTGGATAACCGAAACCGTGCAGACAGTGCGGTTATCCGCAAGGATCACTCCATTACGGTCCAGAATTCTCCCACGCGCCGCCTTGATCGGCCGCTCCCGCTCGTGGAGATCCTCAGCGAGTTCCATATAATAGTCCGACCGGGCAATCATCAGATACGCCAGTCTGCCGGCCAGAGCCAGCAGAGCCGCCGCACAAACGGCATAAATCAGAAGAATTTTCCTGCGGTGAAAGGTTCGTGTTTTTTGCATGCTCTCCGCTCCGTCCGGCATCGCCCCAGGCTGTGAAAATCCCCCATATAAAGCACTTCGTGTTTAGGCGGTACTTTCTTCACATCCCTGGAGCAACCCATTTCATAACAGTGTATTCCCGGAGAGAAGTATTCATGCATTCTCAGTTTCATATCAGTTTCATGTATTGTAAGCTTCATACATTCTCAGTTTCATGCATTCATAGTTTTATTCTGTTTTATTCTTATAGTAAACGACGTAAGCCGTTTTACTTTGCGACTTTGCTCTGTACCAGTGGCACACGTATCATTTTAATCCTCCTCGTCCTCCTCCGGAATGTCGGTCGGATCCACGGTAGTAGAACCGGAAGTGTCAGAGGAATTTTCATCAAGCGGAGCGGCCATATCCGGATTGCTGGCAATCTCCTCTTCCTCCTCGCTGTCGTCCGTGGCTATGCTGGACACTGCATTCATATAGCCGTCATAGACGGTCCCGTCCTCTGCCACATAAGCGCCAGCGATCGCGTTTCCATTTTCATCCACGACTTCGCCGTCCACAACACGCGCGTTGTTATACAGATTGCCATAGGAGTCAAAGGCCTGGAAGGTCACAACCGAATCCACTTCAGCCACATCATCCTCCGTCAGCCCCAGCTCGGCGAGCAGGCTGTCAGTGATCTCCTCTGTCGCTGTAATCCCGAGATAAGGGAAAAGCTCCAGAGCGATGGTCTGAAACAGCTTCTGTGCGTAGCTGCTGCTTGCCTGGTTTTCCACATTCGGCTCATCGACAACCACATAAATCACAACCTCCGGGTCGTTGATCGGCGCTGCGCCGATAAAGGATACCAGATAAAGACCGTCCGCGCGTTCCTTTGTATCAGAGTCAATTTTTTCAGCCGTACCGGTTTTGCCGCCGACACGGTAGCCCGGCACACGCGCTTTCTGCCCCGTACCATCCTCCACGACACTCTCCAGATACTCCTTCAGAGTATCAGAGGTAGAGGATGAAATTATTTGCTTCAGAAGCAGCGAGGAATTGTCTTTGACAATCGCGCCGTCCTCGTCGAGGATCTTGTCCACAACATGTGGCTGATAATAGTATCCGCCGTTAATGACTGCGGAAAAAGCAGCGATTTCCTGGATCATCGTGCAGGTAAAGCCCTGTCCGAAGGAGCAGGTCGCCAGCTCGACCTCATTCATGGTAGACTGCGTATAGATAACACCCGTAGACTCATCCGGCAGATCAATGCCCGTCTTCTTTCCAAAATTAAACAGCGACTGATACTTGAGGAAATTAGAAACATGCATTTTAGCCGCAATCTGCATCAACGCGTCATTACAGGAATTTACCAGAGCATCCTCCAGCGTTTCCAGCCCATGGGCGCCCGGATAAACATCACAGTGGATTTCGGTGTCGGTGATGTATTCGCCTCCGTCGCAGGTAAATGTATCGTCTGTCGTGATCGCGCCGATTTCCAGTGCGGCCGCGATCGTAATCGGCTTATAGGTTGATCCTGGCTCAAAGCTGTCCGATACACAGAAATTTCCCCACAGGTCATAAAGAGTCGTCGTATACAGGCTGGTCTCTGTGCCATCCTCGTTGGTGTAAGCCACCGTATTTTTCATCTCCGTAATCTCAGATTCCGTGTACCAGTCATAGATGACACTTTCCGGATCCTCCAGATCATAGCTCTGGTTAGTCGCCATCGCCAGGATTCCGCCCGTATTCGGATCCATCACCACGACGCCGACATTCAACGCCCCATGCTTCGCAGTGCCGTCGTCCGTATCATCCCCATAGGTTTCGTCAAACTCGGCAATTGCATCCTCCACCATTTCCTGAATATTCACATCCAGCGTTGTCACCAGCGTATACCCGTTTTCCGGCGCAATCGTCTTTGTCTGATATTCTGTATCCTCATTAAGGTATCCAAAAATACGTCCGTTGGTCCCTTGCAGCTGCTCGTCGTAATAAGCCTCAAGCCCGACGATTCCGTCTCCCAGGCTGTTGGCAAATCCGATCGTATTGCTTGCGAGCGAAGTCAGGGGATAATGGCGAATATACTTTTCATCAAACCAGACGCCAGTCACCAGGGAGCGTTTTTCCTTCTCCTCCTTCTCCGACTCGCTTAACTCCTTCGAAGATATGCCCTCATATTCTTCGATATAATCCTCATAAGCGCTCTTCTCATCCTCGGTCAGATACTGATCCTCATCCTCCGCCTTTACACTCAGAATCTGATACTGACTGTTTTTTGTCGCGTCAGCGGTGAGCAGATTCCTCAGGTATGTCTCGTCCAGTCCAAAGTATTCACTGAGCACCTCCACCGTAGGCTCCAGATATTCTTCCTGGTTCTGGTTTACCGCATAGCAGTCCAGCACCAGGTTGTAGACCTTCTCACTGTAGGCCAGCACGCGGCCGTTCGTGTCCTGGATTTCCCCTCTCCGGGCCAGGAGCGTCTCACTGTCATAATTATTCTGTGAAAGCACCTGCTTCGCGTAGCTGCTTCCATCCGTAACATTGATCTGAACGATGCGAAGCAGCAATACCACTAATCCGCACAAAACGAATGCAAACACAGCCAGAAGCTTGATTTGCATTCGTTTTGAAAATCTGCGTTCTTTTTTTACTCGACCAGTCAAATCTATTCTCCTACTCTTCGGGTATCTCAGAATATTGTCTTACATAATCACTGTCTTCCACTGTATAGGTTACGATCTGCGACGTGGTGGCGAGCTGCATGCCCAGCTCATTGACCGCCACTTCCCTGACATATTCCAGATCCACACTGTTCATCACGCGGTTGTATTCTGAGTCATTATCCAGAATCGCGGAGTCCAGCTCTGCTTCCAGCGAAGCCACCTCCTCCTGAAGGATGGTATTTTTCGCGCGCAGCTGCAGGAAGTTCACACAGACAAACACTGTGATAACAGCTGCTGCTGTGAGAAAAAGCACATAAGGAAGGTTCATCTGAAGCGTACGCTCACGGTTTCTCTGCGTAGCCGCACTGACCTCTCTTTTTGGCTCCTCCCCGGCGGGAAACTCATGCTCCACAGGGAGCTCGCGTCCTGCAGGAAACGGAGCAATATCGAGCTGCCGTACTGCCGTTCCATCTACATAGGTGTAGATATTCTGGTTTCCGTTTCCCGTCTGCGTCTGCCCGCGCCGGCCATTCGAAGAAGTTCCCCTTGCGTATCCTGTTCCTGCCATAGCTGCCTCCCTCTTTCAAAGACTCGAAGTTTTGCGCTTTTTGCCCGGTTGTTTATCTCCACTTCTTCCTGTGAGGGAAGAATCGGTTTCCGTGTAATCACAGTTCCTTTTGATTTTTTCCCGCATACACATACCGGAAATTCCTTCGGACAGGTGCATGGATTTTCCAGATACCGGAATTTGCTTTTCACAATCCGGTCCTCCAGCGAATGAAAGGTAATCACGCAGATGCGTCCGCCCTCATTCAGCAGATCCACCATATCCTCCAGAGATTCTTCCAGAACCTCCAGCTCCCGGTTCAGTTCTATACGGATAGCCTGAAATGTTTTTTTGGCCGGGTGTCCTCCTACAGCCCGCACTTTCATCGGTATCGCCGCTTTTATAACATGAATTAACTCCCCAGTTGTTTCCAGTCTTTTTTCTTTGCGGGCGATGACGATATGTCTGGCAATATTCTTTGCGAATTTTTCTTCCCCATAGTCGCGGATGACGCGGTATAGCTCCATCTCGCTGTAATCATTCACAATATCTGCCGCCGTACGGCTCTGACGTCGGTCCATCCTCATATCGAGAGGTACGTCCTCCCGGTAAGTAAATCCTCTGTCTGCAGTGTCAAGCTGGTAAGAGGAGACCCCCAGATCCAAAACAACTCCATCTACAGATGCCACACCGAGCTTGCGGAGCTCGTCCCTCATATAGCAGAAATTGCTGCGTATAATCGTCACGCGATCCTTAAACTCATCCAAACGCCGTGCGGCCGCGGCGACCGCGTCCTCATCCTGGTCAATGCCGATCAGCCTCCCTCCCCCGGTCAGCCGTTTACATATTTCCAGAGAATGTCCGCCGCCTCCAAGCGTACCGTCCACATAAATCCCATCTGGCTTTATCCGCAGTTCCTCAATGCACTCGTTCAGAAGTACTGATTTGTGATTAAATTCCATATAATCCTCCCCAGGAGGGTCCTGCCAGTCTTACAACCGTCTGTGAAATGTAAAACAGCTGCGTTTCCGTTCACTGGCATGCCCTGTTTTAAATGGTTAAATCCAAATCTGACATCTGCTCGGCGATTTCATCTACATCATCGTAAGCATTGTACTCGACCCACGTCGCTTTATCCCAGATTTCAATACGATTCACGCTGCCTGAGAGCACCACATCCTTATCCAGCTTCGCAAACTCTCTTAAATTCTGAGGTAAGAGAATTCTCCCCTGCTTGTCCAGTTCGCATGTGGTCGCACTTCCCGTAAAGAATCGTGTAAATTTTCTGGCGTTTTTCTGTGTAAGCGGCAGTTTGCGCAGCTTTCCTTCGAAAATGTCCCACTCCGCTTTGGGGAACCCAAAGAGGCATCCATCCAATCCCTTCGTCACAATAAATTCGTCGTCTAAAAGCTCTCTGAATTTTGCCGGGATGATCAGTCTGCCTTTGGAATCAATCGTGTGATTGTATTCGCCCATAAACATCATGATGCACCTTCTTCGTCGGGCTGATCCACGGAATGATCTCCCACAATCCTCCATGTATCCTCCACAAAGTTCCACTTTCTACCACCTGATGCTTATGATACCCCAGATTTTCAGAAAAAACAAGCATAAATTTATAATTATCTCCAGGAAATCCTCCATTTGCTTTATCTTTTTTGACCAGTCACAACATCTTGTGGCTTTAGGCACTTAAAAACGATTATTTGCGCAAAATGGCAATATTTCGGCTCCGGTTTATCCAGGTTAGGTAAAATATTGGAATAATTCCTTACCCGGCTCTGCGCATCATAGGAAAAAAAGGCAGGAGACTTCTTTTGTCTCCTGCCAGTTCTCATTCTCCTGTGTTTTTTCTCGGCAAACTCTGCCCGCCATAAGATACCACTTACGCGGTCGCAAGCTCCATATATCGCTCCACCAGCCGGTCTACAATCAGGCTCTGCCGGTAGATTTCCTCCACTTTTCCCCCATTTCCAATGAGAAAATCCAGTCGTGTTCTTTCATGCTCAATCTGTTTCATTAATCGTTCCTTTTGGGTCATTTTCCTTTGTTCTCCGCAATTTTCCAATAATCAGAAGTATCAGCGAGACCACTGCAAGGATAGCTGAGAGTACCTGAGATACCGGCAGTCCGGTTCCGAACAGGATCAGCTGGTCCGTGCGCAGGCCTTCAATCCAGAAGCGGCCAACTCCGTACAGCAGCAGATATGTCAGAAAGATATCCCCCTCGCCGCTTCCGGATCCTGCTTCCTTATGCGTTCTAATCCCGGAAGCTTCAGAAGAGGCATTTTCGCGGCAGAACGTCTCCTGACAGGAGGCTTCCTTTTGCAGAGTGTCCATCCTGCTCTTCCACTTTTTTCTCCTCGAAAAGGTAAGAAACAGAAGAATCGCCAGCACTCCCAGGTTCCAGAGCGATTCATAGAGGAATGTGGGATGTACCTGGATGTACTCGACTCCATCGATGGTTTCCAGATGCGCACGCATCGCGTCCGTGATTTCCGAAGCCCTGACATCACTCAGAGGTAGCTGCATCGCGAACAGGTTATCTGTATAATCTCCGAATGCCTCCCGGTTAAAAAAGTTGCCCCATCTTCCCAGCGCCTGTCCCCACACCAGTCCGACGGACATGGTATCCAGTGCCAGACGGTAATTGAGCTTACGGATATGGCCAAACACCAGCACCGAGAGCACGCCGCCGATCACACCGCCATAGATCGCCAGTCCCCCTTTGCGGAGGTTCACAATTTCTGTCAGATGAGTGCTGTAATAATCCCAGGAAAACACAACATAGTAAATCCTCGCGCACACCAGAGCCACAAGGATTGCCACGATTCCCAGGTCGAAATAATCCTCTTCCTTCTGCCCGGTCGCCCTCGCCACTCTCATAACCAGCCACAGGCCGGTCATCATCGCGACGGACAAAACCACTCCATAGCAGGCGATTTCCAGTCCGCCCACCTGGAAGCTTTTGATCACATGTGTCAGCGTGATTCCCAGATGCGGGAACCGGATGGTGCCTTCCATCGTGTATCACCTCATACGTTGAATCGGAAAAGGATCACATCGCCGTCCTTCACAACATAGTCTTTTCCTTCCAGCCCGACCAGGCCCTTTTCTTTTGCTGCGGAAAGAGAGCCGCAGTCTAACAGGTCGCGGTAATTGACAACCTCCGCACGGATAAAGCCGCGCTCAAAGTCCGAGTGGATCTTGCCCGCAGCCTGCGGGGCTTTCATGCCCTTTTTGATCGTCCATGCGCGAGTCTCAGTCTCGCCGGCAGTCAGAAAGCTCAGCAATCCGAGCAGGCTGTAGCTCGCCTTTATCAGTTTCTCCAGTCCGGACTCTTTCAATCCCAGATCCTCCAGAAACATTTGTTTTTCATCGTCCTCCAGTTCCGAAATTTCCTCTTCGATCTTCGCGCAGATCACGAAGACCTCACTGCCGGACATGGCCGCGTAGGAGCGTACCTTCTGCACATGTGGATTGGATGCGGCATCGTCGGCAAGATCATCCTCATCCACGTTTGCCGCAAAAATGACGGGTTTCGCCGTGAGCAGGTTGTATTCGGCCAGCCATGCCAGCTCATCCTCGTCCTCTGTCTGATACGTAATGGCGAGGTTTCCATCCTCCAGATGCGCTTTCAACGCCTTAAGAAGAGCCACCTCCTTCGCCGCCGTTTTATTATTGTTCGCCGCACGACCGGTTTTCGCAATGCGGCGTTCCAGAATTTCCAGGTCAGAAAAAATCAGCTCCAGATTGATCGTCTCGATGTCACGGACCGGGTCGACCGTCCCGTCTACATGGATCACATTGGAATCCTCAAAGCAGCGCACCACATGGACGATCGCGTCTACCTCGCGGATATTTGCCAGAAACTGGTTCCCCAGTCCTTCTCCCTTTGACGCTCCCTTTACAAGGCCGGCGATATCGACAAACTCGATCACCGCCGGCGTCACCTTAGCAGAATGATAAAGATCCGCAAGCAGACCGAGCCGCTCGTCCGGGACAGCTACCACACCCACGTTCGGGTCGATCGTGCAGAAGGGGTAATTCGCCGCCTCCGCTCCGGCCTTTGTAAGAGAGTTAAACAATGTACTTTTGCCGACGTTCGGCAATCCGATAATTCCCAGCTTCATATTCGTATACCTCTGTCTGTTTGTTATTCTCAGGTAACCATATATTCGTGCGCCTGGTTTCCGTTCCAATATTTCAAGCACAGCCTTATCTGCATGGCACGCCTGTGTTTTTACAGATAATCATCCTGCCAGGGACATCTGTCTTCGTTTTTAAGATAATCCTGCCAGAAATATCCTGTCTACGTTTTTATATCTCAAATCTGCCCGGATTTTTCCTCTCCTGCATCATGACTCTGAGCAAAAAATCAATCCGTTTCATAAGATGTATATCGCGACATCACCCTCAGCATTTTCTGCACATTCCCTGTCCGGTCTCCCTCAAATACAGCGGATCCTGCCACGCAGACATTCGCGCCGGCCCGGAGTACTTCTTCGAGCGTGCGCTCGTTGATGCCGCCGTCTACTTCAATGTCGAGATCCAGGCCCAGCTCCAGCGCCTTCCGGCGCAGGGTGCGGATTTTTCCGGTCATTTCCGGGATGTAGGCCTGTCCGCCGTAGCCCGGGTTGACCGTCATAATCAGTACCATATCCAGATATGGGAGTACATAATCCAGGGCGCACAGAGGGGTGGCCGGACTCAGAGCGACTCCTGCGCGCAGCCCCATCTCTTTAATATCATGAATGATTCTCTGCAGATGCCGGGCGCTTTCCGCATGGACGGTAATGCTGTCTGCCCCGCAGCCGGCAAAATCCCGGATATATTTCTCCGGCTCCACGATCATCAGATGTACGTCAAACACACAGTCCGCCGCCGGACGAATTGATGAAATCACAGGCATCCCGAAGGAAATGCTGGGGACGAACACTCCGTCCATCACATCTATATGCAGGTATTCGGCTCCCGCCTTCGTCACGGTATCGATCTCTTGCCCAAGTGCTTTAAAGTCTGCCGCCAGTATGGAAGGCGCCAAAATATTTTTCCGGTTCATATCCGTTCTCCCGTTTTATGATGTTCGGTATTTTTTCTTTCTGGTTTTTAATTCCTCTGCCAGAAGCTCATAGCTTTCGTATCTTGCACGATGAATTTCCCCTCTTTCTACGGCCTCCTTTACCGCGCAGTCAGGCTCCTTTAAATGCATGCAGCCCTGAAACCTGCAGTCTGCCTCATAAGGGTCAAACTCATAAAAAAAGCTCTTTAATTCCTCATACTCGATATCCTGCAGAAACAGCGAACTGAATCCCGGCGTATCCAGAAGATAGCTCGGCGCCGTAAAATCATCCGTCTGCCGGAGCACGAGCAGCTCGGTATGCCGGGTCGTGTGCTTTCCCCGGTCAATTTTCCTGCTGATCTCTCCGACCTCCATCCGCCGCTCGGACAGGAAGCAATTTGTCAAAGAGGATTTTCCTACACCGGAAGGGCCTGCCAGCACAGTCGTTTTTGCTTCCAGCAGGGAACGCACCCGCTCAAGGCCCTCATTCTTCTCTACGCTTACAAAACAAACCTCACAGCCGCAGCCCCGGTAAATCTCCTCCAGCACATGGGGTTGATTCTCCTCTGCCAGATCCGTCTTGTTAAAGCAGACAATCACCGGAATGTCCTGGTGGTTCATCAGAATCAGGAACCGATCCAGCAGGTTCAGATTCGGGTGGGGATGTGTGACCGCGAACACGACCATCGCCTGATCCACATTGGCGGCCGCTGGCCGGATCAGCGCGTTTCTGCGCGGAAGCAGCCGGTCAACATTCCCGGCCTTTTGGGCAGCATCCAGTACAGAAATCTCCACATCATCGCCAACCAGCGGCTTCACCTTCTCCTTGCGGAAAATTCCTTTTGCCCTGCACTCATAAACTTCCCCGTCAGCGGCATGTACATAATAAAACCCGCCGACCCCTCTGATTATCTTGCCCTGCATTCATTCACCATTGCGTCCAGTCTATTTCCTGTTGTCAATCGTCGTTTGCTGTCACTCAACCACTATCCGCCGTCCACTGCTGCTATGAGACTTCGCTGAACGTAATCCCGGAGTACTGGATCGTACTGGTCACCTCACCTGTCTCTTCATCCAGCAGATAAACATACGCGGTACCGGTCGTCTCCCCATCTATCCCGGCCACCTGAAGCAGGTAGGGGAAGGTCGTCGTCCCTTCAAATACTGTCGTCTCCGTATCATTCTGAACCAGCGTAATTCTTACCGGCTGTCCGGTATACCCCGAAGGAGTACTCAAAGAGGCGTTGCACTGCCAGGTTCCGCTCACGTTCGCGCTGGAGCTGCTCGAGGAGGAATCCGTGCCTGAGGTTGTCGATGCATCGGAAGATGACGTATCTGTCGACGTATCAGATGACGTCGTATCTGAGGATGTTGTATCGGATGCTGTTGTGTCTGAGGACGTCGTATCGGAGGAAGACGAATCATCATCGTCTATAATCGTAATATTGTCATCGTCCGATGAGTCAGACGTCGACGGACCCGTACTGATATAGATCGTGACCGTGCTTCCCTTTGGCACCAGCCCATCCGTATCATCTGCACTTGTGCGTGTAACCAGTCCCTCGCTGATAGTATCACTGGACTCATACGCGTAGGCAGCTGTCAGTCCCAGCATTTCCAGCGCTTCCTCGGCCCTCTCCACAGTATAACCCGTCACGCTCCAGAGTGTCTTATACTCTACCTCGGCATCCTCTTCCGTCTCTTCGGCTCCCTGGCTCACATAAAGAGTAATCACGTCTCCCGCGCTGACCGTCTCACCAGCTTCCGGATCCGTTGAAATCACATATCCGCTCGCCACCGTATCGCTGTACTGCGTCTGGTCGACGCTGTATTGCAGTCCGCGCGTGATCAGCAGTGCCTGCGCCTGTGAAAGCTCCATGTTACTCAGATCATCCAGAGCGAAGCCGGAAGCCTCCTCTGTGGCTGTCTCACTCTCGCTCTCATTTTCTGATTCTGTCTGCTCCTCCGAGGATTCTTCGGTAGCGGCAGCGGTCTCCACAACAATACCGTCCCCATCAGGATCTGACCGATTGCTGCCAAAAATGCTCACCAGACCAAGCGCGTTTACCAGCAGTGCAAGAAATACAAACCCGACGACAACTGCGATGATAATACCGCCCAATGTTACAGCCTTCTCCAGCTTCGGATTCAGATCACTATCTGAATCTTCTTCCTTTTTCTTTTTTCTGGCGGATGTCTCGTGGGTATCCTCCAGATGATAGCTGCTCTCTTCCTCCGATGGATCGGTATTCTCATCATCCCGTTCATCATAGATGCCATAATAGTCATCATAATAACCTTGTTCCATCGGGTCGTCAGCACCGTACCCCGTTCCCCAGCGTTCTTCCCTATATGACGATTCCGCCCCTCCTCCGGGCACATCCTGATACTGGCTTTTCTGATAATAGCTCCCCGGCTGCCAGGCGCGGCTCTGAACAGAACCGGTTTCCTGCGCGTGCATATTCGCCGCGGCCCCCACATCCATCGATTCATCATAGGAAGGGAGGTGCTGCTCAGATTTGATCTGCTCCACCTCATCTTTGGAGATCACAATCGTCTTAGACGTGCGGTCTTCCGCCGGCCATGTCACGAAATCGCCCTCCGGATTCACAAGAGACTCTCTGAGATCCCGGATCAGCTCTGTCATATTCGGATACCGACGGTCCGGACTCTTCTGTGTACATTTTAAAACTATCTGGTTGGTACTGTAAGGTATCTCCGGAAACTCCTCTCTGGGCCCGTGCATCTCATCCTGCAGATGCCGCAGCGCGACCGCGACTGCCGTATCCCCGTCAAACGGGACATGGCCGGTCAGCATCTCGTACATAGTGATCCCCAGCGAATAAATGTCGCTCTTTTCATCGCTGTACCCGCCTCTGGCCTGCTCCGGCGAGCTATAATGAACCGACCCCATTACACCGGATGTCATCGTATTGGCGGAGGCCGCGCGGGCGATTCCGAAATCAGCCACCTTGACCTTTCCATCAGTGGAAATCATAATATTCTGCGGCTTCACATCCCTGTGGATGATGCCGTTATTATGCGCCGCCTCCAGCCCCGCGGAAATCTGCAGCGCGATGCTGGTCGCCTCGCGGGCGGAAAGATGCCCTTTATCCGCAATGTATTCTTTGAGGGTAATCCCCTCTACCAGCTCCATTACGATATAATTAATCCCGGCTTCCTCGCCCACATCGTAGATGTTTACAATATTGCCATGTGCCAGCCCCGCAGCTGACTGTGCTTCCACACGGAACTTGGAGATAAACACCTTGTCCTCACGGAATTCCTTTTTCAGTACCTTGACTGCTACAAAACGATTGAGTTTGTGATCCTTCGCCTTGTATACATCTGCCATCCCGCCGGAACCGATTCTGGAGATGACTTCATATCTGTTTTGTATAAACATACCATTATTTAACATAAATCTTTCTCCACATCAGACCTCGGCAAGAACAACTGAAATATTGTCCTTCCCCCCGTTCTTGTTTGCCTCATTCACCAGATGACACGCCGCTTCCTTCGGCGAATGGTATTTTCTGACAATCTGCAGGATCTCGGAATCTTCCACCATGTTGGTCAGTCCGTCCGAGCAAAGCAGGATCCGATCCCCCTCCTCCAGCTTTACGTCAAAGAAATCAATGCGTACCGGCGCCTTAACGCCGATCGCCCGCGTGATCACATTTTTATCCGGATGCGTGCGTGCGTCTTTCCGCTGAATTTCCCCCATGCGGATCATCTCTTCCACCAGAGAATGGTCCCTGGTAATCTGCGAAATCTGCTGGTCTATCAGATAGAGCCGACTGTCTCCGACATTGGCGACATACAGGCAGCCGTCCCTGACCACTGCCGCGACCACCGTCGTCCCCATGCCTTCGAGCGCCCTGTCAGTAGCCGCTTTCTCGATCACACGGTCATTGGCGTAATGTATCGCCTCAGAGAGAAGCGCGATCGGGCGCTTTTCCCCGGCCTTCTCCAGATATTCGATGATCGACTCCACCGTATAGCGCGAAGCCAGATCACCGGCGTTATGTCCCCCCATGCCGTCCGCGACAATCATCAGGTTGGGGAGATTGCCGACCGGCTGCTCCGAAGCATAAATAAAATCCTGGTTAGAGGAACGCCTCATGCCAATGTCTGTGATGCTGTAAATCCTCATTGTGCTGATCCTTTCTTGTAACTGACGCTGCATTTAGGCCATTTACGCCACCAGTGTCCAAATATTGTCCCGCTGCTAAAGTACCTTGCCCACAAACAGATTGCTCTGCTGCCATAACACCCTGTCCGAAGACAGATCGCTCTGCTTCCGAAGTGCCTTGCCAAAAGACAGATCGCTCTGCTGCCATTACACCCTGCCCGAAGACAGAAACCCCGTTACGGCTGCTGTTTTTCCATATATCCCTTGCGGAGCTGTCCGCAAGCGCCTCCTATGTCACGCCCCATTTCTCTCCTAATAGTACACGTTTTCCCATATTTTTCAAGTTTATTTTTAAAAGCAGCGACCCGAGCCGCCTCCGGAGCGACATATTTACGCTCCCTGACCGGATTGACCGGAATCAGATTAATATGACAGGGAAACCCTTCCAGGAGCACGGCAAGCGCACGCGCATCCTCCATAGAATCATTCACGCCGCTCACCAGGCTGTATTCAAATGTCAGCCTCCGGCCGGTCCTGTCAAAATAATACCTGCAGGCGTCCAGCACCTCCCCCAGCTCATACTTTTTCGCGACAGGCATCAGCTTCTGCCGTTTTTCCTGAGAAGGTGCGTGTAAAGAGAGCGCAAGTGTAATCTGAAAATGTTCGTCTGCAAGTCTATGTATGCCGTCCGGCAGCCCGCAGGTCGATACGGTAATATTTCTCTGGCTCAGATGCAGTCCATTTTCATCCGAAAGCAGCTTCACAAAACGAACCAGGCTTTCAAAATTATCCAGCGGTTCCCCTGTACCCATGACCACCACATGAGTGACACGCTCGCCTGTCAGGCGCTGGATCGAATACACCTGGTCAAGCATTTCAGAGGGAAGCAGATTTCTCGTAAGTCCGCCGATCGTCGAAGCGCAGAAGGAGCAGCCCATACGGCAACCCACCTGAGAGGAAATACAGACTGAATTACCAAAATGATAGCGCATCAGCACACTCTCAACCACATTGCCATCCTGAAGTCCGAACAGATACTTCTCCGTGCCATCTTGTCCGGATATCCGCCGGTCCACAAGTGTATGCGAGGTATAGCTGTACTCTTTTCCCAGCCTTTCCCGAAGCCGCTTCGGCAGGTTGGTCATCTCATCAAAGCTCCGCGCAAGCTTCTGGTGCATCCAGTCATAAAGCTGCCTGGCACGGAAGGACTTTTCGCCCATAGTTTCCAGCTCCCCGGCCAGTTCGGGGAATGTCCAGCTTTTGATGTCATTTCCGAAATTGTTCACGTCCATCCTTCCCCTCAGCTTCCATCATAAAAACTGTATAAGCAAAGCCTTTGAGCAGCGCAGACTTCTCCGACCCCGCCAGGCGCAGCAGTTCTCAGTCATTCCTCCGAAGCCGCGCTATAAAAAATCCATCCGAGGCATGCACGCCTGGCAGCAGCTGGATATAACCGCCCGCCGTCGTGCGGCTTTTCAGCTCATCGCAGATATAAGGGTCGATACTCTCCAGATGAAATGGAAAATTTTCCAGAAACCATTTGACATTAAACTGATTTTCATCCGCACCGATGGTACAAGTGCTGTAAACCAAAGTCCCGCCGGGGCGAACATACTCCTGTACGTTCGTCAGAATACGCCGTTGGATGCGGATAATGTCAGACTGCTGCTTTTCGGACATTTTGTATTTAATATCCTGTTTTTTACGGATCACGCCCAGTCCGGAGCAGGGAACATCCGCAAGTACAATGTCCGCCTTCTGGCGGGATTCCTCGTCCAGAACTGTCGCGTCCATCCGCATCGCGCGGATGTTGATCATCTCCGACCGCTCAATCGCGTCCTGCATCAGACGCACCTTGCGCTCCGAGATATCCCGCGCCTCCACATATCCGCTGCCCATCAGCTTCTCCGCCATGTGCAGACTTTTTCCGCCCGGAGCCGCGCAGACATCCAGACAGGAATCGCCCCAGTTCGGCGCGGCAATCTCCGACACCAGCATGGAGCTGACATCCTGCACCTGAATCCAGCCCTTTCGGAAAGCGGATACCGAGCCAATGTAATTATAATTTGAAATCTCCAGCGCGTAATCAAGGTAAGGATGCCGCCTCACCGTAATCCCCTGTGAGGTAAGATCCTCAATCACTTCCTCCACAGAAGCCTTCGTAAGATTGCATCGCACAAGAGTCCCTCTGCTCATATGCGAATCCCTGCACATCGTCTCCGTCGTCTCGTAACCGAACTGTGATACCCATTTATTCAGCATCCAGACCGGATACGAATATTTTACCGACAGATAATGCAGCGGCTCCTGCTCCGGATCCGGGTAACGGACCTGAGAAAGCCGTCTGGCGGTATTGCGCAGGACGCCGTTCACAAATCCCTTCAGATTATAAAAGCCCTTTCTCTGCGCCAGAGAAACCGCCTCATTGCAGACGGCGGAATCCGGCACGCTGTCCATGTATTTGAGCTGGTACACAGACATCCGCAGCAGGTTGCGGATCAGAGGCTTCATATTATAAACCGGCACGTTAGAAAACTGCTCAATAATGTAATCGAGCTGGATCATATGCTCCAGCGTGCCCTCCACCGTTCTGGAAATAAACGCCCGGTCGCGCTTTTCCAGATACTGGTATTTCTCCAGCGTCTGGTGGAGTACCACATGGCTGTAGGCTTCCTCCTCCGTGATCTCCATCAGGACGCCAAGACATATCTCGCGTAAATTCACCGGTTTTGTCATCTGCGCCTTCTCCCCCCTGAAAGAATCACCAGCCGCAAAAGCTGCAGTGCGGAAGCCGCCAGGCTCGCCACATAGGTCATCGCCGCCGCGCCGAGTACCTTTCTCCCTGCCGAAAGCTCCTGCTCGCCCAGAATGTGCGTATCCTCCAGCAGCCGCATCGCGCGCGAGGAGGCGTTAAACTCCACCGGCAGCGTGACCAGCTGGAACAGCACCGCCAGAGTAAACAATACAATCCCTGCCGTAATCAGCGGCTGAAAGGAAAAAATCCAGCCGAAAAAGAAAATCGGCCATCCCAGCGAGGATCCGATATTCGCGGCAGGCACCAGAGAACTCCGGATGGAGAGCGGCGCGTAGCCGACACGGTCCTGCACGGCATGCCCGCACTCATGCGCAGCCACGCAGACCGCCGCCACAGAATTTGAAGCATAGGTACTGTTTGAAAGCCGCAGGGTCTTCGTACGCGGATCGTAGTGATCCGTCAGCTCACCGGAAACCCGCTCAATCGTGACATCATAAATTCCGGCGCTCTGCAGCACTTTCTGCGCCGCCAGTGCGCCGGTCAGATTGCGCATGCTGCGTACCTGATTGTATTTGCGAAATGTATTCTTTACGTGGGCCGATGCCGCCAGGGAAAGAACGAGCCCGACGATCACCAGCAGATAGGTCCAGTCAAACATATAATAGCCATAAAACATTTATTTCCCTCCTCCCCGATTCACTTTATCACAAATTTTCCTGTGCGTAAAGCGGCCGCCCCTCATTTGCATCTTAAGACTTTCCTAAAAAACATCTCCCTCCTGTACGGGATAACCGCGCAGAAATGCGTCAATGCTCATGCGCTTTTTCCCTTCCGGCTGTACCTCGAGAATCGAAAGCACACCGCTGCCGGTCTGAACAAGCAGGGCGTTTTTAGTGACGGCACAGACCGTGCCGGGAGCATTTTCAGAGACATCGCAGGCATCAATATCTGCGTCAGAATCCTTCTGCCCGTCCGGTTCCACAACCGCCGCCTTCCAGATCTTCAGGTGTTTCCCACGGAAAATCGTCCAGGTACCCGGCCACGGATCCAGCCCGCGGATCAGGCATTCGATTTCACGGGCACTCCTGGTAAAATCAATCCGTCCGTCCTTTTTGGTCAGCATGGACGCATATGCGGTCGGACTTATCGCAGGCTGCTTTTCAAACTGTGCCGTCCCCTCATCCAGCTGATCCAGTGTCCGGATGAGCAGGCGTGCGCCCACCTGACTCAGCTTATCAAACAGGCTGCTTCCCGTCTCCTCTGGAGCGAGCGGCACAATCTCCTTTAAAATCATATCTCCCGTATCCAGTCCCTCATCCATGCGCATCGTCGTCACGCCCGATTCCTTCTCCCCGTTGATCACAGCCCACTGGATCGGAGCCGCACCGCGATACTTTGGCAGAAGAGAGGCATGGACATTGATACAGCCATAAGGCGGCAGTTCCAGGATCGCCTTCGGAATGATCTGGCCGAAGGCCACTACAACAATCACATCCGGCTGCAGGGTGCGCAGCACCTCCAGCCATTCGGGTTCCCGGATTTTTACAGGCTGATATACCGGAATGTCCGCCGACACCGCCACAGACTTCACCGGTGTCATCTGCAGTGCCCCGGAGCGGCCCTTTGGCTTATCCGGCTGCGTGAAAACCGCCTGCACCTGATATTTTTCCGAATCAATCAAAGCCTTCAGCGTACCCACCGCGAAGTCCGGCGTCCCCATAAAGACTACTTTTTTTATCATATTCTTATCACTCCATCTTTATTGCCGTCAGCACTGGTTCCACGCCAATGAAATGGTTCCACGCCAGTCTGTGAGATTGTCCAGTCAACAGCTTTCTCAATGAATCTGACCGGGACTGCTCATCTCCTGACCTTGCATCGCAGACATCTCATGCGCTTGCGCCGCCCGATACGCAAACCTCGCGCTTCAGAAGCCTCGCAGCAGCTGCCGCGGCTGCATTTTCAGACCCCATACTTCACACAATATCAGGCACAATCTGCACGGGTTATTTCCCGGCAACTCCCTACTCCTCCGCCGTATTATCCTCCTCCGGCTCATCTGTCACTTCGAAAAGATCCCCCTCGACCTTCTCGACATACATGATACCCTTCAGATGGTCGCACTCATGGCAGATCGCCCGCGCGAGGAGCTCCGTCCCCTCAACGATCCGCTCATGCATATTTTCATCAAACGCCTTTACCTTTACATAATTCGGCCGGGTCACCATGCCCGCCTGTCCCGGCAGGCTTAAGCAGCCCTCCTGGCCTGTCTGTTCCCCGTCCGTCTCCAGAATTTCCGGATTGATCAGCACGAGAGCTTCGCTCCCCTCTTCCCCGATATCAATCACCACGATCTGCTTGAGAATCCCCACCTGCGGCGCGGCCAGACCGACGCCATTCGCGTCATACATCGTATCCAGCATATCCCGGATCAGCAATTTTATGCGCGGCGTCATCAGCTGCACAGGGCGGCATGCCTTTGTCAATATTTCATCTCCGTAAATCCTGATGTTCCTCAGTGCCATTTTATAAATCCTGCCTTTCAAAAAATTATAATGAACGACAAAAGTCGTTTTGCTTTGCACAAAGTGTATGAATATGGTAACGGCATTCTCATGCATCCATGTGAATCCCGGTAATCCGGACAGTTAAAGAAAAGTGCTTTCCAAAGGATGGGATGATAGAATAATGAGCGCATCGGCTTATATAAGCTCACCGCTCAAAATTAATCAGGATATCTCTAAATCCGCTGTTCATCCCAATATACTGCTCCATATAGTTTTTAATCGCCGTCAGGACTTTTGCATCCTTATGCCGGATGTAGATCGCCATACGGTAGATATCTTTTATCTTAGAAACCGATTCCCGGGACGGTCCCATCACGGCTGCCTGGTATTTCGAGGCCACATGACTGGCAAAACGCGCCAGATAAGCGGCTGCCTGCTTTAATTTCTCCTCATCCTCCGCGGCACAGTGGACGGTCATCAAGGAGCCGGCCGGCGGGTATCCGGAAAGTCTGCGGTAATCAATCTCCTGCTCATAAAATGGCTCGTAAGATTGCGAAGCAGAGCATGTGATCGCGTAGTGGTCAGGCTGGTAGGTCTGAATCACAACCTCCCCCGGGATCTCCCCTCTGCCTGCGCGTCCGGCCGCCTGCACCAGCAGCTGATAAGTCCGCTCCGCCGCGCGGAAATCACTGACATTCAGCGACATATCCGCCGCGAGAGCTCCGACCAGAGCAACTCCCGGAAAATCGTGCCCTTTCACGATCATCTGCGTGCCGACCAGAATGTCCGCCTCGTGGTGTCCAAAGGCCCGCAGAATCTCGGCATGCCCGTCCTTTCCTCTGGTCGTGTCGGCATCCATCCGCAGAATCCGCGCTTCGGGAAACAATTCAGCCACCACAGCCTCAATCTGCTGCGTACCGGCCTTAAACCCGCCGATAAAGGGGGAGCCGCACTCGGGGCACTTGTGCAGGGCGGATCTCTCATAGCCGCAGTAATGGCAGACGAGCCGCCCTCCCTCGTGCAGGGAAAGAGAAACGTCGCAGTGAGGACACTTCATCACATGGCCGCACGAGCGGCAGAGGACACATCCGGCATACCCTCTCCGGTTCAGAAACAGCATACTCTGCTCTCTCCGTGCGAGCGTACCGCGCAGCTTTTCTGTGAGAGTGCGGCTTAAAACCGAGCTGTTGCCCTCCTGAAGCTCTCTGCGCATATCCACAACCGTTACCTTTGCAAGACTGCCTCCGGTCGGGCGGCTCTGCATCGAAAGCAGGGTACTCATCCCCTGTTCGGCCGCATAATACGATTCCATGGACGGCGTCGCAGAACCCAGTACCAGGATGGCCTTCTCCAGCTCCGCTCTTTTCCGCGCAGCCTCCCGCGCATCATAGCGGGGAGTCGACTCGCTTTTGTACGACGGCTCATGCTCTTCATCAATAATGATCAGTCCCAGATGCTCAAACGGCGTAAAAAGCGCGGACCGGGGACCGATCATTACATCAATATCTCCCATCTTTGCCCGTTCAAACTGATCAAAGCGTTCTGCCTGCGTCAGACGCGAATGAAGGATCGAAATCCGATCGCCAAAGGCGTGATAAAACCGCACGACATTCTGATAGGTCAGCGAAATCTCCGGGATCAGCAGGATCGCCTGTTTTCCCCGGCGCAGTGTCCTGGCGATCAGCTCCATATAAACGGCAGTCTTACCGCTGCCGGTCACACCATGGAGCAAAAACTCGGCAAATCCATGCTCCATGCTCTGCCCGACCGCATACACAGCCGCCTGCTGCTCTTCGCTGAGGACAAAGCCGGTGACCGGGGTCTGCGCAAGGGACTTCTGCAAGGGGTCTTCTCTGGCTGAGGTCTGTATATCCGCCGCCAGACAAGCTTCTGCCGTTTTATTCACATCTGTAGTCATGGACGCATCCATCTTCATGCCCACATCCGCTGTCTCATCCATTTCTGCTGACATTCGCATATCCGCCGCCAGACCTGCATTTTCAGTCTCGAATGCATCTGCGGCCATTGGGGCATCTGCAGCCACTTCTTCTGTTTCCTCCAGGAGTAGGGATTTCTCCTCCAGAACTGTTTCCTGGGGTGTCCTGTTCTCTGCTGCAGGCGTCCCTGCCCGGTTCTCCGCCTCAGACCGCAGCTTCTGCAAAATCGCCGGAGTCCTGAAGACCTGCTCCGTCTCACAGCGGATAAGTCCCTTTTCCTCCAGCGTATGCAATACCGGCTTCGTAATCCGAAGGGTTCCGGTCACCACCTCCTGCGGCAGGACCGGCTCCTCCAGCAGAGCCTCCAGAATTCTCGCCCTCGCCGTCTGATGTTTTTTCCGAAATACCTCAAGCTCCTTCCCGGCCGTCTGAGGATCCGCAGCGAGTACTACCCGTTTTTTCTTTTTTTCCGGAACCGTATTTCGAAATGGAAGAACCGTGCGCAGAGCCTGGATTGTCGTCGAACCGTAGTAATCGCGCATCCAGAGCGCCAGTGAAATCAGTTTTGATTCCGTGCCCCGGCTCTCATTCACCCGCCTTGCAATTGTTTTCAGCTTCTCCGGGGGGCAGGACAGCTCCCGCGACAGGCGCAGCACATAACCCTTGATGAGCCGGTTTCCGTTCCCAAAGGGGAGCTCTACCACATCCCCTGGCTCAAGAGTGTCCGCGAGTTCGGGGGGAATCCGGTACTGAAAGGTCTGGTCCAGCTTGCTGTGTGAAATGTCAATAATGATATCCGCATACAAATCCATCTTTCCTCCCCCCGTTTATGCCTCTCAACCGGCATCTTCCTCCAGGATTTCCCGGATCAGCACTCTCTCATCCATCGGATACTGGACACCCCGGATCTCCTGATAATCCTCGTGTCCCTTTCCGGCCAGAACGATGATATCTCCCGGCTCGCCGTGGTGAATCGCCCAGGCGATGGCTTCCTTGCGGTCCGTGATTTTTATATATTTACCGTCCGTCTTTTCCATGCCGGTCACGATATCCTCGATAATCGCTTCCGGCTCTTCAAATCTCGGATTATCTGAGGTAATGACAGTCAGGTCGGCAAGCCTTCCAGAAACCTCTCCCATTTCATAGCGGCGCAGCTTTGAGCGGTTTCCGCCGCACCCGAAAACACTGATCAGGCGGTGCGGATGATACTCTCGCAGCGTTTCCAGAAGACTCTGCAGCGCCATCGCGTTGTGCGCGTAGTCAATCATCAGCGTAAAGTCATCTGACACCTTCACCATCTCCACGCGGCCCTTGACCTTCGCAGTCTTTAACGCCAGGCGGATATCCTCAATGCCGACCTGAAAATGACGGCAGATCGCGATGGCTGTCAGAGAATTATATACACTGAATTTGCCCGGAATGTCAATCTCCACGTCAAAACGGGCCTCGCCACCTCTGGAAACTATACCTTCCTGCGCGGCTGAAACACCTGCCGCCCCTCCATCCTCAATGCCGACGGTGGCGCAAGACTGCTCTTTCCATGATACCGTATAGGCGATCCCCAGGTAGCCCGGCCGCGAGACCAGCTGCATATTCTCCGCGCGGATCCCCGCATTTTCCGAGAGGCCAAAGGTCTCCACCTCACAGGTGTGTCCCTTTAAAATGGCCTCCAGATGCACGTCATCCGCGTTCAGAATCCCATACCGGCACTGCCGGAACAGGCGGCTTTTGCACTCCAGATAATCCTCAAAGCTCGCATGCTCCGCCGGGCCGATATGATCCGGCTCGATATTCGTAAAAATACCAATCTCAAAGGGAATCCCCGCCGTGCGCTCCAGCATCAGCCCCTGAGAAGAAACCTCCATCACCACCACCTGACAGCCTGCGTCCGCCATGCGGCGGAAATATTCCTGAATCGTATAAGACTCCGGCGTCGTATTGTGCGCCGGGATCCTCTCCTCTCCGATAATCGCCTCAATCGTGCCGATCAGCCCGACCTTGTATCCCGCCGACTCGAGGATCGACTTCACCATATAGGTCGTCGTTGTCTTTCCCTTCGTCCCGGTCACGCCGATAATCCGCATTTCATTCGCCGGATACCCAAAATAAGCCGCCGACATCAGCGCCATCGCAAGGCGCGTATCCGCCACCCGGATCACCGTCACATCCTGAGACACCTCCACCTCGTCCTGCACCACAAGCACCGCAGCTCCCTTCGCCGCCACGTCAACCGCATATTTATGCCCGTCCGTCACAGCGCCTTTTATGCAGAAAAACAGAGAACCCTCTTCCACCTTCCGCGAATCATTGACCAGGTTCTTCACCTCGGTGTCCGGCGAGCCCTGCACACACGTATACTCGATCTTCTCTAATAGCTTCGTTAACCTCATCTTAGGTCCTCCATGATCTTTTTATCATAATATGAACGGAACAGCATAAAGGTCTGATCCGGCTGGTTGTTATATCTTCTGCAAGATATAGTAAACGACGAAAGTCGTTTTACTTTGCGCCGTTGCTGTGTGCCAGTGGCGCACGTTCCATGTCCCATTATCATTTCTTTTTACCGGATAAACGCGTCATACCATTTCATGATAGATTGATCGTCGTTCTGATATAAATTATCGCCCAGGATATAATCCAGAATCTCTTCCTGCGCATACGAAAGCTCATTTCTGCAATTTTCATTTTTCGGGTCCAGCTTCGCATAGCACAGCATTTCTATCGCATGAATACAGAATTCCGATGCTCCCAGCTTATCATTTTTATTTTTGCGGCGAATCGCCCTTGCGACCTCGCTCCCGGCATTGGCAATCTGTTCTCCGACCGGCATATCCCACCATGTCTTTAAATCAGCCATTTCTTCACCACCTCTTTGATTTTTTCCCGTGCTTCTGGATCAGCTACAAATCTCCCTACTCTGGGGAAGCCAGCTTCTCGATTACGAGGCGCATTTATCAGCGAATCGAATTCCACTTCTCCATCTTCGTAAATATTAATTCCATAAAGCTTTGACTGTGAAGATCCACTGTCCAATAGTAGCGTCTCCAGTTCAGCATGTAGTTCCGCATTAACAGCAAGTAATTCTTTTTCAATATCAACCACGGCTTTTATCATATCATCAAAAAAAGTCTTTTTTTCTATATGCATCAGCTCATCTACCGTAACCTTTTTATTTAAAATCAGCATAAAAACCTCCCAGCAAAATAAATCCATCCTGGCTGCCAGAATGTAACCCCGATACAGCCAGACACATTCTACCACGTTTCCCGGATATGGACAAGAAGCAAAATATACCCGGCCTGCATAAGACAAAGCCGGGTATTTCAAATATGATATGCCGAAAATCTGCTCAGTGTCCTCACTGGAAATCAATAATCTCCGTCCAGCGCCGCAGGAAAGCCTCCTCCTCGGGAATGCCCTTTGTCAGCTGCGCGGCCGCCGCAATCGGCAGCCATTTCTGCACGTATTGCTTCGCCGTATCACTCTTTTTGCAGAAAAGATTCAGATAAAGATCTGCCTTTTTCTGATTCTTCAGTGCAAATTCCAGATAGGTAATTGCCGCGTCCCCGCTGGCGTTGCCCTGTGTCGCGTGTGCCCAGTCCACAATCGTCATCGTGCCATCCTCCCGGACAATGACATTGCTCGGATTGAAGTCGCCGTGACAGAGCTTCGTGTGGTTCGGCATGGCATTCAGGCGGGTATTCAGCTCATAACGCGTGGTAGCGTCTATCTTATCCTTCAGGCTGTCGATCTTCCGCGCAAATTTGTCCTTCTGCAGAGTCAGCCTCGGCGCTTTTTTCGCGTGCATGGCCAGCTGCGCGTCCACAAACTGCTCCATGTAGGTTTCAATGTTAATCGGGTCATTTGCCATCTTCTCTTCCAGAGTTTCCCCCGCCACATACTGAATAGCGAGAGCCCACTCTCCGTCGATCTCCGTCACCTCCAGCACCGGCGGAATGTCCAGTCCGCTCTCCTCTACCCTCGCGGTGCAGAGTGCTTCGTTAAAAACATTCGCCTTTCCGTGCTCCTTCGTAAATACTTTGACAATACGGTCTCCGTCCTGATAGACGACCTTGTATGGACGAGTCACTAATAATTTTTTATCCTTTAAATTCATGGCGATCCTCCTCGCTGATTGATTTCCTGACTTTCTCTATGAGACATGTAAGGCCTGATAATCCCTGACTGGTTATCTTCCCATTGATATTTCCAATTATGTTATCATTACAGATCAATCCTTAATGATAAAACAAGCTCCACCTGTTTTTCATAAAATCATTTTCATCCATTGTTTGCTTCTTTCTTCGGATGCTGATATAACAGCTCTGCTTCGATTAAGGGTAAGGGCAGCCCCTGCTTTGCATGGGATATGCCCCACTTCCCTTTCAGCACCATCCGGCAGACATCACTGGTTATCTTTCCCATAGTATGCCTTCAGATAAATCTCCTTCAGCTCAGACATCAGCGGATATCTCGGGTTGGCTCCCGTGCACTGGTCGTTGAACGCCTGCTCGGTCATCTCATCCAGCGTATCCAGGAAATACTGCTCATCTACGCCGTAGTCACGGATGGTCGGCTTGATTTCGATCGTGCGCATCAGCTCCTCAAGCTTGTCAATGAGCTGATCGAGCACCTCCTGATCCGTTTCGCCGGTCAGGCCGACCGAGCGGCCGATTTCCGCGTAGCGGGCGAGTGCGTGCGGATACTGGTACTGTGAGAAGGTGCCCATCTTGGTCGGAACCTCCGCGCTGTTGTAGCGGATGACTTCAGTGAGCACCAGCGCGTTGGCAATGCCGTGCGGAATGTGATGGAAGGCGCCCAGCTTGTGAGCCAGAGAGTGATTCACGCCCAGGAACGCGTTGGCAAAGGCCATACCTGCCAGGCAGGACGCGTTGGCCATGTGGTCTCTTGCCTCGATATCATTGCCATCCTTGTAGGCTCTTGGCAGATATTCAAACACCAGCTTGATCGCACGCAGAGCCAGGCTGTCCGTAAAATCAGAGGCCATGATCGATACGTAAGCCTCAATCGCGTGAGTCATGACATCAATACCGGAGGCGCAGGTGAGTCCCTTCGGAGCGCTGATCATGTTATCTGTATCTACGATCGCCATATTCGGCATCAGCTCGTAATCCGCCAGCGGCCATTTGATGCCGGTCTCCTTGTCTGTGATGATTGCGAACGGCGTCACCTCAGAGCCGGTACCGGAGGAGGTCGGAATCGCTACAAAATAAGCCTTATTTCCCATCTTCGGGTAGGTGTAAATCCTCTTGCGGATATCCATAAAGTCCATGGACATGTCTTCAAAATCTGCGTCCGGGTTCTCATAGAGCACCCACATGATCTTGCCCGCGTCCATCGCGGAGCCGCCGCCGAGGGCGATGATCACGTCCGGCTCGAAGGCCGCCATCGCCTTTGCTCCGGCCCTCGCCGAAGCCAGAGACGGATCCGGCTCTACATCCGAGAAGCAGGTGTGCACGATGCCCATCTCATCGAGCTTTTTCTCGATCGGTCTGGTATTTCCATTTTTATACAGGAAGGAATCGGTCACGATGAATGCGCGCTTCTTTCCCATCACCGCACCCAGCTCATCCAGGGCCACAGGCATGCAGCCCTTCTTAAAGTACACTTTTTCCGGAGTCCTCATCCACAGCATGTTCTCTCTCCTTTCGGCGACGGTCTTGATATTGAGCAGATGCTTCACGCCCACGTTTTCTGATACAGAATTGCCGCCCCAGGAGCCGCAGCCGAGCGTCAGAGACGGAGCCAGCTTAAAGTTGTACAGGTCGCCGATGCCGCCGTGAGAGGAAGGTGTGTTGATCAGGATCCGGCAGGTCTTCATCGCCGCCGCGTGTTTCGCCATCTTCTCAATCTCGTTCGTATTAATATAGAGGGAGGATGTGTGTCCGAAACCGCCGTCCGCCACCAAACGCTCGGCCTTCGCGATCGCCTCGTCAAAGGTCGCCGCCCTGTACATGGCCAGCACCGGAGAAAGCTTTTCATGCGCAAACTCTTCGCTGATATCTACGGATTCCACCTCGCCGATGAGGATCTTCGTCCAGGCCGGGACTTCTACTCCCGCCATCTTCGCGATGGTATAAGCGGACTGTCCCACGATTTTCGCATTCAGCGCACCATTGATGATAATGGTCTTGCGCACCTTTTCCAGCTCGTCGCCCTGCAGGAAATAGCAGCCGCGGTACTGGAATTCGTCCTTGACCTGCTGATAAACGCCCTCCAGAACTGTCACCGACTGCTCGGAAGCGCAGATCATACCATTGTCAAAGGTCTTGGAGTGGATGATGGAATTCACTGCCATCCGCACATCCGCCGTGTCGTCGATAATGACCGGCGTATTTCCCGCGCCCACCCCCAGCGCCGGCTTGCCGGAGGAATAAGCCGCCTTTACCATACCGGGGCCGCCGGTCGCCAGAATGATATCCGCCTCGCGCATTACCAGATTCGTCAGCTCCAGGCTCGGAACATCAATCCAGCCGATGATCCCCTCCGGAGCGCCTGCCTTCACTGCAGCCTCGAGAACAACCTTCGCCGCCTCAATCGTGCTCTTCTTCGCGCGCGGATGCGGGCTGATGATGATCGCGTTTCTCGTCTTCAGCGAAATCAAAGTCTTGAAAATCGCCGTCGACGTCGGGTTGGTAGTCGGAATTACCGCCGCGATCAGACCGATCGGCTCCGCAATCTTTTTGATGCCGTAGGTCTGATCCTCCTCGACCACGCCGCAGGTCTTCGTATTTTTATATGCGTTGTAAATATATTCGGACGCGTAATGATTCTTGATCACCTTATCCTCAACCACGCCCATGCCTGTCTCGGCGACCGCCATTTTCGCCAGAGGGATACGCGCCTTATCCGCAGCAGTGGCAGCAGCTTTAAAAATCCTGTCCACCTGCTCCTGCGTGTAGGTTGCGAAAATCTGCTGCGCCTCCTTCATGGCAGCCATTTTCGCTTCCAGAGCCTCGGCAGTGTCAATGATCTCCTGGATGTTGATTTCTGTATTCGCCATGTTGAATCCTCCTCATATGATTGTTCTGCATTGTTTTTAATGCAAGGTTTTCACATTACTTGTCCTTCATCGGTAAAACGACTTACGTCAGTTTCTATAATAAAGAATCTGGGACTGCCCGAACATTGCAATTTAAGTTCTGTATTTATCTGGAAAATAAATTGCAAAATTCGGTTGATAAATAATTAACGTTAAATTTTTATCAATCCTCCGTTATTATATCCGCTCATTCCCCATTCGTCAACGCGGAAAATTTTATGAAAAAAAACGAGAAAATACTGTTTTCAAGTACATATTTACCAAGCGCACAGAATCATGCCATAAGAGTGCTGAAGTCCATCTCCCACCTCTGCTGACCGCACAAATCGGATAAAGGAACGCTTCTCTCCCCTATCCGCCGCGCGAGATATGCCATAAGGATTGCCGACGAAGTCGGAGGGTGCTGAGTGCCAGTGGCATCTCCGCTTCGCTCCGGTCCGTCCTAAACGCGTGCCACCGGCACGCAGGACCGTTTTATGTCCCGATTTTCGCAGAAAATCGAGGACGCAGGCACTGACCGGAGCGAAGCGGAGATCCTTATGGCTATGGCGCGGGCAATGTCTTAAGGGGGACCAGCTTGCTGGTGGATCCCTTATGACGCAGGCAAATCTGCCAAAATTCCTCTCGCGCCCCCGCACATCATAAAAACCGCCTCACGGAAGCTCCCAGAGACGGTTTTTATTATATCTTCTTCTTTTGTAAAAGCAATGGAATTTACTGAATATTTGTCTGAATTAAGGCAAATTTTACCGATACCTTCCTACAATTTCCTGCATCAGCGGCAGCTTTTTCTCCATATCCGCCAGCAGGGCGAGCTGGGAACGGGCGCGGTCCAGATTGTGACCCTCGCGGTGAATTTTGAAATAATGGTCGCCTTCCAGATAGTCGGTCAGGAAACGCATCCCGCACTCGAATGTCATCAGAAGCGCCCCCAGCGGCAGGGCGTCCAGCTCATCCGGGGTCAGCGCGCCCGCGCAGCCCTCCAGATAGCCCTTCACATACAGTTCAAAGAGCTCCATATTGCAGGAAACCAGGCTCAGATCCCGCTCATCCTCCGCAGCAGTATTCGCGCCGAAGCGGATCGAATCGCCAAAATCATACGCGGAAAGCCCCGGCATGACCGTGTCCAGATCAATGACGCAAATTGCCTGTCCGGTCTGGTCATCAATCATCACGTTATTAAGCTTCGTATCATTGTGCGTGACACGCAGCGGCAGGCTTCCATCCGCCAGCCTGTCAGAAAGAGCATGCGCCAGATCGCGCCTCTCCAGTACAAACCGAGTCTCCGCCGCCACCCTGGCAGCACGCCCGCATGAATCCGCCTTCAGGGCGGCTTCGAATTTACTCAAACGATCCACGGTATTGTGAAAATCCGGGATCGTCTCATGCAGCGTCGCGGCCGGATAGTCTGAGAGCATCCTCTGAAAACGACCGAACGCCAGCGCGCTCTGATAAAAAATCTCCGGATCCTCTACCCTGTCATAGGTGCGGGCCTGCTCGATCAAAAGAAACGCCCGCCAGTATTCTCCCTCCGCATCCTGGATAAAGGAGTCCCCTTCCCTGGTATATACAAGGTTCAGCGTCTCCCGCTTTTCATCTCCGCCATTGGCTATAATTTTCTTTCGCAGCCAGGTAATGACCCCACTGACATTTTCCATCAATGCCGCGAGATCCCCAAATACGCCATGATTCATCCGCTGGAGCATGTAATGCTGCTCCCCGCCCTCCGTCTGACAAGTCAGCCGGTAGGTGTCATTGATATGCCCGCTCCCAAAAGGGATGCACTCCACCAGCTGCCCCTCAAAAGCAAACCGGGGAGCAATCTCTTTTTGTACTCTGTCAATTTCCAATATTTCTCCGGGTTCCTTTCTCTACATTCATATGCTCTACATTCATATGCCAGCTTATTCCGGCCTTTATTTCCGACTTTTATTCCCAGCCTTTATTTCCGGTCTTTATTTTCCGCACTTTATTTCGATTCTGCCATCGCACCTGAAACTCTGCGGTAAATCAATTCCGCAGGCCATTCGTCACGGCATGATCTTCTGAAACGGCACCACGTCCTTTACCGCCTCTGACGGTTGAATCTGAGCATCCTCGTGGTCGATATCAATCAGCTGATAGCGGTCATTTCCCATGTGCAGCTCTTTCATATAGGAAAGCTGGCGGAGTCCGTGGCGGGTCTCCATGCGTTCCACGAAATCCTTGTGATCGGACTCCTTCATCGCATAGATCAGATCTACACAGGCCTGATCGACCGCAAGAATATCCGTCGAGGCCAGAATTCCCACATCCGGCGTCACAACCGGCAGCGCCTCAAGCCCCTCGCAGTCACAGGAGACCGACATGTTCCGCATGACATTGATAAAAGCAATCTTGCTGCCGAAATGGTCCACCACCGATTTCGCGGACTCCGTCATGCGCTCCATAAATTCCTCCTGGCTGATGCTCCAGAGATCATCCGAACCCGGAACAGTATGAATCATGGCCTTCCCGACCCTGCCGTCCGCGCAGCCGATGCCGATGTTTTTATTGGAACCGCCAAAGCCACCCATTGTGTGTCCTTTGAAATGCGTCAGCACAAACAGAGAATCATAATTCAGGAGATTCTTCCCTACCGACATTTCTGTAAACCATTTGCCATCCTTAACCGGCAGCATGACCGTGCCGTCCTCATCCAGGATATCTACCGGGCAGAAATCCCAGCCATTGACCTTCAAAGTCTCCCTGTGCACATCTGTGGTATAGCGGTCGCCCTCATAATAGGTATTGGTCTCTACGATCGGCGCCTCCGGCAAATCAGTATCAATCAGGTGGCGCACCCACGGACGCGGGATGATATTCGGGCCGTGCTGCTCACCCGTGTGAAGCTTAATGGCAATCTTTCCCGTCAGGCGCGACTGGATTTTCTCATAAATCCTTTTCAGGCCTTCCGCGGACAGATCCCGCGTAAAATACACAACAGATTCCTCTCCGCTGCGCTCTTCATATGGAATGTAACGCTCGCCGCCCATTCCGGGCATAATTTTCTCTGACATAAAATAAAACCTCCTCGTTTTTGCTGGTCATCCTTACTTCCGTTCTGCCGCCGCCTTATCCGCAAAAAGCACAAAAAGCAAGGTGTTCCAAGTGCTTTTACAGACTACTGCCGCCGGGTGCGCTAAAGCCAGCGGGATGGCGGCTGGTTTTTTTCAAAACTCAAAACACTTTGATTATAATGGCATCGCTTCATTTTCTCAATACCAAAAATGAAAAAAGTGTGCTTTGCGCACACTCCTTGTTACAGGTCACACCCTGACCAAATTTACGATATTTCTGCCTCTACAGGTGTGACCTGTAACGGCATCCGGCCATTTAAAATCGCTTCGCGATGGCTTATCCCGTCCAGAGGACGAGGATGCCTCCCCGGCGAGGGGCCGGATGCCCGAATGCTTTAGGTTTTCGCCCATGCCACGCAGCGAGTGCGTGTCATGGGTGTGAACAGTAACCACTCCTTCCCATTGCTTCGCCATTCGGAGCAGCTTTCGTTTTTTGTCAGTTCAAAAGCTGCAGGAAACGATTCTTCGCCCATTTCGCGCAGCGAAATCTCAATTGGCCCGGCTTCAATATATGTCGTCAGTCAAAGACTGGCGACGCAGGCCGGGCCCCATTTCGCGCAGCGAAATTTTAATTGGCCCGGCTTTCATTGATTTCAGGAAAATCAGCAATCCCCAGAATCTGCTCCGCTCTTTTGACTTCCTCCTCCGTCGGTGCCGGGACGCCGTCCAGAGAATAAGGGATGCCCAGATTTTCCCATTTAAACCGCCCGAGGGCGTGATACGGCAGCACCTCCAGGCGCCGCAGGGTCGGCAGGCTTTTCGCCAGATCCCGCAGTGCGGCAAGGTCTTCCCCGGAGTCTGTCAGGCCCGGCACGAGTACATGACGGATCCAGAGGTCTTTGCCATGATCCGCCAGATAATGAGCCATCGCCAGAATATTTTCATTTTTCTGCCCGGTCAGGCTCTGATGCAGGGATGCGTCCACCGCCTTGATATCCAGCAGAAACAGATCCGTGACATCCATCAGAGTGTCGAACCGCCTCAGATAGTCCTCCTCCAGAGAAAAGGGATTCCCGGACGTATCCAGTGCGGTATGCACCTGATGCTGCTTTGCCAGGGCAAAAAGCTCCGTGACAAACTCCATCTGGAGGAGGGGCTCCCCGCCGCTGACGGTGAGACCCCCTTTTTTCTTCCAGTAATTCCGATAGCGGTAAACCTTTACAAAAAGCTCCTGTGCCGTCATCTGCTCGCCGCCGTCCATCCGCCAGGTCTCCGGATTATGGCAGTAGCGGCAGCGCATATGGCAGCCCTGCAGAAATACCACGCACCTCACGCCAGGGCCGTCTACCAGACCGAAGGTTTCGATGGAATGAACGCGGCCTTCCATCACATCACCCCATGGCAGGTACGGTTGATCACATCCTGCTGCTGCTCTCTGGTCAGATCAATGAATTTTACGGCGTAGCCGGATACGCGGATCGTGAAGTTCGCGTACTCCGGTTTTTCCGGATGCTCCATCGCGTCTTTGAGCTTTTCCACTCCGAACACGTTGACATTCAGATGGTGAGCTCCCTGGTCGAAATAGCCGTCCAGCACATTTACCAGGTTCTCGACGCGCTCCCCGTCGCTGTGCCCGAGCGCGTCCGGATTGATGGTCTGCGTGTTGGAAATGCCGTCCAGCGCGTACTCATAGGGAATTTTCGCCACCGAATTGAGCGACGCCAGCAGGCCGTTCTTTTCTGCGCCGTAGCAGGGATTCGCGCCCGGGGAGAGCGGTTCGCCCGCCTTCCGTCCGTCCGGAAGGGCTCCGGTCGCTTTGCCGTATACTACATTCGACGTAATAGTCAGGATGGAAGTGGACGGGGTCGAATCGCGATAGGTATGGATATGCTTCAGCTTGCCCATGAAGGAGCGCAGTACCCAGATCGCGATCTCGTCCGCGCGGTCATCATCATTGCCATAGCGCGGAAAATCACCCTCGATCTCAAAATCCACCGTAATTCCCTGTTCATTGCGGATCGGCTTTACCCTCGCGTACTTGATGGCGCAGAAGGAATCCACCACGTGAGAGAATCCCGCGATCCCTGTCGCAAAGCTGCGCTTGACATGGGAATCAATCAGCGCCATTTCGGCCGCCTCATAATAATATTTGTCATGCATATAATGAATCATGTTCAGAGTGCCCACATAGAGGTGCGCCAGCCAGTCAAGCATCGCGTCGTATTTTTCCACTACCTCGTCATAATTCAGGTATTCTGACGTGATCGGCGCGTATTTCGGTCCGACCTGCTCGCCAAGCTTTTCATCCACGCCGCCGTTGATTGCGTAAAGCAGGCATTTCGCCAGGTTTGCCCGGGCGCCGAAGAACTGCAGCTCTTTGCCCTGCTCGGTTGCGGAGACGCAGCAGCAGATCGAGTAATCATCACCCCATACCGGCCGCATTACCTCGTCGTTCTCATACTGGATGGAGCTGGTCTTCACGGAAATCTCCGCCGCGTAGGACTTAAAGGTCTCCGGAAGCCGGGAGGAATACAGTACCGTCAGGTTCGGCTCCGGCGCGGGTCCCATATTTTCCAGCGTATGCAGGAAACGATAATCATTTTTGGTCACCTGATGGCGCCCATCGTTGCCAAAACCGGCCAAAACAAGCGTCGCCCACACTGGATCACCGGAGAAAAGCTGATTGTACGACTCGATTCTCGCAAATTTCACCATGCGGAACTTCATCACCAGATGGTCGATCAGCTCCTGCGCCCCCTGCTCGGTGAGGATGCCGGCCTTCCTATCTCTCTCAATATAAATATCCAGGAACGTGGAAATCCGGCCGACGCTCATCGCGGCGCCGTTCTGCGTTTTGATCGCCGCCAGGTAGCCGAAATACAGCCACTGTACCGCCTCCTTTGCGTTCCCGGCTGGCCGGGAAATGTCAAATCCGTAGGATTTCGCCATCTCCTTCATCTCCATGAGCGCCCGGATCTGATCCGTGATCTCCTCGCGCAGCTGGAAGTCATACCGCCGCATGCCCTGCCGCTCCGTGGCGGCAAAATCACGCTGCTTGCTCTCAATCAGGAAATCAATGCCATAGAGCGCGACTCTCCTGTAGTCTCCGACAATCCGGCCTCTCGCATAGGTATCCGGCAGACCGGTCAGGATATGCGCGTGCCGCGCTTTTTTCATCTCCGGCGTGTATATATCAAACACACCCTGATTGTGCGTCTTATGATATTTCGTGAAAATCTCGTGCAGCTTCTCGCTTGGCTCATAGCCGTACATCCGGCAGGCCTGCTCCGCCATCTTAATGCCGCCATAAGGCATAAACGCGCGCTTCAGAGGCTTGTCTGTCTGCAGGCCGACCACCTGCTCAAGCTCCTTTTCGTCCTCATCAATATACGCCGCGCCGTAAGCCGTAATCCCGGAGACAACCTCCGTCTCCATATCGAGGACGCCGCCCTTAGCGCGTTCTTCCTTCTGCAGCTGCTGCACCTTTTCCCACAGCTCCTGTGTGGCCTGCGTCGGTCCTTCCAGAAAAGACGCATCGCCATCATAAGGGGTATAGTTATTCTGGATAAAATCACGCACGTTCACTTCATATCTCCAGTGAACCCCTTTGAAACCCTTCCACTGCTCCTGATCTCTGATCATAAGGTCCTCCTCATAAATTTTATGATTTTTATGGAAACAAATCCATTTAGTGGTTACACATAAAATTAGTGTAACCTAACTTCCGTTAGCATTATAGCAGAGACATGATGAAAAGGAAAGTACTTTTTCACATACAACCCGTTTCAGGAGCTGTCATGAAATAATATGCTCAGATTGTACCCCGGTCTTTTAAGGCTGATGCCTAACAGCAGCGATAGCATACAGGAGATTGCCGTCTGTGAACAGCCTTCGGATACTGACAGTATTTTCCAGATTCCATCCGATTTATTCAGATTTCAGAAAAACTTTATTCATTTGATGCTTGCAAAGGACATGGGGCGGCGTTATACTTTATAAAACGAAATAATTCAACACCAAACAGCCCTGCAGCATATACGAATCATGTGGTAACCGTATGATAATTTTTTCAGAGGTGATTTTCAATGGCACATTTTAAATACATGGCTTCCAACTGGCTCTACTGCCCCAAATGCGCTCTTTTATCCGCCGGCCCGCTGCCGCGCACGTGGACCTGCCCGCACTGCGGTCACAATGAATGCAGAGAAATCGATCCTGCCTACGGCATCACCAGCGCCAAACGCGAAGAGCTTCAGGACAGGCAGAGCAGCGGCGAGATCACAGAGGCGGAATTTTTCCATCAGTGGGAGGACTTTTGCCAGCCCTTTATCGACGAGGTAGTCAAAAAAGATCCCGCCTTTGACTGGGACGCCTATCGGACGACTTCCATCTATGAAGAGGAAAACAGACGGCTGATGGGACAGTACCCCAGCATGCCGCCCGTTGTGCGGTGCCCCTGGTGCGGCTCCTACGAAACCGACCGGATCCGCAAAAAGCTCTTTGCCAAAAAAGACAAAGAGCATAAATATCACTGCGGTAAATGTGGGAAGGATTTCTGAGGCTTCAGCCGCAAAATCCTTCGCCGGGTTTTGCCTCTCGCCGGTCGGCATCCCACGCTTCGCATGGGATATTCCCTCGCCGGTCGGCATCCCACGCTTCGCATGGGATATTCCCTCGCCGG
>JAJQEO010000064.1 GCA_021201665.1 Lachnospiraceae bacterium | reverse complement strand
AGCCGGTAAACCAGCGGGAATCCGCCAGATCCGTGTGCGTCACCTGCACGCTGATTTCATTATCCTCTTCCCCAAAATTGACCAGCTCCGTGATATCATAGCTGATCTCACTGTAACCGTAGGGCCGCTTTCCCAGATGGTAGCTGTTGCACCAGATTCTGCTGTTTTTATAAATCCCGTCAAACACAACACGGATATGTTTCCCCCGGTATGCTTCGGGCAATGAAAAACGCACGCGATACCAGCCAATGCCCCCGGCCAGATACCCTGTGCCGCTGGAATATTCCTTTCGAAATGGCATATGTACCGACCAGTCATGCGGCAGAAATACCTCCTCCCAGTCCTGATCGTCATAGCCCTTATACCATGCCTCCGGCACATCGCCATAATGAAAGCGCCAGCCTTCATTCAATGTAATGATCTCCTGATTCATGTCCGTTTCCCTTTCTCTGAAAGCTTTCCGCGTTTTGGTAAAGTGCCACCCACCTGCTCCGCCTCTCTCAGAGGCTATCACCGACTTTGTTCCTTTGTATGGCAAGCTCCCGGCCTTTGCCCCATCGCCAGTTCTTGCAAGGGTCGCAAGCTCCTTGTAAGTCAGATTACTCGCAGCAATACCAGCTGCCCGTTGACTTAAGAAGTTCATCGCAGCATGAAGCCTGATCTTCCTGCAAGTCATAGTAACAGAAAAAATATTGTGTGACAAGTTCTATTTTTGTGGTCAGAGGCCACCTGACCATTTGAGGTTTTATAATAATTCGTAAAATATACGTTTTCATACGTACCTCTCTGCAAGTGCGAGGTACTGTCCTGAATAGCTACAATAATTCTTATACTCCACTTCCACGCAGCGTCCCCTGCCGGATAAGCGCAGTTGTAAAAGAAGTGACAAAATTTTATTTCCTGTTTGTCCCCGCTAAGGAATTGCAAGGAAAAGAGTCTTATGCTATACTGCTCGCAGGTGGTTTTACCAGATCGAAAAAGGGTTTACCAGAACAACAGAGGAATTGCCAAACCGAAAGAGGCATTGCCTGATTGTAAAGAAGTTTCACCAGATTAAGCTACGTTTATCTGCCCGAAAAAGTTTTCCAGATTAAGCAGCGTCTATCTGATCAAAAAGTTTCACCAGATGCAAGGAGGTATTTTCAATGAAGCTTTCCACGAGGGAAAAAGCGTCCTACGGCCTGGGCGCAGTAGGAAAGGATATGGTGTACATGCTCTCCGCGAGCTATGTACTCTATTATTATCAGGATATCTGCGGCGTCAACGCGATCGCGATGGGTGTGATTCTGATGGTCGCGCGTGTGTTTGACGCCTTCAACGACCCGATCATGGGGGTAATCGTGGCCAGGACGAAGACGCGGTTCGGCAAATTCCGGCCCTGGCTTCTGACCGGCACCGTGGCAAACGCCATTATTTTATTTCTGATGTTCTCCGCTCCGCCCGCCCTGGACGGCTCCGGGCTTGTCGCGTACGCCGCGGTCACCTACATTCTCTGGGGCATGACCTACACCATCATGGACATCCCCTACTGGTCCATGATCCCGGCATTCACCGAGGGCGGCAGGGAACGGGAAAATCTGACGACCCTCGCCCGCAGCGCGGCAGGCGTCGGCTCCGCGCTGATCACGATTGTGACCATGATGAGCGTCATGGCGCTGGGCGGCAGCGACGAGCGCGTTGGTTTCAAATGGTTTGCGCTGATCATCGCGGTGCTGTTTGTCCTTTTCATCGGCTGCACCTGCCTGAACATCAAGGAAAAATCCACCGTGGACATGGAATCCCCGTCCGTCGGGCAGATGTTCCAGGCGCTGATCCGAAACGACCAGGCCATGGCCGTCGTGATCACAATTGTACTCATCAACTGCTCCGTTTACATCACCTCAAACCTCGTGATTTATTTCTTCAAATATGATTTCGGCGGGGATTCCTGGTACAGCTCCTACACGCTGTTTAACACCTTCGGCGGAGCGACGCAGATTCTCGCGATGATGCTGTTTTTCCCGCTTTTGCGGAGATTTTTCAACGCCATCCGCATTTTTTACATCAGCTTCGGCATGGCGATCGCCGGTTATATCGTCCTGCTGGTCCTTGCATTTACCAACATGTCAAATATCTTCCTGCTGTTTATCCCAGGATTCCTGATCTTTGCGGCAAACGGCATGCTGACCGTCCTCACCACCATTTTCCTTGCGAACACGGTGGATTATGGGGAAGTCAAAAACAACCGCCGGGATGAGAGCGTCATCTTTTCCATGCAGACCTTTGTCGTAAAGCTCGCCTCCGGCATCGCCGCGCTGGTCGCTTCCGTCTGCCTCGCGGTATGCAATTTAAGCTCAGATACAGATGCCGCGTCCGCCACCACCGCAGCCGCTTCCTCCGTGGCAGGACTGCGCATGACCATGACCCTCTTCCCGATCGCGGGTCTTCTCATCGCCGTGTGGCTGTTCCACAAAAAATATCTGCTGACAGATGAGAAGGTCGAGGAGCTCGCGGTCGAGATCCGGGCAAGACGGGCGAAAGGCTAGCAAATCTGGTGTGCGGAGGGTCTCGTGGCAACGAGATCCGGACAAGACGAGGAAAGGACGAGCATCAGAATTTTTGAAAGAGAAGCAGATGTCAGAAAGAGCAACCGGAATTTTATGGGGGTATCTATGATTCGAAAAGCAACCGCTAAAGATATCGATGCTATCTGTGAAATCTATTCCAGAATCCATACGGAAGAGGAACAGGGAAGAATGGTAATCGGATGGGCCAGAAATGTATATCCAGTCAAAAAAACAGCGTTAGAAGCGCTGGACAGAGACGATTTATTTGTGGAAGACATAGATGGTCTCATTGTTGCATCCGGAATTATAAATCAAGCTCAGGTTCCGGAATATGCAGATTGCGAATGGGAGTATGCTGCGGATGACACAGATGTGATGGTGCTGCATACGCTGGTCGTTAATCCCCGGCAATCCGGAAAAGGATATGCAAGAGCCTTTATAGAATTTTATCAGAATTACGCGCTGTCAAATAAATGCCATTATCTGCGGATAGATACACAGGAAAAAAATCAGGCCGCACGAAAAATGTATGAAAAATTTGGATTTAAGGAGCCTGGAATCGTGAACTGTAATTTTAACGGAATTGACGGCGTAAGGCTTGTATGTCTAGAAAAGAAAATATAATTGGGATACAGTGATAAGAAATGAGCAGACATATCGGAATATGAAAAATCCAGAACATATGGAGGGGCAAATGAACGCAGAGAATAATTATCTCAAGTACATGGAAGAACAGATCCTTCCCACGATTCTCCCGCGCCGTGAGGAGCTTTATCTCTCGCGGGAGCCGGGACGGAAGCTTTACTGCGCTTTTTACACGGCAGACGAAGCGATGCCCGCAAAAGGCATCCTTCTCATTTCACACGGATTTACTGAGACGGCTGACAAATATTTTGAAGTGATCTGCTATTTTTTAAAGGTTGGCTTTCACGTGTGCATCCCGGAGCATTGCGGACACGGACGCTCCTACCGCCTTGCTGAGGAAGATCTCTCCCTCGTACATGTAGACAGCTGGAAAAGGTATGTCGCCGATCTGAAATTCGTCGCGAGGACCGCCAGGAAATATTATGCGAAGAAAACCGCTTCGCATAACATTCCACAATCTGGCGATTCTGCCGCTGGCAAACCGCTCCCGCTTTTCCTTTTTGCCCATTCGATGGGCGGCGGCATCGGCGCGGCGCTCGCTGCCAGAGAACCCGGCCTGTTTGAGCGAGTCATTCTCTGCTCGCCGATGATCTGCCCCGCTACCGGGGGTGTTCCGATGCCCGTCACGCAGCTGATCGACGCCGTCCTGTGTGCGTCAGGTCATGAGTGTGAATATGTCATCGGGCAGCATGCTTACGACGGCCAGGAAACCTTCGAAGAGGCTTTCGCTACCTCGCCCGCCCGCTGGGCCTGGTATAAGGCAAAAACAGACGCCGAGCCGCTCTTTCAGACCTCCGGCGCCTCCTACGGCTGGCTGCGCGAGGCGATCCGCCTGAACCATTTTCTCATGACGGAGGCGTGGAAACAGATCACCGTCCCGATCCTGCTCCTCCAGGCAGAAAACGAGACGGTTGTTTCCAAAGAGCAGCAGGTCATGTTCCTGCAAAAGCTTGCGCAGGCAAGGCAGAATGATGACATCCGTTTCGTGCGGGTTCCCGGCGCAAAACATGAGATTTACCGGTCCGACGATAAGACGACGGCCAGGTTTTTAAAGGAGTGTCTGGAATTCCTGGAAGAGGATCTTTAAAAGCTTTGACTTTGGGAAGTTGGGATATTCCGCAGCGATAAAATCGATCTGAAGCAAAATTATTCTGAGATAAAATCGATCTGAAAATAAGGAAGCGAACGAATCATGAATCAGAAAAAATCCGACAACAGCTACCTGCGCCTGATGTTAGCGCTCTTCGGAGCGGCGGCTTTGAGCATTCTTTTATTCTTTGTAGTTTTCCGCTTTGACGGACTGCGAAGAGGTGTGAATACCCTGATCGGCGTCCTGATGCCGTTCATCGTGGGAGCCGTGCTGGCTTATCTTCTGAAACCGACCTGCAATGCCATTGAAGAAAAACTGACGGACGTTTTTGGCAGACAGCCGGATGCGGACAAGACTGCCACAGAAGCCGAATCTACTGCTTCTGTCAATAAGGCATCTGACCAGAACACCATAGAAACCGAATCCGCAGCTGGTTATCCTTCCAGATCCGCACTGGCCAATACGGCACGGGTTTCAAAGCTCATCCCCGGCTTAAGCATCCTCATCACCATGGTGCTGGGCATCCTTGTAATCTGCGTACTTCTGATCATGGTGCTGCCCACCCTGCTGGAGAGCATCTACACGATCGTCCGCCTGATTCCGTCCAGCATTGAGGCGGCCTCCGACTGGCTCTTGCAATATGCGGGGGACAATGAGACGCTGAGCAATTATATTACCGAGTTTTCTTCCAGCTTCTCCACCTCGATCCCGGACTGGATCCGCTCCACCGTCATCCCCAATATTGAGGTACTGATCGGCAATGTGTCCAACAGCGTGAACAGTATCTTTACCTTTTTCAAAAATGTACTGATCGGCATGATCGCCGCCATCTACATTCTGGGCAGCCGTAAAAAATTCGCCGCCCAGGCAAAGCTGATCAATTACAGTATCTTCGGCAGAAAATGGTCCGAGCGGATTCTTTCTGAGGTTCGCTATGCAGACAAGGTATTCGTCGGATTTATCAGCGGCCGCCTGATCGACTCCCTGATCATCGGCATCATCTGTTTTATCGGCATGCTGATCCTGCGGATGCCCTACGCGATGCTGGTCAGTGTCATCGTGGGTGTCACCAATATCATCCCCTTTTTCGGACCCTACATCGGCGCCATCCCATCCTTCCTGCTGATCCTGATGGACAGTCCGGTGAAGGCCGTCATTTTTCTGGTCTTTCTTTTGATCCTTCAGCAGTTTGACGGCAACATTTTAGGTCCGCGCATCCTGGGCAATGTGACCGGCCTGTCCGGCTTCTGGGTACTCTTTGCGATTCTCACCTTCGGCGGCCTGTTCGGATTCATCGGCATGATTGTTGGCGTACCGGTCTTCGCGGTGATCTATGACGTCGTGCGCAAGGTCGTGCTGCACGTGGCCGCGCAGCGGAGGATGAAGGAAGGATGTCAGCCATAAACCACCCTCTGACACTTCTATCGCTGACTTATCAGAAAAAGCAGGAGGCGTGACATGGCAAATTCAGAAGCAAGGGAATATCTTTCCCGCATTGGTATTCAGAGAATCCAGGAGCTGGACACGGCTCTGATCGAAGTATTCGGCTCCGAAGAAGGGGAAAGACATATTAAAAATCTGACCGAACTGTTCGACCGGGCTGAAATGCGGCTGATTTACGGGACGGAAGAATCAGACAGGGGAAATTCTCATCCACAGTCCGCTGTGCAGGCCCGGGACGGCTTAAGCCCAAAAAATTCTGTGCCCGACTCTGCGCATAAAAAGGACAGCCTGTATCTGCGCCGCCAGTCAGAGCTTGTCGATTATCTGAATCAGAATCTGTCTTTAAGCCTTCTTGCTTCTTCCTACTATGACCGCATCTTTTTTCAGAAAGCAATGGACTATCTGATCCGGGCAGAGCGTTATTTCAAGGAGGACATCTGTGAGGTCGGCTGCGGAAATGGCATCCTGACCTGTTTTCTCGCGCAGCGGTATCCAGATTCTGCGGTCACCGGACTGGATTTGTCCGCGAACGCGGTCTCTGTGGCTAAGGTGCTCAAAGAGCAGCTCGCTATTTGCAACGCAGCCTTTTATCAGCAGGATATATCAGACATGGATATCTCAGCCCAGGCTTCGTCTGAACCAGCATTATCCAGCCTGTCTTTGACTGATCTGATTTTTAATGAGAATCCATCCCAGAACCAGAAACAGGAACCTTTTCAAATCCTGCTCTCCTGCCGCACGATCCACGAAAATGTAGCCTGGCCGCCTCTGGCTGCGAAACAGTCCCAAAAAAGCTGTCCTGAAAATGAAGAAAACGAAACCAGTCAGCATCAGCTATCACTTGCCGAGCTGACCGCGCTGCACCGGCCCTATGCGCAGGTATTGGCTAATCTGGTAAATCCGGGCGGATACCTGATCAGCGTGGAGCGCTACGAAGCCGATTCCTCCTATGACGGGCTTCTTCATGCACTGGAAGAAGCCGGTTTTTCCCGGGAAAAAGGGACGCATGAGCAGTTTTCCTGCAAAAACGGAGATGAGACGGCGACCTTCCAGGCGATCATTTTAAAGCGAGTTAACTTGCAATAGCTTTGCATAGTTAGCTGTTATTTGCCTGTTCTGGGTATCGCAAACTCAGCAGGCCATGCCATTAAAATGCGCCCAGATTTCTTTCGTTCCTGTTTTCAAAAATATATTGTTATTTTACAAGAAAACCGCTATAATTTTAGCTGTTCAATACCCTCACAGTTACGTTTTCATAAGTATTTCGCAGCAAGCGCGATTTTCATAAATATTTCGCAGCAAGCGCGAAGTATTATTCTGAATAATTATCAGTTTTCTTTACAGGACAAGGAGGAAATTCTCATATATGCTGTCCATTTATTATGGGGATATGCCGGAGGCGATCTACAATCCCATCGTTTATTTTAAAAACTCTTATACAGATGAATGGATTATCGATGATTTATCCAGAGAAATGATTCAGGATGTGGACAGGTCGACTGTTCTGGGGCCACGGGTTATAGACTCGCCTGTTCTGGGTGCCATCAGCCCCAGAGAATTGTCTGGCGGCGTTAAAACGCTGATTTCCATTTATAAATCTCCGGACAGGATTTTCAATGCCTCTGCCTGTGGCGACAATTGCGCAAAATGGATCTTAAAAATTGGCAGCCTGCAGGATATTACCATAAACCTCCGCCATTTGATGGATTTCGGAGAAAAAGATTTTACGGCAAAAATTCTGAACACCGGTCAGATTATTCACAGCATGGATGAGCTGATACCGATAGCCGGGATGATTGTTCGTTAATGTGTTCATTTTTTTCATAATGAAAGAGAGTGTATTATGAAAGGAAGCCATCGAGTCATCATATCCAACGCGAATGTGAAATATGATTTTACCATAAGAAGAAATATTACCATCCTCAAGGGGGACAGCGCCACCGGAAAAACAACTCTTGTCGAGATGATTAGCGAGTTCTACGAAGCAGGCACGGACAGCGGCATTGAACTTTCCTGTGACCGTCCATGCAGAACCCTTGGCGGTAAGGACTGGAAGATCATTCTCACTGCAATACATGAAACCATTGTCTTTATTGATGAAGACAATGCGTTTCTTCCTACAAATGATTTTGCAGAAGCAGTACGTGAATCCGATAATTATTATGTCCTTGTAACACGCGAAGGGCTCCCGAATCTTCCATATAGCATTGAAGAAATTTATGGTATTCGTCATTCAGGAAAATATGCCGGGTTAAAACAGGTCTATCATGAATTTTACCATATATACGGCAAAATGGATTATTCTGAGGCAATCCAGCCAGAACACGTTATTACCGAAGACTCCAATGCCGGATTTGAATTCTTCAAAAATTATTCCAATGGCAAAAATTATACGGTTGTCAGCGCAGGCGGAAAATCAAATATTTTCTCCGAAATCCAAAAATGCAGGGCAAAAAATATCCCGGTCATTGCAGACGGTGCTGCTTTTGGTTCGGAAATGGATCGGGTAATAAAGCTGACCGGAAAAATCCCTCATGTCTCTTTATATCTCCCGGAATCTTTTGAATGGTTAATACTGAAATCCGGCATAGTAAAAGACAAAGGGCTTTCTGATACACTGAATGCACCGGAAGACTATATCGAAAGCAGTCTCTATTTCAGCTGGGAACGTTTTTTTACATCCTTACTGGTAAAGATTACAACCGGCAGTTATTTAAAATACTCTAAGAAAAAGCTGAATCCCATTTATCTGCGTGAAGAGATTGCTTCAAAAATAACAGCGGTAATAGAGAATATAAAATCATAGCCTATGTGAACAGTTTAATAAAATACCCGAATAGAAACAGGTAGCCAGCAACAGCCTAAACGGATTCGCTCACTATAAAGGGCAAGACCCCTCAGAGGATCAGCACTCCTCTGAGGGATTCGCTTTTTTGTGCCGCACGAAATCATCGTATTCCTTAGCTGTTGATATTAAGCTTTGTCTGTGAACCACCCATTGTCTAAAGCTAATGGGATTGCAACTACTTTCTTTCAAAAAGTCAGTATGATTTTCAGAATCCAACTGCTATAGTGCTTCTTCTCAGCCATCTTTCCCTGAAGCTTAAGGCAGTCAGGAAACCATTCACCCCAGCAATTCCAGCAGTTCCTCCTGCGAAAGGCCTGCGAGCGACGTGCCCTCTCCGGAAAGTACCTGATCCGCGAGATCTTTTTTCTCCTCCTGCAGCCGCAGAATCCGCTCTTCGATCGTTCCTTTCAGGATCAGGCGGTACACGGTGACCTGCTTCGTCTGACCGATCCGGTGGGCGCGGTCGGTCGCCTGATTCTGCGCGGCCATGTTCCACCATGGGTCGTAGTGAATGACAATGTCCGCTCCTGTCAGGTTCAGCCCGTTGCCGCCCGCCTTGAGGGAGATCAGAAACACCGGAACGTCTCCCTCGTTGAACTGATGCACCATCCGGATACGCTTTTCCTTGGACGTGGAGCCGGTCAGGATATAGTAGGGGATCCCTTCCGCCTTGAGATCCTCCTCCAGAAGCGCGAGCATGGAGGTAAACTGCGAGAAAAGAAGCATCCTGTGTCCGCCGTCTATCGCCTGCCGGATCAGGCCGATGGCTGCTTCCCGTTTCGCGCTCTCTTCGTGGTAATTTTCGAAGAGGAGCGACGGATCGCAGCAGATCTCACGGATCTTGGTAAGCTCCGCGAGCACCTTCACCTTTCCTGTCCCCGTGCCCATCGTTCCGTCCAGGATCGTGTTCTTCAGTCTCAGGACCTGTGCGTCATAGAGCTTCTGCTGTTCACCGGAAACCGGCACATAGCGCACCTCCTCCAGCTTCGCCGGGAGGTCCTTTAACACATCCTCTTTCCGCCTTCTCATAAGGAAGGGCGAGGTCATTTTTTTCAGCTTTTCCATGGCCTCCTGATCCTTGCTCTTCGTGACAGGAATGGCAAATCTCTGCTCAAAATCCTTCTGCGAATACAGGAATCCCGGCATCAGGAAATCAAAAATGCTCCAGAGCTCCGAGAGACGGTTTTCAATCGGCGTGCCCGTCAGCGCAAGGCGGTGGCCGGCTTTCAGGGTCTTTACGGCCTTCGAGACCGCCGCGCCCGCATTCTTGATGTACTGTGCCTCGTCAAGAATCGCATAAAAGTACTCTTTTTCAGAGAGTTCCGCGATGTTGCGCTTCAGCAGATCATAGGAAATCACGTACACCTGCGTACTGTCCCATGCCGCGAGGGCTTTTCTCCTCGCCGCAGCACCTCCGGTGATCGGCATCACCCGCATGTCCGGCGCAAATTTCGCGAATTCCTCCTGCCAGTTGTAGACCAGAGACGCAGGGCAGACCACCAGAGACGGCTGCTCTGTCCCCGGCTTCTTTTCATCATAATCATACAAAAGGGCGGAAATCATCTGCAGCGTCTTGCCCAGGCCCATCTCATCCGCCAGAATCCCGCCGAACCCGGCTTCCTCCAGGGTCCGGATCCATTTAAAGCCCAACGCCTGATAGGGTCTTAAGGTTCCGGAAAGGTTTGCCGGGGGCTCGCTCTCAGAATCGCGGATCGTCTTAAAATTGCGGATCAGGCCGCGGTATACCCGGTCTCTTGTCGAGTACAGCTCATCATGCTCCTCCAGGAGCTTATCAATATACAGTGCGCGGTAAAGCGGCACCTTCGCGCTCTTTTTGATCACATCCTCAGGGTTCAGATCCAGCTCCTGCATAAAGTCGCTGATCTGGGAGAGCTGATCATCGTCTGCCAGATCCAGAAAATCTCCCGACGAAAGCTTATGAAACCGCTTCTTCCGGCGGTAGCTCTGCAGCACCTCCAAAAGCTCCTTCTCCGAAATCCCGGAGGACGTCAGCGACAGGTCGAGGATGCCGCTCTCCACAGAAACGCCGACCTTCACCTTCGGAACCGGCGCGACCGTAAACCGGCGGAACGCCTCCGAGCCATGCACCGTGCCGTACTTTTCCAGGACGGCAATGCCCGACTGCAGGAAATCAAAGAGCTGCTCATCATCCAGAACATCCAAAAAGCGGCCGTCCTGACCTGCACTTGCATACATCAAGTCCTCAATTGCATCAGCGACACGTTTCTCCTGTTCGACATCCCGATATCCATCTTTGGGGCCGGAAACACAAAGCGTGTAGACCTTTTCTGTAGTTTCTGTATTCCCTGAGTTTTCTGTGGCCTCTGCACTCTCTATGTTTTTTACATTCCCGATATCTTCTATGTTCTCTAAATATTCCGCAGTCTCATGCCCCTTCTGGCTCTTCTCCCGGTAGCGAACCTTTCCCGTACACCACAGGAAATACGTCGCTTTCCGGCTGCTTCCCCGGCCCTTTTTCGCAGTCTGCGCGTAACTCTCAGCGTTCTCCAAATCCTCCGGTGTCTCGCAGTCCAGATAAAACTCAAAATGCGGTTCCGGCGGCAGATACCCTTCCGCCTCCTTCTCACAATTATCGGTAAAATCAACTGACGGATTCTCCAAAAAAGACGGCACGACGCGGTAGTAGAACTCCTGCAGATTTGGAAGGCCTACCTGGAACCGAAAATATCCGGAGGAGTCAGCGACGGCATCAAACGGCTTAATAATCTCCTGTTCCTTTTCTGTGATTCGAGAAAGACCATCTGCGTTCAGTATATAACGGTAAGAGCCGCTGCCATCAAGCAGCACCGGAATCAGGCCATGTACTGCAATACCGGAAAAGATGCCCCTCGCATCTGACAATCGGTCACAGGTCAGGGAAAGACGGATGTCCCTGTGCGCCACCGGAATCTCCTTGCTGGCCACCCCGTTTGTCTTGTCCTGATATTCTGCGCTCTGTCCTTCCCAGACATCGTAAAAGTTGTCCAGAACCGCGCCCTTAAACTCCAGATTTGAGGTGACATTGATCGTCCGGACACTGTAGCTGGAGCGATAATTCTTTGCCATAATCTGCGAATTGATGTCGGAGACATCGCCTACCTTTCTCTGCAGAAAATCATAAAGTCCGGCTGAGCGATCTGTAAATTCCAGCTTTCCAAAGTCAATGCTTTCCGTCTTCGACAGCTCAAGCGTGCGTTTGCCAAGGCAGGCCGCGACCAGCTCCCTGACATTGCGGATCACGATGACCTTTCCGCCCGCCTTCTGAATCCGGAAGCTGAGCTTCGCCTCCCCGGCTTCGATGATAATGCGGGGATACAGCTCTACCGCTTTTGTCCTCTCGGCTTCCTTATGATGCGCCGTCTTCCGGATGGTGGCCTGATTCGCCTTTTCCAGACTCTTGAAAAACTTTTTCGCCTTCTCATCCGTAAGGTCGGCAGTTTCCGCCGCCAGCTTGTCCGTCTCATCCCAGAGCAATTTGCACAGGAGCAGGCCGTTGATATTCAGATAATTTTGCGCATGGGTCTGAGTATCCAGTTCAGCGTCATCATCCTCGTAATAATCTTCGTCCCAATCATCCTCCGACCAGCTCGTTCCATCAAAATCTCTGATGGAACGGGTCCTTGACCGGTTTTCACTGTCAAGATACCCCGCTCTGGCTTCCAGAGACAGCTGATTTCCCGTCAGACGGGCACTTCCCGCCGTAAAAACAAAATCAGACGATATATCGGTCTCATGAAGCTCCGCCCGGTAGGTCCGTGTGCCGTCACGGTCTTTCTCCTCTCTGGCATAAAGAGAAACCGATTTGGGATGATTTTTCAGAATATCCTCCGCCATATGCATCGAATATGGATCCGTCACATAATCCTGCAGGGCTGTCCTCATATCATAGACGGCAATCCCGCCAGGGTCCTTGCGCCCCTGGAAAAAATCCAGCGCAGGGCAAGGAGTAAGCCCATATTCTCTGCGCAGACGCGCCTGCTCCCTGCGGTTCTTTTTCCTCTTGACACTGCGGATCCGTCTCGAACCGGCATAACTGTCCTCCTCCACGACAATCAGGCCATTGTTTTGCTGCTCCGTGTAGTATAAAAGAGCAGCCTCATGACAGCAAAGCCGTCCCTTCTTCCCTTCCGGGCAGTTGCAGGACAGAAGCGATGGCTCCAGTTTCGTATTGATATCAAGAGGCCAGGGCCGTATAGAAACCGAAAAACACGGATCGCTGGAATAATTGGAATAATAGGGACTGTTATACGACAGGCGCCGCTTTGGCGTGATTCCCACCGCTGTTTTCTCTTTCGCATTCATGTAATACTCAGCGTTCAGTCCGTTCCAGCCGCCGCGCATGATCCTGATTCTTGAATGCATGGCGTCATCTGAGGCCTGCTTAAGCGCAGATGCAGAAAACAAATGCCGCCACCGGATGGGTATGCGGAGCAGCTCCTCCGATTCCGGATCCTCATTCAGGCGGAATTTCTCCCGCAGCTCATCTGTAATGAGGTCGTCTTTTTTCATTTGAATTTCTTTGTCCATTATTTTCTCCTATCTGTAAATGTACAAACTACGATTCTCGTTGTTTTTCTAAAGCAGAAGTACAAATCTCACAATCACAAAAGAATAGCCTCTATAAATTTCATAGCATAAGTTCAAACATCAATAAGTTGATAATATCCATCCCAAAAAACCACTCTACAAATATCGGGAATAACATTAAAAGATTCAATTTTTCTTCTTATCTTATCTAGATTATCATCATTTACTTCTATACCTACAATAACTCTTTTTAAGATTCCATTATCAATATTAATAAAGTTATCATTTCTTATCTTTTCATCTTCCTATATCTTTTCCTATAAAAATACAGCCTTTCACCTATGTATTCTTCTGCAACGCCATCCCTATTAATCATGTTCTCACATTTTTCAATAATATCCTTCATGAAGTCCCTTGTCAGCCGCTTTTGCCTGTCCCATCTTTCAAACTCCTGACAGACGCTTTCATAAATATTTTTCCTCTTAGCTACCAGTTTCGTGTCAGTATCATATATTACCTGTCCATCCTCATTCTTGATTCCGTTTAAAACAAGGACATGATCAATATCATTCTGCATTTTCTTCACGAGTTCCCGATCTAGCCCCATATTATCCAACACTATGATTTCGCCATTCTTTTTGTATCCAATGGCTTCCATCTGTCTTTTATCCCATGGATTAATCGTGAGCTCTTTTTCACTTCTTGCAGCATCGCAGCATAAAACCCGTATCTTCTTTTTCCCTTTTTGTTCGGCTTCTTCTGATTCTCGTTCGTCCTCATCTGCCTTCTCTCCCCCGTTACAAACGGCCAGATAATTCTGATAATCCAAAGCCTTTTCCTTGTTTTTTGACAATGCTTCGTAGTGTTCTATTCGGGCTGAACCAGGTTTTGATGGCTCAATTTTTCGCATACAATACGCGCACAGTCCATGCTGTTCTTTATATAAGGCCGACATAATTTCGGATTTCGGCATCTGATCAAATAAATCTCTTAATTCCTTCGTATCTTCTGGTAATGTAATCTTATCAAAATCGTTTTCAGGAGCAGCTTTTAATTCTTTCGCTCTTTTTCTCACTGTATCAGGAGTCCTTTGCTTCCGAATATAAATCATCCTTATTCCTCCGCTTCGATTGCGTACTCTGATTTTAGCGCGATTGCCTTTGGATGGTCCTCACCCAGAATAGAGATAAGCTGAGCCAAATCTTCCTTAGCGTCTGCATATTGCTCTCGATCCATATGATCGTCAAATGTTTCAATCAGCTTCTCTACTTTTTCCGGCCGCATATGATAGCCAAGCATGTCTCTTAAAATCTCATTTACCGAAAACGCATAGCTGTCAGAAATATAGCGTACATTCTGTTCCTCATCTATGCTGATAATATTCGCATTTTTACAGGAGGACACAATAATAGGAGAATGCGTTGCCGCTATAAACTGTATATTCGGAAATGTTTCTGTCAGTGCATCCACGATTCTCCATTGCCACTTCGGATGAAGATTAGAATCTATTTCATCAATCAAAACGATCCCCTCTGCCTCCGGTATCTCTTTTCCCGCATCCGGATTTAAAATTGCCAGACGGTAGGCCAGGTCAATGACCAGATTCAGCACAGACTGATAGCCCGCACTTAAATCTTCAATCTCCTTTACCTCTTTATTCTCAACGTACAATAATTTTTCTGTATTCAAGTCAAAAAAGACTTCACTAACTTTTCCCTCATTCATTCTTCCCATAAAGTCAGAGATGATTATTCCAAACATTTCATATTTCATAGGTACTTCATGATTCTTTGCCCTGGTCCATTCCATTTGTTTACACCAGGAATAAATAACCTGCAGATTGATTGCTTTATCCAGGCATCCCAGGTACCCACACCTTCTGTCATGAAGCAGCTTTCTCCGCTTTTCGTTTGCATCGCTTCTGGCAGAAACCCAGTGTCTGGAAGCATTCTGATAACTGATCAGGGGCCACATGTTTCCGTTATCTTCATTCACCAGCTTTTGAGAAACCTTTACGATATCTCTGGGCGCAATAGTGGTCTTGCTCCCTCCGGATTTATCTTTTTTCACCCTGATCCACTGGTAGGAAACATCTTTGTACTCCACAGTACATTTGATTTCCACTGGACTGTGATAGGATCTATTCGGTGTGCCATCGCTGTCTTTATAAATATGATATCTTACATCACTTTGATAAATATTCCGAGTCGAGACATCCTCCATTCCTACAAAAAAGCCTGACAATGCCACTGATGCTGCTTCCAGTATCGTTGTTTTTCCGACTCCATTATCACCAAGTATTAAATTAAAACCTGGTTTAAAGGATAAGTCGAACTGTTCGAACATTTTAAAATTTGATATGCTTAATTCTGTCAGTAACATGGTCTCAGCTCCTTACATATTATTCAGCCCTTTTTCGGAAACTGTTTCATTCAGTTCATGAATAAATCCCGGCCTGTGAATTCCAACCGATATAACACCATCCGCTGTCATAAAGTTTTGAATCTGATTCTTATAGGTTGCGCAATATTTCTTATATTTATCACCTAAGGCCTCATCAAGAACATAAATCCTTTGATCGTCTGACCCGCGTAAGATACAATTGGTATTTCGTTCTTCTATATATTCTCCATCAATCAATACTGCAATATTTTTTAACTGTTCCTCAGTCAATTCTTCCTTTTGATATCCTGTATATACCAAAATATCCCGGGAAATTCGCCGGAGCAATGTTAACAGCTTCTGCAAATCCTCTGATTGGGCCATCGGATCGCCTCCGGTAATTGTAGTATTACTTTTTTCTTTCTCATGTAAAGCTTCGATTTTTTCAACAAGTTCGCTTCTCCCATCCAGGATTTTAATTAAAGAAAGAAAATCTGGTATTGGATCATATGCCACATAAAAGCCCTTTGAATAGGCATTTCCGATCTTTTTAAATGCTGAAACAGCATCCTTTGAGCTAACTGTAAAAATAGTTGTTTTTCCCGCTATATCAATTTTTATTAATCCGTATTCATAAAGATCTGTACGGTATTCATTGCGAGGATTATAGCTATACCTCCTATCAGGCGAACCATCGCGTCGTGCATGTAGCCATGAAGTTCTCGGGTTTCCTTTTTCGATACACCTTGAATCATCAGCTACAAAGCTATGCTTTGGAAAAGCATTATTCGCAAAATTTATGTATGCTTTTTCTGTATTGACGGAGATACTTAATGCTGTAGGGAACAATGCCGTTGAAAACAATCCATTTTTATCAAAAACCAATATAACATTGCAAAAAAAGCAATAAATAAAACCGTCTAGCCATACATTCTTCTCCTCATTTAATGCATCAAATTCTTATCATTTTTTCACACGAGCATTCTTTATCCTCAAAATTTCGTTCATTTTACCACACTTTCTGCCCATTGTGGAAAATAATATCAGGATTTTCTATATTTTTATAAATAGCAGCAAATTGAAACCCATAAAAGGACATATTCCTTGCTCTGTCCTTCTTAAACATCTTCCGCACAGCATAGGTCATGTCGCCTTTCTCACCGCCTGCATGCCGCATACTGCGCAACCGCCAGATCAATATATTTCCGCACGGTGCGGGAGGGATTCGCCTGGTAAATGATGCCATATTCCTGATGCCAGTCTTCCGCCAGAGGGACGGTCCGAAGCTCTGGTATGGTGCGCACAAAGCAGTTTGCCGTGAGCAGGATGGCATCGGATTCGGCGCAGAAAAATGCCGCCTGCACCTGCGCGTCCACGTCGCGCCGGATATCCAGGCAGGGGGTGCCGGAGATATAAGGTGCGACATCGTCCCGCACGGTTCTTCCCTTTGCGGCAAACGCCTTCCGCAGCTCCTGCTGGTAACCGGCCTCGACCATTGGCGCATAGATGATGACCGGATACTCCGTGAGTGCCTCCAGCGTAACCAGTGTTTCTCCCGCCAGCGGGTGACTGCGCGACATCGCGGCCAGATACGGCATATCCGCCAGCCTTGTGTAAGCATTCGGAGAGGAGGCGGTATATTTCGTGTAAAAGGTCTCCCCAACGTCGGCGATCCCCTGTTCCACGCGGTACTCCCCGCTGTGATTCGGATGTACCACACGGCGTATGCGGATATCTGGATATTTCTGCATAAACGCTTCGGTGACATCATTCAGCAGTACCTGATGCTCGACATAGCTGACGCGAAGCTCTTCCCTGAAGGATACACTTTTCCGGCACCGGAACAGCACCTCGTCCTCCAGGTCCAGAATTTCCTTTGCCCCATCATAAAACAGCCGACCCGCCCCGGTCAGCGAAATGCCATAAGGCGTGCGAAGGAACAGCTTCTCTCCCACCTCATCCTCGAGCTGGTTGACCTGCCTCAGAAGTGCCTGTTTGGATATAAATTCCGTCTTTTCCGCTTTGGAAAAGCTGCCCTGATCCGCGATCGTCAAAAATAATTGCAGCTGTCTGCTCGTCATATATCTACCCTCCGGTACGATTTTTCTCCCGCTATGGTAACACGATTCTCATTCCAATTCAAACGCTTCTTTATCTATAATAAGGGCTAAAGCGGAATGCTTTATAACTGTCCCGCGCCTCACTGCAGACCCGGCATATCTCGTTCTTTGTCAGAGATGCCTCTCCGGCAAAGGAATATCCCGCACAGAGTGCCGTACATCGCCCCGACGAGGGAATATCCCGCACAGAGTGCAGTACATCGCCCCGGCGAAGGAATATCCCACACAGAGTGCCGTACATCGCCCCAACGAGGGTTTATCTCTCACGAAGCATGGAATGCTCCCCGGCGAGGGTCGAAGGCATAGGGCCTTTAAGCTTTAGCGTAACCAAAATTAAGAAAGGAAAAAGAGCATGAAAAGAAAATTTTTAGCAGCGTTACTTGGTGCGGCGCTGACCGCATCTGCCCTGTCGGCATCCGCTCTGGCGGAAGAGGCGGTGTTTTCGAACCCCGGCACTTACACGGCGACGGAGACCGGTATCAACGGAGATGTGACTCTGACCGTAACCTTCAGCGACAGCGAGATCACGGATATTCAGGTGGAAAGCTCTGAGACGCCGACGATCGGACAGGCGGCGATGGAGAGCCTGACGGAGACCGTTCTCGCAAACCAGTCTCTGGCGATTGACACGGTATCCGGTGCGACTCTCTCGAGTACCGCCTACATCGCGGCTCTGACCAGCTGTGTAGAGCAGGCCGGCGGAGACCTGGAGACCCTGCAGAACCGCGAAATCGCGGATTCTGATTCGGACGAAGAAGCTTATCCGGTCACGGAAGCAGACGTGATCGTGATTGGCGCAGGCGGCGCAGGACTTTCTGCCGCAAAGACTGCGGATGAGAGCGGCGCTTCCGTCATTTTGATTGAAAAATCTTCAAATATCGGCGGAAATACCCTCTGCGCAACGATGGGTATCAATGCGGCAGAGTCCCAGGTGCAGACGGATCTGGGCGTTACCGTGACCGTCGAGGAGCTGATTGAAGCACAGATGAACAATGAAGATGCCATTGAAGAGCTCGTTACCACCTTTGCCGTAAACAGCGGGGAGACGATCGACTGGCTCGCTTCCCTGGGTGTTGAATTTACCACGGAAGGCGGCAACAGCGACTTTATGCTGATGGCGACCGCCGACGGCAAGACCAGCACCACGCTGATAAACGCGCTGAACAATTCGCTGGATTCGACCGATATTACCCTCTACCTGAATACAGCGGCGACTTCGCTCGTGACTGATGAAAGCGGCACAGTTGTCGGTGTCGTATGTGAGGACGCAGATGGAAATGAAGTCACCTTCACGGGTTCCTCAATCGTACTCTGCACCGGAGGCTTTGGCCAGAACAGCGAGCTGCTCGCGGAGGTACGTCCGGACCTCGCAAACGCGATCACGGATGAAATCGCTCCGACCACCGGCGACGGTCTGCTGATGGCACAGGAGCTCGGCGCGGACACCGTAAACCTCGAGGATATTCAGCTGTTCCCGCATGTAATCGTCGGCTACGGTCTGCTCACACCGATGAACATGCCGGGCGGCTTCAACCCGGATGCCATCTTTGTCAATGAGAACGCAGAGCGCTTCGTGGCGGAAGCCTTCGAAGTATCCGACGCGATCCTTGAGCAGCCGGACGGCATGGCATATTGCATTTTTACAGAAGACAATCTGAATGAGACTCTGGAAGGCCTCATGGAGCTCGGCTATATCGTATCCGGAGAGACCGTAGAAGAGCTCGCCGAAAAGCTTGGTCTTGACGCGGATGCCCTGCAGGCGACCATTGATCAGTGGAACGCGGACTGCGAAGCCGGTGCAGACAGCCAGTTCGGCCGCGAGTCCAACCTGAACAAGCTTGAAGGCACCCTCTACGGTTACAACTTCGGTGTCGGCGCGCACTACTTCATGGGCGGCATCCTGATCAACGAATACACACAGGTCGTTGACACCAACGGCGATGCCATCGAAGGTCTCTACGCAGCAGGCGAAGTGACCGGCGGCTTCCACGGCAGCTATCGTGTAGACGGCTCCGGCACCGCAGACGCATTCGTCTTCGGACGCCTGGCAGGAAAGTACGCGGCGGCAAACGCGATGGAATAAAAAATCGAGCAGGAGAAGCGGCTTACCGACTCCTGTTCGCCTGCGCGAGCCGGGTGCGGCTTCAGCTGCAAAACTTCATTCCCGGCCGTGTGATCAAGTAGGAGGCGGCTTGTCCGCTCCTACTCGCCAGCGCCGGCCGCATCCGGCTTTAGCCGGAATAATTCCTTACGCGGCCGTGTGCATAAAAAATAAGGAGCCACACCTCTGATAGCATTTCTCAGCGGTGTGGCTCCTTACTTTTCCCCATATATTTCAGCCGAAAAGTATCATTATTTCAATACTCATTTTGCCAAAACGTGTGATTATTTCAATATGATTTTCTCTTGTTTATTCTTCAATTCATCTTTCAGCAGCTCATGAATACCGATTAATTCAAGAATATCCGGCGATTCTATCGTTCTCTCACCGCTCTGGATCTGGGCATACCGAGCCTCCGTTCGGCCGCTCCGGCGACAGCTTTCCTTATTATCACCGCCGATGAGCTGCCTCCGCCGCCCTCAGGCATGCCAGCCGCTCGCAAAACATCCCATAGGTCTCCGGCATTTCCGCAAAGCAGGACTGCTCCACTTCCCGGATCTGATGCAGGCCATTCCTTTGCACGGCTTCTATTGCAGCCTCCCGCTGGCTCGCCTTCCTGCCAAACAGAGTCTGGCAGTTCGCTCCCTCCAGCGTGTCATAGCTGTGAAATGCCTGGTTAAAATCCATCAGCGGATGCAGACGGACCGGCCGGTTGTCCTTATTTCGCACCAGCACACCCCAGTTGCCCCAGTGGCGATCCGTATTTCCCACAAGATAATCGATAATGTTCATCATATAATAATTATGGCGATCCAGCCGCAGAACGCTTCTTTGCACATCCCGACTGTGATTCAGCTCATAAACCTGAAACGCCTCCATGGACGCAATCGAATATTCCTTCGATGTGATGCTTTCGCAGACCGAAACGCGTTCTCCGTCAAAAAAATCCTCCTCATAGAGAACCTGACCGACATCAAAACAGCGGCAGATCCTGCTTGCGAGCAGTTCCCGCTCCACGGCCTGGCCGCCGCCGTCCTTGAATAGCCGGAAGCCTTCTGCTTCTCTCTTCCATGCCTTCGGGAAGCATCCGTCCGTAGACAAGTCTCTTGCAATGCTGCAGCCGTCCACCGAATACTGTTTTCCACGAAGTGCAATATCTATAAATGCATTGCTTAAATGATTATCATACAGGTTTATATCCGAAAACAGCACCTTCTCATCCGTGTGCTTTATCCAGAACACATCCGTCAGCGACACACAGCGGTAGGAAAGGGCGATCCCGGCCCGCTCTCGGTCCGTAACCGCCTGACGCATGCCGATACTGTTCAGGATTTCCTTGGCGTATGTTCGATCCAGTGTAAGAACCCTCGCGGCGCACCAGTAATAAAAGTTCGTCAGATTGCCCACCAGCGTATCAATGTCCTCATTTTCATCATCCAGATACAAATTGTACGGCAGAAACGATCGGTAATAAACACGGCAGCGCCCGGAAGAATCTATCCGGGCTACCCTGCGATCCAGATGCATAATATCATATGTCCGTACTTGCGCAGCAAGTATGGACGCAGGCCGCGCCTTGCGCGAAGCGCAATTTTCATGCGCGGCTTTCATTGTCTGATATGTCCTGTTTTGCTGCTTCATAAAATCCCCCCACCTTCTGTTCACAGCCCTCTTTGTCCGCTTTCGCCGGAAATCATCCTTTACAGCACAGACGCCGGCACCAGCAAGGTCTGTCTGTTGACTACAGATCTTTCAGCAGGAACAAAATCATATAAACCGGTTTCAGCTTTAAGTCACCGATTTTTCCAACATCCTTTTGTGACAGAAGATATCTGTCCCCTACATGTTTCGAATACTTTATCGCAAAATTATCAATCGATTTATGACTTTTTACCGCTGATGATTTCACTTCTATCGGAACAATCTTATTCTTTGATGTAATCAGGAAATCAATTTCATACGAATGTGTACTTCCTTCTTTTTTCCATGTATGGTAATACAAATCCCTTCCGCTTGCCTTAACTGCCTGCGCTACTGCATTTTCATATAAATATCCCAGATCAGCCGGCAAAGCATCACTCAATAGTTTTTTATAAATATCCTCTATTCCATTTTGAGAATCATTAAAAAGCATTGTTGTGAACAGCCCTGTATCCGACAGATATAATTTAAAGCAATCAATATCTCTTGTCTGTGACAGAGATACGGTTGGATTTAGCACATTATAACAAGGCAGCACAAGCCCGGACTCAATCAGTTCAAACAGGCGTTCCTCATCTTTTCTTGTCTTCTGCTTTCCGGTTGCCGTTGAAATGACATAATGTTTTTTCTTTGCTGCCAGCTGACATGGAACGGATTTATACATATCCGTTATTCTGCCTGAATCATCTATCTTTTTTAAATCATCGTAGTATAAATCCAGAATTTCACGTTTTACTTTATCAACCGCTTCAAAATTGTTTGCCGCAATATATCTTTCTACAGCCTGCGGCATACCGCCCACAGCCATATAGATCCGAAAATCCTTCATCGCATTGCGGTTAGCCGCATTGCCCAGTTCCATGTTGCTTTTGTATGCCATATCTAAAACATTCGGATTGCCGCCGGTTGCCCATAGAAATTCTTCATAATCCATCGGATACACATGAATCTTATGTTCCTCTGAAGGGATCAGAATATCCTTCACATTTTTCTTTATGGATATCAAAGATCCGGTTTCTATATAGTCATACCGGCCATCCTTAACAAGATGCTTAATCGCCTGCCGTGCCTTTGGAAACAGCTGAATCTCATCAAAAATGATTACGGATTTTCTTTCGTGAAGCTGCACTCCTGTTTCCACCTGCAGTCTTAAAAAAAAGCGGTCCAATTTTGAAATATCATCAAAAATATCCAGGATTTCCCTGCTGCAATTTGAAAAATCAATTAAAATATAAGATTCATATTCATTCCGTGCAAATTCCTCTGCTATTGTTGTTTTGCCCACCCGTCTGGCTCCTTCAAGCAGACAGGCATACTTTCCGTCCCATTCTTTTTTCCATTCCAAAAGCTGATCATATACTTTCCTTTTAAACATAAAACCTCCGCCTTCTGATTCTATATATCTTCTATACATTTCCAGTCTTCTACCTATTTTAGCAGAGATATATGATTATTTCAATACAGTTTCTGCTGGAAAATATAATTATTTCAATGCGCGAGCCGTAAAAGCATATAATAATTTCAATACACGTATCACATAAATATATAATTATTTCAACATACGTTCCGTAAAAATATATAATTATTTCAACACATTTGTATAATTAATATTTTCAAAAAGAGACCGGATATTCCGCAAGAAAATACCGCGATCTCTTTCGATAGTACGCAGCCGTTCAATACCCTCACAGTTGCGATAACTTTTTTGTATGTCTTTTGTTTGCCTTTCAATGGCTGCGTTAGCTGACAGCACCTCAATGCTGATTGCAAACCCTATTGCTTATTCTTCCATTCATCTTTCAGCAGCTCATGAATACCGATTAATTCCAGAGTATCCAGCGATTCTATCGTTCTCTCACCGCTCCGGATCTGAGCATACACTTCCATAAGATGTACTCTGTTTTTTTCTGCGTATTCTTCATCTATTTCATATTCATAAGGCTGACACTCATGACTGGCAACCATGTCTTCAAAGGTGACATCCGTACTCATGCCTTCTTCTTCATCGTCATCCTCTTCCTCTTCATCCTGGTCGTCATCTTCATATTCTTCGTCATCTTCTTCATATCCCTCCTCATCATCCAGATCCCCGATGTCATCAAAATCTTCCTCCCAGTTTCCGACATCATCCGTATCTTCCCCTTCCAGAACCTGCGAGAGGGCTTCGCGCAGTACCCGATCCCCGTCATTTTCTCCATCCTCGGTCTCTTTTATGAAGACCAGATCCCAGCCGCCAATGTAAAACGAATAAGCGCCCTCTTTCTGCACGGACGGATTGAAGTTTTTCAGCATATTCGCCAGTGTCCAGCCATGCGCCAGAAACGCTTCGATTATCCTCTCTGCCCGCGGATATGTTTCTGTATAGAGACGGTCTCCATTATGTACCTCTGCCGGATTCCCATCATTGATCGTGACGATTTTTACAAATTTCTTCATATTGCAGATTCCTCCGTTTTGTGTGTAAAAGTGTGCTTCACACTCACTCATGTACTCGTGAAATTTTAGAAACACACTTATGCTCAGTGCAGCCTGCGGATGCAATCAAATTCATGTAAATCAAAAAGCAAAATGATTGCCCCTGATGAGAAAGTATACACGTTTTTCATTATGAAGCTGTGAGGGGGGATTATTTACGTTGTCTGCGACGATATTTACCGCTGCTGATTAATTTGCCTGTAACTGTATCGGATCTCCGTCTGGCGGCTCTGGCGGCAGCTTCCAATCGGCAGCTTCCGTTCGGCAGCTCTGGCGGCAGCTTCCAATCGGCAGCTTCCGTTCGGCAGCTCTGGCGGCAGCTTTCCTGGTCACTGCCGATGATCTGCGTCCACTGCCCTCAGGCACTCCAGCCGCTCGCAAAACATCCCATAAGTCTCCGGCATTTCCTCAAAGCAGGACTGCTCTACATCCCGGATCTGATGCAGGCCGTTCTTTTGCACCGCTTCTATTGCAGCCTCCTGCTGGCTCGCCTTTCTGCCAAACAGAGTCTGGCAGTTCGCTCCCTCCAGCGTGTCATAGCTGTGAAAGGCCTGATTGAAATCCATCAGCGGATGATTGCAAAGCTGATACAAATCGGTAGTTCACATAATCCTTTACAGCACCGACACCGGCACCAGCCAGGTCTGTCTATTATAGGGCAAAATTTCATCACACATACACAAAATAATGCCGGGCTGTACAGCCATGTGAAATTTTTCCAGTACCTTAAAATTTTTATCCGGGTGAGCCGGGGCTTTACTCTTTTTGATCTCGATCGGATACAGCTTATCTCCCTCAGGAATCAAAAGATCCAGCTCCTTTTTGTCCACATCTCGGTAATAATATAAATCCGGGCGTTTCCCCGCATTATAATAGCTTTTTACAATCTCCGAGACCACCCAGGTCTCAAAAAATGCGCCGTCCATCGCTCCGCTTTCCAGAGTCTGCGCGGTGGGCCACCTGCAAAGATACGCCGCCAGTCCGGTATCCAGAAAATATACCTTGGGTGTCTTTACCAGACGGCTGGTCACATTTGAAAAATAAGGTCTGAGAATATAGATAACGCCCGACTGTTCCAGTATGGAAACCCATGCTCTGGCGGTCGGTGCGGATACTCCGACCGCGTTTGCAATCTCATCAAAGCGCAGCTCGCCGGACGTCCTGGCAGCCATAAATACCAGAAAATCATAAAAAGCGCTCAGCTTGCCAACCTGGGCAAGATCACGGATGTCCCGTTCAAGGTAGGTATTCACATAATCCATATAATAGCGTTCCCGGTCCATATCGACCGCAGCCAGCTTCGGCATTCCGCCGCGAAAGATCTGTCCAAAAACCTGGTGGATATTTTTCGGCGCACTATTCTGACTGCGCGCGCGCAGAGAATCCAATGATGGATGAAACAACTGCGCAGGACGTCCCTCCGTCTCTGCCGCAGAAAGCCCCGACAGATCAAACACCGCAATCCGCCCGGCCAGAGACTCGGAAACGCCCTTCATCATAGAAAATTTCTGCGATCCGGTCAGCCAGTATCTGCCATTGACCTCTTCTCCATTCAGAGAGAGCTGGTCGATGATGCGTTTCATTTCCAGCAGCAAGGACGGCACTCTCTGAAATTCGTCTATCAAAAGCGGAGCGCCATAGGTTTCAAAGAATAATCCCGGATCCTGCATGGCAAGCTGTCTCGCATTCATATCATCCAAAGTGACATACCTGCGGCCGCTTTCCCGCAGATGGTTCAGCATCGTGGACTTACCGACCTGGCGCTGTCCGCACACCATCACGACCGGATACTGGCGGGAGGCTTCCAGGATCTGTCCTTCCATATGTCTTTTGATATACATAGTTCTGTCACCTCCGGTAAAATAATTTTGACATTTGAATTTTATCACCTTGAAATGATTTCAAGTAATCTTTGCTTTTTCTTCTGTAACGATACAGAGGCTCAGAAGAACCGCTCTTTTGTCTGAGTTTTCTGAAATCTGATTTTATTTTACTCGCGTCTCATTCATATGTCAATTTCATTCTATCTGCTGTTTTTTGCCGCTTCCGCCTTCCACACTTTGATTTTCTCCAGCCTGTCTTTGTAATCCGCCTCCGCTCCCTGCCCCGACGGGCGGTAATATTCGCGGCCAAGCAAAGAATCCGGCAGGCACTGCATGCTTGTCAGCTTTTCTTCCGTATCGTGGGCATACTGGTAACCCTCGCCATATTTTTCATCCCGCATCAGCTGCGTGACTCCGTTGCGGATGACGAGCGGCACCGGCTCGGCAAGCTGCCGCTGGGCGTCCTCCCTCGCCTCGCCATAGGCCACATAGAGGGCGTTCGATTTTGGCGCGAGCGAAAGGTAAACCACTGCCTGGGTCAGATGGACGTTGCACTCCGGCATCCCGAGATAATGGCAGGCCTGATAGGCCGCGACCGCCTGGGGAAGCGCCTGCGGATCGGCCAGTCCCACGTCCTCGCTCGCAAAGCGGACAATCCGGCGGGCCACATACAGTGGATCCTCCCCGGCCTCCAGCATGCGGGCCAGCCAGTAGACGGCCGCGTCCGGGTCGGAGTTGCGCATGGATTTATGTAAAGCAGAAATCAGGTTGTAATGCTCCTCGCCTTTTTTGTCGTAAAGCAGGGATTTCTTCGAGATGCATTGCTCGAGCGTTTCCCGGGAAACCCGCACCACACAGTCCTGCGCAGAATCCGTCAGAATGGGCGGCGCAGCCTGCCCTCTGGCATCGCGTAGTGGCGTTTCCAGTGCTTTTCCACTACTGATCTCACCATTTAAAATCACCATCTCCAGCGTAGAAAGTGCCGCGCGCGCGTCACCGTTTGCGAAATTCGCGATCAGCTCCGGCATATCCGGCTCCATCTCAATCCTCTGGCTGCCAAATCCGCGCGGGTCTCTCAGCGCCCGGGAAATGATTTCGACCAGCTCCTCCGTGCTTAAGGCGTGAAGCACAAAGACCTTGCAGCGCGACAGCAAAGCCCCGTTTACCTCGAAGGATGGATTTTCCGTCGTCGCACCGATCAGGATGATGCTGCCTTTTTCCACAAAGGGCAGAAAGGCGTCCTGCTGCGCTTTATTGAAGCGGTGAATCTCATCCACAAACACGATCGTCCGCTCTCCGAACTGACGGTTCTGCTCCGCCTGCTGCATCACCTGGCGGATCTCCTTGATCCCGCTCGTCACCGCAGAGAAATCAATAAAAGCAGCCTTCGTATGACCGGCGATGATGCGGGCCAGCGAGGTTTTGCCGGAACCGGGCGGCGACCAGAAAATCATCGAGGAGACCTGATCACTCTCGATCATCTTCCGCAAAACTTTTCCTGGCCCAAGCAGGTGCTTCTGCCCCACAAACTCGTCCAGCGAGCGCGGGCGCAGCCGCTCCGCCAGAGGCTGCATGTCCGTGTAGAGAAGATCTCCAAAGCTCATCTGCTCCATCTTATCACCTGCCCTCCCCGATCAGATCCCGCACCACCTCGCCGGCCATGATCAGCCCTGCCACGGCCGGCACAAAGGCGTTGCTTCCGGGGACCTGGCGGCGCTGTGCAGGCTCCCGGGCCGGTTCTCTGGAATAGACGACCTTCAGCTTTTTGATCCCACGCTTTTTCAGCTCGCGGCGCATCACCCGGGCAAGCGGACAGATACTGGTCTCGTAGATGTCCGCCACCTCCAGCGCAGACGCGTCCATCTTGTTCCCCGCGCCCATGCAGCTGATGATGGGCGTCCCGGCGCGCTCAGCCTGCTCCACCAGGGCAATCTTCCCCGTCACGGTATCAATCGCGTCCACCACATAATCGTATTGGGAAAAATCAAACTGATCCGCCGTCTGCGGCATATAAAAAACCCGATATGTATGAACAGCCGCGTCCGGATTGATCTGCGCAATCCGCTCTCTGGCCACATCCACCTTATATCTTCCAATGGTACTTTGAAGCGCGAAAATCTGCCGGTTCAGGTTGGATGGGCAGATTTTATCGTCGTCAATCAGGTCGAGCGTGCCGATGCCGCTCCGCGCAAGCGCCTCCACGACATGACCACCCACGCCGCCTAATCCAAACACGGCTACCCGTACGCCAAAGAGCTTCTCCATGGCATTCCTCCCCAGAAGAAGCTCTGTCCTTGAAAATTGATCCTGCATATGGTTCTGTCCTTATCTCACTTTTTCGAATGTCTGTCTCTAAACCACCGCATAAAATCATACCACAATCATTCCCGAGCCACAACCAATTTTCTTTATTATACTGTATGCCTCACTATTTTTGTGAACCACCCATCGTCTAAAGCCAATGGGATTGCGGTCGACTTATTTCAAGCGTTTTCCCAGTTGAGGACTCACACCTATCACAGTTCATTCGGCCCGACCTCTCCCCGCGCAAAGGCGAGCGCGTTTTCCATGGTCGTTTCGCTGATCGCGCACATCGCTTCCTCCGTGAAAAACCCCTGATGGGAGGTCACTATGACATTCGGGAAGGAAAGCAGCCGCGCCACCGTCGAATGCTGCATGATTTCATCAGAAAGATCCTCGAACACGGAATCATCCTCTTCCTCATAGACATCCAGGCCAACCGCGAAGAATTTATTGTCGCGGATCCCCTTGATCAGATCGTCCGTCCGGATCAGGCCGCCGCGGGAGGTGTTTACCAGAATCACGCCATCCTTCATTTTCCCAATCGTCTCCAGATTGATCATGTGGTGCGTCTCCTGTGTCAGCGGACAATGCAGGGAGATCAGATCCGACCTGCCAAGCAGCTTGTCCAGCTCCACGTATTCCACAAAGTCCAGACTTTTGTTTGGATACCTGTCATAAGCGAGTACCTTCATGCCAAAGCCGCGGCAGATCCGCGCCATCGCAGCTCCTATGCGGCCTGTTCCCACTATGCCGGCAGTCCGTCCATAAAACGAAACGCCCAGCAGTCCGTTGAGGCTGTAGTTATTCTCACGCACTTTAATATAAGCCTTATGAAGGCGTCTGCTCGCGGTCAGTGCCAGTGCCATCGCATGCTCCGCGACCGACTCCGGCGAATAGCCCGGCACACGGGCGACACGAATCTGGTACTCCTTTGCCTTCCCCAGATCCACATTGTTAAAACCCGCACACCGCATCAGAATCAGCCGGACGCCGCACCGATGCAGCAGCTCAATCGTCTGCTCTCCAAGATCCATATTCACAAACGCGCACACCGCGTCATATCCGTCAGCCAGCTGCGCCGTATTCGGTGTCAGATCCGCCTCGATAAACTTGATATTTATATCCGCATATTTTTCCTGCTCCATCAGAGGGAGAAAATATTTCTTATCATAGCCTTTCGCGCCAAAAAATAATGCCTTCATTTGGTTTCCCTTTCCTGCTTTGTGGTTTAGTTATATTACTCGCGGCAAAAGCAGCTGCTCGTTACTCCAGGAACCTGCTTCGCAGAACCCTGTCGTTAACTTGCGAAGTTCGCTCCCGCAAGCGCGGCGAACTTCTTGCAAGTTATATTATACCCGGCAAATAGAAATTTACAACAAAATCTGAAAATATAATCCGGCTGTTTAAAGCAATTGAAAAAAATCTGTTGAGAAAAACTTACACCTGCGCAGAAAAAATATCTGGACATTTTCCTGATCTGTGCTATAATGCCCCCAGATGTGCAAAGATCCGCGTCTCTGTAAACGCTCAACAAACTTATGAGCGTCTTTTAAATATCTTATAAGCGTATTATGAGCGTCCTGTCAGCATCAGGAACAGGTATAAAACAGCGGATCTGCAGCCGGGATAAAAGGGAGTAGCCGCCGCCCATGGGCGGACTTTAAGGCGTCAGGACGATAGAAATATCCGCTTTTTAGTTGAAATGGCAAGACTTTTATTGCATGCATTTATTTGCGTGCAATAAAGGTCTTTTCTTTTTGCCCGTTTCTGCGCATAATAAAAATACCGTTCTAAGCGATCATCAAAGCAAGGGAGGAAAACATGGAATTTTTACTGGAAGGTATTCTAAGTGTCACATGGCAACAGATTGTGATGTATCTGGTCGGAGTCCTGCTGATATGGCTCGCCATTAAGAAAGGATGCGAGCCTTCGCTGCTGCTTCCGATGGGATTCGGCGCGATACTGGTTAATCTGCCACTAACAGGCGTCCTCAACCAGACGGTACAGGGAACGGTGGAGGTCACCGGTATCATCGAATGGCTCTATGAAATCGGCATCGGTGCATCGGAGGCGCTGCCCACACTGCTGTTTATCGGCATCGGCGCCATGATTGATTTTGGACCGCTGCTCTCCAATCCGGTGATGTTTCTCTTTGGAGCCGGCTGTCAGTTCGGTATCTTTGCCGCCATTCTTTTCGCGGCCCTGCTGGGATTCCCACTGGCCGACGCGGCATCCATCGGCATCATCGGCGCGGCCGACGGACCCACGGCCATTCTGGTATCGCAGGTCCTGGATTCCTCCTACACCGGAGCAATCGCGGTCGCCGCATACTCCTATATGGCTCTCGTACCCATTATTCAGCCCGTCGTCATCCGGGCAATCACAACGAAAAAAGAGCGCACCATTCATATGGACTACCGTCCTGCAGATGTGAGCAAAACCACACGCATCGCGTTTCCGATTGTCGTGACGATCATCGTCGGCATGGTCGCCCCCTCTTCGATCGCGCTGGTCGGCTTTCTGATGTTCGGCAACCTGCTGCGGGAATGCGGCGTCCTGAACGCGCTCTCCGAAGCCGCTCAGACAACCC
>JAJQEO010000091.1 GCA_021201665.1 Lachnospiraceae bacterium | reverse complement strand
TGAACACCATCCGCAGGCCCGGATACGCCGCGTAGCTGAACACGATGACCAGAATAATCGGAAACGCCAGCATCACATAGAGCTGCCAGTCCCGCTTCATCGCCTTGCCCAAAGGCATGTCGCTTTTGGGAGCCGCAGGTTTCTTCGTCTTTGCCATTTCATTGCCTCCCTTGTCAGAATTGAAAAAGTTGATAGGAATACCGTAACTGCAATAATATTTATTATTTTAATGTTTTCCTTCGAAATTTTTAATAAAGAAAAGTGGGGATTTTGTTCAAAAAAATGGGTTCTTTGCTCTGTGAAATGTCGTTATTGCCGAAGGGATTTTCGCGCTGTGCGCCGGAGGATGTGATTTATAACAAATCAGACAGGTATCTATATTTCCTGATGGCACTGACAGAATCGGACAGGGGGAGTCCTCTTGCCCTATCCGGAACAAAGCGGAGACCCGGGTGCGGCTTTAACCGAAATACTCCTTATCACGCCCCACGCAAAAACCGGATGCATCAGGGCGGCTTTTTCTCTTTTTCGCCTTCCCTGTACATCCGGCCCCTCTGCAGCAGACATTCTCCTGTACACTTGTTAATTACACCACTGCCTCAATCAGCAGCTTATCCCCCAGCACAATTTCCCGGATCCCCGGCTTTTTCTTCTTATTAAAATCAAAGCTCAGCATATATCCCTTTTTCAGGCGGAAATACTCCAGATATCCAGAAAGCTGTGCTTCTCCACGCTGGTTGTACGCATTTCCCCGCCAGAGCTTGAGTTCGAGAACATTTTGCTCTCCTTTATAAAAAATCACCAGGTCCATACGTTCGCTGTTCCGGGTCTGCGGCTCAATGCTGTAATTTCCGACGCCGTTAATAATCGGTTTGAGGAAAAGGAGGAAATATTTTCTTCCCACATTCTCCAGAAATTTTTCATCCTCCTGACTATATAGCTCTTCAAATGTTTCAACAAATTTTTCCAGTATTCTCCGGATATCCAGATGTCCGCCAACAAAGAAATAATTCCTTTCCCTCTCACCGGCATCATACATTTTACTTGTTATAAATTCTTCCGCGATAAAATTATTATACAGCACCGCCTCAAAAATCCTGTTGGAAATCACTGCACGATCGTTTTCGCAACGAATAAATCCGAACATCGCCGCATCTTTGATGTACGGACTGGTAGCAACATACGGAATGGACTTGCCATTAAACAGCAATTCATAAATAACCGTTCGCAATTCCGGATAAGTTTCCAGTTTTCCCATAAGGGATTCGTATAATGGATTGTCTTCTCTGACAATCCTCTTCTCTGCTTCATAAAATCCTTCTTTGGTCCATGCACTCTTTCTGTCAGGAAATGCATCGCTTCCTGCTATCTTCTCGTCAAGAAGCTTGCAGATGCGGGAGACCAGAACCGGATATCCCGATGTGTAATTATAAATCAACTGAGAAATTTCCTGGATATCCATACCTGTATGGTAGTCGTTTTCATACTGACCAATCATATTTGCGATATCCTTTACGGAAAAGCTCATGTCGATATCAAAATCGGCGGCTATGTTCCAAGGGCTGTTCACTTTATGTGCTTCGTCCGGTCTGATTTTTCTTTTAATACTGCGGATATCATAAACACCGGCGAGAATTACTGACTGAAAAGCTGCGGCATCCGGACGTTCCAGATAAGAAGCTCTCAGCTGCGCCAGAAAATCCAAAAATACCTGATTGTTTGAGGCACTGTCCACTTCATCAATCATCAAAACGATGGGGCGAACCGCTTCTTTACACCATAAGTCCAAAACCGCAAATAAAGACTGCAGGGAGTTTGCATTTCGATCTCTTTTTGTGATGATATGCAGTTTATCTCGTATTCCTTCTGGAAATTCAGACCCCCGGTGAAGTATTTCACTGGCAAAAGCCGATGCAAAAGCTGCTTCATTTTCATATGACGCAGAGCTAAGTCTCTGAAAATCAAGACTCACTACTTCATAGTCTCTGTTCAAATATCTGGCCAGAGCACGCAACGTAGTCGTTTTTCCATATTGTCTCGCTCTGTTGATCGTAAAATATTCCCCATCATCCACCATATTCTGAATTTTCTGTAATCTTTCATCCAGATTCACCATATAATGCCGATTCGGATCACAGGCCCCATTTACATTAAACCGTTTCGCCATCTTTTCGATTCTCCCTTCGATGATTTCTTACCTGTCCTGATTCTCAATGGGAATCGAGGATTCAACCCTGCACCAGCACCCCCGTAAACCGCGGGACCTGAAAGTTTCTGCAGAACATTTCGCATTTACAGAGGAACAGGAAATAAATATTCTTCTCACAAAGGCGCAGCGTCTCATAATTAGCCTGCCCTTTGGCGATGATTACTTCCGCTTCCTCCCAAATCATCTTTGCCTGCGGGGAGAAATCCGGCACCCAGGTCCCGGCGATTCCGTTGCCGTTATCGTACACCTTTGCTACCTTTTGCAGCCCGATTTCCAGGGCGTCCTCCATCGTCACGTCGTTCAAAACAGGCTTTCCCCTGACCAGCACCCTTATGTCAAGCTGCGGATACCTTTCCCGGATGACTTCCAGAAACAGTTTATCCAGAACGCCCTCGCCCGCATTGTCTGTCAGATACAGTAGCTGCTGTTTTTCGCTTAAATCCTGTTTCAATTTTTCATAGGTCTCTTTTGCAACACCATTTTTCTCCGGAGACTCTATTTCCTCTAAGAGCTTCTCCAGATAGGCTTCCTCCACGTTCTCGACTGCGGAAAAATCGATATAATTTCCCACCAGGGCAAACCGCAGTGCCTCAAGCAGCGGGTCTTCTGCATTGTGAATCTGCTCCCGGATGGCCTGCTCCTTTTGCAGCATGAGCTGGTTGTAATGAGACTTTTCTTCCGAATAATCCTCAATCTCGCCGAACAGTTCCCGCCTCAGTTCATTCAGATCCTGCACAAGTACCGGGGCGCAGGTTTCTTTCGGAGCCTTGGATAAAATGGCAAACATCCTCTGTAAAAATTCAAGCTTCTGCTCTTCTGCCGCGTCCGCCGGAAGCGCGCGCAGCTGCTTTTCCGCCAGACATTCGAGGCATTCTGATCGCAGTAGTGTACTCATGCTATGCTCTCCTTCCCGCCGGCCCCTGCGTTCCGTACGCTTTCTTTCTCTACAATATGCCCGGAAATGATATCCAGGCTGCGGCTGCATGCCGGATTTTTGATCCTTTTGAGTACCTTTTCCAGCGCGACTCTTGACATAGCCATCGTGTCTACCTCGTAGGAGGTGATTTTCATGTCCGGGAACCCAGGATACAGATAATTGTCAAATCCGACCACTGAGATATCCTCCGGAACCCGCAGGCCGCGGCGTTCCAGCTCCAGAATCAGCATCCCCGCGGCCAGGTCGCAGTTGCAGACAAATGCCTCCGGCATTTCTTCGGGCAGTATAATACTCATGTCTCCGTGCAGGCTGCGGTCCTCGATCAGCCATTTGGGCGGCAGGGTAAGGCCGTGCCGTGTCAAGGATTTGTAAAAGCCGCAGTAGCGATCCATAATATTGCTCACCGCATGGATGGACCCGACATAGGCCATCCGGCGGAACCCCCGCGCATACAGGTACTCCGTCATCAGATACATTCCATAAAAGCCATCGCCGATCACCGCGTCATTTGCCAGCTCCTCGTCATAGAAATCCAGAAAAATGATCGGGATTTCTGTCTCCGATTTCAGGAAGCGAAGATAGTCTTTATTGATTTCTCCCAGCACGATCAGCCCTTCTATGGCATTTTCCGCAACAAAACGAGGAAGAACCTGATGATCTTCCTCGTAGTGCTTCAAAACCTCTACTGCCACAATACAGTTTTTATCCGACGCGTTCAGCACAATCTCCTGATACATTTTCCAATAATAGGTCGTATAGCTGGCAAGAAATTTTTCCGAAATCAGTACCCCGATATTTTTCAGGGTCTTTCCGCCCGTTCCTTTTGCCGCGGGCTCCGGTCTTTTCCGGTATCCCATCTCATCCGCTGTTTTCAGAATTTTGTCTCTGAGCTCATCGCTGACCCCTTTTTGTCCGGACAGTGCGTTGTGTACTGTCACCGTACTCACGCCCACCTGTCTGGCGATATCCGCCATCCTTATTTTTCCCATATGCCCCTGCCCTGTTTCCCTGATAAGTTTCAATCCGCGCATTTAAAGTTACGCGTTTTTCTTTATCCTTTTAAAATCTTTCCTTAAAGGGTTTCTTAAAAAGTTCCCTTAAAAGTTAAGTTAAGTATAAGCATAAACAGGGGCATTGTCAATTCATTTTACTTACTTAGATCCAAATCCCTTCAGCATCACTTACGCCATCCATAGTATCTGTCGGCAGCATTTCGCCGCGCCCTTTGTTCTTGACATATAATGGCATATCTCATCTGGGAGCGTCAGCCATCTGCCTGATCGGGATCAGCCTTGCCTGGAAATCTCCGTGCGCGGGCGGTATGAGAAGTCCGGCGTACATCAGCGTCGCCCCCTGGAAGGATTTTCCCTCTATTTCGTAGAAGGCTTCCGGATCCAGCCCCTGCAGGCGCAGACGGCGGCTTGCACGGTTAGGTCGGGAAAGGACCTGCACGCAGGTCAGCAGCGCTTCTTTCCGGTCTTTGGAAACGACCATGTAGCTGTCGAAGGCGTGGCTGCGCTGCCAGGATTCCAGGCGGTAATAATCTCCTTCCCGGATCAGGGCGCTGTATTGTCTGCAGAGCTTCGTCTGCTCCAAAATCTGTTTTTTCTCATCCTCAGAAAGTCTGGTAATGTCCAGCTCGTAGCCGAAGGTGCCGGAGAGTGCGGCGATGCCCCGCATCTCAAACGGCACGGTTCTCCCTGTCTGATGGTTCGGGCAGGCGGAGACATGCGCGCCGATCGAGGAGAGCGGGTACAGAAGCTGCGTCCCTTCCTGAATGGCGAGCCGCTCGACTGCGTCCGTGTCGTCGGAACACCAGATCTGCGGGCTGTAGTAGAGCATACCCGGGTCGAATCTCCCGCCTCCGCTGGAACAGTTTTCCAAAAGCAGCTTTGGAAAATCCTTAAGCAGGCGTTCCTGCATTTCATAGACAGCCAGCATATACCGATGGGAAATCTCTCCCTGCTGATCCGGTGGGAGGACAGCATTGCCCACATCGGCCAGGGGACGGTTCATATCCCATTTTACGTATTCGATATTGGCAGAGGAAAGCACCTCTTTGATACGGTCATAAATATACGCACGCACCTCCTGCCTGCTCAGATCCAGCACATACTGAGCCCGGCATTGCCCCGGTTCGCGGCCTTTCAGCTGCAGCGCCCAGTCCGGGTGCGCCCGGTAAAGATCGGAATCCTCCGAGATCATCTCCGGCTCCAGCCAGATCCCAAGCTTCATTCCCAGCCTGTTGACCTCGTCCGCCAGGTACCGGAATCCGCCCGGCAGCTTTTCTTCGTTGACCGTCCAGTCGCCCAGACTGCTATCGTCCATCTCGCGGTGTCCGAACCACCCGTCGTCCACGACCAGCATCTCGATTCCGGCCTTTGCCGCTTCCCGGGCAATTTCCAGCAGCTTTTCTGTATTGAAATTAAAATAGGTAGCTTCCCAGTTATTGATCAGCACCGGGCGCCTGCGGTCTTTCCAGTACCCCCGGATCAGATGTTTCCTGTAGAGATCGTGAAAGCTCCGCGTCATTTTCCCAAGACCTTCATCCGAATAGACCAGCACCACCTCCGGCGCCTGAAATTCCTCGCCCGGCGCCAGCTTCCAGCAAAAACGCTCCGGGTGAATGCCCATCACCATGCGGATCCGGTCAAATTGATCTTTCATCACTCTCGCCGCAAAATTTCCCGAATACACAAAATTCATCGCATACACTTCACCCACGGTCTGTGTACAGTTTTTCGAGACCAGCGCCATGAACGGGTGGCTCTGGTGGCTGGAAACTCCGCGTTTCGATTCCGCCGAGATGGTGCCGTACCCCATCTTCTGTCTCTGCATGCTCCGCTCACGCGCCCAGGAGCCGGGCAGCGTCAGCACTTCCATCTCCTGCCCGGCTCCCATATCCGGCTCTACATGCAGGCAGGCGGAGAGTACCTTTGTCAGAAAAAGCAGCCGTTCTCCTCCGTTTCGGACACGGACGCTCTGCGCCACAGCGTCCGTATCGTCAAAAACCGTATAAGATAAAACAACAGTCAGGCCAGTGACCTTATCCAAAAGCTCCACTTCCAGCGTCGAGCTGTCCTCCCCCTGAGTGGAGGGCAGCCCCGGAAGCACCCTTTTTCCCCTGAATATCCGATGACTCTGGTATGTCAGCTCCAGCCCCTCCTGGCCATCCTCCGTCCGGATATTGATGCAGCACTCCCGAAAGTCCCCCACCCCTTCGAATGGATATTCCATGGGAAAGAAATCGAAAAAAGAGGTTTTTTCACGCTTCAGGACGGATGGGGGCTGCGGGCGGTCTTCTGTGCGCAGCAGCCAGGCAAGATCGGTATCTCCAAGCTTCTTTCCATAATAAATATGGCCCGGGTAATTGTCGGCCAGGCCAAATATATAGCTGGTGTGCGGTGTGTCCAGCTTAAAGATCTGATGCGTTTCGTCATACTGAATCATAGGTTTTCTCTCCTCGTGTTGTTCTCGTTTCTCCTTCTATTCTCTGCCAGAAATCAGCATGGCGTCGCGGCTTTTCTCGAGCCAGGTCACTCGGTTTTCTCTCCGCCTGATTCTCTGATCGAAGTGAGCATGGCGTCGCAGCTTTCCTCGATCCCGGTCACACAATTTCCTCCCCGCCTGATTCTCTGATCGAAGTGAGCAGAGCGTCGCAGCTCCCTTCAATCCGGTACTCGCCGCTTCCCGCCGGCAGAAACAGGCTGTCGCCCTTCTGATACAGAAGCGCGTCATTTCCACAGGTAATGACGCCGTCTCCGTCCAGTATCAGGATTGACAGAAAGGACTCTCCGGTGACGGTTCCTTCCATTCGTTTCATCCGGCTGCCGTCCAGATTCAGCTTGTCCACCGTAAAATAATCGCAGTCCGCCACATGGGGATAGCTGTTGTCACCTTTTTTAAGAGGAACCCGGTTGGTCACTGCCAGAGCCTTCTCGATATGAAGGTCTCTCTTTTTGCCATCTTTTCCGACCCTGCCATAATCATACACCCGGTAGGTGACGTTGGAATTCTGCTGAATCTCAGCAATCAGGATATTCTGGCCGATCGCGTGGATGGTGCCGGGTTCAATAAAAAGGACATCGCCTTTTCGTACCGGAACCGCGTTTAAAACATCCGGCAGTGTGTCCTTTTCGATCCGCTCCGCGAATTCCTCCTTTGTGATCTCCTCTTTGAAGCCATAATACAAAAAGGCGTCTTTTCCGGCATCTACTACGTACCACATTTCCGTTTTACCATACTGCCCTTCATTTTTCAAGGCATATTGGTTGTCCGGATGCACCTGGATGGAGAGATTCTGGTTGGCGTCGATAAATTTTATCAGAATCGGAAAGTCCCGGAATCTGCCGCAGTGCGTCCCCAGAACCTCCCATCCCTCTGCTTCTATGTACTCTGCCAGAGTCTTACCCGCGTAGCTCCCATTTCGGATGACCGACGGGCCGTCCGGATGGCAGGACAGCTCCCACGACTCCGCCAGGATCACCGCGTTCGTCACCTTGCCGTATTCCATTTTCAGTCTCTGCCCGCCCCAGAGATATTCCTTGCAGGCGGGCCTCAGCTTAAATATGCACATTTTTTCTCCTATTACCTGTGATAACAAAGCGGGCATCCCGCGGCTGCTCCACATCAAAAAACAGCTTCGGTCTCCTCAGCCGTCACATGGGCGATTTCCCGCAGGCCTGCCTGTTTTTTATTTCGCGTAATGGCTTTTCTCTTTCATAATATAGGGGGCCGATTTCCGGAGTATCTCCAGGTTTTCTCCGATCATTTCACTTCTTTGTTTCACACAATCCGCGGAGCGGAGCGGATCCTCGGGCGTACGAAAAAGATAGTCCTCGAGGCGGTTGATGGATGTCGTCGCCACGTGCAGCCTGGTATCGCTGGACGCATAATAAATATAGACGTCTCCATTCTCCCGGGCAATCGCTCCATTAGTGAAAACAACATTCGACACATCCCCGACCCGCTCCGCTCCCAGGGGAACCAGAAATACGCCGGACGGCTGTGCGATAACTCTGGAAGGGTCGTCAAGAGCGGTGGCAAACGCGTACAGCACATAGCGCAGCCCCGCAGCTGTATTACGCACGCCGTGCGCGATGTGAATCCAGCATTTTTTCCCTTTGATCGGCACAGCTCCCGCACCGTTTTTGGACTCCGTCAGCGTATGATAAATGCGTTTGCTGATGATCTTTTCCTCATCAATCACCGCGTGGCAGATATCATCGCAGAGGCCAAATCCAATTCCTCCGCCGCTTCCCATCTCAATAAAGGCGTCCATCGGGCGAGTGTAAAACGCATATTTCCCATTTACAAATTCCGGGTGAAGGACGACATTTCTCTGCTGCGGAGAACGCAGTGTCGTCAGGTTGTCCAGGCGCTCCCAGGTTTTTAAATCCTTCGTCCGTACAATACCAGCCGCTGCCACCGCCGCCGTCAGATCCGGGTCAGCGGGATCCTTGCTCTCCGAACAGAAGACCCCGTAAATCCAGCCATCCTCGTGCTTTGTAAGCCTCATATCGTAGACATTGGTTTCCTCCGGATGGGTATCCGGCAGCTCAACCGGATAATCCCAGAAATGAAATCCGTCAATCCCGCTTTCACTCTCTGCCACAGCAAAAAATGATTTCCGGTCATTCCCCTCGACGCGCGCCACCAGATAATATTTTCCGTCCAGCCAGATCGCGCCGGAGTTCATCACCGTATTCACTCCAAGGCGCTCCATAAACCAGGGATTTGTCTCCTCATTCAGGTCGTACCGCCAGTGAACCGGCACAAACTCCCGCGTCAGCACAGGATACTCATACCGTTCATAGATGCCGTTATAAAACCTGGACTTCCTGTTTTTCCGGCTGATAAGGTCATCCACCTTTGCCTGCTCCTCAAAATACTGTTTATGCAGCATATGTCTCCTCCTCTCTGACACTTCGCCGCCTGCTTATCCTGTGTCTCTGACCCGGACAGACCGGATTCAGATTTTTACCATTTTGCGCAAAAAATTGTTCTTAAGTGCCTGATCCCGACAAGCCGGCGACAAACGGTATGATATCGGAAATTGCTATCTTACCCCGATCTCCGTGTCCGTTTCCCGGACCACACTGTTCTGCATTATGTATGGGACAATCAATTCCACGGTGGTAAATGCCAGGCAGACATAAGTATCCGCCGCGCCGTAGTAAATCGCGATTTTCCCGCTTTCCGCGTCATACAGTGCCGCGCATGGGAAGGTCACATTCGGCACAAAGCCGCGCTCCTCATACCACTCCTGGGGAGTCAGAAGGAAATTCTGGCAGCGGTATTTCACGACAGATGGATGATCAATATCCAGAATCGCCCCGCCGATGCTGTATACATAGCCATTGCAGGTGGCGGAGACCCCGTGATAAAACAGAAGCCACCCCTCCGTCGTCTCAATCGGAGCCGCTCCGCCGCCGATTTTCAGGGATTCCCACCACTCAAAGCTGCTTCCCATCACGTGCCGGTGCTTTCCCCAATAGACCAGGTCCGGACTCTCCGAGAGAAAAATATCTCCAAATGGCGTGTGTCCGCTGTCGCTGGGTCTGGAAAGCATCATAAAATTTCCGTTAATTTTCCGCGGAAAGAGCACTGCATTCCGGTTGAACGGAAGGAACGGGTTCTCAATACGCACAAAAGACTGGAAATCCTGCGTTTTTGCCATACCGATCGATGCCCCGTAAAAGTCCTGGCACCAGATGATATAATAAGTATCTTCCACCTTCACCAGGCGCGGGTCATAAGCATACACCGGCATGGAGACTTCCCCTTTTTCATCTGTGAAACGGATTTTCTCACTGTCAAATTCCCAATGGATTCCGTCCTTACTTCTTCCCAGATAAATGTATGGAACCCCATTCGTCTGTTCCCCGCGGAACACGCCGATAAAGCCGTCCTTCCAAGGCTGCACCGCACTGTTAAAAATCCTCGCTACCTCCTTCGCCGGATTTCGTCCGATAATCGGATTCTCATCGCAGCGCCATACCGGCGCCCCCTGAAAACTCTGCGGTCCATCCTTCCATGGCACCGTGGGCGTTCCCGTCCCCAATATTTTTATAGGATCCATCCTGTTTTCCTCCTCCCATCATGTGTCCTGGCTCCCCTGCGGAAATCCGCAGGTATGCTTCAGGACGCCTCCTGAATATAATCCAGAAAGCTCTGGCAGTATTCCATCCGGTCAGCGCTCTCGGGGAACACCAGAAGCAGCACCTCCCCGGTCTCATTGCTCAGATCGTTTAGCAGGCCGGTCTCTTCGATCCGCACTCCGACAATCGTCCCTGAATCCTCATAGAGCGGGAGATCGCCGGTCTCAAATTCCTGCAGATCCCTGAATGAGCCGCCAAGCTCTTTGCAATACTCATAAAAGCTCTCCGGCAGAATCACCGCGTCCAGCTCCTTGTTGTTCCATTTAAAGAAAAATTTTTCATATGAGCTCTCGTTCACACCATCCAGCTGCACATCTCCATAAGAAATGTTGTAGTCCGAATCCACCTCAACCAGCGACGCCTTCAGCCCCAGCCAGTCGGCGAGCCTCTCGCCCAGCTCATCGTCCCGCTCATAATCAATCGCCTGGTTCACAAGCACACAGGTGAATTCTGTCCGCTCCATCGCTCCTGCCACATGCACCGCCAGAAACACCGGCAGAAAAAGCAGAGCTGCCATTCCGAGAATGTGATACCAGTAATAAGTAATGATATAGGATACCCTCTCGCCCGCTGTCATACAGCTCATTCTTTGCCGGATTATTTTTATCTGTTCCCGCATAGCAGCTCCTCCTTCCTTATCTGATCTAAAGATCTGTCGCGGAATTATATGCCCATCTTGCACCGCCTGATACGCGAATCGCAAACTCAAAAGCCTCGACGTAGCTCGCTGCGCCTACGTTTTTTCGTTTATGCTTCACGCATTATTCGGCACAATCTGAGCATATTGTTTCGCGGCAGCTTCTAAGCTGCTCCCCCACACACGAAAGCACTCCCATCACTCCACGTTTATCATTTGTCCATACTTGCGCAGCAGGTATGGACGCAGGCAGTGTTCCGATTTGCGCAGAAAGTTGAGAACGGTAGCGCGGCTCTCATTGCATCATCCCTTCACAGCTCCTGCCGCCATTCCTCCGTAGATCTGTCTCTGGAAAAGCAGAAACAGGATAAAGATCGGAATAATGGTGATCAGCACGCCCGCGCAGATGTAGTTGTACTGGTTTCCGTACGGCCCGGTGAATTTATAAAGTGCCGTTGATATGGTTTTCAGCTCGTTCGACTGCAGATACAGGTTCGACATATAGTATTCGTTGTAAACACTCACGCCTTTCAGAACCAGGGATGTGACAATAGCCGGTTTCAGCAGCGGAAAAAGAATCCGGAAAAAGACCCCAAAGTAGGTGCATCCGTCCATGATCGCGGACTCATCCAGCGATACGGGAAGATTCTCGAAAAACTGCAGAAAGATATAAATTGAGATAATATCCGTACCCATCAGCACGATCATATAGCCATACAGCTTATTGATCAATCCCAGCGAATACATGATCTGGTAGACAGTCACCTGCGTCGCAATGCCCGGGATCAGAGCCGCAAACATAAAGAGATTCTGAATGAGCGCGTTGCCTTTGAATTTAAACCGGTTCAGCACATAGGCAAGCATCGAGCCGATAAAGATGGACGCAGTCAGCACAACGACCAGCACGATCGCCGTATTGATAAAGCTCTGCAGCATGCTTGCAGTCGTGAACGCCTCGATAAAAACATCAAAGTTCAGAAAGCTCTCCGGCAGATCCAGTACGGATGACGCATTGTATTCTTCCGTCGACTTAAATGCGGCCAGGACACATACGCACACAGGAACCAGGGAGATAATCGCCGCGGCGATCAGCATAAAATACTCAAAAAAGCAGAATACATATGACAGAATCTTTTTCCTTAGCATTACGCACGTCCTCCTTTCAAAGCCTGTTTTTCGGCCTTCTTCCTTTTTCTTACCGCTGCCTTTGACTCGTCAGAAGTTCCGTCGTCAAACACATACTTAAAGAACAGCTTCTGTGCCACTGTGCAGAGGATAATGATGGCCAGCAGGACAATCGCCATCGCGCAGGCCAGGCCTACCTTCTGGTTTTCATGAGCCAGACGGTTCATGATCACAAAGTACGTGCCGGTACCCATCGTACCGTTTGTGATCACGTACGGCGGTTCAAACGCGCTTAAGGAGCCGCTGATCGAAAGGATCAGATTCAGGGTTACAATGGATTTGATGCTTGGAAGAATGATGTAGCGGAACTGCTGCCATTTGTTTGCCCCGTCCAGGGAAGCAGCCTCGTAGAGATCATAATCTACGGACATCATCGCCCCGAGGAACAGGATCATATTCTGGCCGGTATAGCGCCACACAGAGGTCGCCACAAGAGAAATATTGTTGATACTGCGGTCCTGCAGCCACAGAGGGATATCCTCCTGCGCCATCCCGAACATCATCAGGATCGAATCAAGGACATAGCCCCTCGCATAGAAAAATTTGAAGATAAATCCGATCGCGATTCCGCAGATCAGATAAGGAAAAAACATCGCGCCCTTGAAGAACGCCGCGCCCTTCACCTTAAACACCATCAGGGACGCGAAAAACAGCGCCAGGGAAAGCTGGACGACCGAGCCGCCCATGTAATACAGGCTGACGGCGAGCGCCGCAAAGCAGTCGTCCCTTTTAAAAACATCAATATAATTCTGAATTCCTACAAACGTCCGGCTCCCGATATATTTCATATCATAAAAGCTGAACTGCACCATTTTAAAAAACGGAAGGTAGGTAAATACAAACAACAATAACAGAGGTACAAACAGAAATGTAAAAATGACCAGCCATTTTTGCCCTTCACTGCCCTTTAACCGCTCCAGAAACGGTTTTTTCTTTCTGGAAACCATCGAGGTATACATGGTAAAATCCCCCTCTTTCTTGTTCTATTTCGTGTTTTCGGTCGATTCCGGCGCTTCTCATCTCCGGGCAAAGCTGAAAACTGTCTGTTCACGCCGAAAAGCCCTGAAAAAATGGGCGACCGCTCTTTCCACAGCCGCCCTGTTCTTATGCATAAATTCTCTTTTTTCCGTAAATTACCACTCACATACGAAGATTTTCAATTCACTCGTAGATTTCCACTTTTACACGCAGATTTTCTGTTTACTCGTAGATTTCCACTCATGTACACAGATTTTCTGTTTACTCGTAAATTTCCACTCTTGTACGCAGATTTTCTGTTTACTCGTAAATTTCCACGCCGTATTTTTCCTGAGAAGCGGTCCACGCCGCGTTCCAGCTGTCCATGATTTCATCCAGAGTGTACGTGCCGTAAAGTGCTGCCTCAAGAATCTCGCAGTCCGGATAATCATTGTTGTTGATCCCGACCTCTGAATCATTGTTGATGTCGTCAAACAACGTCTCCTCACCTTCGAGCGCAGCGTTGTCGGAGAGCAGCGTGACGCCTTCAAAATCCTCCAGATAATCCGGATACTCGCCGTCAATCAATGCCGGAATGCTTCCCTCATCGTCAAAAATCGTGGATTCCTCCAGCAGCCATTTCACATACAGCATGGAAGCGATCTGGTTGTCCGTAGAGGCCTGAACGTTTATGCCATACGCATAGTTTCCGCCGGCACTCGCGTACTGTACGCCGTCCACAGTGATCGGGAAAGGCATATAGCCGACATCGTCCCCGTTGTCACCGACTTCCTTGCACTGCTCCACCGCCCAGGAGCCAAGCACCATTGTCGCAATCTCACCGGAGTTCATCATGCTCTTGGAGGATTCCCAGTCTGTGCTTGCAGGATCCTCCTCAACAAGGCCTCTCGCCACCGCTTCATACAGAACATAGTAAACCGCGTACGGACCGGTCATGTCCTCTGTAGCAGAGAACGGATTAGAAGTATGTACAATCGTATTGTTCATATAATCCGCATCGCCGGTGGCGGCAATTCCGATGTAAGCGTCCCACTGGCCCATCGTCCAGCTCGCGGCGAAATTCGTGTAAAGCGGAATCGAATCTGTGTTATCCGCGATCAGCTGCAGATCCTCCAGAAATTCCTCCGGCGTAGTCGGCATCTCCTCGATACCGGCCTCCTCCCAGATTCTCTTGTTGTAAACAATGCCGGTAGCCGTTCCGCCGTTCGCGATTCCGTACACTTCCCCGCTGTACGTGCTGTCCTGCAGGAAATTATAAATCCCGCTCAAGGTGTCATAGTCGCCAAAGGAAAGGAAGTAATTCGACAGCTCGTCCTTATCCACACTGGTCGGGATAAAGCAGATGTCCCCCCAGTCTCCGGTAATCAGGCGAAGGGTCAGCGACTCCTCATAATCTGTGATCGCGTCATAGGTCACCGTAATATTCGGATAAAGCTCCGAAAACTGCTCGGCATACTCCGCGTATGTGGTATCCGCGATATCCGTACGGTTTGTCAGAACCGTGATGGATGCTGTAATGTCCTGATAGTCCTCTCCTAACGTAATCTCGTTAATGGACGGTACCGAATCCTCCTCGGCAAGCGCTGTCACGGTAGCCAGCCCGGCAGTGCCCGCTACAGCAGCCATCGTCATCACCGCCGCAGAGCCACACAAAATACTTTTTCTTAATAATTGCTTCATGAATCGTTCCTCCTTTAATTAATTATTAAGCGTTTTTAGGCTGTGTAAATCTTAGCATATTTAACTTAATAATCAAGCGGAAATTGCTTAAATATTCATTTTTGTTAATTCTGTAAAATATTTAAGTTTGACTTTTGGGGGAATTACACAAAGCCACAATATTCCCCGCCCGACCCAGCGCAAACGTATAGGTGATGAAATTTTTTTCAATTTTCGGGATTTCTACAGTGAAAACTTTTTCAATTTTCGGGATTTCTGCTGTGAAAACTTTTTCAATTTTCGGGAAGAAGCCGGAAAAAACAATTGCGATTTTCGTGAAAAAAGGGTATACTGCAAATATCCCATTTTCTTACGCGCGACATGACAAATAATTTATCCGGGAATAAATGTGATATTACCCAGATGAATGCGGTAATGTCAGAAATGAGGAGGCGTTTTATGCTGTTTAAGCGAAAAATATACAGAAAATTAGAAGAATGGAAACAACTCTCCAATGGTAAATCCGCAGTGATGCTTGAGGGCGCCAGACGTATCGGAAAAAGCACAATCGTGGAAGAATTTGCCAAAACTCAATATGAAGACTATCTCATCCTGGATTTTGCAAATGAAAGCAAGGATGTCAAACGCAATTTCGAGGAAAACCTTCAGGAGCCGGATGCTTTTTTCCGGAACCTGTTTTTACTGAAGAAAAAAGAACTTCCCAGGCGGAAAGCCGTTATTATTTTCGACGAAGTCCAGCTTTTTCCTCCGGCCAGACAGGCAATCAAATATCTGGTGGCAGACGGAAGGTATGATTATATTGAAACCGGGTCGCTGATTTCCATTCGCCAGAATGTCAAAGATATTCTGATCCCATCGGAAGAGTACCGTCTAAAGATGTTTCCCATGGATTTCGAGGAATTTTTATGGGCAAATAATGATACCATTACCTTTCCTGCAATCGAGGCCGCATTCCAGAATCGAAAGCCTCTCGGCGAGGGCATTCACAGAGAGATTATGAAGCGGTTCCGCACTTATATGGCGGTGGGCGGTATGCCGCAGGCGGTCGATGTGTTTGTCTCCGGAGGCACTTACACCCAGATTGATTTCATAAAAAGAACGATTCTGGATCTGTACAGAGAAGATTTGAAAAAATATGACAGTGAAAACCGTGAAAAAGCTTCCGTCGTCTTTCAGACAATCCCGGAGCAGCTTCAGAACCATAACTCGCATTTTAAATTCACCATGATTGATAAAAATGCCCGTTATAAAAACTATGTGGACGCGGTTCATTTCATTTCCGAATCCATGATTGGCAACGAGTGTATTAACATAACCGAGCCGGAAATTGCAATGGAAGCTTTTTCCGATAGAAGTAATTTTAAATTATACATGGGCGATACGGGCCTGCTGGTAACACAGATGATGAAATCGGGCGGCCAGACCGGCGAGGATATCTATAAATCTCTTATTTTTGACCGTCTTGGCATCAACCAGGGTATGATTATGGAAAACATGACCGCGCAGATGCTGCGCGCGAAAGGATATGATTTATTTTTCCATGAATTCCAGTATCAGGAAGATGAGACGGAAACGGTAAAAAAATATGAGATTGATTTTCTGCTTGTGAAAAACCGGAAAATCTGTCCCATCGAGGTGAAATCCTCCGGTTACAGAACGCATAAATCCTTTGATGCTCTGGCAAAAAAATATCCGATTAAGATGCAGGACAGATATATCATCTATCCAAAGGATTTAAAATACGAAAACAATATCCTCTACATTCCCTTCTATATGACATCCTGCCTGTAAATCGGGCAGGGGATCGTTCTTCTCCCCTGTCCGCCTGTGCCAGGCTGCGTCAAATGCCATAAGAATGCCAAGTGCCGTGAAGTGGTCATTTGGGTTTATGGAATTTAAGAAAGTAGCGAACCTTCTGAATGATGGAATGTCCATCAATGATGTACGTGTGAAAAATCAGGAAGAAAACTTGTTTTCAGCTTCTTCTACGGATAGAACCGCAATGATCATGAATACAGTTGCGGTCAGGATAGAGATACTACCAGATACATTTATCTATATTTGGAATATAGAGGGTCAACAAATAATGCTGAAAAGACTAATAGGAAGGTGAGAATCAATGACTCGCGAAAAACTGGATGAAATGTTGCAAGGCGGAGAAGGCTTTACAGTCGAATATAAAGAATGTGTAAATGGTTTAAATAACAGTGTATTTGAAACTGTATGCTCTTTTTCTAACCGTTATGGCGGATATATACTGTTGGGGGTGAAGGAGGTGGATCATAAGGGTGTAGTGATTGGTGTCAATCCCAAATGCGTGACCGATATGAAGAAGAACTTTGTAAATATGCTGAATAATCCGCAGAAAATACATCCTTCTCTGTATCTGAACCTGGAAGCAATGGATTACGATGGGAAAATAGTGCTTTGGGTTTATGTCCCGGTCAGTTCACAGATAGAGTTCTGTGACAAGAAAATTTTTGACCGCAATGAAGACGCAGACCAGGATGTCTCTGTGTCAGCGGATTTGGTAGCTAATATTTCTAACCGTAAATCATCAACATATATTGAACGGAAAATTTTCCCTTATGCGGATATGAATGATTTATGTGTTGATTTGATTGGAAAAGCAAGGCAGATGGCAGTCAACAGAGATAGAGAACACCCGTGGAGAGGCATGGATGATATGGAACTTCTAAAAAGTGCCGGTCTATATGAAAAAAACAGGGTAACCGGAGAAGAAGGCTTCAATATGGCGTGTATCCTTCTGTTTGGGAAAGCGGAAGTGATTCAGTCCTGTGTACCGGGCTATAAAACGGATGCTATTTACCGCGTAAAAAATATAGATCGGTATGATGACAGGCTGATTGTGGAAAATAACCTGATTGAAAGTTTTGATATCCTGATGCAATTTATTTCCAAACATACGGATGACAGGTTTTTTCTGATTGATAATGTTAATATAAGTGTAAGAAGCGCTATCGCCAGAGAGATTGTCAGCAATATTCTGGTGCATCGGGATTTTGGCAGTGCGTTTCCGGCAAAACTGATTATTGAACGGGATAAAATATATACAGAAAACTGGAATCGTACGCAGCGCATCGGGAAACTGGAACTGGAAGATTTTACGCCATATCCGAAAAATCCGATCCTGTCCAAGTTTTTTGTAAATATAGGATATGCGGACGGACTTGGCTCCGGCGTCAGAAACTTGTATAGGTTTACAAAGATATATTCCGGAGGAGAGCCGGATCTTGAGGAAGGGGATGTGTTCCGGCTGACTGTTCCCTTGATAATCAACAGTTCCGAAAACCCGGTGATTGAAAACGAAAAGCTGGCGGGTGAGGAGGAAAAATCGGCGATTAAAGAAGAAAAGCTGGCGATTGGCAACAAAAATTCGGCGATTGAGGAAGGAAAGCTGGCGATTGGGGATAAAAACCCGGCAATTGAAACGAATGAAAAGATAATGGAAAAAATAAATTTGGCGATAGAAAAAAATAAATTTAGTGAGCCTACGAGACTAAAAATCCTGCTGATTTATCAAAAGATCGGAAATGGTCAGGTTTTCGGGACGCAGGATATTGTCCAAATCGTTGGATGCTCCTCTTCCACTGCGCGTGAGTTATTAAGGAAACTTCGTAAAATGAATGTTATTGAGGAAGTAAAAGGAAAAGGCAAAGGTCGTTATATGCTCATTTCAGAATAGTGTTGCCTTTGCGGATGATTTCAGCTTTAAGTTTTAATGAGGATCGGCAGAATGGATTTATGACCTGGATACCATCCGTGAATGGCGCTTTGAAATAAGTCGAAAAAATAACATGATGGAACAATGAACCCAAACACATGAAACGTAAGCCTTCTCCCGATTTCATGTGTTTGGGACAGCACCGCAGCCAGTCTCACACCACTGCCTCAACCAGTACTCTGTTGTCTATAACGATTTTCTTCATCCCGGTCTGCTTCCTTTTATTGAAATTAAAGCTGAGCAGATATCCCTTATCCAGATGGTAATATTCCATATACTCAAGCAGCTGGTTCTCGCCGCGGCGATTATACTCCTCTCCATGCCAGATTTTCATTTCCAGGATCTCCTGAACACCCCTGTAATCGATAATTACATCCGTTCGTTTCATATTCCGCGTCCTGGATTCAATGTAATAATTCCCGCTGCCGTTAATAATCGGTTTTAAAAACACCAGAAAGATACGCCTTCCGTTATCCTCAACAAACCGGTCATCGGCGTCGGCATAAAGTTCCTCAAAATACTCACAGAATTTTTGCAGCACCAGCTCCATCTGAAGATGGCCTCCGCGAATAAACTGATTTTTTTCCGTATCAGCGGCAGTAAACATTTTCGTGTCTGTTTCTTCTTCGGAAAGGAAAAGATTATACAGCTTCATCTCAAAAATCCGGTTGGAAACGCTGACTGCCCCTTCTCTTTCTTTCAGGAAGCCAAACATTTCACCAATACGGATGATCTCGTTTTCGTTCTCATAAGAATACTTTCTGCCCTGAAGCAGAATACTGTAAATCATTTCTCTCAGTCTGGGGTAGTCAGACAGCTTCTTGCTCATATCATCAAACAGTGTATTAGGCCTCTTTAAAATCTCCCGCACGGCTCCCTGAAACGCTTCCTTTGACCATGCTTTCTTTCGCTGCTGTCCTGTGCTGTCTTCCTTTACCGCCCCGGCCAGAATCTGGCATAATCTGGATACGAGAAACGGATAGCCTGACGTGTAATCATATAAAAGCTTACTGGTTTCCTCCACATTCATCCCCGTGTTCCAGTCATCCTCATATTGCCGGAGCATGGAAGCAATATCTTCAGGCGAAAATCCCATATCCACCGTGAAGTCTGCCGCGATGTTCCAAGGGGAATTATATTTCGATTCCTCCCCAGGATGAATTTTCTGTTTTAAGTTTTTAATATCGTAAACGCCTGCCAGAATCACAGACCAAAAGGTTGTGTCTGTCCCTGCCAGCTGATCCAGATATTTCGCCCGCAGCATCCCCAGAAAAGAAAGGAAGATCTGATTGTCCGAGCTTTTATCCACCTCATCGATCATCAGAACCACCTTTTTCTCACAGCTTTTACACAGCTCTGTAATTCTTTTCCCCAGATCCCGCATCGGAAATCGCCCGGAAACCGGCTTTTCCCAATTTCGTATGATATCATCCTCCATCTTAAGACTGCTCAGGCGGTCCGAAATGTCCAGCACCAGCCCCTCCGCAAACGTCCCGGCGGACGCAAAATACTCATCTGAGTATTCAAAGCTCAGGCGCAGTACCAGAAACCGCTCCTTCAGGCTCTGTTCAAGCAGATACAGCGTCGTCGTTTTCCCATACTGTCTGGCACGGTTTATAGTAAAATACTTTCCCGGAGTAATATACTCTTTGATGATCCGTTCAATCCGCTCACCTGTATTTACCATATAATTTCTCTCAGGCGTACATAGACCTGTCACATGAAACGTTCTGCGCATATGCGGTTTTCCTTTCCTTAGGAGCTGGCAATCCTGTCTTCTTACCGATGGTGACAGTATAGCACAAAAAGCGGGTAGGATACAGTGATTTTCAAAAATAAGAAATAGAAACGTGCGCCGCCGGGCGCACTACGCAAAAATGCCCTGCCTCCTGATTATGAAGCAGGGCATTTCCCATTCTTATTTCCCTTTCTTAGATGATCCTGTACCGGTTCATTCGTAACAGTTCCTTGCCTGGCATCAGCTCTCCCGTTTATCCTCCGGTGTCTGATGCCTGTATGAGTTCTATTGGTTTCTGGCGTAATCTTCTATACTTACATCTATCCGGCAGTCTGTCCCGGACTGCTCTTCCGGGAAAATAATCTTATTTACAAAGAAGAATATAACCATTGAAATTCCGCCGTTCAGTACTGTTGTTCCGATATTGTATATGAAATCAGGCACAAACATTCCAGCGACCGCAATCCAGATACAATTAATGGAATTAACAATGCAGGTAATGATACAAAAAGCAACCAGATACCATGCACCCTGATAAACTATATTTCCCTTGCTTTTGAATACAACGTTGCGCTGTAACGGGAAATTGCAGCACTCTCCGACAAACATCGCTATCATGTACGCACAGAAGTATGGCAGCCCGCCATGCTGTGAATCATATCCAAGAATATTCCAGGCAAATGTTTCACCAAACAACGTGATCTGTATTCCCGGCCATCCGAAGTCCACCAACGGCAGCTTCGCAAAGGCTAAGGGCAGGAACTGCAGAAGAATGTATTTAAATACTGTGATCAGATTGCAGACCACCACATATAACCCGCCTTCGCGTATCCACTTTGCCGCAACTGGATGGCTGTCCCTGCACCTCTCCCACATGCCTTTTATTTTCTGCAATGTTTCACTCTCCTTACTCGGCTTCGGTTTCTTTCTTTCTGGTATTCCGCAGCACCAGTGACACTACACATGCCAGAGCCAGAACGAGCAGTTCCGCATAGAGAATGTACACGTAGATGTGCCAGTTTACCAATTCTGCTTCTGACACAACAGCATTCGCTTCCATATAGAGGCTATTGTGGGCAGCGCGCTGAAGATAATAGATATCTGCATCTGTCTCGCAATTCACACTCAGCGCCATAACAGACAGCCATGCATCTGTTCCGGCACGAAGAGCTGCATTGACCGAAGTACCGTAGCTCATATCGGTCAGCACTTTCCCCCGGAATCCCCATTCATTGCGCAGAATCTGGATATTCATTGCTTCACTTACGGCAACATAGGTATCACCGACAAAGTTCATAGAGTTCATAACAGCTGTAGCATCGCCATTTTTAACAGTAAGCTCAAAAGGCTTTAAGTAAATTTCGCGCGCAGACTGTTCATTTAAATACGTGTGCAGGTTTGAAGCACGGTTTGTCTCCTGATCGTTCATTGCAAAATGCTTAATGTAAACAATGAGGCCCTTGCTGCGGGCGCCTGACGATTCAGCCGCACCCATCAAACCACTCAAAATACCGTCCTCGGAGTAATACTCAAAATTACGGCCGGAAAATGCGGAGCGGTGAATATCCATAGCAGGAGCATACCATCCGGTGATTCCTTTTTCATGACACTGGTCAGCTACCTGTTCACCCATCTGGTAAGCGAGATCTACATTAAAGGTCGCGGCAAGCAAAGGTGTACAAGGGTATGCGATTCCATTAAGCTCAGGGTTGTACATGCTGGAAATACCAAGAGCACCGTCTGTATCGCAGGTCTTCGACTTATCAATGGACTCAATACGAGGTGAGGTATAAGTGGTATCTACTACCAAGGATTGCAGTTCTTCCAGAGTAAGCTGAGCAATCAGTTCATCCCACAGCGGATCATCATAATCCAGACCAGCCATATCAGAGATAGTCAGGCTGCCGCCGGTAGCGTAATCCACACCCTCTACATACGTTTTATCAACCATCGTATCATAGGCAGGATCATAGCCATCCGTATCGTCTTCATAAGTAGTTGCTTCCACTGTTGTTTTGACAGACTTCATTGCCGAATCATAGTTAGCAAAGCCATCCTGTCTGGACAGATATTCGCCGCGGGCAGCATCGGCAAGCTGATTATAAGCGGCCTGATCATCCGAATCACGCTTATTTTCACCCGAGAAGAAATACTGTTCATCCAGACTTGCGCTCAGCTGGTCATAGACGTTATGAGAATCGGATCTGACTGAGAAGATGTACTCACCAGCATCTAACATATAGGAGCCGCTGGTGCCATCTCCATTGTCGCAGGTACTGTCATAGGAGGCAATGTCTTCCATATTAAATGTAATCGTAATAATTTCAGATTCGCCTGGCTGAATATCCCCGGTTTTGCCGATTCCACACAGAGAGACAGCCGCTTTTTCCACGCCATTTTGTTTGTCATAATCGGTATAAGGGGCAGTGAGATATACCTGTACTGCGTCCTTTCCGGCCACACTGCCAGTATTGGTCACCTTGACTTCAATTGTATAGGAGCCACGCGGATCAAGCTCTGCCCCGTCGGTCAGGCTGCCGCCAACAATTTCCTGCGTAAATGTCGTATAGCTCAGGCCATATCCAAAAGGATATTTGACTATAGAATAGTAGTCGCTGAAATCATACACTGTTCCGGTTTTGTTGCTTGTAATGACTGCATTTTCAGCATAGGCTGTTTCATACCATTTGTAACCGACATAAATGCCTTCTACATAGTCCACATAGTAGGAACCGGAAGCATTGGTTGCCTCCTGGTCACCGTAATTTTCCATGGATGCAGCACTGTAGTTGTCGTAAACCCAGGTATCAGGAAGTTTACCGGAAGGATTCACTTCGCCAGTCAGAATCTGTCCCAATGCCTGAAAGCCATAGGGTCCCGGCAAGCCGGCCCAGATACATGCATCTATATCATACTCATCAAGGAAGCCAAGCTCCATTGCATTACCGGTATTAAGCACAACAATCAGATGCTCAAAAGTATCTGAAGCCTGTTCCAGCAAATCCCGCTCATTGGCATTTAACTGAAGGTAATCTGTCCCATCCACAACCCCGTAGGAAGTCAGATCATTTCCCTCTCCGCCTGTACGGCCCAAAACAACAATGGCGGTATCCGAATATTCTTTCATACTCTCAAAAGAAGCATCTCCTGTATAGCTGTCCACAGAAATCTCATCAATGGAAAAGCTCGTTTCTGAGAAGCCCAGTCCCGCGTCAGTTGCCTCTGTAATCTCGTAAATATCCTTTGCAGCCGGATTCACTTCGATCCCGGCGTTTTCCAGACTGTCAACAATAGTGATTGCATCGGAATCGCTGACAGAACTTGAACCAGAACCACTATAGTAAGGGTTATAGGCATAATAACCCAACAGATTTACTTTACTCGATGTCAATGGCAAAGTATTGTTCTCGTTTTTCATCAAAACCATGCCTTCACCCGCGATCTCATAGACAAGATCCTTCCAGTCTGATTCATCGGTCGTGATGGATGCGTCAGAAGCGGAGCTCGTCTTAGTAAATACGTTATTGATAGACCCTTCATAATAATTTGCTAAAGACTGAGCAACAATGATAAGGACAAGACAAACCGCAGTCGCCGCTCCCCCACCGATATTAAAAAGGAGGGATTTCTTTCCCTTTTTCCTGATTGCCAGGAAAATGATCCCCACCGAAGCAATCACTACAATTACGCCTACCGCAATTACGGCAATCTGTGCGTAACCCGTAAAAGTATCTGCAGTCGTACTGTCAAGATCAGCGCTCAGGGTATCAGCCATGCCGTCCGAATTATCCGGCGTACCAAATCTATCGAAATCAACACTGTCTATACTCACCTCTTCTTCGCTGTCTGATGCATCACTTTCCGTCGATTCCGCAAATGAGGTTGCACTCATCGCTATCACAAGTGCAAGCATCATTGTAACGCTCAGCAAATATTTAATAATGCTTTTCCTTATTCCTTTCATTTTTTTCCATCCTTTCATTTTTTGTATCGCTGTTTTTAGAAACGTTCCCTTCTCTGTTATTTTTTCAGACAGAAGGAATGAAAATCAACACTTCCGTTTCCTCTGTATCTGAAATACAATGGCTGTATTCCATCCATAAGATCAAGTTTCCCTTCTGCTTCTGTGTATTGTGCAGAATCTTCCAGCCTGACTTCGCCTGCAATTTTCTCAAAGTCCGAAGATGTCGAAATTTCCATGATCCCCTGACCGCCTCTGCACTTTACAATAACCGAATGTATTCCGCTGATGTTGAAATATTTGAATCCTGCTGTCGCCCCGTCACGCATATTCGCAATGTACTGATCGCCGTCGGATTCCCTGTCTTTTCCTGTCTGGGTAAAATACGGATGCTGTTTTAAATTCCTGCGGACATTTTTTCCGTCATAACGCCCTGTGCCATCCTTGCTCCAGAGATTGCACGCGATTCTGGCTTCATACCATCCTTCACCTTTCAGTGCTCCGTTATTCAGGCCACAACTGGTGACTTCTGCCTGTTTAAAGCACCCCTCGCCTGTTCGTACAAGTTTCTCAGCGCATGCCTGTCTGGAATAAGAATGCTGATTTGTCTGACGATGATAGAATATGTACCAGCTGTCACTGATATTTAACATTCCTCCATGGGTATTCCCCAGATAATTCACCGCTTTCTTCTCGTCCTTATTTCCGTTGAGGAACAAATCACCCTGGCTGACCAGTGTGCCTCTGAACGTGAAATCATGATCCGGATATCTGCTTGTAGCATAACAAAGTTCATGATTATGTCTGGATGAATATACGAACACATATGTATCTCCGTCTTTTCGAATGGAACTTGCTTCGAAGAATTCGTGTTCCCTGTAAGCTCCCTGCCCGCTTTTTGGAAAAATCACCCTCGGCTTTCCTGTCATGGTAACCATGTCGGATGAAAGCTCCACAACTGTTCCTCCATCATTACGCAATTTTTTCCCTCCGGTCACAATCGCCGGTACAGAGGTGTAAAAACCAGAATACAGCCATACTCTTCCATCATCGTCCACGAGCACAGCCGGGTCAAAAGGGAACTGATCGCCCTTCTTTCTGCCCCAGATACATCCATCTTCATAATGAATGTACCCATAGAACTGATAGTTTCCCGCAGGTGTGTCACAGACCGCAACACCGATAATTCCCATAAAGTCAAATGCGTAATACAGGTAATATCTTCCGTCCGATCCAAGAGCCACATCCGGTGCAAACAACAGCCGCAGACCAAGTCTGTTTTTCGGATCCTGATTCTTCCGGTAAATCACCCCTTCATACCGCCAATCTGTCAGATCACTGACAGGAGCTGACCAGCATACATAATCGTTCACGCAGAAAACAGGTGCATTAAAACGGTCATGCGAACCATACACGTACACTCTGTCCCCGAATACATGCGGTTCCCCATCAGGAATATACTCCCAGCTCGGCAGATATGGGTTAAACACTTCCCGCTGCAATATTTTTCTCCTCCTTTCGTTGAAATTGGTAAAGCTGCCCGTCCCTCATCTGATGTCCCACGATATCTCTTAGCGGCTTTGCCCATAAATATATTCTTTTTCGATGGGATTTCAATCATTTTGACGTAACCTGTCGTTTTTTTGGCGAGATTTGAAGAGCCGGGGGAATCCTTTTCCTCCGGCTCTTTGTATTGTGTGTGGCAGATATCCTGAGTTTTTTGTTTTATGACCTGTTTACTGTTTTGCTGCACTTTTTTATTGTCCGTTTCGTGCTTTCTGTTTTGTATTCTCCGTTTTGCACTTCTGTCTTGCGTTCTTTACTCTGTATTTTCTGTCTGCCCGGTATCAGTCCCCACCGTCCGGTGCCGGGCTTTGCGTTTCAGGTACAAACCCTTTTGGAAACGGAATCATCACACACAGCGTGAACCAGTCATCTTCTGCTGTGACAGACATGCTGCCTCCATATTTCTGCACGCTCATCCGGATGCTTTTGAGACCATATCCGTGATTCGCCTTGTCCACCTTCGTCGTCACAGGCAATTCATTTTCCATCTCAATCCTGGTATCGCAATAATTTTTCACCCGGACCACCAGGAACTCTTTCTGCGCAAACACAGCTGCCCGAATCAGCTTTTTTTCTGGATCCTCCAGCTTCTCTTCATACTCAATCGCATTATCCAGAGCATTTCCGAAGATCGTGCAGATATCCATCGCATTCAGAAAAGACAACAGCGTTCCATCCGCCACTGCCGTAATTCGGATCCCACGCTGTGCGCACAGCATCCCCTTGTCGGTCAGCAGCACATCCAGAACCGGATTCCCGGTCTTATTCTCCGCGCCAAACCTCTGAAGCCCCTGCTCCATCTCCTGCAGATATTGTTCCTTCTTATCCGCATCGGCTTCCGACCGGATAATATTGATCTGATTTTTCAAATCATGATATTTGCAATTCAGCGTCTCTATGTTTTCCTTTGACTGCTGATACTGATAATATTGACGCATCAGCACATTCTGCGTCATTTCCAGTTCTTTGAAAAGGCTCATCTCGCGGAGAATACTCTGCTGGCTCCACAAAATAAACAGCCCCGCGAAATCCGCAAGAGACCGGATATAAAAAATCTGCGGCTGGTCCGTCGCGCTGAACGGAGTGTCCGATGAGATATAGCTGATGTTCGCAACCAAAAAAACGGCAAGCATGGTCAAAAGGAATCCGCACATTCTGGAAATCGTCACCGGAGGCAGTCCGCCATCCACAATCAGCTTTTTTTCCATAAAAAACGCCAGCGAATAAATAATCAGGTAAAAAACCGCGGCAATAAAAATTTGAAGAAGCACGTTGCCTGCTGCGGATGAAATTCTGACTATGCTTCCGAAATAACTGTACATCTGCCATTCAAAGGCGGCCGCAAATTCCGCAAGCACAAATGCCACTGCCATGCAGACTCCCGCGCCCTCCGGCGTCACCTGGCAGCAGCTGTAGATGGTAACATACATAATCCCCATCGCCAGAAACATCCCCGGTATCCACAAAACTAAAGGCCAGACGTTCCCGATCAGATACTGCAAAACGCAAAGCGCGCCAAGAACCAGCGCGAACAGGGGAATCACGGCCTGATTGCCCTTCCTGCGCTTTAACAGGATCAGAAACATCACGCATGAGAGCCATTCTGTAATGGCTGTATACAATTTGGGGATATCCAACAAAACGACTCCACTGCCCATCAGGTCTCTCCTCCCATATACCGCGTCAGATCCTCCAGGAACGTCTTGCGCCTCGGGCGGCTGATGGCCAGCGCATCCTGTGCCACAGTCACCTCGCTCTGGTCAATCCGGCTGACATGCGCAAGATTCACGAGATAACAGTTGTTGCATTTCGAAAAATGACTGCCCTTCAGCTTTTCTTCCAGATCCTTTAAGGTACCCCTCGCCTCCAGCTTTCCCCTCGTTGTGTGGTAGGTCAGCATATGGTTCGAGCTCTCAATATAATAAATCTCCGAAGCCTGGACGCGCAGAACTCCGCTGGCCTGTTTCACCAGAATACAGGCGTCCTCTTTCTGGTTCACCTGCCGGATCGCTTCTGAAAGAACTGATGTGAAATCAAAATAATTGATCGGCTTCAGCACATAATTCAGTGCCCGCACCGCATATCCTTTGATGGCATATTCCGAAAAATTGGTAACAAAAATCAGGATCACACTGGCATCCATCTTCCGGATTTTTTCCGCCGCCGCCATGCCGTCCAGCATTTTCATCTGGATATCCATAAAAATGATATCGTACCGCGCCTGATAATTTCTACAAGAAAGAGACCGTCCAGAAACACATCGGTTTCTACAGTCTCCTTACGCTCTGTAGCATAACGTTCGATGAAGCTGCGCATCTGCCGGGCATAGCCCGGATTATCATCTACTACCGCTATTCTTATCATCGTTTTCCCTTTCATCTACCTGTTCCTGTTTTTTGAAAAAGAACCGCTGATTGTAAACTCGAACTATTTTTTGTCAATTCACGCGAATGCCACTTCTCCTGGCTGATTTTCCTGATGAGTTTGGAAAATCATGCAGCCGCTCTCTTCCACCGGGGAAATGTCTCACTGCGTCTCCGCTACCGCTCCGGTCGGTGAATATCCCACACGAAGTGTGGGATGCCACCCGGCGAGGGATATCCCATGCGGAGCGTGGGATGCCTCCCCGGCGAGGGGCAAGTCGGTTCGTCCATATTTAGTTCGCTTTGCGAAGGACGAACCTCTGGATCCCCAGCAGCACGAGGATCAGCAGCACGAACGCAATCGGCGTCGCCGCCAGCGCCGCGCCGGTCCCCGCGTTTGCGCCGAGGATGCCCGCCAGAAGGAATCCCGCCGCGCTGACGCCCGCCGCTGTCAGTGCGTAGGGCAGCTGTGTGACGACATGACTGATGTGGTCGCACCCGGCTCCGGCGGACGACATGATGGTCGTATCGGAAATCGGGGAGCAATGGTCTCCGCAGACTGACCCGGAGAGGCAGGCGGCCATGGAAATCATAAGCATAGTTTCGTTGGTCTCAAACACGGTGCAGATAATGGGGATCAGAATTGTAAACGTTCCCCAACTGGTGCCCGACGCGAAGGAGAGCCCGACGGAAATCAGGAAAATTATAAATGGAAGGAACATCCAGAACGCGCCTGCGGAAACCTCCACCAAGTCATGGATGTAGACGGCTATCCCCAGCAGCTGCGTAATTCCGGAGAGATTCCAGGCCAGGATCAGGATGATCATCGGGCCGCACATCGTCTTTAAGCCATTGGGAATGCATTCCATAAACGCACGAAAATCCATCACGCCGCGCAGTATGTAGAGTGCAAACGTAAATAAAAGTGCAACAAAAGCGGCTGTTACCAGAGCTTTTACCGCGTCGCAGTCCGCAAAGGCCTCCATCAGGCCCGCCCCCTGAAAGAATCCGCCTGTATCGAGCATCCCCCAGATGGCAAATCCGATGAGCACCAGCAGCGGCAGAACAGTGTTGCTGACCCTGCCATTTCCGTCATTTTTGGGCACTGCCTCCTCGTTTCCGGTCGGAACCGTGAACAGATCGCCCTTTTCGGCGTTCGCCTCGTATTTTGCCATCGGGCCGTAATCCAGCCGGAAAATCACGACGAGAAACAGCATCAGCAGAGTCACCAGCGGATACAGGTTCAGCGGAATCAGGCGGATGAACATCGCAAAGCCATTGATCCCCATCTCTTCGGGCACCGAGGTCGTCACCGCCGCCGCCCAGCTGGAGATGGGCGCGATGATACAGATGGGCGCCGCCGTAGAATCAATGATATAGGCCAGCTTCGCCCTGGAAATCTGTTCCCTGTCTGTGAGCGGGCGCATAACCGAACCCACTGTCATACAGTTAAAACCGTCATCCACAAAAATGAGCAGCCCCAGCAGAATCGTCGCCAGCTGCGCGCCCGTCCTGGTTTTTACATGTGCGCTTGCCCATTTGCCAAAGGCCTCGGCACTGCCCGACTGGTTCAGTATGTAGACGAGCATAAACAGCATGCCGCAGAAAATCAGCACGCCGGAGTGCCCGATGGTCGCCACATTCGTAACCAGGCCTCCGGTTTCATCATACAGCATGGTTTCCAGAGCAAGCTTCAGATTGCCATTCGCGTAGAGCAGCGCACCCACGATAATTCCGGCGAGCAGCGAGCTGTACACCTCCTTCGTGATCAGAGCCAGCACGATCGCCAGAAGCGGCGGCACAATCGAAAGGATCGTCGCGTAGGCCGCAGACGAATGCTCCGCACTGCCTGAGCTTCCGGAACAAATGGTAATATAGAGTAAAATCACTCCAACAATCAGCAACAGGATGGCAATGAATGGTTTCAAATGAGTTTTCTTAGATTCTGATTCCGTCATTATATTTGCCCGCCCTTTCCTTTTAAGTGTCCTGCCAGAGAACGTCCGCAATCGTGCGGCTTTTTAGCGCAGCGCCGCTGTTGGTACGTTGTTGGCGCGTTCGTTCACATGTGAATTTGGTGTGCAATAATGCGCCAGGAGCGTTCACCGGCATGCAGATTTAGGGTGCGATAATTCCCGGAGCGTTCGCTGGCATGCAGATTTAGGGTGCGATAATTCCAGGAGCGTTCGCTGGCATGCAGATTTTTGGCGCAGCGTTTTCGGACTTTGTTCCATGTGCGAGAGTTTTAGCTCCGCCCGCATCTTTGCCCGCTTCCTTGCTCATTGCGATTCTATCATGTGCAATCCGAAATAACAAGTCTAACCCTGATCGTATTTTTTTCAGCTGTATTATCTCAAGTCAGCTGCATTGCAATTTTTCTCATGGTACTCTCTCGCCGGCATCGGCCGCATATCATTCATGTACGGCTCCTTTGAGATATATTGAAATGTATTTTATGATTTACTCCAAATGATTTTTGCTGATCAGAGCATCCTCTGCCGTTTTTTTTAATGCGAAACTTCTGGATAAATCGGAAGAAATGCTAAACGCCTTCTTCAAATGTACTTCTAAAGACACTTCCAAAGTATTTTACAAACGAGTACG
>JAJQEO010000024.1 GCA_021201665.1 Lachnospiraceae bacterium | reverse complement strand
ACCACAATATGAGATGATTGTAAAGTGTTTTTACCAAAGTTTTATATCTACACCCCCCTGTGGACAGACCTTATTTATCTGAATGATGCGCTGGACTGCATAGAAGCAAATGAACAGAGGAATGACAGTATCCGCAGCATTATCGAAATGAATGGGGATTCTGTCAATTCGGATTACACAGAAGAAAATAACCACTATATGGCAGACAGGGACCAGCTGTATGCGGCAGCAAAATCCCTGTATGCCGGATGGCCTGCCTGTATCCTTGTGCTTTTGATTTTCGCATTCTCCTTTTGTGTGGACGCAGAAAATCACTGCAGCCGTCTGCTTGCTGTGACAAAAACAGGAGACACGGCCATTTATACAGCTAAGATTCTGACAGGCATTTGGGCGGCGGCTGTACTTGACCTGTACTTTTTCCTGCTTTTTGGGGCAGCGCAGTTTATTCTGACAGGCAACTGGATCAAACTGCTGAACTGCCCGCTTTTTCTGGTAGAGGGATTTGAACTCTGTGCCTCCGGCTTAAAGGTATGGCATCTGCTGCTTGCAGCGGCAGGAGGCTGTTTCCTGCTGTCGCTGCTTTGTGTATTCCTTGCCATGCTGTTATCCCTTCTCTTGAAAAAGGGAGTCCTTGCGGCACTGGCATCGGTTGCTGTGTTTCTGATCGGAGCGGCTGCGGAGCTTTTAAACATGGCGATTTATGAAAATGATTTCATCGTAAATACGGACAGATGGTATCTGATATCACAGGTCGACTTCACCAGAATCATGAACCGGATGAAGGAGTTCAATCCTTTTGCGCTGATCAATGCTTCCTGGTATCTGGAGCAGCCGCAGTACCTGACGGTCGGAAATTGGACGTATCCGATTTATGTGATCCCGACGCTTATGATCGTGGCGCTCGTTTCCATATGTGCAATCAGCATCCTTCGGACTGCGAGGAGGTAAATGATGCTCCGTTATGAGTGCAAAAAATATCTGAACTGGAAACTGTTTCTATGCCTGCTGATCCTGTTTGGCATTTCCTGTACGATTTCCTTCCTGCGGTACAAAGGAGTTTCGCAGGCAAGTGATACGGCGGTCAGTGAGGAATTATACCGGGAATATGGCGGAGAGCTCACGGAGGAAAAGCTGCATCGGATTGAAGAATTAAAAGAAGAATGCGACCGTATTCTCGCCCAGGAGACAGAGATGGAAGGAAAATACAGCCGGGGTGAAATAGACGCAGACACCTATCTTGCCTACCGGGAGCAGTATCATGATTACTACAGCCGGCGCGAGGCGATAGAAGCATTTTATGAGCGCAGCCTGCAGGCCGAAGAAAACGGGACATGGCTTATTTTTGACTCCTACTACGAAGAACTGGCCGGAAGCATGGGTGTGCGGCCTGCCCTGATTTTTGCTGTTATTTTGATTACGGTATTATCTGCTTCCTGCGAAAAGAAGAGGCTTTTTCGTGTACTTTGCGTCACAAAGCGGAGGCGTAAAACGATTGTCAGGATAAAGGCAGGAACCGTGTTTGTTTGCTGCGCGTTTTTATCCGTTCTCTTTTATCTGAAGGATCTTTTGCTGTTGGTGCGCTTTTCTTCCCTTAGGTGTTTAGAAGCGCCCGTTCAGAGTATTTCTTTACTTGCGGCATTTCCTGTTCAAGTCTCGATTGGTGTGTGGCTTGCGCTCGCACTGATTTTGAGTCTGTTATTGTACAGCGGATTGGGTGTATTGATGGTGTGGATTCAGGTGAATCGCTTATAATGGTGCTATTATTTGCCGCGTTCTATGATTATGTCTGCACTCATGTGCACAAAAAGAATACCATGTTTGCGAAAAGCAGACATTAGACGGTTAGTACAATTTTCTTTTAATAAAATGATAAGATGGGGCTGTGAAAAACAGCCCTGACAGCAGGAGGTTCACCGATTCAGGCAACTGAATTCGATGGATCTTCTGTCTCTTTAAAATTTAGCGTACAATACCCTATCCCAGAAAATATGCACTTTTGGATTGTGCAGCTGCTGAAAATCCTTGTACCATGTCCTTTTGTCGCTTTCATCATCTAATGATATACATACAAAGGGCCATTTGTGCTCGCTGGTGCGAGACCAAATGGCCCTTTCGACAGGGCTGATTATTTCACAGCCCCAGATTTAATGTCTCTTGCAAATGTATGTCTTTTACAAATACATGTCTCTTGCAAATATATTTTATATTTTTTTCAAAGAGCGGCTGATCAACGATTATTATTTATCGTATTCCAGGTAAGCTCCTTTCATCGGAGAAGCGGCCAGCTCTGAGAAGAGCCGAAGAACGCCCCGCTGATATTTTACCGGTTTGGGCTGCCATTTCTTTTTTCGTTCTGCCAGGATGGCATCGATTTCTTCCGGTGTTTTGCGTTTCCCTTTCACGCCTACAATGTCCAGAACACGTTCGCGGACATCCAGATGGATCAGATCCCCTTCCTCTACCAGAGCGATGGGTCCGCCATCCTGTGCTTCCGGGCTGCAGTGTCCGATGACCGGTCCGGTAGAGGCGCCGGAAAAGCGTCCGTCTGTGATCAGGGCGATGGTTTTTCCGAGTTCTTTATCCGATGAGATGGCTTCGGATGTATAGAACATTTCCGGCATGCCGGAACCTTTCGGGCCTTCATAGCGGATAAATACCGCGTCGCCGGGCTGTACCTTATGATGAAGTACCGCATCGATGCATTCCTCTTCCGAGTCGAAAGGACGGGCATTCAGAACCGCGGAGAACATTTCTTTCGGGCAGGCGGTATGTTTAATTACCGCACCTTCCGGAGCCAGATTGCCTTTCAGGACGGCGATGGAGCCGTCGGTTCCGATGGCCTTGTCAAATGGGCGGATGATATCCTCCCTGGTAATCTGTGTATGATATTTTTCATTCGCTTTATCCAGCCATTTCTGACATCTTTCATAAAATCCGTTTTGCTTCAGTTCATCGAGATTCTCACCCAAAGTCTTTCCGGTGACGGTCATGGCATCCAGGTGAAGGTCGCTTCGGATCTCTTCCATGATTGCCGGAACACCGCCGGCATAGTAGAAGAATTCTGCCGGCCAGCGTCCTGCCGGACGGATATCGAGCAGGTAATGTGCTCCCCGGTGGAGACGATCGAAGGTATCGCCTGTAATTTCCAGACCAAATTCGTGGGCGATTGCCGGAATGTGAAGCAGGCAGTTTGTGGAACCGGAAATAGCCGCGTGAACCATAATGGCGTTTTCAAAGCTGTCCATTGTTACGATATCGGAAGGTCTCATGTTCCCCATGGCGGCAAGCTTCACTGCCTGCTCTCCCGCGCGGCGGGCATAATCAAGCAGATCCGGACTGGTAGCCGGAAGCAGGGCGCTGCCCGGCAGAGCTAATCCGAGTGCTTCCGCCATAATCTGCATGGTAGAAGCCGTGCCGATAAAGGAACATGCGCCGCAGCTCGGGCAGGCATTGCATTTTGCCCAGTCCAGCTTATCTTCATTGATTTCTCCCCGCTCATACATGGCGGAATACATTCCCAGCTGTTCCAATGTCAGCATGTCCGGTCCTGCAGCCATAGTGCCGCCGGTCATCACGACGGATGGGATATTGACGCGGGCCAGTCCGATAAGATTTCCCGGCATGCCCTTATCGCAGCTTGCTATGAAAACGCCGGCGTCAAATGGTGTGGCATTTGCCTGAATCTCAATCATATTCGCAATCATTTCCCGGCTTGCCAGAGAGTAATTGATACCATCGGTACCCTGGCTCTCCCCGTCACACATATCGGTACAAAAATATCTTGCCCCATGGCCGCCTGCCGTATCGATCCCTTCCCGGGCCGCATCCACCAGCTGATCCAGGTGTCCGGATCCCGGATGACTGTCGCCAAAAGTACTTTCTACGAATATCTGTGGTTTGGAAAGATCTTCCGGCTTCCATCCGGTCCCGATTCGGAGCGGGTCAATCTCCGGTGCCAATTTCCGCATTTTCTGACTGTTTAATTCCATTGTAGTACTCCTTCCTGTTTTACCAGTTACCTTCATCATAATAATCAGGGAAATTTCAGGAATGACAATGGAGCAGATTATTATGATGATTCTTTTTTGCTGTCTGATTTGTTATCGGTCATGTTATTCTGTGTCTGGTTTGTTTCTGCTGTTAACTGTTCTTTTTCACGTTTGATACGGATCAGCCGCTGTCGGTTGTAGATAAGATGCATGTTCATCTCGCTTTTCGCTCCGATCATATCGCCGTCCAGAATGGCATTCGTAATCCCCAGGTGTGTCTCGATCGTTTCCTTTTGCAGCGAGCGGAAGGTCAGGTTCCCGAAAGAATAGACTGCGGTCTGAATGAGCGGAATCAGAGTCTCTACTACCCGGTTCCGGCTGCATTTTGCAATATGTGTATGAAATTCGGTATCCCTGCTGTAACGTTCCGCTATCTGGACTCCCGCATCATGGAGGCAGTCAAAT
>JAJQEO010000020.1:18255-32259 GCA_021201665.1 Lachnospiraceae bacterium | reverse complement strand
GCCGCTGATAGAGGGCGTTTTTCATATGTACAGAAACCTATATGACTGTGTTTAGATGAATAACAGTGTCAGCCTTCTGGTAGTTCTGAAGTGGGCAGAATCAGCAAAGGACCAATGAAAGCACCACAGAAGTAATATTGTGTGGCGTATGATGGAAGTATAAAGCAGGAGGCAGTAGTATGGGTGAAATCGAAGTAAAACCTATGTCAAAAGGGAGTAAAATCAGATATCTGCGGGAAGAACTCGGGTTAGGAAGGACGGTATTTGGAGCCAAAATAGGATATTCGTACCAGCAGATTGAACGTGTTGAGGACGGCATAAACGCAGTTAGCGATGATCTGTGCAGGAAGATAAGTAAGGAATACGGAGTCAGTATGGAATGGCTGACCGGGGATGGGGGAGCCGGTGAACTGGTACTGGAGGAAAGCGAAGAGCGGAGAAGGAAGAGGATGCGGCAGGCATATGAGGAAAGCGGGTTATCGCAGAGGGAATGCAGTCAAAATGTTCCGTTATCTGTACCGGACCTACTACCGCCGGGAATACCTGGAAGTGAAAAAATACAGTACCGTTTCTGTGGGGGATATTTTTTCTATATTGGACGCGATCGGCTACGGTGACGAGCTGCGGTCTGAATATGAGAACGCAGGACGGGACTGGCAGGCGGGTATTGGCGGACAGAATCCGGATTCAATCCCTGCGCGAGCATGTCTACCGCCTGACGGAAGAGGATGTCGAGCCGGAGCCGCAGGATGTCTCCCAGATGGAAGAGATGATAAAGGGCAGGAATAATTCGATATAGTTAAACCGTAAATAGGGCGGCATTGCAAAATATTTTTTTGCGATGCCGCCCTATTTTTTTATTCTCACGGCTGCAATACTACGATATGCAATATTCTTTATAGCAATTAACTGTCAGCTGGCTACTAATAGTATATTTTCTGACTACTGTTTGGCTGCTGTAGAAAACGGTCAGTGAGAACCACTTGCACGGAAAAATAGAGCCACCTTAACATCAGACAGATTTATGGGGATACATGCGCAGGGTGAAATAATCAATACGAATTTTCAATTGACTATCCCGGAGCAATATGCAATAATAGCGCAGGCTTTATTGATGCGCAGTATGTTCCGATTTGCGAAGCAAATCGAGAACTTTGGGGCGCGAAGGGAAGTTTTCTGGCTAAAGCCGGAGCTTTGGAGCCGGGGAAGAAGTTTTGCGGCTTTAGCCGCACCCGAAAAACTACCATGTCTGATGGTTGGGAGGATTATCAGTATGATCGTACCGCGTTATTTTGAGGACCTGACGGTTCTCCACGAGAACACGCAGCCGGAGCGTGCCTATTATATTCCGGCCTCAGAGCGGCTGGAGGATCCGGTTGAGCACCGGGAGGCCTCGGAGCGGTTTTTTCTGCTGAACGGGATGTGGAAATTCTGCTATTATGACAGCATTTATGATCTGAAGGAAGAATTTTACCGGGAGGACGCTCCGGATAAGGACTGGGACCGGATTCCGGTGCCTTCGGTGTGGCAGATGCATGGCTATGACCGGCACCAGTATACGAATGTGAGATATCCGTTCCCGCTGGATCCTCCGCATGTGCCGTATGAAAACCCGTGCGGTACCTACCGGCGCAGCTTTCAGTGGGAGCCGGATCCGGCGGCACCGCGTGTGTTTCTGAATTTTGAGGGTGTGGACTCCTGCTTTTATGTGTGGCTGAACGGCAGCTATGTGGGTTACAGCCAGGTGTCGCATGCCATGACGGAGTTTGAAGTGACCAGCTTCCTTCGCCCCGGGAAAAATATCCTCGCGGTGCTTGTTTTGAAATGGTGCGACGGCAGCTATCTGGAGGATCAGGATAAATTCCGTATGAGCGGCATTTTCCGGGATGTTTATCTGCTCGCACGGCCCCAGATGCATATCCGGGACTACCGGATCAGGACGAAGCTGCTTCGCGGGGGGTCTCAGAGCGGTCAGAAGGATATTTTGAAAGACGCCTCGGATGGTGTCTCGGAAGGCGTTGTGAAGAATGATTCAGATGGTGTTTCGGAGAACATTGCGAGGAATGTCTCGGATGGTGTTTCGGAGGGCATTGTGAGGAATGCCTCGGGTGGTCCTTCGGAGGACGTTGTGAGGAATGCCTCGGATGGTACTTTGGAAACCGCGTTGAATGACACTCAGAAATGCGCTGCCGAAGGCGCAGTTGACTGTGCGGAAGTGGAGTTTATATTTACGTATGAAAGTAAGGGAGAGTCGCTCCCCATCTCTGTTTCGATCGAGGATGCTTCCGGGCACGAAATCTGCGGCGGATTTTGCGATGCCGCGGACAGTGCGGCTGAAAAAGCATATTCGCCCCTCCTGGATACGGATACCGAATGCAAACAGGCTTCTTGGGAGACCAGCGTAGTTTTGCGCCTGCTCGTCCCTTCCCCGAAGCTCTGGAGTGCGGAGACGCCGTATCTGTACACGGTGATCATCTCTGCTCCGGATGAGGTGATCACGGAGCAGCTGGGTGTGCGTGAAATTTCTGTCCGGGACGGGGTGCTGCTGTTTAATGGGCAGAATATCAAGCTGCACGGGGTGAACCGCCACGACAGTGACCCGAAGACGGGGCCGGTGACGGGGCTGGAATCCTGGCATCGGGATCTGCGGCTGATGAAGGTGCACAATGTCAACGCGATCCGCAGCAGCCATTATCCGAACGCGCCACAGTTTTACCAGATCTGCGACCGCTATGGGTTTTACGTGATTGACGAGGCGGACAATGAGAGCCATGGCACCTGTATGGCATACGGCTGCAAGTGGGGCGAGGAGAATGCCTGGATTGCGGACAATGAGCTTTTTGTCGAGCCGACGCTGGATCGTGTGCGAAAATGTGTCATCCGCGATAAAAACCGCCCCTGCGTTTTCTGCTGGTCGATGGGAAATGAGTGTGCCTATGGGGTTACCTTTGAGAGGGCACTGGCCTGGACGAAGGCCTATGACGATACCCGTGTCACCCACTATGAGGGCGGATGGCATATTCCGGAGGGATCGGTATATGATTATTCCTCGCTGGATCTGCACAGCCGGATGTACCCGGGGCTGCACGAGATTGATGAATATTTTGAAAAAGATGTACCCGATCCGGATCATGATTTCTGGGCTCCCGGCGTGCGGCCCATGATTTTCTGCGAGTTTGCGCATGCCATGGGCAACGGCCCGGGAAATCTGGAGGAGTATTTTGAAAAAATCCAGCACTATGACGGTGTCTGCGGCGGTATGGTCTGGGAGTGGTGCGACCATGCTGTGGATAAGGGAATGGTTACCTGTGAGGACGGGCGCACGAGGACGAAATATTTTTACGGCGGTGACCATGGAGAATATCCGCATGACGACAATTTCTGCATGGACGGACTGGTTTATCCGGACCGCAGACCTCACACCGGGCTGAAGGAATTTGCCAATGTCTTCCGCCCCGCACGCGTGACGTCTTTTGACGAAAAAACGGGCGTCCTGCGGGTCCGCAATTATATGGATTTCCTGATGCTCGGCGACTGCTGCTGCCTGGAGTGGGAGATCACAGATGATGGTGTGACAGTCGCGCAGGGCGCTGTGGAAACGCCCCCTCCCTGCGGTCGAGGGATATCCCGCCCGGAGGGCGAGGATGCCCACGCCCCGCAATCGGAGATTGGGGGCAAAACCCGGCGAGGGCAGGTCGCGCCGCAATTGGAGAATCGCTTCGCGATTGGCGGCGCTGTGGAAAACATTGATCTGGCGATCCCGCCTCATGGAGAAGGCGATGTGAGACTGGAGGGCGCGGTTTTGCCGGAAGGGACGCTGCGCGGGCGCAGTTATCTGAAGGTTGTCTGGAAGGAAAAGCCGCAATCAGGAAATCGCTTCGCGACTGGCGGCGCTGCCGCAGTGGCTTTTTCTGCGGTTTCTTCTGAGGAGAGCCTGGGTATGACCGGTGTTTCGGGACGAACGCTGGTCGGGACAGATGGCGTGCTTGGCTTTGACGAGATTGCTCTCGAAGGCGGCCAGGCCAACTGTGTGCGTGCGGAGCAGCTGCTTGCGGAAACGTCCCCTTCCTGCGGTCGAAGGATATCCCGCCCGGAGGGCGAGTATGCCCACATCCCCAATCTCCGATTGGGGACATACCACGCCCTACAGACGGAGATTGGCGGCGTTGCGGAACCGTGTAAAGTAACAGAGGACGACCATTACCTGATCATTGAGGGTGGGCAGTTCCGTTATGTCTATGACAAGTTCTGCGGGGTGCTCACAAAAATTACTTTGCTGACAACTGGCAGCACTGTGGAAACGCCGCAATCAGAGAATCGCCTCGCGATTGGCGGCGCTAATGATGGAAAGGCTGCCAGATCAGAGCTTCTGATGGAGCCGATGGAATACAACATCTGGCGGGCGCCGACGGACAATGACAGGGAGATCCGCCATATCTGGAGCGAGGCGGGTTATGAGCATCCGACCGTCCGCTGCGAGGACACCAGCTGGATGGAGACCGGGGACGGCAGTGTGGCGATCACCAGCCATGTGTCTCTGTATCAGGCCTTCCGGCAGTGGATTGTGAAAATCGAGGCGCATTACCAGATCGGAACGAGTGGACAGATCGACGCGGAGCTTATCGTAAAGAAAAATCCGGTCTACCCGGGACTTCCCAGGTTTGGCGTGCGGCTGTTTTTGCCGGAATCTATGGAGCGCGTATCCTACTATGGCCTCGGACCGTATGAAAACTATCAGGATAAGCGCCGTGCCTCTTACCATGGATGGTTTGAGGAGACGGTGGACGGACTGCATGAGGATTATATTTTCCCGCAGGAAAACGGCAGCCGCAGCGACGTCAGCCTGGTGGAGCTGCAGGGTGAGGAAGAAGGTCATACACTTGCTGTGGCTGCGCAGCGCCCGTTCTCTTTTAATGCTTCTCCCTATACACAGGAGGAGCTGACCGAAAAGGGACACAACTTTGAGCTGAAGAAGAGCGGAATGACCGTACTCTGCCTGGATTACAGGCAGGAGGGCATCGGCTCCAACAGCTGCGGGCCGGGCGTGAGCGAGCAGTACCAGTTTACAGAGGAAGCGTTTACGTTTGCTTTCGGACTGCGGATTTCGGAGTAATAAGCCTTATTTTTCAACCAAAAGGTGTTTGACAACATGAGGAGGAATAGCAAAATCGAAAAGTAAAAAGTTTTATGCGGCATCTATTTCTTCTTTCTTTTTTTCTGCTTTGTGTTATAATTCTTATAGATTTTATGCCGCTCCGATTCGTCCCTGCGTCTTTGATTTTCTGCGACGGGACATAAAACGCCTGCTGCCGGGTCTTCGCTTCGCAGGACCATCCGGCGTCATGCTCCGGACAGGGGCAAAGCTCATCCTGTCTGATAAGCAGTACTGCGCATTCGGGGCGGCGTCGGCATTTTAGTAAAGGTAAGGGGGCAGAGGCTGTATGGAGTTTCTGGAAGAGATGAAAACGCTGGGCGTGGATGTGGAGGAAGGCACGGATCGGTTAATGGGAAATACCGATCTGTATGAGCGAATGCTGGTGAAGTTTGCTGATATGCTCGAAAAAACGCCGGTGATTCCCGATTTTCCTGAGGAAGACTGTGCCGCGGCCATACAGAGCATCCATGCCCTTAAAGGCGCGGCGGGGAACCTTTCCATCCGGCCGCTGTATGAAGCTTATACGGAGATTGTGAATCTGCTCCGGGCAGGAGAAATTTCCAAGGCCAGGGATGAGATACGCAGAATTTTGCCTGCGCAGGAGGAAATTGTGGCTTGTATTCGAAGGCATGGGAAGGAGAAACTGTAGGCTTCTCTTTACATATAAACATCACAGCACACCTTGCCGGTATTCGGCGAGGGAATATCACGCACAAAATGTAGAGTGCCCGCATCCCCAATCAAAGATTGGGGATATAATGTACTCTGCTCGCTTAATCTCTCAGGGTCAAATTCCCCGCAGATCTGCTGCGTAACAAACGAATGACGAGCAAAGCGAGTGATACCCCGCAGCTTGCTGTGGGGTCGTTCATTCGAGCAGGGAGAATTGTCCCCTGCTCGCCAGAGCGGAGTATCGCAAAAAAATGCTGCGTACCTGGGACGGCACATTGATTCAGAAAATATTGCTTAAATAAGCAGAGAAAATGTAGGAAGAACATGGAAAAGAAAACGATATTGATTGTGGACGATGTGGAGATCAACCGTGCGGTGCTGGCGGAGATTTTCAGAAATGACTATGATATTCTGGAGGCGGGAAGCGGCGAAGAGGCGCTTGCCATTATCAATGACGGGGAGAATATTTCGGCCGTGCTGCTGGATCTGCTGATGCCCGGGATTGACGGGCTGGAGGTTCTGAAGAATATGAACGTGACCGGAAAGATCCGGAAGATACCAGTGTTTCTGATCACGGCGGCAGAGAACCGGGAGCTGCTTCTGGAGGCTTACCACCTCGGAGCGGTGGATATTATTAACAAGCCCTTTTATGGGCATTTTATCCGGCACAGGATCAAAAATATTATTGATCTCTACAGCTACCAGAACGAGCTTGAGAGTATCGTTTCGGAGCAGGTGACGCGCCTGGAGCGGATGAACCGGTCGGTGATCGCGACGCTGGTCGCGCTGATCGAGTTCCGGGACTGTGAATCGGGCGAGCATGTCCGGCGGATGAGTACGCTCACGTGGCTTCTGATGCAGGAGGTGAGCGAAAGATACCCCGAATATCATCTGTCGTCTGCCGAGATTGACAAGATCGGGATGTCTGCCGTGCTTCATGACGTCGGGAAAATTTCCATACCGGATCAGATCCTGAACAAGCCGGGACCGCTTACGGCGGAAGAGTTTGAGATTATGAAGGGGCATACCACAAAGGGCTGTGAAATCCTTCGGAAAATCCCGGATCTGGTGGATGAGGGCACCTATGTCTACAGCTACGATATTTGCCGCCATCATCACGAGCGCTGGGACGGGAAGGGCTATCCGGACGGCCTGGTGGGCGATGAGACCTCCATCTGGGCGCAGGTGGCGGCCGTCGCGGACGTCTATGACGCGCTCACCTCTGACCGTGTTTATAAAAAGGCCTACAGCCACGAGGTGGCCGTGCAGATGATATTTAACGGAGAGTGCGGCGCGTTTAACCCGAAGGTGCTGGAGGCGTTCCGGCAGTCTGAGGATAAAATACTGGCGCTCTATAAGGAAATAGAGAATGAGTAGAGGCGGCTGGCCATGGAAAAAAGGACAAGACGACTGTTAATATGGAGTTTTACTGCGGTTCTGCTGATCTGCGTGGTGGTTTTTGTCTTTCTGGCGACGTATATGACGAGGCAGACAAGGGAATCCATCACAAGCATCCGGAAAATTTACGCCTCGGAGATTAACGAGCAGATCCAGCAGAAGTTTCAGACGATTGTCGGCCTGCGGCTGGACCAGGTGGACTCGATTATCCGCTCGGTGCCGCTGGAGGATGACGAGTACAGCGAGGAGGCTGTGGAGGAGCTTGTCGAGATGGCGGAAATCAGGAGCTTTACCTGGCTGGGACTTTATGCGGAAGACGGAGAGCTGGTGACGGTCTACGGCGAGGAGATGGTTTTTGAAGGCGATGACGACGTGCAGGATCTTCTTGACGCCTATGACTGTGTCATCAAACGCGGAATCAACAGCAGCGGAGAAATGGTTTTCCTGTTCGGAAGAGCCGCCGAATATGAGATGGGTGGCGGGAAAGAAAGTGTTGCGCTGCTGGCGGGCGTGCCGATGGAGGATGTGAATGAGGCGCTCTATCTCTATACCGAGGACGCGGATGCGTATTCGCACATCATTGACATGGATGGAGATTTTGTCATCCAGAATGCGGACGCTGCCGATTATGAAAATTATTTTGAACGCATTGAGGAAGCGTTTGAAACGCTGAACGGTAAGACGAGTGAGATTTATGAGGCAGAGCTGCGGGCCGCTATGGAAAACAAGGAGGAATATGGCACGACTATTTCGGTTGACGGGGAGGAGCGCTATATTTATTGTACGCCGATCTCCATCAAGCCCACCTGGTATCTGATAACGGTGATGCCGGAGGGCGTGATCAAGCAGACCATGCTCAGCCTGGATCAGCTGCGGTTCACGGCGATCCTGGGCGCACTGGCCATTGTCCTCGCATGTATGATCTTTGTATTTTTCCGCTACTACCAGCTGACACAGCATTATGTGAAGGAGATGGAGGAGGCGCGGAAAGAGGCGATCCACGCCAATAAGGCGAAGAGCGAGTTCCTCTCAAGCATGAGCCACGATATCCGGACGCCGATGAACGCGATCATGGGCATGACGGAGATTGCCCTGAAAAATCAGCAGGATCCTCTGAAGGTGGAGGACTGCCTGCAGAAAATCAAGCTGTCCGGGCGGCATCTGCTGGGGCTGATCAATGACGTGCTGGATATGTCAAAAATCGAGAGCGGCAAGATGGCGCTGCGCATGGCGCACGTTTCTCTGCGCGAACTGACGGACGACATTGTAAATATTGTGCAGCCGCAGATCCGGGCGAAAAATCAGGAATTTGACATTTTCATCCGCGATATTATTTCAGAAGACCTGATCTGTGACGGTACTCGCCTGAGCCAGATTCTGCTGAACCTGCTCTCCAACGCATTGAAATTTACGCCGGAGGGCGGCAGGATTGATGTTTATGTCAGCCAGGAAGCCTCGCCTGTGGGAGAGAATTACGTGCGGACCCACTTTGTCGTGGAAGATAACGGGATCGGGATGTCCGAGGAGTTCCAGAAAATCATCTATGACACCTTTGCCCGGGAAAATTCGGAGCGGGCCGGAAGGACGGAGGGCACCGGACTTGGCATGGCGATTACCAAAGCGATCGTGGATCAGTTCGGCGGTACGATTGATCTGAAAAGCGAGCCGGGCCGCGGCAGCCGTTTCCATGTCACGCTGGACTTCGAAAAGACCGGGCAGGATGCCCAGATGAAGCTGCCTCCCTGGAAAATTCTGCTCGTGGACGACAACAGGGAGCTTTGCACCAGTGCCGCCCAGAGCCTCGCTGAGCTCGGGACGGACGCGGAATGGACCATGGACGGCCAGGAGGCGGTCCGCATGATTGAAGCGCGGCATGGGAAAAAGGAGGATTATCAGTTTGCCCTGATCGACTGGAAAATGCCGGGCATGGACGGAGTTCAGACCATCCGCGAAATCCGCACCCGGATCGGGAGCAGGATTCCGATTTTCCTGATCTCCGCATATGACTGGAGTGATATTGAGGAGGAGGTCCGCTCTGCCCAGATTGAGGGATTTATTTCAAAACCATTGTTTAAATCGACCCTGTATGAGACGCTCTCGCGGTATGCGGACGAGGTTGAGTCTGAGACGGGGAAAAAGGATGAGAGCCATACAGATCTGACGGGAAAGCGGATCCTGGTGGCTGAGGATATTGATATCAACTGGGAGGTGGCGGGAGAAATCCTGAAATCGTTCGGCGTTGAAGCCTCCCGCGCGGTAAACGGCCGCGAATGTGTGGATCTGTTCGCGCAGTCTGCTGTGGGATATTATGACGCTATTTTGATGGACATTCAGATGCCTGTTATGAACGGATATGAAGCTACAAGGCAGATCCGCGCCCTGGACCGCGCGGATTGTACGCTGCCGATTCTGGCGATGACGGCCAACGCGTTTTCGAGCGACGTGCAGGAAAGTCTGGATGCCGGCATGAACGCCCATATCGCGAAACCGCTGGACGTGAAAGAGATGATCAGCGTGCTGAGGAAATATTTATAACCCCCTCTTCAGAGAAAGCAGAAGGAAGGACTGGGACTGAAGGATGAATTACACAGAAGCAGTTGCCTATATAGAGAGTACGCCGAAGTTTACGAAGAAGAACGGCCCGGAGAATACGCGTGAGCTGCTGCGCCGCCTGGGACGGCCGGAGCGGAGGATGAAGGTCATCCATGTGGCCGGGACGAACGGCAAGGGAAGCGTCTGCGCGTTTTTGTCCGCGATACTGACCGACGCCGGGAAGCATACCGGCCTGTTTACCTCGCCTCATCTGGTGGAGATCACGGAGCGCTTTGAGATTGACGGGAAAATGGTGTCCCATGAGACATTTGCGCGTGCGTTTACCCGCGTGATGGCTGTGATTGAAGAGATGATGGCGGACGGATACGCACATCCGGCGTATTTTGAGACACTGTTCGCTGTCGGACTGCTGATTTTCGAAGAAGCACAGGTGGAATATCTGGTAATGGAGACGGGGCTGGGGGGACGCCTGGATGCGACCAACCTTGTGGAGCACCCCATTGCCTGCGTGATCACCAGCATCAGCCTGGACCATATGGAATATCTGGGCGATACGGTGGCAAAAATTGCGGCCGAAAAGGCCGGGATTATTAAGGAAAGCGTGCCGGTGATTTACGACGGACGCAATCCGGAATCGGCTGCTGTCATCGAGGAGACCGCTGCCAGGATGCACGCGAAAACGTACCGTTACGTCTCTTCAATGAGCCAAATATTGGGAAAAACAGATAAAAGCATTGATTTTCTTCTGGATTCCGGGTATGATGAGCGGGTGAGGGTCACAGTACCCTATCCGGCTCTCTATCAGGTGGTCAACAGCTCGCTCGCTCTGATCGCGCTCCGGGTGATTGATTCCGAGCGCCGCCCATCGCGCAGTGCTCTGCCAATGACAGATCGATCTGAATGTGAGATTTCCGCGGCACAGGCGGCCGCAAGTATCGCCGCCGCGCGCTGGCCCGGCCGGATGGAGACGGTAATGCCGGGCGTGATTCTGGATGGGGCGCACAATGCTGACGGAGTCCGGGAGCTGATCCGCACGATGCAGAGTATGCAGGACGATTTTGAGGCATATCTTCCTGACGGCTTCGGATCGTATGTGCCTGATGTTTCCAGGTTGCATAGTTCTGGCAATTCCGGATTATGCGCATCTGATGACTCTGGATCGCCTGCGCTTGATGCTTCCGCGCCACATAGTTCTGGCACCTTCGGATCGTCTGCACCTGATGCTTCCGGGCCGCATGCTTTCTGCGAACCTTTAGCTGAAGCTTCTCAGACGGGCGCAAGGAGGATTACTCTCCTTTTCTCTGCGGTCTCAGACAAGGAATACGAAAAGATGATTCAGGAAATCTGTGAGGGAGTACGGCTTTCTGATGTGGTCGTTACGCAGGTCGGCGGTGCGCGGTCACTTTCAGCGGAAAGGCTTGCCGACGCGTTCCGAAAATATACGGACGCCCCGGTTACAGCCCGGGCAGATGTGCGGGATGCATTTGAGGAAGCTTTCGGCAGACGTAAAGAGGGGACACTTTTCTGTGCCGGATCCTTGTACCTGGTCGGAGAAATCAAGGCGATTCTTTCGGGGCGGCCAGAATGAAATGCGGGATATTTCCCAATTATCGATTGTGGCCTGGGGAGGACTCTCTGCCTGATGACGGAAAGGCGGGCAAATACACATGCCGTGCATTTTGCGGCGCGGCAGCAGAATGGTAATATAAATGGGTGAGTACATATGATTAATTACGAAGAAGAGCTGAAGAAATTCCACACCAGCATGGATGTCAATGAGGCGGAGGATGCGATTTACAGCCGCGATCTGACCGATATGAGCGATATTTTGAAGGAGATGCTCAGGGAGGAGAAGAAGAACAGAAAGCAGGGGAATCGATGAAATGCATGTACTGTAACACCCCTCTTGGCGAGTCGGATTACTGTACGGAATGCGGAGCCGATATTTCGATTCAGAAGCGGATTGGCCGAATTTCGAATCTTCTGTACAATGAGGGGCTGGAAAAGGCGCGCATCAGGGATATGGAGGGAGCGATCACCTGTTTAAAGCGCAGCCTGAAGTTCAATAAGGAAAATACAGACGCGCGCAATCTGCTGGGGCTGTGCTATTATGAGACGGGTGAGGCGGTTTCCGCGCTCTGTGAATGGGTCATCAGCAAGAACCTCCAGTCTGAGGAAAATCTTGCCGACTATTATCTGGATCAGATCCAGAGCAATAAAAATAAGCTGGATCAGATCAATCAGTCGATCCGAAAATACAACCAGTCTGTCCTTTACTGCCGGGAGGACAATGAGGACATGGCCATTATCCAGCTGAAAAAGGTCATCAATCATAATCCGAAGCTGGTCAAGGCCTATCAGCTGCTGGCACTTTTATACATGAAACGGCTGGAATATGACCGATCAAGGAGGCTTTTACGAAAGGCAATCCAGATTGACGCGACCAACACGACGACTCTGCGCTACCTGCAGGAGATTGAAAATGCGACCGGCAAGGGCGCGGGACGCGCCAGGCTGCGGAAAAAGAGCGAGAAGGACGCAGAGGAGTCCGAGGTGTCCGGCACGCTGCGGTATTTAAGCGGAAATGAGCTGATCATTCAGCCCACGACCTTCCGCGACAGCTCGACCATCGCTACTTTTATCAACATTATTCTTGGCATTCTGCTTGGCGGGGCGATTGTGTGGTTTCTGATTGTACCGGCTAATAAGCAGGCGGTCAATGATGAGGCCAACCGCCAGGTGACAGAGGCTAACGCAAAGCTTGCAACAGTTCAGGTGGAAGCAGAGGAGTTGCAGGAGGAGATTGACGGATACCTGGAGCAGGTCGCTGAGGCAGAGGAGGACCGTGACGCCGCGCTTGCGAAGGTGGAGAGCTATGACGAGCTGCTCGCGATTGCGGAGCAATATGTCAGCGGCGATGAGTCGGGCGCTGCGGAAGCGCTCCTGAACCTCAGCTCCGACGCCTACGAGGACAACGCGCTGGCACTCTATGAGTCCTTAAGCAGCGCAGTGTCGGCGAGTCTGTTTACACAGTATTATAATTCCGGCACTACGGCATATGTACAGAAGGATTATCAGACGGCCGCAGAGGATCTGGCAAAGGCTGTGGAGGCCGATCCGGACCGTGAGCAGTCCAACCACTACAATGCGCTGCTCTATCTTGGCATGGCGTATTACTACCTGGGAGACCGGGACAGCGCGGACGAGGTGTTTTATCAGATTATCGAGTACTATCCGTCCAACGCGTCAGTGATAGAAGGGTATATTTCCTCCTCTTACTCAGGAGACACCACATCGGACACGCTCGATTTAAGCGGTCTTGGGGATGCGGCCACGGATGTCACGGCCGAAACAGATGCCGCAGCTGATACAAGTACAGATTCATCGGCCGGTACAGATACCGGGGATTCCTCGGAGGACGTGATTACGATTTACGATGATTCCACATCATCTGATACATCGTCCGACGCGGTCTGGACCGACCCGACGACCGGCCTCCAGTATGACGCCAACGGAAACGTAATAGGTTAAAAAACAAAAGAAGAACCCAGAAGCATGGGAGAGTGCGTATGCGCTCTCCCTTTTTCAGTGCGCCTGGCGAGCGTAGGTGGATAGGGGGAGTGGATCCTCCTGTCCGATTGATTAAGGAGGTGCTATTGTTTTGAATTCTTTGTTTACTGTCACGGGTACGGTGCTTTGCGTCCATCTTCCGGAGGAGATTGATCATCATACGGCAAACTCTCTTTGCGCGGAAACGGATTGCCTGATACAGAAAAAGCACATTCGCAGTGTGCTGTTTGATTTTTCGGAGACTACGTTTATGGACAGCTCCGGCATCGGAATGCTGATCGGCCGTTATAAACTGATGCGTTTTATGGGCGGGGTGGTGATGGCGGTCAACGTCGGGCCGCGCATGAAGCGGATTCTCGTGATGGCCGGAATCAATAAAATTATGGATATTTTTGAAGAAATGCCCATCCTGGGCTGACTTCAGATAAGGGGGAGAAGACCATGGTTCAGATGGCAGCGAGTGCAGGAGCAAACAGGATATCGAAAGAAATGTCGGAAGGGATACCGAGTGGAATGTCGGAAGGGATATCGAGTGGAATGTCAGAAGGGATATCGAAGGGAATGCCGGAAGGGATACCGAGTGGAATGCCGGAAGGGATACCGAGTGGAATGTCAGAAGGGATATCGAAGGGAATGCCGGAAGGATTACTGAAGAG
>JAJQEO010000020.1:0-18155 GCA_021201665.1 Lachnospiraceae bacterium | reverse complement strand
CGAGTGGAATGTCAGAAGGGATATCGAAGGGAATGCCGGAAGGATTACTGAAGAGAATGCCAAGTAGAATACCGAATCTGAATGAAGTATCGAATGAGATGTGTCTGGAGTTTGACAGCCGCTCGTGTAATGAGAGCTTTGCGCGGGTGACGGTCGCTGCGTTTCTGACACAGCTGAATCCGACACTGGAGGAGGTGGAGGATGTAAAAACGGCCGTCTCCGAGGCAGTGACGAATGTCATCATTCATGCTTATCCCAACGGGGAAGGCAAGGTATGGATTGTCTGCCGGATCAAAGGCGATGTCCTGTATGTGGAAGTACGCGACAGCGGATGCGGGATTTCGGATGTAAAGCGGGCGATGGAGCCGCTGTTTACGACAAGGACGGAATGCGACCGCGCCGGGATGGGCTTCGCGTTTATGGAAGCGTTTATGGACACACTTGAGGTGGTCTCTGAGGTCGGCCGCGGCACCATTGTGCGCATGAGCAGGCGGATTATCCGGAAGAAGCCAGAGAATCATTTTGTGCAGAAAGGGAAGGACTGACGGATGGAGGAGCTGACCCTTGCGCTGATTGAAAATGCTCACGAGGGGGACAAAGAGGCAAGAGAACAGCTTGCAGAGAAGAACATGGGACTCGTATTTACCTCCGCGCGGCGGTTCCTGGGGCGTGGGTGTGACTACGAGGATCTGGTGCAGATCGGGAGTATCGGCCTGCTCAAAGCAATCGACCATTTTGACAGCACCTTTGACGTGTGCTTTTCAACCTACGCGGTGCCGGTGATTGTCGGGGAAATCCGCCGTTTTTTGCGGGACGACGGTATGATACGGGTGAGCCGTGCCCTGAAGGAAACGGCCGCGAAGGCCTCCCATGCCAGAGAGCTTCTGGAAATTGCGACCGGAACGGAGCCGACGCTGGACGAGATTTCACGGGAGATGCAGGTGGCGCCGGAGGAGCTGGTGCTGGCGATGGAGGCGGCCCGGGATGTTGAGTCCCTGAGCCAGACCGTTTACCAGAGTGACGGCACACCGGTTTTGCTCGAGGACCGCTTGCCGGATGGGCGCGATCACAATGAGGATATGCTGAACAAAATTCTGCTGGCGCAGCTTCTGGAGCTTCTTGAACCCGACGAGCGGAAAATTATTCAGATGCGTTATTTTGACGGCATGACACAGGTGCAGGTCGCCGCGAGCCTTGGCATGACGCAGGTACAGGTATCCCGCACAGAAAAAAGGATCCTGCGGCGGATGCGTGAGGCAGCGGGATGACAGATTTTCATATTTTCCCATACTTTCTCATAAGATAGCTTATCGCAGTGACTGCAAAAAGATTTCTATGGGGAGGGCGCGGTATGAATGACAGGGCTTTGAAGATACTGGAGCAATATGAGCTGGAGGTGGCCGGCACGAGGCGCGGACGGGGGTCCTGGTATCTGGACACGCCCGGGGGATTCCGGATTTTAAGCGACTATTCCGGATCTGAAAACAGAGCAGGGTTTCAGAATCGTGTGATGGGGAAGCTCCGTGAGAGCGGATATGAGAATGTGGATCTGATTTTGCCAAATAAAGAAGGACATCTGGTTTCCAGAGACTGGGAGGGAAATGGCTATGTCGTGAAGGAATGGTATGCCGGACGGGAGTGTGATACCTCGAACGAGGGAGAAATCCTGTGCGCGGTCCGCAATCTGGCATGTTTGCACAGGAAAATGCGCCTGGATGGAGGCTCGCTGAGAAATATTGACGGACAACTAAAAGACCCGAACAGAGAACACTCGTGTGATTCGCCTGTCACTGACTCGCCGGATGAGAGTGCGCAGGCTCCCTTTTCTTATGACAAGACGCATTTTATTGCACGAAGGCCGGCGGAGGAGTTCGTCTCCTGGAACGCGCAGCTGCGTAAGATTCGCTCCTTTATCCGCAGCAGGCCGCGCAGGAATGTGTTTGAGCAGAGCTTTCTGGATTCCTACGAGAAGTACTATGCCCAGGCGCAGAAGGCGGAAGAAGAGCTTCTGGCGCTCACGGACGATCTGGCGGCGCTGGAAAAGCAAAGTGCGAATGCCATCTGCCATGGTGATTACAGCCACCACAACGTCCTCATCTGCGGCCGCGAGGTCGCCACAACCAATTTTGACAGCTGCAGGTTTGACTTTCAGGTGAACGATCTTTACTATTTTATGCGCAAGATTCTGGAAAAGCAGGAATGGAATGTACGTCTCGGAGGGCGGATGCTGGAGTCCTATACGCAGATACGGACTCTTTCCGGCACCGAGCGGCGGCTGCTCCGGGTAAAAATGCTCTACCCCGAAAAGTTCCGCAAGCTGGCCGGCAGCTATTATGTCGGCAGCAAGGCCTGGATTTCGCGCCAGTATATGGAAAAGCTGGAGAAAACGAACCGCCAGGAGCGTGCGCGGCAGGAATTCATGAAAATGCTGTGAATTATGGCGAATTTATAAAAATGCTGTGAAAAGCGGTTTTCAATTCTGGGAATTCCTGTTATAATGAAAGCCGCGCAATAGAGAATCGCTTCGCGATTGGCGCGGCGCGGAACGGTTCTGCGTGCCGACAGCACGTGTTTTATGTCCCGATTTTTGCAGATAACCGGGGACATAAGAAGTGACCGCAGCGAAGCGGGCGTGAAAGTTCAGGAAGCGAAAAACACAGGAGGAGGTATTCCATGGAAGCGTACAGGCAGGCTTATGAAGAATGGCTTTCAAATCCCTATTTTGACGAGGCAACAAAGGCGGAGCTGAAAGCGATTGAAAACGATGAAAATGAGATTAAGGAGAGGTTTTACACAGAGCTGGCGTTTGGCACGGCAGGTCTGCGCGGCATCATCGGGGCGGGTACGAACCGCATGAACCAGTATGTAGTGCAGAAGGCCACACAGGGACTCGCGAATTATATTCTCAAGGCGGGCGGAAAAGAAAAGGGTGTGGCGATCGCCTATGATTCCCGCCACATGTCGCCGGAATTCGTGGATTTCGCGGCGCTGACTCTGGCGGCGAACGGCATTAAGGCGTATGTATTTGAGTCACTGCGCCCGACGCCGGAGCTTTCCTTTGCGGTGAGGACGCTGGGCTGCATCGCGGGTATCAATATCACTGCGAGCCACAACCCGCCTGAGTATAATGGTTATAAGGTATACTGGGAGGACGGCGCACAGATCACACCGCCGCATGATACTGGCATTATGGCCGAGGTAAAGGCGATCACGGACTATACCGTGGCGAAAACGATGGACAAGGAAGCCGCTGTCGCGGCGGGACTTTACGAGGTGATCGGTGAGAAGATCGACGACGCATTTATCGGATGCCTCAAAAAGCTCGTGCTTCATCCGGAAGCCATTGCGCAGGAGAGCAAAAATCTGAAGATCGTCTACACGCCGCTGCATGGCACGGGCAACATTCCGGCCCGCCGCGTGCTGAAGGAGCTTGGCTTTGAACATGTTTACGTAGTGCCCGAGCAGGAGCTGCCGGACGGCGACTTCCCGACGGTGAGCTATCCGAACCCGGAGGCGGACGAGGCCTTCGAGCTGGGTCTGAAGCTCGCGAAGGAGATTGACGCGGACCTGGTGCTGGCGACCGACCCGGATGCCGATCGTCTCGGCGTGCGCGTAAAGGACGCAAAGACAGGCGAATACCATACCTTGACCGGAAATATGTCCGGCTGCCTGCTGGCAGATTATGAGATCGGGCAGAAGAAGGCACTGCAGGGACTTCCGGAGGATGGAGTCCTGATTAAGACGATCGTGACGACGAATATGGCGGACGCGATCGCGAAATACTATGGCTGCGGTCTCACAGAGGTGCTGACGGGCTTTAAGTACATCGGGCAGCAGATCCTCGGCTTTGAGCAGAGCGGAAAGGGCACATATTTATTTGGATTTGAGGAAAGCTACGGCTGCCTGATCGGCACGCACGCGCGTGACAAGGACGCGATCGTGGCTGTCATGGCACTTGCGGAGGCGGCCGCGTTCTACAAGACGCAGGGCAAGACCCTCTGGGATGCGATGATTGACATGTATGAGCGCTACGGCTACTACAAGGATGACATTCAGTCCATCACGCTCAAGGGCATCGAGGGCCTGCAGAAGATCCAGGAGATCCTTGATACATTGCGGAAAAACCCGCCTGTCGAGATCGGCGGCTACAAGGTGCTTTCCGTGCGCGATTACAAGGCCGACACGATCCAGGATATTGCGACCGGCGAGATAAAACCGACCGGACTGCCGAATTCAAACGTACTTTACTATGACCTTTCGGATGACGCGTGGCTCTGCGTACGCCCGTCCGGCACAGAGCCGAAGGTGAAATTCTACTATGGCATCAAGGGTACCTCTCTGGCGGACGCGGACGCGAAATCTGCCGCGCTCGGCGAGCAGGTGCTCTCGATGATTCATCAGATGCTGTAAAAAGCCTTGACAAAAGAATTATTGCATTATATAAATAGTAGGAAACGGCTGAAGGCTGTTTATAAATGTATAATCCATACAGGCGGATGACAGGCATCCGGTCAGGAAACCATTCCTTTCGATGTGAAACGTTTTCCTTCGATGCCCGGCTTTCATTGCCGGTGATTGAAAGAGATCCGGATGGTTATCCCAAAAGAGAACATTTACAGGAGGATATTTAAAATGAATAAGACAGAGCTCATCGCGGCAATCGCGGAGAAGACAGAGTTATCAAAGAAGGACGCGGAGAAGGCCGTAAAGGCTTTCACCGAGGTAGTGGAAGAGCAGCTTAAGAGCGGCGAGAAGGTACAGATGGTTGGCTTTGGCACATTCGAGGTTGCTGTCCGCCCGGAGAGAGAGGGGAGAAACCCGCAGACCGGCGAGACCATGAAGATCGCAGCGTCAAAGACACCGAAGTTCAAAGCAGGAAAAGCTCTCAAGGACGCGGTAAATGAGTGAGCCGATGCGCCTGGACAAGTATCTGAAGGTATCACGCCTGATTAAGCGCCGTACCGTGGCGAACGAAGCCTGCGACGCGGGCCGCGTGCTTGTCAACGGCAAGACGGCGAAAGCCTCTCTGGCGGTAAAGCCCGGCGACGTGATCGAGATCGCGTTCGGAGGCCGCACGGTGAAGGCTGAGGTATTGTCCGTACAGGAGACTGTGAAAAAAGAGGCGGCAGCCGAAATGTACCGGCTCCTGTAAGAAAAGGGACGGCAGCCGAAGTGTACCGGCTCCTGTAGAAAAGAGTAAAATGAAGTAACTATTCAGGACAAAGGAAACGAAATGGAAACCGGAGGACATACAGGTCTTCCGGTTTTTCACTGCTCTTTTGCCGCTTACATCAAAGTATATGGTGCGGGTGAGGAGGATGAAAAATCACCCCGCGCGTTTGTTCTTAAAGAAGGCTGCATTTCATATAATTTTACCAAAGCGATTGCATCCGGAGTATGGGATGGAAGAGAAAAAGAATGGTAAGCCGCACAGCATCTCGTGGAGTGAGAGAACGGAAGGCTGCGTGACAGGAGTGACGGATGTCCTCTCTTTCGATGACAACACCGTGATACTCCAGACAGAGCAGGGAATTCTGACTGTGAAAGGAAAGGGTCTGCGCATCGGGCGTCTGGAGCTGTCTACAGGGGAGGTCAGAATGCGCGGCAGTGTGGATGGCATTATTTACTCCGGCGGCAATCCTGCAAAAAAAGGAAACCTTGTAAAAAGGATGTTCCGATGAGCAGTGTAATACGGCAGGAGACTGCCGTTTTTTTCATTTTCATTCTCCATGGTGTCATGCTGACCCTGCTGTATGATGTTTTGCGTGTCCTGCGTAGAAGCTATCGCCACCATCTGCTCGTGCTTTCGCTGGAGGATTTCCTCTTCTGGCTGCTGGCCGGGTTCCTGACCTTCTGGCTGTCATCTCAGGAAACGAACGGAGTCCTGCGCAGCTATGCTGCTGTGGGGATTTTCCTTGGCTTTTTGTTGTATCATCTGACCGTCAGCCAGCTCGTAGTAAGACTTTTGACCTCACTGTTTCGGCTGCCTGCCGCGGCCGCCGCCCTTCTGTGGCGGATGCTGTCGATCCCTGTTAAAAAAATTTGTAAAAATCACAAGAAAAGAATTGAATTTACTCGAAAAAGAGGGTACAATAAACAACATACGCGCACAAATGCAAAAATGCAGAAACACTATTCCCGGCGAGGACGGGCAGTATTGCCAGGGGAGCAACACACCTCGATGGGCGGCGTTAAAAAGCAGAAAAGCAAGGGGAGGCGCGCAAAAGAACGAGCGGTAATTAAAAAGACAGGGAAGTAAAAACAAAATAATGAAGGGGTTATTACGATGGCGGCCAAAAAAAGAAAGCAGCTGAGCATGGGGAACCGTCTCGGCATGTATCTGATTTCAGTGATTGTGATGATTCTGCTTGTGAGCCTGCTGGTGCAGAGCCAGTCGCTGAGGGCGCAGAATGCGGAATATGAAACGCAGAAGGCGGAGCTGGAGCAGGAAATTCAGGACGAGGAGATCCGCGCACAGGAGATTGAAGACCTGAGCGAATATCTGAATTCAGATGAATATATTGAAAAACTGGCCCGGGAGAAGCTGGGGCTGGTCTATGAGGATGACGTGATTTACCGCGCGGCCGAGTGATTTTCAGGCACTTTACAAACGACTTATTGCGGGAAATTGCAAATTTTTATTTGGTTTATTCAAGCCAGGTACTTAAAAACGATTTCGTGCGTAGAATAGTAAAATTTCGGTTCCGATTTATCCGGGTCAGGTTTATTCCCGCGCCGCCGCTGCAGGCTTGCTGCGCGATGGGCGGTACCTCAGGCATGAGAAGAGCGTTTTTGTCTGATTATAGTTTCGACAGGGACATCGATAGTTTTTTGTGAGAGGATATTGCAGAGTGCGGTATCCTCCTCATTTTTTCCTTATATCCTCCTTTCGACAGAGTTCGCGCCGGGTGTGTGCTATGATGCGCAGGGGCGTGAGAGGAATTTTGGCAGCTATGCCTGCGTCATAAGAAGGACGTTCCCCTATCCGATTGATAGATGGACGCCGGATACGGCTGGAGGGAGGATGGGACATATGAGCGGATGGATGCAGCCGGAGCAGGAGCAGATCATGCGGTACGCGGAGGCTTATCGCTCCCTGGCAGAGCTTTTTGGGAGGCTTCCCTGCCAGAGAGAGCGGCTGGGGAAAGAGGATCTGCAGTTCTTGTTTGAAGAAATCAAAGACCGCGTCTGTACAGGCTGCGGGCAGATGGGGCAGTGCTGGATGGGTACGCACACAAAAAACGGCCGCCTGTGGTATGCGTTTTTGCAGGATTTGGAGAGCGGCGGCATTGCCTCGCCGGAGCAAAAGGAGCATTACTGTGGGAATTGTGAGCACCCGGATCAAAGGAAGCTTTCCCAGGGGAATCGTGAGTACCCGGGTCCAAGGGGGCTTGCTCTGGGAAACTGCGAGCACCCGGAGCAGCTGGCTCTGGCACTGCGGGCAGGCTATGAGGAAGCCCGGCTGAACCTGCTCTGGAGCAACCGGATGCTGGAGCAGCGCCGGGCGGCGGGAGAACAGATCTTGCAGACAGCTGAGCTTCTAAAGCGGACTTCGGAGGGATTTGCCGATCAGCAGGAGCGGGAGAGGCAGATTCGGCGGCGGCTCGGCAGGGAGCTGCGGTTTTTACAGGTAGAGATGGACGATGTCCGTGTTTTTGCTCGCGAAAAGCGAGAGACGGAGGTATATCTGACGCTGCATACCGGACATCGTGAGGCTTTGATTTACAGAGGGAGTACGAAAGGTATGACGCGCCTGGGGATGCAGCTACGTGGAGGTGTCTTTCCTTTTTTGCGTTCCGAACGTCCTCCTGTGGTGTCTGCGAAAACGATTGCGGAGGCTCTCTCCGAATGCTGCGGCGAACGAATGTGCCCGGCGCCTGACTGCCGCGCGTCTGTCTGGGAGGAACCAGTTCTTTTTCACTTTGTGCCGGATGCCAGGTATCAGCTTTTCTGCGGGGTTGCACGGATCACGAAGGACGGAGAGCTGGTGTCAGGGGATAATTATTCTCTTGTCTTGCAGGACAATGGCAGGGTGGCGATGAGCCTGGCGGACGGAATGGGCTCCGGCATGGAAGCAAACCGGGAAAGTGAGAAGGTCATCGAGCTGCTGGAGCAGTTTCTTGCGGCAGGATTTCCGCAGGAAACGGCGGTTCGGATGATCAATTCCGGCATGCTTTTGCAAAACAGCAGTCCCGGTTTTTCTACGATTGATTTATGTATGGTTGATCTGTATCATGCGACCTGTGATTTGATCAAGGCGGGGGCGGCACCCTCCTTTATCCGGAAAAGTCAGGAGATTGAGGTGATCCGTGCGGGTTCTTTTCCGGCCGGGGTACTCCAGCATTCGGATTACGAGAGTATGCACAGGAGTCTGGAGCCGGGCGCGAATATTGTGATGATGACGGACGGCGTACTGGACGCGATTCCGGGAGAGAACCGCGAACAGGACATGGCGGAGCTGATCATCCGGACCATGACGCGCAACGCGCAGGAACATGCCAGAAGACTGATGGAGCGCGTGTATCTGATGCAGCGGCGCCAGGCGCGGGACGATATGACGCTGCTGGTCGGGACGATCTGGGAGAAATCGTGCTGAATGGCAGAAAACAGTGCCGGATGGGACGATCCAAAAAAGTTTGCCAGGAGGGGAGAGCATCTTCGGCGGTGCATGCTCTGGCAGATCGTTGCACAAGGCGGGCACTATGAGGTACAGACGAGGATGAGAGAGCGCTTTTATCACGTAATAGAAGAATATCGCATGATTGAGCCGGGAGAAAAGGTGATTGCCGGCGTGTCGGGCGGGGCGGATTCGGTCTGCCTGCTGCATCTGCTCTGCCAGCTGCGTGAAAAAATCCCTTTTTCTCTGGTGGTTGTACATGTGGAGCATGGCCTGCGGGGGCAGGAAAGCCTGGACGACGCTGCTTTTGTTGAAAACCTGTGTGAAAAGTGGCAGGTGCCGCGGAGGGTGGTACATGTGAATGTAGAGGCTCTTTCCTTTTCAGAGGGGATGTCCTGTGAGGAAGCGGGACGCGCAGCGCGGTACCGGATTTTTGAAGAAACCGCCGTGGAATGCAAGGCGAGACGGATTGCCGTGGCGCATAACCAGAACGACCAGGCAGAGACTGTACTCTGGAATCTGGCCCGCGGCAGCGGCCTGAAGGGACTGGGTGGAATACGTCCCGTGCAGGGGAAGCTCATCCGGCCTCTTTTGTTTTTCTGCCGCGATGAGATAGAGGAATATCTGCGTGCCGAGGGACTTTCCTGGAGGACGGACCGCACGAATCTGGAGCCGGAGTTTACCAGGAACCGTATCCGGCTTTCTCTGCTGCCGCAGATGGAACAGGAGCTGAACCGGCAGTCCACACGGCATATCGCTGAAGCGGCCGGACGCCTGCAAAGGGTACAGGAGTATCTGGATCAGATGACGGACGCGGCTGCGGCGAGATGTATCTGGTGCGATGGCTTGGAGGGAGGTCAGTATAGCTCCCGCCAGCCCGGCAAGGATGTGCCCGCCCGGCACTCAGAGATGGGACAATATCCTGCTTCGCACTCAGAAATGGAAAAATCTCCTGTCCCGAAGGCAGGAGAATCAGGAGATTGCTTTGCGGTTAACGTCCTGCTTGAACCGTTCCGAAAAAAGGAACCGCTGATTCAGGAAGAGCTTTTGAAGCGGGCGGTTGGGATGTGCGCGTCCGGAATGAAAGACATCGGAGCCGTACATCTGGACATGCTGAAGCGGCTTGCGGATATGGACTGCGGGAAAAAGATGGACCTGCCCGGCGGCATCCGCGCCGAAAGAGAGGATCAGGTTTTGCGAATAAGTCGGCGAATATCCCGCCCGCAGGGCGAGGATGCCGCCCGGCGAGGAATATCCCGCCCGCAGGGCGAGGATGCCGCCCGGCGAGGAATATCCCGCCCGCAGGGCGAGGATGCCGCCCGGCGAGGGGACGCGTCGCCAATTACAGATCGCTTCGCGATGGGCGGCACTAAGGAAACGCCCTGCGGTGAAAATATTGATGCGGAAACGGAAGCGGATGCGGACGGAATGATTCTTCCAGTGCCGGGAATTCTTCAGATTGGAGGTTTTTCACTGACGGCAGAGCTGGTGGAGAACTCGCCGGATCTGAAAAGGAAAATTTTAGAAGAAAATCAGTGTACGAAATGGTTTTCTTGTGATACAATAAAAAACAGTTTGCGTGTAAGACACAGAAAACCGGGAGATTATCTGGTGGTGAACGCGCAGGGCGGTACGAAAAAGCTGAATGACTATTTTGCAGATCAGAAAATCCCCGCCCGGATGCGGGATGAGATCTGGCTACTGGCGGACGGATCCCATATTCTCTGGGTGATTGGTTATCGGATCAGTGAAGCGGCCAAAGTCCGGGTGGACACGCGGTATATATTAAAATGCACGTACCAGATAACGGAGATTGGGCGGTAAATATCTCGCACGAAGAGTGGGATGCCTGCATCCATAATCGGAGATTGTGGCTTATCCCGTCCGAAGGACGAGGATGCCCCCCCGGCGAGGGGACATTACCTGGCGAGGAATATCCCACACGAAGTGAGGGATGCCACCCCTGCGAGGGGCGGGGATTGTGAAAACAAGGAGATTTACTTATGAAGGAAAAAGTCAGAATCCTGCTTTCGGAGCAGGAGGTAGACCAGCGGATTGCTGAGATCGCAAGGCAGATCAGTGAGGATTACGAGGGGAAGGAAGTACACCTGATCTGTGTCCTCAAGGGAGCTGTGTTTTTCATGTGTGAGCTGGCAAAGCGCATTACGGTTCCGGTGACGATGGATTTCATGTCTGTGAGCAGTTATGGAAACGATACGAAATCCAGCGGCGTTGTGAAGATCGTAAAGGATCTGGATGAGCCGATCGAGGGAAGGAATGTGCTGATCGTGGAGGATATCATTGATTCCGGGCGCACTCTGAGCTACCTGATCGATATTCTGGAAAAGCGGAATCCGGCTTCGCTGCGCCTGTGTACGCTTCTGGACAAGCCGGAGCGCAGGATCACGCAGGTCGTGGTGGACTACACGGCTTTTAATATTCCGGATGAGTTTGTGGTGGGATATGGACTGGATTATGCGCAGAGATACCGTGACCTGCCCTTCATCGGGGTGATTGATTTTGTAGAGTAGATAAACTAAATACTGGAGAGCCGCGCAATTGAAAATCGCTTCGCGATTAGCGCGGTACCGTTCTCGATTTTCTGCGAAAATCGGAACATTGCCTACGTCCATACTTGCAAGCAAGTATGGACAAATACTGGAACAGATTGGAGATACTGATCAATGACAAAGAACGCGAGGGGCCTGGGGCTTTATCTTGCCGGCGTACTGATTATTCTGATTCTTCTGGTGACCTTCCGCGGAGGGATGGAGGCGGCGCAGACCTGGAATTACAGCGAGCTGACGGAAGCCCTCGAAGAGGATGAGGTCGTAAGAATCACCATCACGCCGAATCAGAACACTCTGGCGGGATCCCTGAAGGTCGTGCTGGAGACGGGGGATATCCGCTATGTGAATGTGCTGAATGTCGAGGAGACGGCGGATGAACTGGAAGATTATGAGGGCGTTACGATTGAGATTGAGGAGGTAGAGACAGAAAATACGCTCCTTACCTGGATTCTACCTACCGTTATTATCGTAGCCGTGATGCTCCTGATGTTTTCTATGATGAACCGTCAGAGCGGCGGGGGGAATTCCAGAATGATGAATTTTGGAAAGAGTCACGCCAAAATGATTTCACCGGACGCCAAAAGAGTGACTTTTGAAAACGTGGCCGGGCTGAAGGAGGAAAAAGAGGATCTGGAAGAGATTATTTCCTTCCTCAAGGAGCCGGACCGGTTTATCCAGATTGGAGCCCGGATCCCGAAAGGGGTCATCCTGGTCGGACCTCCGGGTACTGGCAAGACCCTGTTGGCCAAGGCAGTCGCCGGGGAAGCGGGCGTACCGTTTTTCTCCATCTCCGGATCGGATTTTGTGGAGATGTTTGTCGGTGTCGGTGCTTCGCGCGTGCGTGACCTTTTTGAGGAGGCCAAAAAGCACCAGCCATGCATTATTTTTATTGATGAGATTGACGCGGTTGCGAGACGCCGCGGCACCGGTATGGGCGGCGGACACGACGAGCGGGAGCAGACGCTCAACCAGCTGCTGGTGGAGATGGACGGCTTTGGCGTGAATGAAGGGATCATTGTCATGGCGGCGACGAACCGTGTGGATATCCTGGATCCGGCGATTCTGCGTCCAGGCAGGTTCGACCGCCAGGTGGCCGTGGGGCGCCCGGATATCAAGGGCAGAGAGGAGATCCTGCTGGTGCATTCAAAAGGCAAGCCGCTGGCGGACGATGTGGATCTGAAGGAGACCGCGCGGACGACAGCCGGATTTACCGGCGCGGATCTGGAAAATCTGATGAATGAGGCCGCGATTATGGCCGCAAAGGGAAACCGTGTCTATATTTGCCAGGCGGATATTAACCGCGCGTTCATTAAGGTTGGAATCGGTGCCGAGAAAAAGAGCCGCGTGATTTCCGAGAAGGAAAAACGCATCACGGCGTACCACGAATCGGGGCACGCGATCCTGTTTCATCTGCTGCCGGACGTCGGGCCGGTGCATACGGTTTCGATCATTCCGACCGGGCGCGGCGCGGCCGGCTACACAATGCCGCTGCCGGAAAAGGATGAGATGTTCAATACAAAGGGACAGATGGAGCAGAATATCATCGTCAGCCTTGGCGGTCGTGTCGCGGAGGAGCTGGTGATCGGCGATGTGACGACCGGCGCGTCCCAGGACATCAAACAGGCGACTGCCATCGCGCGCGCGATGGTGACGAAATACGGCATGTCTGACCGTGTTGGTCTGATTAATTATGACAACGAGGACGAAGAGGTATTCATCGGCAGAGACCTCGCGCACACGCGCTCCTACGGTGAGGAGATCGCGTCCCTCATTGATGAGGAAGTGAAGCGTATCGTTGACGAGTCGCACGAAAAAGCGCGCGAGCTGATCACGGCCCATATGGGCGTGCTCCACGCGAGCGCCGCGCTGCTGATCGAGAAGGAAAAAATCGGCCGTGAGGAATTTGAGGCGCTTTTTGGGACAGAGCAGATTACTGCGGACGGTGCTGCCGTTTCACTCTCTGGAGATGCACAGTGACAGGTATTTCATATGCAGTTGCAGCAATTTGCACAAAAACAGAACCCCTTTTTTGTGAAGTTTATGCACACTGATTTGGAAATTGATGCTATAATTACTCTCGTAAAACCCCCAATACATTATATAGTTTTTGCTACACCCCATTTGAGAGATACCTTCTCCGGAAAAACAGCCGCAAGGCTGTTTTTTCTGTTGCGCGGAATATGCTTCCTGCTTTATAATAAGGAAGGAACAGGGTGAAAACGGCCCCCAATAACTGACATGAGGACACAGGGATGGATCAGAAAAAGAAGAGAATGATGAAGCGGCTGGATTATTTTATTCATATGCGGCCGGTTTTTGACGTGCAGTCGCTTTTTTCCGACGGGACGGAGAATTTTGTGACCCCGATGGAGCCAAATCCAGGGGATACGGTGAAAATTCGTTTCCGCACAAAGCGGGACAATGCGGATGTGGTATTCTTTATCAGCGGAGCGATGAAAAAGCCGATGGAGGTGGAGTCGAGCGACTCGCGATTTGACTATTACGCGACGGAGATTACCGTGGGCGAGGAGCCGGTTTATTATTATTTCGAGGTGCAGGCCGGAAAGGTGCGGTGCTTTTATACGCGGCTCGGTGTGTCGCGGAACCTGAACCAGAGCCGTTTGTTTTGTCTGGTGCCGGGCTTTTCGACGCCGGACTGGGCGAAGGGCGCGGTGATGTACCAGATTTTTACGGAGCGGTTTTGCAACGGGGATCCTTCCAATGATGTGCTGGAGGGCGAGTATGTTTATCTTGGGAAACCCGTGACACAGGTGACGGACTGGGATAAGCTTCCTGCCGCGGACGGGACGCGAGAATTTTACGGCGGCGATTTGCAGGGAATATGGGATAAGCTGGATTATCTGCAGGAGCTGGGCGTGGAGGTGCTGTATCTGAACCCTGTGTTTGTGTCGCCCTCGAACCACAAGTATGACACGCAGGATTACGATTATATTGATCCGCATATCGGACGGATCGTGACGGAGCAGGGGACGCACGCTGCCGGAATGCGTTCGGGAAAGCTGCCGGATGTGAGCCATCCGGAGCGAATGTCAGCGGAAACTGTGAAAGACAGAGGATCGGAATGGATCCCAGGGAAAACCATGGAGAGCAGAGGTTCGGAGCGGATTCCTGCACAATCCTCAGCGGTTTCGTCCAATCGTGATGCGAAACGTTACATTGCCCGGGTGACCGACATCCGTAACCTGGAGGCGAGCAATGCTTTTTTTGCGGAGCTTGTGGAGGAGGTCCACCGGCGCGGAATGCGCGTGATTCTGGATGGGGTGTTTAACCACTGCGGCTCTTTTAATAAATGGATGGACCGGGAGCGGATTTATGAGGGGCAGCCAGACTATGAGAAGGGTGCCTATGTATCGGAAAAAAGCCCGTACCGCTCATTTTTTAAGTTCAACAACGAGCATGAATGGCCATATAATTCTTATTATGAGGGCTGGTGGGGCTATGAGACCCTGCCGAAGCTGAACTATGAGGCCTCGCCGGAGTTGGAGGAATACATTCTGCGGATTGCGGCAAAGTGGGTGTCGCCGCCGTATAACGTGGACGGATGGCGGCTGGATGTGGCGGCAGATCTTGGATTTTCGCCGGACTACAACCATCGGTTCTGGAAAAAGTTCCGTGCGGTGGTGAAGGCTGCGAACCCGGACGCGATTATTCTGGCGGAGCATTATGAGGACGCTTCTGCCTGGCTGGGCGGCGATGAGTGGGACACCGTGATGAATTACCGCGCCTTTATGGAGCCGCTGACCTGGTTTTTTACCGGCATGGAAAAACACAGCGATGAATATAAGGAAGAGCTGCGTGGGGACGCGAAGACGTTCCGGAAGACGATGGCGCTGCATATGACGGAGTTTCTCACCCCGTCGCTGCTGGTTGCTATGAATGAGCTTTCCAATCACGATCATTCCCGGTTTCTGACGCGCACGAGCGGCCGTCCCGGGCGGGTGGGGACGCATGGCGGCGAGGCAGCCGGTGAGGGGATCCGTCCGGAGATTATGCGGGAGGCAGTCGTGATGCAGATGACCTGGCCGGGAGCGCCGACGCTGTACTACGGGGACGAGGCCGGCGTCTGCGGATTTACGGATCCAGACAACCGGCGTACCTACCCCTGGGGGCATGAGGATACGCGGATGCTGGAGTTTCACCGGCGCGTGATTGCCATGCACCGGCGTTATCCGGTGCTGAAAACGGGGTCTCTGCGCTTCCTTGGCGGGGGCAAAGACTGGCTGTCCTACGGCAGATTCAGCCGGAACAGCCAGATAGTCGTGATTTTTAACAACAGCGAGGAGCGGATGGAGCTGACACTCCCGGTCTGGCCCGCCGGGATCACGAACGACAGTGTCCTCGAGAACGTCTTTCAGACGACCAAAGATGGATTTACAGAGGAGGGAGCCGCCTACCCGCTCATCGGCGGCGAGCTGAAAATTGTCCTGCCCGCGACCTCGGCAATCGTGCTCGAGGCCAGGCCGAGGCTGCTGCCGCGCATTTTATGATGTACAGAATGTTCCGATTTGAGGAACAACCCGAGAACTTTGAAGCGCGAGAGGAATTGACATTGCCCGCGCTGTTTAAATATTTAAGAAAGAAAAAATAAAAGCTTAACGGAGCATTCCTTTTTAAATAGACAGTGTTGTTATAAAATGAGGACAAATATGTGTCTCCGCCCATCACAAAGCGATTTTCTGATGATGGAATAATCTTTTAGCAGATGGCACACGGAACGTACGTACAACCTGACAGAAAGAGGGAAGCCTATGAGAAAGCGAACAACCATATTGCTGATAATTGTGCTGATATTACTTTTTTGCGTGATCGGAGTGTACTCGGCGATCAGTATGTATTACTCCTCGCATTTTTTGAAAAACAGTTCGATTAACGGGACGGATGTGTCGGGGCTGACCGTCGCCGAGGCGGAGGCTTTGCTTGCCGCGGAGGTAGAGGACTACCGGCTTGTAATCACCGGGAGGGATGAGGAGCAGGAGATCATTTATGGAAGCGAGTTTGACTATGCGTTTGTTTCGAATGGCGAGACCCAGGCACTTCTGGACGCGCAGAATTCATTTGCCTGGCTGTCGGCGTTTTTCTCGGACGGCAATTCGTACACGATGGATACGTCTGTGAGCTATGACACCGATAAGCTTTCTGCGGCGGTGGCCGCGCTTCCCATGATGCAGACAGATCAGATGGAGGCTCCGCAGAACGCGTACAGGACGCTTCTTCAAGATGGCACCTATGGGATTGTCGCCGAGACGGAGGGTACGACACTGGACACACAGAAGGTGCAGGAGGCTGCCGCCGCGGCTGTGGAGACGGGCAAAAAGAGCCTCAACCTGGAAATGACCGGGTGCTATGTGACCGCGGATATCACATCTGAAAATGAGGCATTGATCGAAGAGGTGAGCCTTTACAATCAGTACGCTTCTATGTATATTAATTATTACATGAGCGGAGATGTGGTGGTCTCTTTGACCTCCTCGATGTTTATGGAGTGGTTTTCTCTGGATGCGGATAACAACCCGGCCTTTGATTATAATTCCGTAGCTGCGTGGGTGGATGAGCTGGCGGATACGTACGACACGGTCGGCACGTACGAGCCGTTTGTCACTTCCAACGGCGAGACCGTTTACGTAGAGTCGGTTACTTACGGCTGGCAGATGGACCGCGAGGCGGAGACAGAGGCACTGTATGCTCTGCTGCTGGCCGGCCAGGTGGAGGGCCGCTCGCCGGTGTGGACCGTCAGTGCCCAGACACGCGGGGAGAACGACCTCGGCGATACGTATGTGGAGATTGATTATACGAACCAGCGGATGTGGTATTATAAGGACGGTCAGCTGCTGGTGGAGACTCCGGTCGTGACCGGAAATACGAGTACCGGGAACGCCTCGCCGGAGGGGCTTTACTATATTGTATATAAAGAAGAGGACGCGAAGCTGGTCGGCGAGACCTACGAGACCGAGGTGGATTACTGGATGCCGTTTTACGGAAATGTGGGGATCCATGATGCGGACTCGTGGAGAAGCCTCTACGGCGGCACCATTTATCAGACAAACGGTTCGCACGGATGCATTAACACGCCGACCGCGCAGGCGCAGACCATCTATGAAAATATTGAGGCCGGGACGCCGGTCGTCTGCTACAGCTCCGCCACCAACTACGGCTACAGCACGGCGGCCAGCGGGACATCCTATGTCGCGAACAGCTCCTCCGGCAGCTCTTCCGGGACGGATAGTGACAGTTCGGATTCCTCTGATGACGATAATATTACCATCTATGGAGGCACCAGTTCGAGCACGTCGGGCACGGATTCTTCCGGGACGAGTACAGATACATCAGGTTCTTCTGTCGTGATTTCCGATGATTCGACAGAGACGAACCGTATTGATGATGACGACGACAGCTCGTCATCTGACACTGGTATAACGACCGGCGACGCCGGATTTGAAATCACGATTACCGATGAGACCACCTGGCCGTCCGGGTCGTCAGATGGCAGCTCCGGCAGTACATCAGGAAGCTCATCCGACAGTTCCTCCGGGACGGACGATGACGTGATAGTGATTGAGTAGACATGGAGATAGAGTCTTCCCGATCTGCGAAGCGTATACCTTCCCCATACCCCATCAGATGGACGACCAGCGCATCCGTGTCGACCGCCTGGCAGGAGATAGTGAGCGTATACAGACCGGTTTCCGGATCATAGACGCATTGCTTTTGCCACGGAGAGAATTCTGCCAGGATGCGGTCCGGTACATTCCTTATTTTATCTGCTAATTTGCAAACTTGTACAAAGGCGGAATGCTGCTTCTGATAAATATTTCAACTTTCCAGCGACCGGAAATCGACATACCCCGTTGCCAGATCCTCCGCATAAATAAGATAGCTTCCGCCCTCAATCAGTTTAAAGAGCGTGGATGGAGCCGATTATGAAAGTGCCAGGTCCGGTATGTGTTCCG
>JAJQEO010000078.1:15464-32747 GCA_021201665.1 Lachnospiraceae bacterium | reverse complement strand
GGCGATATGGAGGCATTTGCGCAAAAGCTGCGTGATATGGGCTATCAGGATGTGCATCTGGTGAATATGTCAGAGCTTGTGTTCGGCTCGGAAAGCCGCGCTAATATGATGATGCTTGGCAATTCCCGTATGCTGGTGGGAAGAAAATAAGCAAGAGAAGGACAATGTTTTTGTTCTTTACAGAGAATATGTTGTAGGGAGAATTACAGAGCCATGCATGAATACTATCAGAAAAATTACGCTAAATTAAAGAAGTCCATGAATGGATACCTGAAACTGATTTCTGCTGAATTGCAGCAGGCCAGCGGAAAGGATTATTCCGAGCTTCTGGAAGAAATCTGGGATTTCTATGACAAAAATCTGCTTGAGCATTTTCCCTACATTGGTGGGGATGATGTGAGCGGTACCGGGAACCTGACGGGAGCATATTATTTTGTGGCGATGGGCGAGGTTTTGAAGAAATACGGCGTTTCCTTGGATGATGCCGGTCATTTGATGGTGCTGTCCTACGAACGAACCTTTCTGCGGATTCCGGGATTTGCCCGAAAGCTTGCGGGAAAGATGTTCAACAGTCCGAAGATGCTGAATAAAATGTTTCAGAAGAAAGATAAGCAGAATGCAACAAATGCGGAAAAGAATCCGGGCAGCTTCGAGACAAAAACCATGATCCCGCCGGAAGAAGGGTATGCATTCAGCTACCATAACCTTGTATGTCCGCTGGCGAACTTCGCTAAAGAACACGGTTACATGGAATATATGCCCTATCTTTGTAATCTGGACTATGTGATGTTCGGGGTGCTGGGGGCGCCGCTGTACCGTGAACAGACCTGTGCCTCCGGTGGGGAATATTGTGACTTTAAATTGAAGTCTGGAGCCCCTGCCTTGCCATATTGGCCGCCGGTATTCAAACAGGGAGATGGGTATCAATAACCAAAAAGTCATGTGCAGAAAGCAGAGACAGCAGTTTTCTTCCTCTGATATTGTTAGACAGAAATTATTCAAAACGGCGCAGTCCTGATAGATAAAGTTTAAAGCAGCTGTTGGTATTTATAGAAGTGGAGGAAAGTATGGAATTTGCAGAAGCAATACAAAGGTTTCGCAAAACGCACCCCTTTGCGGAAGAAAAAACAGATGGAATTAGCACCCACTATCTTTTGTGCGGCAAAGCTGATGCCAGGTATACGCTGGTGTATCTTGTAGGCGGCACGGGAATTTCAGATGTTTGGTTCAACCATATTATTCAAATGGAAGAGGATTATCGGATTCTTACCTTTGATTATCCTATGGAAATCAACGATCTGGAACAGCTTGCCGACCATATTATGAAGCTTATAAAAAAGCTCGATATTAAGAACCCCGTGTTAATCGGTGCTTCATTGGGCGGGTTTATGGCTCAGCTTATTGCAAGGCGGTATTCAGATATGGTGTCCGCTGTGGCTTTGTATTCTACGTGCAGCCTGTCACAGGCGAGCATTGCGGATTTGAAAAAGCAGTATAAATCATACGGTGTGATAATGGGGCTTATGAAAGTTGTTCCTTATTCATGGATAAAGAAAATGCTGTTTGCGGTGTCAAAAAAGCAGGTTGGCATGGAAAATGAGAATCCCATTAACAGAAAGTATATGGAGGATTTCTTCGCCTGGATTTATGGGCAATACACGAAGGAGTTTGACCTGCATATGACAGGCTTGATTCTGGATGTGGCAGACATAAAGCCTTTTGGGCTTTCGGATTATAAAAGGTTTGATGATAAAACGCTTCTGGTTCTTCCGAAGGCAGACAAGGCTTTTTCGGAGGCTGCGCAGACGGATCTGCTTCTTTCTATGCCGAAAGCAAAGGCTGTTAAAGTAGAAGGCGGCCATACCGCCACACTCTATAAGGTTGATGAATATGTGCGGGAAACAAGAGAGTTTCTTGAGGCTGATCTGCGACGTTGGCCGGAGCATTCATATGCATAAACCCCTAATGGGCGGAGACTTTTGTCTGGAGACGACAACCCCGCAGATCAAAAGTGGGAACAGATGATTCATGGGATGAAAGCAGGCGCAGGAGGAGATCTTCGGGCTGCTGCGAAAGCGGGAGTGAACACATGATTCGACTGACAAGCCTCACCGATGAAGAAATAAAAACAATCGGCAGGCGTATTGGCAAGGCGTTCTATGATGAGGGTGAGGGCTTATTTACACGCCTTGACCGTGGGGATGCAATAACGGCCCTGGAGATTATGACGTAATGCTACGGAAGCATTGCTCATATCTTCAAGAGAAGCAGTATCAATCCGGCATACAGGTTTTGGTGATGTTTGTCTGTCAGATTCAGAGCGCTTTTCCACTTGCATTTATTGATAACATGGGATATACTTTGTATATACCAACTATTTAAAGCTACAGGGGCAAACCTTGCAAAACTGTCTTTTTTTATTCAGATGCAGAAGGGAGATGGAGGTATATGGTAGCACAGGTAAAAGCATGGGGGAACAGTCAGGGAATCCGCCTGTCGAAAGAGTTATTGGATTCGCTGGGTATTTATTTAAATGAGTATCTTGATGTGAATGTGGTAGACGGAGATATTGTACTGTCCAAGGCGTTCCGACATAAGACACTGGAGGAACGGGCTGCAGAGTATGGCGGTAAGCTTGGCCCTTATGAAGAAATGCTATGGGGGGAGCCGGGCGGAAGGGAGATGTGGTAATATCATGTTTCCAATCTCGCAAGGGGATATTTTAAAAGTTGAACACCTCTCTTTTCCGGTACTTGTTGTCAGCAGGGATTTTTTCAACCAGTCAGAACAGATTATTGCCTGTCCGATTCAGCGCAATGCTGCTGCTGATCCGCTGCATATTCCTGTTACATGGAACGATATGCAGGGGATTGTTCTGTGTGAGCAGTTGAAAATATTAGATCTGCGGGTTCGCGGCTACAAGAAGACAGGGGAACTGAAAATAGATAGTATCATGGACATTACAGATGCTATTCAGAGTATTTTTGATTATTATCCTTCTGGCAGACATGGCAGTTGATTAAATCACAATAGCGAAGGGCCGATGAATTATAAAATAATTTGTCGGCTTTTTGTTGTCAGGGCATGGTCCTTTTCTCCATTGTGGAGTTTTTCGTTGTTGCGAAAAACGGAGCTTTCAATTACGCTTGACAATGAGTTTCGCAGGATGGCACGCCAGTAAAAGCAGAAGCACCAGACACTCGCTGCGGTATTTAATCATTCAGGTTTTGTATTGATTTCTTGCGCAGTATCTGTTACAATGCGAGTTAGCCAAAACTAACGATTGATAGAGGGAGAGAACGTTATGGGCAAACACGAGGGAATCAAATCCGCATATCAGGCATTGCGGCCTTCTCCAGGGGTCTGACGCCTTATCCAAAATGGTGCTGGATTTTCTCCTGGCCAATTCCGATGCTGCTCGTCCTGCTGCTGCACAAGCTTGTCGGCAACGTGGCGTGGGCGCATGGTCTTGCTACCGGCTGGATCAGTATCGGAAATCTTTGGATGTTTGGCGGGCTTTTTGTGATGATTGAAAGGGCGAAAAGAGAATCAGAACCACAAGCGTGAAAAGATGATGCAGTTTTCGTAAAAAGGAAACAGAACACAAGATGCCCGTTAAATGATTATGCGAGGGCCTACGGTTATCTGGAGATCCTGCCGGTGATGTGCGAGACGGATTATCTGCTGGCAGGGATGTACCATGCCAGGCGTTAAAGTTGAGTATCAGTGGAGTACGGCGGAATATCGGGCATTTCTTGAGGCAAACGGATGGAAAGTGATGATACTGGAGGAAATGTCTGCCCGTATCACGCTGGCCTATGCGGAGTGCGTGAAGCAGAAAAAGAAAGTTGACGAGGGAGGACGCATATGGAAAAAATCACATTGACCGGCGTGCCGGAGACCATGCTGCAAACAGTTTTTGCCCGTGCGCAGGAAACGCAAAAGCAAAACCATAAAATCGCAGATGAAAAGGCCGTGGAGCTCGTCTCCCGTCTGGATTACGATTTTTCTCTTGCAAAAAAGGACAAAACCATGTCCAGCGGCGTGATCGCCCGGACGCTGGTGCTTGACCGGATGGTAAAGCAGTATTTGCATCAATCTCCGGATGCAGTTGTCATCAACCTTGCCTGCGGCCTGGACACCCGCTGCTATCGGATACAGGGCTATTCCCATTGGTACAATCTGGACTTGCCGGAAGTAATGGCTTTGCGAGAGAAACTGCTGCCGGAGGAGAGCATTATCACGCAGATTGCCTCTTCCGCCATGGATGCAAACTGGGCGCAAGGTGTTGCCGCCGATGGGAAGCCCATGCTGGTCATCATAGAAGGGCTAACTATGTATCTGACCGAAACAGATATCCAGCAGATTTTCGCTATTATTGCAGCGCATTTTCCGAATGTTACGGTGTTCGTAGAAACCATGACTCCTTTCATCGTAAAGGCGGTAAAGGAGAAATCTATTGAAGGCAGCCATGCAAAGTTCGCCTGGGGCGTGAAGGACGGTAAGGCACTGGCAGCGCTGCTGCCGGGTTTTGCGTTTGTGGAAGAACACAGCCTTGTGGAGGGCATGGAGGTCATAGCACCTGTTTACAGAGTAATCGGCAGGATTCCGTTTGTGCGTAATCTGTCAAACAGAATTGTGGTGCTTGCAGGGGAGAGAACAGCCTGATGCGCAGGGTCGGGCAAGGAGGTTTTGCGGCTGAAGCCGCATCTGGCCTGCGCTGGACGTTGCATGGCATAATAACTCATAGCACATCTGCCCGGAGTACTTCTATCTTGCACCGATGATTTTTTCTTTTTTTACTATATCCGATTCCCACCAGGCGAATCTGTCCTGCCATCTGTTTCCTGTCGGCCATTTTCCCTTTAAATTTTATTACATAATTTTTATCCTTAATCTGCTGGATTGCTTTTTCAGGAGTGGCTCCGACTTTTAACTCCAGAATAATGCCGTCATCGCCTGCTCTTGCCGGGTAAAAGATGAAGTCGACATATCCCCGCCCCGCTTTATCTTCACGTTCCACAAAGTATTTGTCCCGTGCGGACAGAAATACCAGATTTACAATGGCGGTCAGTTCCGTCTCATCGTTATAGTTTAAAAGAGGAACCTCTGTATATGGGAGAGCCGCACCATGCAGAATCGCGCCTTGCGCGATGGTGCGGCCTACGTCCTCAGTCCCTTGCGGGACTAAGGACAAATCGTGAGCAAACTGTAAAATCTGTGCCATCGTCTTCGTGTCGCCCGAAAGCGTTGCTTTCAGCATGCGGTCGGACTCTACGGCCAGCCGGTTGATGTAGCCGAGACTTTCTCTTTCACGGATTGTCTTTGCAAATTCATCCATCAATTCTTTGTTCGCAATTCGAACTTTCCCATCTTCATAATTTAAGAAACCGTAAACCACCATTGCAGAAAGAAGTTCGTCGCGTGTTTCCAGCTTCATTGACGTAGCTGCATATTCTTCTACATTTGCCGCCACAGATTCTCCCGCGACCATGAGAGCGACATCTTTACGGATGTCCGCACGGTTATTTTCAATATAGATTGCAATTTCGTTGTAGGAGCCGGTAGCTGACCAGTAGCTTCGGATCTGGTTGCGCGTCAGGGCTTCCACTACGGAACGGGGGTTATACATTCTTTCTGAGGCTGGCGTATGATATCCGTCATACCAGAGTCTCAGGTCTTCTCTGGATATATTGCGGTTTGACCGGATAGCCTCGTATCTTGCATAAAGATCATCCACCTCTGCTTCTGTAAAGCCAAAATATTCGCTGAATATATCATCCGTTGCCATGGTATATTCCTGAAAATTGTTGATGGTGGAGCCGCTGGAATACTTTGCCGGGAAAGCCTCGCCATTTAAAGTCGCACTATCGTGCGAGGCGAGGCCTGCGTCCTGCATCAAAGAGCGATGCAGGACATATATAGGAAGAACTCCGGTCATATAAGTCAGTCTGAAATACGCCACATCTTTTGTCAGGGCAGCGAGCCAATTGATAAAGCTTCTTCTGTCTTCATCGGTCGAGTAATCCTTATGGAAGATGCAGTCCCATTCATCAAGAACCAGGATAAACTGTGTTTCGGTCTGTTCAAAAATCATCTGTAAATCTTCTATTACCGTTCTTGTTTTGCGGAAACGTACATCAGAGAATGCTGTGCGTAAATCTTCCCGAAGAATCTGTTTTGTAGTTGTAATAAATTCCTGATAACTGGCGCTGTCGTTTGCAGCGCGGAGAAAATTTATATAAATCACATGGTAATGATTCATGAAATCACGGTAGTCGTATTTCGCGGGATTTATTGTGGTACTTACACTGGATGGTTCCCTGACATCAGGAGATACACTTGTGCTGGCAGTTTCCTCTGTATCTGTAGGGATACAATCTTGTGGAAAGCATGGAGATTCCCGCATCATTATTTGCAGGAAAATGGATTTGAAGTATACCTGTTTCGCTTTGCCCTATGTGACAATTATCGGAGCTTACTCGGAGGATACCTGGCGCCAGAGGCGGCTGTATTTGACAAGCGCGTAAAGGAGATCGAAATACAGGTTATTATGCGGTTCTTGTTACGTGCTTGAGATGTGTGAATTAAAGCTATATTCTGTATTGATGGGGCGAAGGCCCCTTTTTTTGAAAATATACCCAAAGTTCGCTGGTAAATGCTTTTCTCGTATATGATGTTTACAGTGTAATAAATATCACTGAATGTTGAGACATCGATTTTCCTGATTATTAAATCTGCTTTATCTTTTTCGGTGGGTAGGAACAAAAATGTGCGTAATTGACAATACATAACCTGGAATTTATAATTTTACTATAAAATTTGATTAATGAAAGCGGGTGCGTATGAGCGTGGATAGGGTAAAAATGCAGAATGTGCATAAAAACTTTGCCGGAATTGTTGCACTTAAAGGCGTGGATTTCTATTTGAAGCCTGGAGAAATTCATGCTCTTGTTGGTGAGAATGGAGCCGGTAAATCAACTCTCATGAAAATACTTTCCGGTGCATATACGGCGGATTCGGGAGAGATATATATAGATGGGGAGAAGGTATCAATTGGCAATCCACGTAAGGGAAAAGAACTTGGAGTTGGAATTGTCTACCAGGAACTTGAACTGGCTGATGAACTGACGGTGGCTGAGAACATTTTTATTGACAGTCTTGGCAGGAATGGAATTATTAACTGGAAAAAACTAAATGCCCGTGCAGAAGAAATAATGAACAGTCTGGGTTTCAACATCAACGTAAAGAATCTGGTAAGGAATATAAGTGTAGCCTATAAACAGATGGTAGAAATAGCGAAAGCGCTGTCAGAGAACGCCAGGATACTCATTCTTGATGAGCCAACGGCAGTTCTTTCACCACGGGAAACGGAAAAACTGTTTGAGACACTTAAACGCCTGAGAGATTTGGGAGTGAGTATAGTCTATATTTCACACCGAATGGACGAGATCTTCTCTATTTGTGATTCTGTAACGATTATGCGGGACGGCGAAGTTACAGGCAATGGCTCAATTAAAGACTTTACTGTAGATGAAGTAGTGGAACGGATGATTGGCCGCAAGCTGCTGAATATGTATCCTTACCGAGAAAGCCGGATCGGCGAACCGGTTCTCGAGGTAGAGGAACTTACCGGCGGGGTGTTTGAAAATATTAATTTTAATGTGCGATGTGGAGAAATTTTAGGATTGTTTGGTCTGGTTGGGAGCGGACGCACAGAAATAGCCCGGGCTGTTTTTGGAGCTGACCCTGTTAAAAGCGGAAAAGTAGTGCTGGACGGTAAAACGGTGAAACTTCGGACTCCCAGTCAGGCGAAACGGGAAGGGATTGCACTGATACCGGAAAGCAGGAAAGAACAGGGACTGGTATTGGAGAAAGCCATCAGCGAAAATCTGACATACTGCAACATAAACCGTATATCAAAACCGCGCGGAATCCTGCGCAGACAAAAGGAAAAAAAGCTTGCGGAAGAGTTGGTGAAGAAGCTTTCGATTAAGGCTCCCAATATATACAATCCGGTCAGCAGTCTGAGCGGCGGGAACCAGCAGAAAGTCGTAATCGCAAAGTGGCTGACAACAAATTCCAAAGTCATGATTATGGATGAGCCTACACGTGGTGTGGATGTGGGTGCAAAAGTAGAGATTTATAATATCATGAATGATCTGACTGATCAGGGTGTCGGCATTATAATGATTTCCTCTGAACTTAATGAAATTATCGGGATGTGTGACAGGGTTATTGTTATTGACAATGGACACAAAATGGGAGAATTGGTACGAGAGGATATCAATGAAATGAATATTATGAAACTTGTGGTAGGAGGTGCAAATTAATAATGGGTAAGCAATCAATCACTGCAAAAAAAATCACTGCGGCTTTACGCGACTACCTTCCGGCCGCTGTGTTGTTGCTTTTAGTTATAATATCAAGCTTTTTGTCCTCAAATTTTCTGACAGCTCAAAATATCTTTAATCTTTTAAGACAAAATGCTGGGCTGATTGTTATAAGTATGGGCATGCTGATGGTTATTCTTACAGGTGGTATTGACCTTTCTGTAGGTTCCATCGCAGCATTTTCTGCGGTAGTTTTCACTACCTTATTAGATACGCGGACATCGGATGGAATGCCGCTGGTTCCGGCGTTCCTTCTCACTGTTCTGCTGAGCCTTTGCTTTGGAGCCGCAGTCGGCTTTCTGATTGCCTATCAGAAAATGGCTCCATTTGTTGTTACGCTTGCGAGCATGACGGCAGCCCGTGGTGTGGCTTATATGATCTCTCATGCCAAAACAATTCCAATTACAAATGAGATTGTTACCACGTTCAACAAAGACCGGTTGTTCGGTGTCCCATACTCCGTTATTCTGGCCGGCCTGGTAGTTATAATCGTATCGCTTATACTTCGTTACACAAGTTATGGCCGGTATGTGAAGGCCATCGGCAGTAATGAAAACTCTGTGCGGCTGTCAGGTATTCGTACAAATCTGTATGTGATGTCTGTGTATATGCTCTCAGCTTTCCTTTGCGTATTTGGCGGTATCATGGAATCACGTACAGGCGTGGGAGACGCTCGTATCTGTGACGGAATGGAACTGGATGCGATTGCGGCCTGCGTGATCGGCGGGGCAAGCCTTTCCGGAGGCAGGGGGACGCCTGTAAATACATTGATGGGTGCTTTGATTCTGGGCCTGATCAGTAATATTATGGCTCTGATGAAGGTGGCGTCTTATCCGCAGCAGGTTATCAAAGGAATTATCATCATTGTAGCAGTACTGCTTCAGGGGCACAATAGAAAAGAAGGCTGACGGATAAACGATGCACACAGACGTGCATGGAATGGCTGCTTCGCAGCCTCGCGTCTAGCGCAAAGTAAAACGTCTTACGTCGTTTTATTATAAGTGTATAAAACTTGTGAGTAGTGCCGCAAGTTTGAAAGGCAGTGGAGTCCAACGCACTACTTGGAGACGCGGCCGGATATGTCACTATAGTATGATAGCAAATAAAAAAAGAAAAGGCAGGTATTTACATGAAAAAGAAAATAGCAGTATTATTAGGTCTTTGTATGATGCTTGGCTGTGTACCGACAGTTCATGCAGAAGAAACTTCCGAATTAAAGATCGGGCTGAGTATGCAGACCCTGAACGGCGCCTACTTTGCCGCTCAGGAAGAGCGTTTCCGGGAACTCTGTGAAGAAAAAGGTTATGAGTGCATCACGGCTGACTCGAATGGTGACACCAGCACCGAGCTTGCTAATGTAGAAAACTTTATCACAGAGGGTTGTGATGTGATTGTTATTAATCCTGTTGATGCTGAGGCTTCCGTCGGAGCGACTCTTGAATGCCAGGAAGCAGGTGTGGCTGTATTTATTATGGATAATTCCATTGATTCTTCAGCATATTATGAGTCTATGATTCAGTCGGACAATTATACGCTTGGTACATTAGTAGGAGCTGATATTGCCGCGTATTTTGGAAATACAGAGATAAATATGGGTCTGCTTAGCGGAAATGCCGGAAATACACTTGGCGTGGCTCGCCGTACAGGAGTTATAGCAGGTATTATAGAGGCTCAGCTTGAGAGCAATGGCGAAGCAAGTATCAATATCGTAACTCAGGGATGGGGAAACTGGAATCAGGCAGAAGGACAGCAGGCTATGGAAGATATGCTTACTGCGGCTCCGGAGATGAACGTCATTTTCGCGGAAAACGATGATATGGTTCTTGGTGCATATGAAGCCTGTGCGGCTATTGGCCGTGATGACATCATTATCTGCGGCTGTGACGGCAATAAAAATGTATACGCTCTGATCCAGGATGGCGATCAGGTTCTTGCAACCGGCCGTAACGATCCCTATGAGTGCGCGGAGATGGTAATTGAGACGATTGAGAGTTGGAACAGTGGTGAAGAAATTTCCAATCTGGTATATCTGACTCCTGTCAGTGTAAGTGACTCGAACATTGATACTTACTATGATCCGGATTCTACGTTCTGATCTGGTAAGAGCAGCGAGGTAAAATATGCAGATGTTTATAGACGGGCAGAAATGTGATGCCCGGAATGGTAAAGTGATACAGGTGCTCAACTCCGCTACCCAGGAAGTGCTGGACACCGTTCCACGCGCGACAGAAGCGGATATTGAGCGGGCGATAGAGGCCGCTTTGCAGGGAAAGAAGCTGTGGGCACAAACGCCGGTACATGAACGGTGCCGTCTTATGCTCAAATGTGCGGACGCGATTGACGGAAGACGCGAGGAGTTAGCCAGAGGGCTGAGCACGGAGATGGGAAAGATTATCCGGGAAGCCCGCGGGGAGATCCGCGTGTGTGCTCAGATTATGAGAGGGTTTGCGCAGGCGGCCACTCAGCATTTTGGACAGACGCTGACGGACTATCAGATCGGTAATGAAAACGATATTATTTTTACCCGCCATGAACCTCTGGGGGTTGTGGCGTGCATTTCTCCGTTTAATTATCCGGTTGAGTTATGCACTCAGAAAATGGCCGCAGCGCTTGCCGCAGGGAATGCGGTCATCATCAAGCCTGCTACAGATAATCCTCTGACACTGATGAAGGTAGTGGAGATTTGTCTGGAACAGGGGATTCCCGGAAATGTTCTTCAGCTGGTCACGGGAAGCGGCTCAGAAATTGGCGGGCTTCTTTCGGGCAGTCCGAAGATTGACGCGATCAGTCTCACCGGCAGTACGGAGGTAGGGCTTGAAGTGGCGCAAAAAGGTGCGCAGACGCTGAAACGCGTTTTCCTTGAGCTGGGAGGCAACGATCCGTTTATTGTCCTTGACGATGCTGACCTGGAACTGGCTGTTGAAAATGCGGTAGCCGGACGGCTGCAAAATGCCGGACAAACCTGCTGCTCGCCGAAACGGTTTCTGGTGCATAATAGTCTGCACGATGAGTTTATCGACGGAGTAATGCGCAGGTTTGAGAAGCTTCATCATGGAAGTCCACTGGATGAAGAAACCGACTTCGGATGTCTGATTAGTGAGAAGGCGGCGAAAACCGTTCGGCAGCAGGTTGAGAAAACGGTAGCCCAGGGCGCTAAGTGCATTTGCGGCGGGAATATTTATAATAAGACATATTTCGAGCCGACCATCCTGGATGGGGTGACGATGGAAATGGATGCGGCCAGAGACATGGAGATTTTTGGCCCGGTATTTCCTGTTCTGACCTTTAAGACGGATGAAGAGGCTGTTCGTATTGCGAATGCAACCAGCTATGGATTGCAGGGAGGAGTGATGACCCGCTCCATGAAGCGCGCGATGTGGGTGGCTTCCAGACTGCAGTGCGGAGGCGTTGTTATCAACAGCTCCGGAAATTACAGACATCTTCAGCAGCCGTTCGGCGGATATAAGATGAGTGGTTTAGGGCGAGAAGGGGTCAGCGTTACTTTGGACGAAATGACACAGCAAAAAAGCTACATCCTGAAGGGAATACTCGCCTGATCTATGACGCTGCCGACCGGTTTACACTGGTCGGCAGCATCCGTGTTGAAAGAAATATATTCTTCTTTGATTATGACTTGACCTTCACGGCAGGCATATGTTATTTCTAGATGGATTTACGCACCGCCGTGTCTGGAATGCATCAGCCTTTAAACCGCGAAATTGAGTACAATTAATGTTATCGAGGAGATTATTATATTGTTTGGATCAGAATCAGAATCTTGCTCAGTTGGCGTTATTTGTAAAGAGAAAAGGAGAATTTTGTAATGAATGGTGTAGATTTAAGAAGTGAGACTTTTCATCGACTTTCTAACAATGACTTCAATTGTGAGAAAGAGTTAACCATGTCTGTTATTTCAGGGAAATATAAGGTTGTGATTATCTGGCATCTGGGAAACGAACGCCCCTATCGTTATGGCGAGCTTTCCCGTCTGTTTAAGCAAATCAGTAACCGGATGCTGACAAAACAATTGAGAGAACTGGAACATGATGATATTATCAGGCGCATCCAGTACCAATCGCAGATTCTTCATACAGAATATTCTCTGACGGAAAGGGGATTTACACTCCTTCCGATCGTGAATTCCATGTATAAATGGGGACAGGACAATATGGATTTTTATGTCGAACAACTTCATAAACAAAGAGAGAAAAACGAAAAGTAATCCTGCAAATATAAGAAGACTAAATTCAACTTTGCCCCCTTCGGAATGGAATTTACTTTTTCACTTCAGCATCGGTACAGAATAAAGGAACCAGCGGATATTTATCTTTCTTTCCAGCTTAAAACATGGTATAATTACATGCATCTTGAAGCGTGATTATGTTTCGTGTATCGGAGGTAGCGGATGAAGTTTTTTAATACGGAAGGCTCCTGTATTCCAGAAGAAAATTATATGGTTGACCTGACGTCCAGGGTAAAGAAGATTGAACAGGAAGTCATCGCGCGCGGAAAATACTTTACAATCAGCCGCGCGAGGCAATATGGGAAAACAACGTTTCTTTATCTGCTGGAAAGAACTCTGTCAGAAAAGTATATTGTACTCAGTATCAGCTTTGAATCTTCGGAGGAGTACTTTGTCTCTCAGGCTCATCTGGCAAAAGGCCTCCGGCTTGACATAGGGGAGCTTTTGGAAGACCAGAGCTTTTCGGAGGAGATTATCAGGGACTGGAAGCGACCGTTTGAAACAGAATTTCCGATGAAGGAGCTGGGCGGACGAATTACGAAATTATGCGATTCCAGTGACAGGGGAATCGTATTGTTGATAGATGAAGTTGACAAGTGTTCAGAAAATCAGGTGTTTTTATCATTTCTGGGACTGCTCCGTTCAAAGTATCTGGAGAGAAAGAAACGAAAAGGAAATACATTTCAGTCGGTCATACTGGCGGGAGTGTATGATATTAAAAATCTGAAACTAAAACTGCTGCCAGATGACCCCATCAGGTATAACAGCCCCTGGAACATTTCCGCGAACATTACTCTGGATATGAGTTTTTCCGCAGAAGAAATTTCGAAAATGCTCTCAGAATATGAGACAGACCATCATACAGGAATGGAAACTGAAGAGGTAGGGCAGGCTCTGTATGATTATACATCCGGATATCCTTATCTGGTCTCTGCGCTGTGCCAGATCATGGATGAACAGATGCCGGATACTTTGGAATCTGACAACAGATTATCTGTGTGGACAAGACAGGGAGTAGCGGAAGCGGAACATCGATTAAGGAAGAGCGTTCCGGTACCGGCTCTTTTTGATGATATCACAAAAAACCTGCAAAGCTATCCGAAGTTAAAGAAGATGATCAGCGAAATCCTGTTTTCCGGAGCACGATATCCGTTTAATATGGGGGTAGAAGAGATACAGCTTGGTGTCCAATTCGGATTTTTAAAAGAAAAAAATAGTACGGTTGCGGTATCCAACCGCATTTTTGAGACGGTCATGTATGACACTTTTATCGCCGAGATGGCGATTAACAGTGAAAACAGTGGAATGTATTGGGCCAGCATGAAGATTTACAATCGGTTTGTGATCAATGGTCAGCTTCAGATGGATCTTGTCATGCGAAGCTTCTATGATCATTTTCAGGAAATCTATGCAGGAAGTGATGAAAGGTTTCTGGAAGAACAGGGCCGAAAGCTTTTTTTACTGTATCTGAAACCGATTATTAATGGCAGCGGCAATTATTACGTGGAGGCACGTACCAGAGATATGAAACGGACAGATGTGATAGTGGATTATCATGGAACGCAGCATGTAATAGAGCTGAAAATTTATCATGGAAATGAGTACAATAAGCGCGGCGAAGCGCAGCTGTTCGAATATCTGGCTTATTATAAGAAGGATGTCGGGTATTTACTCAGCTTCAATTTTAATAAGAAAAAGAAGACAGGGATTCAGGAAGTGAACTATCAGGGGAAAAGAATTCTGGAAGTAGTGGTGTAAAAGCAGCCGAGGGCATATGCCACCCTGTGTGCATGTTTTTTTATGCACAGGGGCGCGTAAGGTATATCCCATGCGAAGCGTGGGATGCCACCTGGCGAGGGAAATTAGCAGCTTACGCTGCACGCGCCATAGCCATGATCTACGCTTCGCTCCGGTCGGTGCCTGCGTCCTTGATTTTCTGCGAAAATCGGGACATAAAACGGTCCTGCGTGCCGGTGGCACGCGTTTAGGACGGACCGGAGCGAAGCGTAGATGCCACTGGCACGCAGCACCCTTATGGCATACCCCGCGCGGGCTATGTTCCGATTTGCGCAGCAAATCGAGAACTCCAGAGTAGGGGGCAAGTCTCCCTGCTCGATTACGTCCGCACCCTGCATTTGGATCCCATAAGTGGTTTGACCTCGCCCGAGGAGGTCTCCGGTTCAACCATTAAGTCGGTTGTCCGGAAATCCTCTTTGTGGCTGTACTGCAGGCATATTCCAGTACATTTCCAATTCGAAATGACTGACTTAGATTGACTTGGTAAATAAGAAATCCTACCATGTAAGTCCAAAATTCAGCTCGTAGTAGTTGCCGGCCGCGTCGCGGTAGGCGTAGGCTTTTCCATTCTCATCCTTCAGATTTTCAGGCATATACGGATCCTTATCATAGCCGGGCACGTCGTTGGGGGAGATGCAGATGCCCTCTTTGTTCACGGAGAGCACCTCGTCGCCTCTGGGCAGAGTGAAGGGCAGCCTGCCCACGGGGGTAAAATGCCCGAACAGGACATCCAGGGTGGCGTCCGGATTGGTCTCAAAGCCGGCCGTCAGGGCGTCCGCGTGGCATTCTACATTGCCCACCAGCCATGCCAGATGGAAGTTGATATTGGCGACGATTTTTCCGCCCCGTGCGTGGACGGCGTCGGCGATCTCCGCGATTTTCTTCGCGCCGGTGAGTGTGGTTTCCAGATGAGTTTGTGCCGTGGGACGGCAGAGATCATCTACATCAGGCACTTCTTTTCCCTCGCAGATGTCCAGCTCCAGGTAGCCGGCGGTCGCGGAGAAATATGCGCCGGAGGAGGGATCCACGAACAGGATGGCGATATCCGCTTCGGTGTAATCCTCTGTCAAAGTCACGTCGGTCATTTCGCTCAGCATTTTGCGCAGGGCGCTGGTTGCGGTCTCGCCCGCTTCCGCTGTCTTGTGGAACGCCTTTGCGTACACCTTTTTCCCGGCATATTTTTCAGCGGTCAAAGGCAGGATGCCGTCGTTTTTGAGCAGGACGACGCTTTGGTGATGGGCGCGGTCCGCGTTGGCCAGGTCCTTTGGATCCGCACAGAGGAAAGTGGCTTTTTTCGCGTCCCGGTACGTATTTTCGAACATGCCGAGCGCAAACATTTCCGTCAGAGTTCTCTCCACAGCCCGGTCCAGGCTTTCATCGGTCAGCGTTACCATATCAGGGGTAAAGCCTTCGGGAAGCTCATGTGTTTCATAGTACCCGTTTTTCGCGCGGTCATAAGCCTTCCGGCCATAGGCGTTGTCGAAGAGTCCGGAGATCAGGTCGACGCCGGAATGGCTGACCGCAAAGCCGATGCGCTCCGGCTCGTCCAGCATTTCTACGCCCCAGCTCATGTTGTGGACGATACCGGTATCGGAATTAACATAGCCCCCAAAGCCCATCTGTCCCCGGAGGATGTCGTTGATGAATACCCGGTTATAAGCAAAACCATAGGGATCCAGGCGGATGTCCCTGCCTTCAGGGTCCTGCTGCGCGGCGGACTTTTCCGCAGCGGGCTTGGAATAGTAGGGCATAATAGAGGAAGTCTTTTTGCCGACAGCGGCGGCAAAGCCTGGCAGATGATATTTTTTAAGAGAACCGGGCGTCGCGTAGACATTCCATTGCCCCGCGGCATAGTGCGGATCGAAGCCGTTTTCACGCGCGCCGCCTCCGGGGAAATGCTTGGTAGTCATGGCGACCCCGTCGGCTGTCACGCCGTCCTCGCTCCCCTGAATCCGCGGGAGGATGTGTTCCGCAATCTCGCAGATCAGAGCGGTATCCTCGCCAAACGTGCCGTAGCTTCTCTGCCAGCGGGGGTCCGTCATGCAGTCCACCATGTACATGTAGCCCTTGCGCAGGTTGCAGGCCTCCCAGCTGCGGCGGATCGCCTCCGCCCACTGATCTGCCACTTCGATTCCCGCTCCTTTTACGGCGGCCGCGATGCCCAGGGTACCGGGCCAGGTGGGGAAAACGCCGCCTGCGTCATTCATGCCGAAGACCGCCTCGCCGTTCTCATTCCGGGAATTAGACGCGGCCTGTACCGGTACGAAACGCTCACATTCCTCAGCGACGGCCTGCAGCTGGTTCAGGTAATCAGTGAGATCCTCGGGAGTGGCGTTTTCACGGAGAATGGTATGGCGGGCAAACCAATCCTTGATCAGGGTAGTAGTGCCGGGCATGGTCATCTCGCCAAAGATGAGCTTTGAGAACACTTCGCCCTCATCCAGGACACCGGATTCATCCGGGATGACGACATGATCCTTGTACATCGGGTTCGGATACTTCTGTCCCATGCGCCAGTCTGAGATAAACAGCTGGCCGATCTTTTCATCCACGGTCAGCTGCTTCACATAGGCCGCTGCGCGCTGAGCGGCCGGAAGCCGCCAGTCGTTGACCTCTGATACAGTGCCGGAGCCGTCGATGTCCTTAAAATACAGACCGTCGGCCTCGATGACCGGACGAGTCATAGTGGTGATGACCGGACCGCCGGGGTTCGCAAACGTTTTAAAATGGTCGCTTGCTTTTTTTGCCATGGTTAAGGTACCTCCTTTGCTTTGGGAATCATCGGGTAAACAGTTTCACAATAGAAAAAACCTTGCTTTCTTTATATATGTCCGTTCTCGTGCAACGAGT
>JAJQEO010000078.1:170-15364 GCA_021201665.1 Lachnospiraceae bacterium | reverse complement strand
ATGGACGAAGGCCGCGCCAATCGCGAAGCGATTTTTTCATGCGCGGCTGCCATTACATGTCCGTACTTGCGAAGCGAGTATGGACGAAGGCCGCGCCAATCGCGAAGCGATTTTTTCATGCGCGGCTGCCATTATACCATAGGCCAGGCGGTATCCGCAACCTTCGAAAAAACAATTGAGAATATCAGATACGAAAATATTAAATAAGGTCAATATCGCCTTAAAACAGGTCAAGAAAGTACCTTTGTTATTCCTGTGAAAACTCCTATAATCACAGACGAGTGAAAGAAAAACCACTCAGAAAGTGAGGAGTATGATTATGAGTATTATGTCAAAATGGAACACACTTGTTCAGAAAAATCGGGATGCAGCGACTCTGTCTGTATATGAAATGCGTGCCCTCACGAATTTTCACGAGGCATGCCACGGCGACTTCGCCTATCTTCCGGAACAACATATGAATTATGCGGAGGAGGAGTACACAGAAGCTTATCCAGAGAATAACAGAATGTGGAGAGCAGCGTTTGCGCGGTAATTTCACAAGCCGATCGTTCTTAACAAAAAACGATCACCCTGGTTTTAAAGAAGAAGACCGGGCAACCGATCTGAAAAAAGCGCCCGCGGGAGGTGAGAGGCCGACCGCAGGCGCTTTTTACCGTATGCAAATGATTCCTGTTATTTAAAAATACCGTTTCTATTCGAAATGCTATGACCTTTATATCACAAGTCGGGGTCGCAAGTGTTTTCTTAAAACAGGCGGAAAAGCTATGTTTTGGATAATGTAAAAAAGCGTTAAAAACAGTCATATGTGAATCTTGTAATTTGCAGGTGTGCATGATAGAATCAATTGCAAAGATGAGCGAATTTTCTTCAGCTTTGGCTTCTGGCTGTCTTAATTGTTTTATGCTGATCACGGACTGCATGTTTGCTTTATGCATAGAGCCGGGCAAGGAATATCCCATGCGAAGCGTGGGATGCCGCCCGGCGAGGGAATATCCCATGCGAAGCGTGGGATGCCACCCCGGCGAGGGGGCATAACCCGGCGAGGGAGTTTTGCAGAGAAGTTTTTTGAAGGAGTGGTGGTAAATGACGATGATACCTCTGCCTTATGGCATTGACCTTTTTGAACAGGTACGCAAGGAGCATTGTTATTATGTTGATAAGACTCATCTCATCAGCGAGATGATGAATGGCCCCTTTAAGGTAAACCTGATCACCCGTCCCCGCAGATTCGGGAAGACGCTGGCGATGAGTATGCTCGCGAGTTTTTTTGATATTCGAAAGGACAGTCGTGAGCTTTTTGAAGGCCTGAAGATTTCAAAGGATGAGGCTCTTTGCGCACAGTGGATGAACCAGTGGCCGGTTCTGTTTGTGACACTGAAGGATGTGAGTGGGCGGGATTTTTCGGATGCGTATGACATGCTGAAACAGGTTCTCGCAAATCTTTGCAAGGAACATTATTATTTGAGGACGAGCGACAAAGTCGATTCAGAAGACAGAGAGGCATTTATCAGACTGTATACGCGCAAGGGTGAGCTTGCCGATGTCAAGAATGCACTGGATCTTTTGCTTCGCATGATGTGCGCACACTATGGGAAAGAAGTAATTTTACTGGTGGATGAATATGATGTCCCACTCGCGAAGGCAAGCGACAGCGATTACTATGACGAGATGCTGAATGTGATCAGGGTGCTTCTGGGGATGTCATGGAAGTCCAACCCAAATCTTAAATTTGCCGTAGTGACCGGATGCCTGAGAGTGGCGAAGGAAAGTATCTTTACCGGCGCAAATAATTTTGTCTCTAATTCCATCTCGGATATCAGCTATCAGGACTGCTTTGGTTTTACAGAGAAGGAAGTGGCGCAGATTCTTGCGGATGCCGAACTGCCAGAGGCACTGCCCGAAATGAAACGGTGGTATGACGGCTACCGTTTCGGGAAAAAGGAGATTTACTGCCCGTGGGACGTATTGCTTCATGTCAGGGCTTTAGGTCTGGATGAAGAAGCAAAGCCTGGCAACCACTGGATTGACACGAGCCACAACAATATCATCCGGCGATTTATCGACTTGCCGGATATGTACGTAAAAGAAAAATTTGAGACACTGCTCTCCGGGGGCGTGATCCAGGAGCGGATCCGGGAGGATCTAACGTATGATATCGCTCATTCTTCTCTGGAAGTGCCCCCTCACCTTCGTTCGGCGGCAGAACGCACCTGCCATTCCGAAAACGCTTCGCGTTTGGCAGGTGCTGAAGATAATTTATGGAGCATCCTCTATTTGACAGGCTATCTGACACAGGTCCTGCCTGAAGAACTTCCAGAAGGAATGACTGTGCAGGAGGGGAAGACATCCCTGCGCATTCCGAATGAAGAGGTGAAATCTGTTTTTAAAGACACTGTGCAGGCCTGGTTTGAGACCTCCATTAAATCCAGGGATCGAAGCGAACTTTTTAACGAATGGTGGAGTGGGGAAGATGAGAAGCTGACTGAGGATGTTTCTGATATTCTTTTCGACACCATCAGCTACTATGACTATAAAGAAGATTTTTATCATGCGTTTGTTGCCGGAATGTTTTCAGGCGCAGGCTATGAGGTAAAATCCAACTCAGAACAGGGGAAAGGAAGAGCCGATATTGTCATTAAAGAGCGCCGCCGCAGACGTGCTATTGTCATTGAGGCCAAATGGCCAGGCAAAAAGAAAGACGCTACGTTAGAGAGTGAATGCCAGGAAGCGTTTGACCAGATCGAAAGGATGCAGTACGCAAGGAATCTTCGAATAGAAGGATTCCGGACGATTCTTTGTTATGGCGCGGCGTTTCTGGGGAAAGACTGCCTGATCAGGCTTGCGAAAGAAAAAGAAGGATAGAAAAGCAAAATATAATCGCTTCGTGACAGGAGCTGCACGGATGCACCGACATTTTTTACGGTCTGTGATTCATGCGTCAGGCAGTGTAAGATAGAAGAAGACAAGCAATTTCGGACAGTTTCTTAGTACAAAGTAAGAAATGACAGGTAATAATGACAGGTAATTGTTAAAAATTATACGCCGGTGGGCGGCGAGAAAAAACGAGGGAGGGAATTATGAGCAGTCTGCAGTCGATTTTATACGAAATAAAACCCTGCGATCTGAACAGTCCGTATATTTTTATCAGCTACAGCAGCCTCGACAGTGAGCTGGTGTGGCAGGATGTGCGGGAGTTTCAGAGGCGCGGGTACAATGTCTGGCTGGATGAGAAAAATCTGGACAAGACAAAGCCGTCCTGGCGGGAGGACGCGATCGCAGCGATCGAGGACATGGAATGTGAGCTGGTAGTCTTTTATGTAAGCGCAAATTCTCTGCGGAGCAATGCATGCTATCAGGAAATGTTAAAGACGGTGGATGAGAGGACGCGCGCCATGCATTTTGGTCCTGTAAAATTCGTGGCTATAGATGCGGAGCCAGTTGGCGATATTACTACATTTGCGCAGAAGGTGTTCCGGGAAATCCGAGGGAGCAGTCTGGAAAAGGAAGAGCGCAGCAGACAGGCGCTCGCGCTGGATGGGTTCATGCGTGATTTCTTTAACAGTAATAATGAAAAAGTGCGGATTCATCCGAAGAATGAGGCCAACCGCAAGATTGATTACTATGACGATATCATGGCATCCTTTCCAGATTCGGCCAGGGTGTTTGAGCCAGAGATGGACGAAAAAACGGTGGCGGTGCCGGAGCCGGAGATGGATGAGAAACCGGAGCCGGAACTGAAACTACAAAAAACTCCAGAGCCGGAAGTGAAACCACAGGCATTTGCGGAGCCGGAAGAGAAGCCGCACGCATCTCCAGATTCGGAACCGAAACCACCGGCACTTCCGGAGCCAGAAGCGAAGCCACAGAAAGCTCCGGAGCCGGAAGTAAAGCCACAGGCAGTTCCAGAGCCGGAAGCGAAGCCACAGAAAGTTCCGGAGCCGGAGACAGCTGCGGCAGAGGAATCGGAAAAGGAAAAGGCTGCCATTTTCGCGGTGCGTAAAAATCTGGCTGCTGCGCATCCGGACTGGGATTCGAAACGCCTGTATGCGGTTGCCCGTGCAATCGTACTGGAAGGCAAGAAAGAGAAGAAAAAGACTTCGGAAGAAAGAAGAGAAGCTGATTCGGACGAGCTTTTGAAATTGATTGCCGGGGCGCTGAAGCCTGCTGAAAGCCAGGAAGTGAAGCCGGAGCCTTGGATGTCATTCGAGGACCAGGAAGTGAAGCCTGAGCCTCAGATGTCATTCGAAAGCCAGGAAGTGAAGCCGGAGCCTCGGATGTCATTCGAAAGCCAGGAAGTGAAGCCTGAGCCTCAGATATCATCCGATGGTTCGGTGGAGGAAGTCCGGACATCGGCCGAAGATTGGGAACCGATAGAGGAGTATTCGATGCCCGCCGAAAAATCGGAGACAGAACAGAAAGAACGAACCCCGGAAATGGCGGAAACAGATCAGGAAGATGAAATGGTTGATGATACAACCTGGTTTACGAAAAGCGAAGGCACCGCTCCAGCCATCCGGACGCGGATGACATTTGGAAAAAAGGAAATGAAGAACACTCCCATTCGCGGCGGCGTGCTTGAGATCCCTGAGAATTATACGGAAATTCAGGTTAAGCTCGGCCATTCGCTGTATTGGGGAAACCGGGAGATCCGGGATCTGATCCTGCCGGCCTCGCTTAAGGAACTGAATATTGGCGAATTTCAGAATTGTGTGAATCTGGAACAGGTGCTTCTGCCGAAATATCTGCAAAAAATACCGTCAGAGGCATTTCGGGAATGTTCCTCATTAAAAGAAATTGTGATCCCGGGGAATGTCACAGTCATAAATCACGGGGCTTTCCGGGATTGTGTTTCTCTGGCGAAGGTGGTTCTTCCGGAACAGCTGAAGAAGGTGGATGCACATGTGTTTGAAGGGTGCAGATCATTACAGGAAATCCATCTGCCGTCCGGGCTTAAAACGCTGAGCATGCATGTATTTGCGGGATGCACTTCGCTGAAGGATGTCTGCCTGCCGCCGCAGCTGGAGAAGATGGATATCTGCTGCTTTACAGGCTGTACATCACTGGAAACGGTACACATTCCGGGCAGTCTGAAGAGAATTGCCAGCTCGGCTTTTAAAAATTGTTCTTCCCTTAAAAAGGTTACCATTGAAGAGGGCGTTGAGCGTATTGATGGTTCTTTTGACCGATGCGGCAAGGAGATGCACATATATATCCCGGATTCCGTGACCTCGATTGACTCGATTGCGTTCTATAAGTCCACGCCGGTCATCCATTGTCATGCAGGATCGTATGCGGAAAGCTATGCGAAGAAGAATTCTCTTATGTGCCAGTTAGAATAAAACAATCTGGCTGATAACGGAAGAGCTTCGGCAAAAACAGCCAGGTGCAGATCGGATAGGGGAACGTTTCTCTCCCCTATCCGCCGACGCCGGCCGCGAGTGGCGAAGCCGCTAATTTCCTTTCGCGGCCGTGTGCATAAAACGGCGGGCAGGGGAAAACTTCCCTCGCCGGGTGGCATCCCACGCTTCGCATGGGATATGCCCTGCCCGCCGTTGCCGTACGGCTTCATAAGCATCGCAGCTGTTCATTGTCTTCACATGCTATATGTTTTCATGCGGCCTTCGCAGCAAGTGCTAAGACCTGTCCTGAACAGTTGCGAATTTTCTAAGTACGTTTCACATCACTCAGCGGAGATCGCTCCAGTCGGACAGACAGACTCGCAGGTGCCGCACTCCAGGCACACATCCGGATCAATTACGTACTTGCCGTCTCCCTCGGAGATAGCCTCTGCCGGGCACTCGCCAGCGCAGGTACCGCATGCTACACACTCATCAGAAATAACATATGCCATGATTTTTTCCTCCTTAATATTAGAATTGGATGATATTCAAGACCCGCTTGGAATCTTTGCTCCATTCTAATACAAATTGCCGGAATAGACAAGCCTAATCTGAATTTTCTCGTGTATTTTTTCATATACAGATTGTGGATTCCCTGCGAAATGTTCCTTGCGCATTTGGCGGATTCATATTATAATGAAGCCGCGATTACAAGGATACCAGTAATGAATCCAGTAAAGCAGAATTTCATTTTAGAAATTTAGAAATCAGGAGGAAATAAAAATGCCGGATACAATTACGAAAGACATGACGATTGGAGAAATTCTGGAGATCAATTCCGGACTGGGTCCGGTCCTGATGGCGGGCGGGATGTACTGCATCGGATGCCCGGCGTCCCAGATGGAGTCGCTGGAGGAGGCTGCCATGGTGCATGGCATTGACCTTGATCTGCTGCTGACACGGCTGAACACGTATCTGAAGGCAGCGCAGGGCTGAGAATGTTGTTTTGAAGGAAACCGTGGAATACAGTCAGAGACTGACATGAGCCTGTGGTCTGTGTACTGGACGATCGGCAGCAGCTGACTGGCGCGGAATGACCGGTCAGCCGGATACAGTAACCGGCGCAGAATGACCGGTCAGCCGGATGCAGTAACCGGTGCTGAATGACCGGCCAGCCGGATACAGTAACCGGTGCTGAATGATCGGCCAGCCGGATACAGTAACCGGCGTGGAATGACCGGTCTGCCGGATATACCTGCTGACGCAGAAATATTTGCCGCCGGAATGAAGGGATGGTGAAAACATGCGTCTGTTTGACGCGCTTGCGGCTTCGCGCCCGGGGAAACCAAGGCAAACGACGCATTTTCAGCTGACGACGAAATGGGGCCGCCAGATAGACCCGGAGCATGTTTTGCAGGAATATCCCCGCCCTCAGCTTCGCAGGAGAGAATGGATCTGTCTGAATGGGACCTGGAGCTACGCGATCACGAGAAGCGGGAGCCGTCCCCGTCATGTGGACGGTGGTATTCTGGTGCCGTTTTCCCCGGAGACACGCCTTTCCGGAGTGGGCCGCCGCCTGAAGCCAGGGGAGTATCTCTGGTACCAGAGGAGTATACAGATCCCTGAGATACCGGAAGGAAAACGGCTGCTGCTGCATTTTGGAGCGGTGGATCAGACCTGCACCGTCTGGTGGAACGGGCATCTGGCAGGCAGAAATGAAAATGGTTACCTGCCCTTTACGGTGGAAGTGACGGATTTCGTAAAGCAGGGGAAAAACAACCTCCGCGTTCGTGTCCGTGACGACACAGAGGAGAGCCGACGCAGCCGCGGGAAGCAGTCTCTGCACCCGGGAGGCATGTATTACACGGCACAGAGCGGGATCTGGCAGACTGTGTGGCTGGAATGGGTGCCTGAAAATTATCTGAAAAATCTTAAAATCACACCGGACCTTGACCGGGGGCATGTGTGCCTGGAGCTTACCATGGTCCGCCCGGCAGATCTGAAGATGCGCCTGCGCCTGCGGGGAGATTTCATCTCACATTGCGTCCGGGCGCGGGAGTTTGAAAAAGGCACCGGCAGGATTACGCTGGATCTGGAGGTGCCGGATTTTCGCCCATGGACGCCCGAGGATCCGTTCCTGTGCACCCTGCAGATTCAGGCGGGCGAGGATCTGGTGGAAAGCTATTTTGCGATGCGGAAGCTTTCAGTCGGAATGGACGAAAACCGCCGTCCCAGACTGTTCCTGAACAACGAGCCCTACTTTTTCAACGGTGTGCTGGATCAGGGCTACTGGCCGGAGAGCCTGTATACGCCTCCGTCAGACGACGCGATGAAGGCAGATATCCGGAATATGAAGGAGCTGGGCTTTAACACGATCCGCAAGCATATGAAGATCGAGCCGCTGCGGTGGTACTACCATTGCGACCGTATCGGCATGATTGTCTGGCAGGACATGGTGAATGGCGGCGGGACGAACCATTTACTTTTTACCTGTTATCTGCCCAATGCCCTCCCGCCCGTGACTGAGCGGATCCGGGATGACCGGCATTACATCCTTTATGGGAGAGCCAGCGCGGACGACCGTCTGCAGTGGGAGCGGGAATGCAAAAGGACTATAGAGGCTTTATACAATTGTCCCTGTATTGCGCTATGGACGATTTTTAACGAGGGATGGGGGCAGTTCGACTCGCTGCGCCTGGAGAAGGAGATCCGTGCCATGGATCCGACCCGGCTGATCGACCATGCGAGCGGCTGGTATGACCAGGGCGGGGGAGACGTCAAAAGTGTGCACAATTACTTCCGCGCACTGAAGATAAAAAATGACCGCAGGCCGTTTGTCCTTTCCGAATACGGGGGATATTCCTGCACGATTCCCGGACATGTATGCAGTGACGTGCCCTATGGCTACCGGACATATGGTACGACGGAAGAGCTTTCGGCGGCATTGAAAAAACTGCGGCAGACGATTGAAAAGCTGCAGGAAAAGGGACTTTCCGGCGCGATTTTTACGCAGCTGTCTGATATCGAGGAGGAGACCAACGGGCTGTATACCTGGGACCGCGAGATCTGCAAGGTAAAATGAGGGAGTAATTGGGCAGAAAAAGTGACAAAATTCATACTGTTTTTTAGCAATATTTTGCTTGTGCGGCAATTTCAGGCGTAGTACAATGACAAGTATTGGCAGGTGGTTTTTCTAATATGAAAAAAATGTTGTTTGTGTATAACCCGACGTCCGGCAAGGGACAGATTCGATTCAGCCTGTCCAGAATCATTGAGAAGTTTTCCGGAGCGGATTACGATGTGACGGTTTATCCGACCAAGGCAGCTATGGATGCGGCTCAGACAGTCTGTGCGCGTGCGGAAGAGTTTGACATGATCGTCTGCTGCGGCGGGGACGGCACGCTCGATGAGGTAGTGACCGGGCTGATGGAGAGCGGCTCGGGCCGCCCGGTCGGTTATATCCCATGCGGCAGCACGAATGACTTCGCTTCCAGCGTCGGCATTCCGCGGCAGATGGAGCAGGCGGCGGATACGATCCTCAATGGTGAGCCATTTACCTGCGACCTGGGCCGTTTTAATGAAAAAGACTATTTTGTCTATGTGGCGGCGTTTGGTCTGCTTACCGACGTCTCCTATCAGACAAAGCAGGAGTTAAAGAATGTACTCGGCCACGCGGCTTACATCATTGAAGGCGTGAAACGGCTGGGCAGCTGGCGTTCCTATCGGATCAAGGTCGAGAGCGAGGAGTTTTCTGACAGCGGGGATTTCATTTACGGCATGGTAACAAACTCGGACTCTGTGGGCGGCTTCAAGGGACTCCCGGGCAAGAATGTCGTTCTGAATGACGGACTGTTTGAAGTCATGCTTGTGCGCACCCCGGCCGATCTGATGGACTGGCAGAAGACCATTACCGCGCTGCTCTCCGGCGAGGAAAACAGCGGCTGCGTCATCCGGTTCAAGACACGCAGGCTCGTTGTGCGTTCCGAAGAGCCGCTGGCCTGGACGCGTGACGGGGAGGACGGCGGCGAGCACAGGCAGGTCGAGCTGGAAAATATGCACCAGGTGTTTGACATCGTGACGGGCACTTCGGAAGCGTCAGAGGCAAATAAGCTGACAGCAGACGCGGATACTCCGGACGAGGCATTTCCGGAGATCGCGGCAGCTGACATGACGGCGGATCCGGAGGATACCTCTGAACCGGAAAAAAACGGTTCTCACAACGATGCTGATGCCGCTCCGTATCCAGATACTGCCAATCCGGATGGTGAGACAGGAAAAGCACCGAAAGTGGATCCTGAGGATTCTGCTGGCGCGACCGGCGCGGGTGCATCGCAGGCAGATCAGAAAACAGATTGCCAGATGGGGGCCACATCTTCAGGAGCAGTTTCCCAGCTTCGAGAAAGTGTGATGCGGGAGCGGGAGTTTCTGGCTGAGTTTGTCCAGATGCTGTCGGAAACTGTGCCGGAGGTAAACTGAAGGGACGCAGTTGCCATTGAGCGGGCGCCGAAACCGGGCGAATGCTCTGCCATTGAGCGGGCGCCGAAACCGGGCGGATGTTGTCTTCGACAGGATGCAGTAAACAGAGAGCAGCCATCCCATCATTGGTCGAATGCTGCAAATGGAAACGCAGGCTACCATTGTCCAGGTACTGTAATTGGGACCGTCCGCTGTCATTGAATGAGCAGAAGCTGCAGGCAGGGGGCAGGCTATTATCCGTGCGGAACAACACAAATGATATTGTTGACTAGAAACAGGAGGTTTTACAAATGCTTTATATTGGTGTAGATCTTGGCACATCGGCAGTCAAGCTTCTGCTGATGGAAGGGGACGGACGGATTCAGAAGATTGTCTCGAAGGAATATCCGCTGTATTTCCCCAACCCGGGCTGGTCTGAGCAGAGTCCGGAGGACTGGTATACGCAGACGATGGAGGGCTTAAAGGAGCTGCTCTCCGACTGTGACCGCAGCCAGGTAGCCGGCATCAGCTTTGGCGGCCAGATGCACGGACTGGTGATTTTAGATGGGGATGACCAGGTGATCCGTCCGGCGATTCTGTGGAATGACGGGCGCACTTCTAAGGAATGTGATTATCTGAATAATGTGATCGGGCGCGAAAAGCTCTCCGCATATACGGCGAATATCGCGTTTGCGGGTTTTACCGCTCCGAAGCTTCTCTGGGTGAAGGCAAACGAGCCGGAGAATTTTGCCCGCATTGAGAAGATTATGCTTCCCAAGGATTATCTGGCGTATCGTCTCTCCGGCGTACACTGTACGGATGTGTCGGACGCGTCCGGCATGCTGCTCTTTGATGTAAAGAACCGCTGCTGGTCGCAGGAGATGCTGGATATCTGCGGCGTCCGTAAGGAGCAGATGGCGCAGATTTTTGAGAGCTATGAGGTGGTCGGCACCGTGCTTCCCGAGATTGCAGCTGAACTCGATATTCCTTCAGACGTAAAGGTGATCGCCGGGGCGGGAGACAATGCGGCTGCCGCGGTCGGCACCGGTACGGTCGGGGAAGGACAGTGCAATATTTCTCTGGGAACAAGCGGCACGATTTTTATTTCATCCGAGAATTTTGGTGTGGACAAATTTAATGCACTTCACGCATTTGCCCATGCAGACGGCCACTATCATCTGATGGGTTGCATGCTCAGTGCGGCATCCTGTAATAAGTGGTGGATGGATGAGATTATCGGTACGAAGGATTACGCGGCGGAGCAGGCGAAGATTTATGATTCGGAAAATCCGGAGGATACAGGAAAGCTGGGCGAGAACCATGTCTATTATCTGCCTTACCTGATGGGCGAGCGTTCTCCGCATAACAACCCGAACGCGCGAGCGACCTTTATCGGCATGACAATGGATACAACCCGCGCGGACATGACGCAGGCAGTGCTTGAAGGCGTGGCGTTCGCGCTTCGGGATTCTCTTGAAGTGGCGAAATCGCTCGGACTGAACATCGAGCGCACGAAAATCTGCGGCGGCGGCGCGAAGAGCCAGCTCTGGAAGGTCATCATCGCGAATGTCCTGAACCTGAAGGTGGATCTGATTGAGAGCGAGGAGGGCCCGGGCCTGGGCGGCGCGATACTCGCGGCGGTGGGCTGCGGCGAATACGCTTCTGTCGAGGAGGCAGCCTCGAAGCTTGTACACGTTGTCGGCACGATTGAGCCGGATCCGGCTCTTGTCGCGAAGTACGAAGCCAGATATGCGCAGTTTAAGCAGATCTATCCGACCTGCAAGCCGCTGTTTGATATTATAGGCTGAGACGTCAATTACAGGTCAGGATGTCACAGGAAAGGATATCCTAAGCCGGGATACCATATGTTGAGCTATCTGGCGTAAGCTTATCGGTGATGCCTTCATTAAAACATCAGCTGTACTATTTCTGTCAGTCGGCGATCCGGCTTATCGCGCACAGGAAACAGATGACGGATGGCTGCTGGGAATAAACGGCAGTATGGCACCTCGGTACTTCAATAAGGCAAAAAGCAAAATTAACATATAATAATATTAAGGAGGACAAACCAAATGCAAAACATTCCAAAGGTAAAACTCGGTATCGTCGCGGTGAGCCGTGACTGTTTCCCGGAGTCTCTTTCTGTCAACAGAAGGAAAGCACTCATCGACGCCTACAAGGCGAAGTATGACGCATCAGACATTTATGAATGCCCGATCTGCATCGTAGAGAGTGAGATTCACATGGTGCAGGCGCTCGAAGACATCAAGGCTGCCGGCTGCGACGCGCTGGTCGTATACCTGGGCAACTTTGGACCGGAGATTTCCGAGACACTTCTTGCGAAGCATTTTGACGGACCGGCGATGTTCGTGGCGGCGGCAGAGGAGTCCGGCAAGGATCTGATTCAGGGCCGCGGCGACGCTTACTGCGGTATGCTGAACGCCAGCTACAATATCAAGCTGCGCAACATCCATGCTTACATACCGGAATATCCGGTGGGCACCGCAGAAGAGTGCGCGGACATGATCCACGATTTCGTGCCAATTGCGCGCGCGGTGGTAGGCCTTCAGAACCTTAAGATTATCAGCTTTGGTCCGCGTCCGCTGAATTTCCTGGCATGCAACGCGCCGATCAAGCAGCTGTACAACATCGGAGTAGAGATCGAGGAGAATTCCGAGCTTGACCTGTTCGAAGCGTTTAATAAGCACGCAGGCGATGCACGTATCCCGGATGTAGTGAAGGATATGGAGGCAGAGCTTGGGGCGGGCAACCAGAAGCCGGAGATCCTTTCCAAGCTTGCGCAGTATGAGCTGACACTGCTTGACTGGGTGGAGGCGCACAAGGGCTACCGCAAGTATGTGGCAATCGCAGGCAAATGCTGGCCGGCATTCCAGACACAGTTCGGCTTTGTACCGTGCTATGTGAACAGCCGTCTGACAGGTCGCGGCATTCCGGTATCCTGCGAGGTAGATATCTACGGCGCACTCAGCGAGTTCATCGGCACCTGCGTCAGCGATGATGCTGTTACCCTGCTTGATATCAATAACACCGTTCCGGCTGATATTTACGAAGAGGATATCAAGGGCAAATTCAATTATACGCAGAAGGATACCTTCATGGGCTTCCACTGCGGCAACACCTGCTCAAAGAAGCTGACCTCCTGCACGATGAAGTACCAGATGATCATGGCCAGAAGCCTTCCGGTTGAGGTGACCAACGGCACGCTCGAGGGCGATATCATCCCGGGCGACATCACGTTCTACCGTCTGCAGAGTACCTCGGACAATATCCTCCGCGCATATGTCGCACAGGGCGAAGTGCTTCCGGTGGCAACTCGTTCCTTCGGCGGCGTAGGTATCTTCGCGATTCCGGAGATGGGCCGTTTCTACCGTCATGTCCTGATTGAGGGCGGATTCCCGCATCATGGCGCGGTTACTTTTGGCCATCATGGAAAAGCACTGTTTGAGGTATTCAAGCTTATCGGTGTATGTCCGGAAGAGATTGGATACAATCATCCGGCAGGACTTCCGTACCGCACGGAAAATCCGTTTGCGTAAATAAATTCACCATCCTTCTTCAACATTTCTGCGGCTTCATGCAGGAAAACGCGCTGCGTGGCCCTGACGGAATCGGAGACTCAGTGAAAGACTTTCCCCATCCTGTGTTTTCGGGCACAGGATGAGGAAATTTATATGCACAGAGCCGGGCAAGGAGTTTTGCGACTAAAGCCGCACCCGGCTCGCGCAGGCTATGTTCCGATTTGCGAAGCAAATCGAGAACTCTGGATAGGGTGAGGGAACTCCCCCTATCCGTTTCAAAAAACATTCGAATTTTGAAGAAGGATATAAACAAGATCAGGAGGACAAAATGGAAAAGAAACCATTTGGAAAACTGGCAGATGGCGCAGAGGTAACCCTCTACTCTTTTACGAATAAAAACGGAGCGTCCCTGACCGTTATGGATCTGGGAGCCACAGTGGTAAACGTGGTCGTCCTTGACCGCGACGGCAATCCGGTGGACGTCGTACTTGGCTATGACACTCCGCAGGAATATGTGGACGGCGGCTGCTATTTTGGCGCCGTAATCGCTCCGAACGGTAACCGCATTGACAAAGGACGTTTCTCCATCGGGGAGAAGACCTATCAGCTTCCGATCAATGACAACGAAAACAATCTGCACAGCGGTCCGCATGGAGCCGATGAGAAGATCTGGGAAGTGTCCGCGATTGATGAGGAGGCGAACAGCATTTCCTTCCACATCGTGATTCCGGACGGCACCAACGGGTTCCCGGGAAACATTGACACTACGGTGACATATACTCTGACTGAGGATAATGCGGTGACGATCCATTATGAAGCCACATCCGACCAGGATACCATCGCGAACATGACGAACCACACGTATTTCAACCTCGCGGGGCACGCATCAGGCTCCATTGAGGATCAGACCCTGATGCTCACTGCGGACAGCTACACGCCGGTGATTGACTTTCAGGCGATTCCGACGGGCGAAATCACTCCGGTTACGGGCACGCCGATGGACTTCCTTACAGCAAAGAAGATCGGCCTTGACATTGACGCGGAATTTGAGCAGCTTAAATTCGTCGGCGGATATGACCATAATTACGTGCTTCCGGACGGCGGCGGCGCGGTGCAGAAAATCGCGGAGGCCTGCAGCGAAGAGAGCGGCATCTGCATGGAAGTATTTACTGACTGCTGCTGCGTCCAGTTCTACGCGGGCAATGGGATCACCGACCAGCCCGGGAAAAATGGCGTGACCTATCACAAACGCCAGGGCTTCTGTCTGGAATCCCAGTTTGCGCCAAACGCCATCAACGATCCGGCGTTCCGCTCACCGGTGCTTAAGGCGGGAGAAAAATACGACACGCAGACCAGCTACCGGTTTTCAGTGAAGTAAGAATGGCCTGACATGTAGCAGAAAATAGTTCGCCGGTCACTATTTACAGTCTTGTGAAACAATCCGGCGGCGCGGAAGAAGAATGTATGTAAAAGCACACATATGAATGGGCAGGGCAAGCCTGGCCTGTCCCCTGTAAGAAAACGGTTTGTCCGTAGGGGACTGGGCTTGCCCTGCCCAAAAAGTTATAAAGCAGGCCGTAGTGTAAGCAATTAAGAATCGGGAACTTTGGATAGGGTGAGAGGACTCCTGCTATCCGATTCTGGAGAGTGGAACATGGACTATGAAGCGTTGCTGGACCTGGCGACGGAGCTGGGCTACCAGCTGGCCATATGCGGAGCAGAGACATTTCGGATAGAAGAAAGCATTATGCGGATATTGGACGCGTACCGCGCGGAAATTGCAGAAGCTACAGAAACTGCGGGGACGATGAAGGCAGCAGAGACCATGAAAAAGGCGGAGACCGCAAAAAAGGCAGAT
>JAJQEO010000078.1:0-70 GCA_021201665.1 Lachnospiraceae bacterium | reverse complement strand
ACCAAAAAGGCAGATACCAAAAAGGCAGATACCAAAAAGGCAGATACCAAAAAGGCAGATACCAAAAAGG
>JAJQEO010000023.1 GCA_021201665.1 Lachnospiraceae bacterium | reverse complement strand
GTTACCTGCTTTTATGTTACAATTTCAAAAACCAAAGAAAAATATCTACACCCTTTTTGCTGTTTTCTATCAGGCAGTCAGTTTTCTCATGGAATTACGCAAACAACCGGATAGAAGGGAGACCTCTTCCCCCCTATCCGGAGTTCTTGATTTGCTTCGCAAATCGGAACATACGCCGCGTGAGCCGGGTGCTTTGCCATAAGGGTGATGCGTGCCAGTGGCATCCCACGCTTCGCATGGGATATGCCCTCGCCGGGCGGCATCCCACGCTTCGCATGGGATATGCCCTCGCCGGGCGGCATCCCACGCTTCGCATGGGATATGCCTCGCCCTGCTCTGTGCAAAAAAAGGAAACGGCGTGAAGTCGCTTCCTTTCTTTTCCCGAGTTATCTTTCATTATTCCTTTTGAAAACAAGAATATGGGCACAAAAATCATTTACTTGCAGCATATTTCATTTATGAAACAATGAAAATCCCTTTTTCTCCGGCTGGTCGCCTGTCGTGATGGTTCCCACCTTGTAGCCGGTCTCCTCGATTGCGGCGCGGATTTTGCCTTCATCAAGCGCGGTCTCGGAAAGGATTTCCGTGAGACCCTTGCTGTGATTGGATGTGACCTTCTTTACCTCGAATGCCTTACGGATGGCCTCGTTTACGTGAGCCTCGCACATCCCGCACATCATTCCGTCTACCTGTACTGTTGTCTTTACCATTTCTGTTTCCTCCGTTTCTTGATTTGTATTTGTTTCCGCTCCTGCGGCTTCTGTCTTCGACTCCTGTATCGTATTATGACACGCTGCTGATACTGCCGGATCCACCGGCCGCACTTTTTTGTCGCGCCCCACATCATGAATCTGGAACAGATTCAGACGCAGCGCGTTGGACACGACGCAGAAGCTGGAAAGGCTCATGGCCGCGGCACCGAACATCGGATTCAGAGTCCAGCCAAAGATCGGAATCCACACACCTGCTGCGAGCGGGATGCCGATCACGTTGTAGAAAAAGGCCCAGAAGAGATTTTCATGGATGTTGCGCAGGGTCGCGCGGCTTAAACGGATCGCTGCCGGGACGTCGCTTAAGCGGCTTTTCATGAGGACGATGTCCGCTGCATCGATCGCGACATCCGCTCCCGCGCCAATCGCGATGCCGATGTCTGCTCTCGTCAGTGCCGGGGCGTCGTTGATGCCGTCGCCGACCATTGCGACCTTTATTTTTCCGTTCTGGTTTTTTCCGCTCTGGCTTTTCCCATTCTGATTGCTTTCGTTCTGATTGTTCCCGTTCTGAGAATCACTTTTCCCGTGACCGGAAATCGCTTTTTTAACCAAAGCCAGGAAATGGATATCCGTATCTTCTGGTACATCTGCCTCTTTCAGCCGACGGATGACGCTTTCCTTGCCATCCGGCAGGACACCGGCGATGACATCATCCACCCCCGCCTGGGCACCGATCGCCCTGGCCGTGCGCTCGTTGTCTCCGGTCAGCATGACGACACGGATGCCCATATTCTGCAGCTCCCGGACTGCCTGCGGGCTGTCTTCCTTGATAACATCCGCGACAGCGATGATTCCGAGAAGTCGGCCATTCTTTGCGAAAAGGAGTGGCGTTTTTCCCTCCTCCGCGAATGCATCAGCCTGGGTTACGATCGCCTCCGGCACTTCCATGCTGCTGTGAAGAAAGGTCAGGCTGCCGCCGAGCAGTTCTTCCCCATCAAGCGTCGCTGTAAGACCGTTGCCCGGAAGGGCTTGAAAACCGGCGACTTCTGCAGAGACAAGCTGCTGTTCCTTTCCGTATTGTAAAATGGCTTTCGCCAGCGGATGCTCACTCTTCTGCTCCAGGTCGTAGGCCAGCTGCAAAAGTTCCTGTTCCGTCACGCCATCTGCAGGAAAAAGGTCTGTCACCTTCGGCTCGCCGCTAGTAATGGTGCCGGTCTTATCCAGCACGACGACCTGTACCTTGCCCGCTTCCTCCAGAGAAACCGCGTTTTTGAAGAGGATGCCGTTTTTGGCTCCCATTCCGTTTCCGACCATGATCGCCACCGGTGTCGCAAGACCCAGCGCGCAAGGACAGCTGATGACCAGGACGGAAATTCCTCTTGCCAGGGCAAACGCGACCGTCTGGCCGGCCAAAAGCCAGACCAGCGTGGTAATGACCGCGATCGTGATCACAATCGGCACGAACACACCCGATACCCGGTCCGCGATCTTCGCGATCGGCGCTTTTGTCGCGGCAGCGTCGCTCACCATCTGGATGATCTGCGAAAGGGTCGTATCCTCCCCGACGCGGGTCGCCTGGCAGCGGATAAAGCCGGACTGGTTGACCGTGGCGGCCGACACCGGATCCCCGGCTGCTTTGTCGACCGGGATACTCTCACCAGTCAGGGCGGCCTCGTTTACCGCACTGCTTCCGTCCAGAATCACACCGTCCACCGGGATGTTTTCCCCGGGGCGTACGACAAACACGTCGCCTTTTTGTACCTGGTCAATCGGAACCGTCTGCTCTACGCCATTTTTCTCCACAACCGCAGTCTTCGGTGCAAGCTTCATCAGGCTTTTGAGAGCGTCAGTCGTTTTTCCCTTCGACCGCGCCTCCAGCATCTTGCCGACCGTGATCAGCGTCAGAATCATCGCCGCCGACTCAAAATAGAACTCCATCATGTAGGTCATGACAGCTTCCATGTTGCCGTCCACCTGCGCCCGTGTCATCATAAACAGCGCATAAACACTCCAAACAAAGGATGCGGACGAGCCCATCGCCACAAGGGTATCCATGTTCGGTGATCCATGGAACAGACTTTTGAATCCACTGATGAAAAACTTCTGGTTGATCACCATAATAATGATCGCGAGCAGCATCTGTACCAGCCCCATCGCGACATGGTTATCGTCAAACCAGGCGGGCAGCGGCCATCCCCACATCATATGCCCCATTGAAAAATACATCAGCACGAGCAAAAAACCAACCGAAGCGATCAGCCTGCGCTTCAGGACCGGAGTCTCATGATCCGCAAGCGCCTCCTCCTGCTCCGCGAAGGACTGCGCGGCACGTGACCCGGCACTGCCGCTGCCTGCCCTGGCCGATGCAGACCCCTTTCGTGAAGCTCCGTACCCTGCGTCCTGCACAGCGCGGATGATCGCGTCCGGCGAGGCACTGCCTTCCACTCCCATCGAATTAGTCAGCAGACTGACCGAACACGAGGTCACGCCGGGAACCTTTGCCACGGCCTTTTCCACTCTCGCCTGGCAGGCCGCGCAACTCATCCCCGTAACGGTGTATTGATCCATTGTGTCTTCTCTCCTTTCCTGACCCAATCATCATTGTATTTATTTTATCACTGGTTTTTCGTGCAAAACCTGATAACCAGCTTTATGACAGATATATATCAAATACTGCAGATCATCTCATCAGCTTCTGCATGGTAGCCACAAGCTCATCCACCACTTCATCCTTCCCCTCCCGGATATCGCGGACCACGCAGGAATGAATATGGCTGGACAACAGCTCTTTATTAAACGAATTCATTGCCGCGTTCACCGCCGCAGACTGGATCAGGATGTCATTGCAGTACGCATCGCGCTCGAGCATCCCACGTATTCCCCGGATCTGGCCCTCAATACGGTTCAGCCGGTTGATCAGCTTCCGGCGTTCCTCCTCGGATCGCATCGTCTTTTTACAGCAGCAGCCGCTATTCGCCGCAGAATCATCAGCGGCTGGCTCACCAGCTGTTGCGGACTCATCGACTGCGGGTTCATCAGCTGCGGGAACATCAGACGCGGTAATCTCAGAAAATTTCCTGTCTTTATCGCCGGATGCGTCCGTCTCTTCCGTATCGGGCGTGGTCTTCACTTTTTCTATATTTTCTGGATTTTTCATTTCTTTCCTGTCTTTTCTATCTTCCATATTTCTCTTATCCTCTGTATTTCCCATGCTTTCTGGCCTTTCGTACCCTGTGTGTCTTTCATGCTTGACTTTCCCATATTCTCTGTGTCTTCTTTATTTTTCTCGAAACAAAGCCTCCTTATTCCGGCAGGATCAGATATCAGTAATCACTTTTTCAGGCATCGGATACCCCTTTGGGGTATTTATAGAAGTAATAATATACCCCCGGACGGTATTTGTCAAGGGGTATATAAAATATTTTTAGACCCAATAGCAGTACAATCATCGCGAACAGATTCTAAAAAACACAGAACTGGCTATGGTCTTTTTTTCATATTGAAAATAATCCAGGCGGGCCGAAAGCAGGGCTTCACCTTGTTCGTTGTAAGCCTTGCCGTGCCAGAGCTTAAGTTTTTTAATCCTCCACCCCATTTTTCGCACAGAGGTCCGCCACACAGCACCGCTCGCAGTGCGGCCTTGTCCGCGCGGTGCAGACTGCCCGACCGTGGTAAACCAGGCGATGACAAAATCCGTTTCCCTCTTCGGGAGGAATGATTTTCCAGAGTGCCATCTCCACCTTTTTAGGCTCTTTGATTCCATCGACCAGGCCCATGCGGTTGGTCAGGCGGATGCAATGGGTATCCGTGACGATCGCCGGCTTGCCAAATACATCGCCCATGATCAGATTCGCGCTCTTGCGCCCCACGCCTGGGAGTGTCAGCAGCGTGTCAAAATCATCCGGCACCCGGCCGCCATAGGTGTCCCGCAAAATACGCATGCAGGCACTGATGTCGCGCGCCTTGCTTTTACCAAGGCCGCAGGGACGTACAATCTCCTCGATTTCCTCCGGAGAGGCAGCGGCAAGTGCATCCACATCCGGGAATTTTTCATAAAGCTTTTCTACCACGACATTTACCCGCGCATCCGTGCACTGCGCCGCCAGGCGGACACTCACAAGGAGCTTCCAGGCCTGATCATAATCCAATGTGCAGTCCGCGTCCGGATATTCTTTTTTTAAACACTCAATAATTTCCAGGGCAAGGGTTTTCTTTTGTTCTTCCGTCTTTGAAGGCATCCTGATACCTCTCTGTTTATAAATGATAATTTACTATAATTGTTCATACGGTCTTCACAGAAAATGTAAAAACCATACGGTATTGTTATGATAACTTTCTCGAAATAAAGACATTGATATCTTCGCCAGAAAGCTGGTGGTGAAAAGAAAGGGCGGTGTTGATCCGCCCTGTTCTTACACAAAATGATTGATTCATTCTTATCATTTTTCTAATCATCCATCAGCCCCGCAACCTTTTCTTTTGCTTCACAAAGGTCTTTGCAGCCATCCAGAATCATAGAAATCATTTTTAAAACCTTATCAAACTGCTTATCAGTCATAATTTCTGCCGACATATCATTTTCTCCCAAACTCACAGCCGACGCATTACCGCTGCCCCTTGTCGTACGGAATACCTTCCGCCTTCGGAGCGCGGGACTTCTTGGATGTAAATGCCAGCACGATCATGGTGATCAGGTACGGAAGCATCCGGTAGAAGTTGGAAGAAAGGCCGATCTTCGCGAGCATATAGACACCGTCTCCATTGATATCGATGCTTGCGTAGGATGCCGCGATGCATTTGAAAAGACCAAAGAGCAGCGCCGCCCCCGCGATGTTGCCAGGCTTCCAGTTACCGAAAATCATAACTGCCAAAGCCAGGAAACCGAACCCGGCTACGTCTCCGTTCGCGGAGCAGTTGGCTGTTGTCAGCGCGTACACGAACCCGCCGAGGCCTGCGAGGGCACCTGAAATAACGGTGCCTGCGTAGCGCATCCGGTACACGTTAATACCCAGGGAGTCCGCCGCCTGCGGATTCTCGCCGCAGGATCTTAAGCGCAGTCCGAATCGGGTCTTATACAGCAGGACCGCAAGGATGATGAACAGCAGGATGCACAGATAGGTCGCCAGGTAGACCTTATTGATAAAGATTTCACCCAGGAACCCGATATCCGCATTTTTGTCAAAGCCCAGCGTGCTTTTTTTGATCATGAACCAGCTCGCCGCGTCGCCCTCGGACATATAAAGGGTACTCTGGTTTGCCAGAATACGGATCAGGAAAAGTACAAGAGCCGGCGCCATCAGGTTCAGCGCGGTGCCGCTGATGGTCTGATCTGCGCGCAGGTTGATCGCCGCGAAAGCAAGCAGCAGCGAGAAAATCGCCCCGCACAATGCCGCTACCAGCATCGCCAGGATCTCAAAGCCCTGCAGGGCTACCCAGTTACCGTTTGCCTTGGCTGTGGCAAACCACCCGGCCTGCTGTACAACATTTACAAAATACACACCACAGAACGCGCCGAAGATCATGATGCCTTCCAGCGCCAGGTTGACGATACCGCTCCGCTCGGCAAATACGCCTGCCAGGGCGACGATCATCAGAGGAACTGCATAGAGCAGAGTTTGCTGAATTAAGAATGTCACTGCGCATCGCCTCCTTTCGCGTGTGCCGAATCCGGTGCTGACAGGTTCCCCTTTCCCGCGGCTGAATCCGCAGGACCAGCTACACCTGTACCGCCAGATGAAGCCGTATCCGTATCTGCATTCGCATTAGCTGTCTGGTTTCCTGAGTCTTTGCTCGTCAGGAGCATACGGATCAGCAGGGAGAACGCACTCAGATACACAATCACGGCGATGATAACATCGGTGATGTATTCGTTATACGCAGTCAGGTTGGTCAGCTGCAGGCCGCAGATATCCAGCATGGACATAAAGCAGCCGGTAAAGATTACCGCAATCGGGTTGCAGGAGGCCAGAAGCGCTACCGGAATGCCGTTGAAGCCCGCGTCCGGAAGGGACTGGTAGGTCGACCAGAAAAACTCTGTGTTGCCGGCCAGGTAATAAAGAGAAGCACCTGCTCCGGCTAACGCGCCGGCGATTGCCATGGAGAGGACGATGTTCCTCTTATCCGGGATACCGGCGTACCGCGCGGAATGGCGGTTGCTGCCGCAGGCCTTCAGCTGATAGCCCATGGTCGTCTTATCCATCAGTATGTACACGCCAATGGCAAGGATGATCGCGACAAGGATGCCGCCGTTGACCTGGGATCCGGAAAAAATCTTGTCCAGGCCGAGCTTCGCCGTTGCCACGCCATTGTAGCTGGTCTTGTAAATGTAGCCGGTCTTTCCGGATTCGATCGTATTGCGCAGGCTGCTGCTCTCAAAAATCCAGGTGACCAGGTTGGCCGCGATCCAGTTGCACATAATGCAGGCCAGAACCTCATTGATATTCAGGTAAGCCTTAACCAGACCCGGAATCGCTCCCCAGAGTGCGCCGGCGAGCATACCAGCCAGAAATGCCAGGATCCACACCAGCCAGGCCGGAAACGCTCCATTCTCATACAAAGTAGAAGAGCTGGTCGGGATGGAAAGTGCCACCACGAGGGTCGCAGCCGTTCCCATCAGATACTGTCCAGGCGCACCGATGTTGAACAGACCGGTTTTGTAAGCAATCGCGACCGAAAGTCCGGTCAGAATCAGCGGAATCGCACGGAAAAGCATGTTGCCGAAGTTCGTGGAATTAAAGCCGAAGGTCAGATGCCCCGCAGCATTGCGGCCAGTGCTGAACAATCCTCCGAACACCAGCTGAATTCCTTCGCCGACGCTGCTAAATCCCAGTGATTTGGTCGAAATCCCGACAATCAGGATAATGATGCTGCCGACAACCATGCCGATAATAATCGAAAGGATGGAAGAAAGCACGCTCTTGGTGCCGTCTTTTGCGTAAAACTGGCTCAGTTTCTCTTTCATTACGCATTCGCCCCCTTCCCAGTCTGCCGTTTGGCCCCGGCCATATAAAGGCCAAGCTCCTGTGCGTCCGTTTTCTTCGGATCCAGCTCACCTACGATCTCTCCCTCATAGAGCACAAGAATCCGGTCACTTAAGCTCATGACTTCATCCAGCTCCAGAGAAACAAGGAGGATCGCGTGTCCCTTATCGCGCTCCGCAATCAGCTGGCTGTGAATGTATTCGATTGCTCCGACATCCAGACCTCTTGTCGGCTGCACCGCCAGAATCAGCGGTTTTTCACGGTCCAGCTCTCTGGCGATGATTGCCTTCTGCTGGTTGCCGCCGGACATACTCCTCGCCACGGTGACCGAACCCTGTCCGGAACGCACGTCAAACTGCTCAATCAGCCGGTCTGAATATTCCCGTACGGCTGCCGTATTGATGAAGCCGTTATGCGCAAACTGCGTCTCCTGAAAGCGCTGCAGCACCATATTCTGCTCGAGAGTAAAATCCAGAATCAGTCCATGCTTGTGGCGGTCCTCCGGAATGTGGCTCATGTTCTGTCCTCTCTGGCGAATGGAGGCATGGGAAATATCCTCGCCGCAGAGAGTGACCGTGCCGCCGGTGGATTTCTCCAGTCCCGTCAGGCCATAGACGAGCTCGCTCTGCCCATTCCCGTCAATACCGGCGATACAGACGATTTCCCCTGCGCGCACTTCGAACGAGACGTCATTTACCGCGTCCCGTTTGTGCGTGGTAGATGGCACACGCAGATTCTTTACAGTCAGAACCGGCTGCTGCGGCTTCGCGTCATCCTTTACAACCTCCAGCTGCACCGGACGGCCGACCATCATGTTGGAAAGACTCTGCTTGTCGGTATCCTTCGTATCCACGGTGCCGACATACTTTCCCTTGCGCAGCACCGTAACCCGGTCCGCGACCGACATGATCTCATTGAGTTTATGCGAGATAAACAGAATACTCTTTCCTTCTTTAGCAAACGCCCGCATCGTCTCAAGCAGATCATCGATTTCCTGAGGTGTCAGCACCGCCGTTGGCTCGTCGAAAATCAGGATCTCATTGTCCCGGTACAGCATCTTCAGGATCTCCACACGCTGCTGCATACCGACCGTGATGTCCTCCACACGGGCATCCAGATCCACCTTCAGACCATATTTTTCAGAAAGAGCCTCTACCTTTTTGCGTGCCTCCTTCTTTTGCAAAAAGCCGAGCTTAGTTGTCTCCGCACCCAGAATGATATTATCCAGGACGGTAAACACTTCGATCAGTTTAAAATGCTGGTGAACCATGCCGATCCCCAGAGCCGTGGCATCGTTCGGGTTATTGATCTTCACTTCCTGCCCATTTTTCCGGATGGTGCCCTCCTCCGGCTGATACAGGCCAAACAGTACGCTCATCAGTGTGGATTTACCGGCGCCATTCTCACCAAGCAGGGCATGTACCTCTCCTCTTCGCAGCTGGAGTGTAATGTCGTCATTGGCAATAATGCCCGGGAACCGTTTCGTGATGTGTAGCATTTCAATGACATTATCTGGCTGCACCACGTTTCCCCCCTTCGTTTTCTCTTTTTATGCACACGGACTATGTCATAAGGGCGCTTGTGGACAAACGCTCCTGTCCGATTTATCGTTCTTCATAAAAAGAGGAGGGTGCAAATGCGCCCTCCCCTTTCAAGAGCCAATCTGCAGGATTCAGAGTGGAGTCATCGCTCCGCCTCTATCCGTCGTATCAGACTACTCAATCATGGTAACAACCGCGTTCTCGAAGCTGTCGAAATCTGCGTTCTCATAGTCATTGTCTACTACAAGAGTCCCATCAACAACCTCTGCAAGAAGCTCCGCATAATCATCTACAGTGAAGCTCTCCATTGACCAGGTATCCGTCGGAAGACCTACTGCATCGTCAGCTGCGCCCAGAGTCGTGGTCGTGCCGCCCAGGGTATCCCACTCGCCGTCATAGTAAACGCCGATTGCGTACTCAGTAGCCGCAGCCAGGCCCTTCATAGCGGAAGTGATAACTGTATCAGACTCGCTGGACTGGTCAACGTCAACACCGATTACGTAGCCGTCATTTGCAGAAGCTGCCGCCGCGATGGAGGAGAACATAGCGCCGCCGCACGCGAACACAACCTCTGTGCCGTTGGTGTACCAGCCGCTTACCATGGTCTGAAGCTCAGCAGATGCTGAATATGCGGAACCATAGAGCCAGGAATAATTGATATTTACAGTAACGCCAAGTGCAGCTGCTGCGTCATTTGCGCCCTGCACAAAGCCATAGCCGTAACGGCAGCATGCCGGGTTTGTTCCGCCGCCGCCGCCTGAGAAGCCAAGCTCAGTAAAGCCTTCCATGACTACAGCATAACCGGCAAAATAACCGCACTGCTCTTCCTGGAAGTTGATACCCGCTACGTTAGCCAGAGCATCGTCTCCGTCATAAAGAGTATAACCATCGATGAATACGAACTGCACATCCGGATAAGCGATCGCTGCCTGAGTCAGGGCTGCTTCCTGAAGATATCCGGCGCATACAACTACCTTTGCTCCTGCGTCGCAGGCAGCCGCCATTGCGTCATAGCGGTCATCATCCGTAGCCTCGCTCTCGTTCGCCGGCTGATAATACTTATAGGAAAGACCATTCTCATAAGCGTAAAGCTTCACGCCGTTCCAGGTACCCTCATTGAAAGACTTATCCTTCAGGGAGCCGACATCTGTAACGAATGCGATCTCATATGTACCGTCATCCGATGTCATGGTATCCTCGATGTCATCTGCGGATACGGTCTCCTCAGCCTGGATCGTAACCGCGCTGAAGGATACGGCCATAACAGCTGAGAGCATCAATGCAAGCAGTTTTTTCTTCATTTTCTTATCTCCTTTTCCTTTTGATTTATCCTTAAGCCTCTGCAGAATAGTTGAAACCTATTCACGGTATCGCGTATACAGAATTCAGCCTTCTGTCATCCGGCTTTGGATCAGAGTAGTAATCCCCCTTTGCGCGAATCTCCCCTTCCGCGCGTGAATTGCACATAGCTGTGAATAGTATACCACATTTTTCGACAATTTAAACTCTTTTTTTCATTAATTTTACAAATACTAATTTTACAGCCGCTTATTTTACAAACCGTCATTTTTTTCTGTCTGCCAAACAGAAATCTGATGTATGCTCATGCATCGCGGGACTACCTGTAAGTGCTGCTTTTACATTTTATACCAGTTTATGATCTGCACATCTCGCACGCGATCTCAGACGCCAGCTTCGCGTTATTGTATACCAGCTGGATATTTGCGTCCAGACTGTCGCCGCCGGTGATGTCCTTGACCTTCGCGAGCAGATATGGGGTCGTCTGCTTTCCCTTAATGCCAAGAGCCTTCATCTCTTCGATCGCCTGATCAATGCACTTATTGATATAATCGCAATCCATAGAATATTCCTCCGGGATCGGGTTGGTCACCAGCATGCCGCCCTTCATGCCCAGATCCAGCTTGGTCGTCCAGGCTTCCGCGATCTGCGCCGGCGTATCCAGACGGTAATCTACTGAAAAGCCGCTCTTTCTGGTGTAAAAGGCCGGAAGCTCCTCTGTCTGATAGCCGATCACCGGTACGCCCTTGGTCTCCAGATATTCCAGCGTCAGTCCCAGATCCAGGATTGCCTTTGCACCGGCACATACCACCAGAACCGGAGTCATCGCCAGCTCTTCCAGATCTGCGGAAATGTCCATCGTCGTCTCGGCGCCCCTGTGCACGCCGCCGATCCCTCCGGTGGCAAACACCTTCACGCCTGCCATCGCGGCGATCAGCATGGTCGTAGCCACTGTCGCGGCTCCATCCTCCTTTTTTGCAACCAGGACCGGCACGTCGCGGCGGCTGGTCTTGATCACATCCAGGCCCTTTTTCCCCAGGTAATCAATCTCTTCTTTGCTGATACCCACCTTCAGCCGTCCGCCGAGAATAGCGATTGTCGCCGGTACCGCGCCGTTCTCGCGGACAATTTTTTCCACCGCCAGAGCGGTCTCCACATTCTGCGGATACGGCATCCCATGGGAAATAATCGTCGATTCCAGTGCCACCACCGGCTTTCCGGCAGCGAGCGCCTCCTGCACTTCGGGCGCCACATCAAGATATCTGTTTAACTGACTCATTTTTTTATCCTCCTGCTTCAATATATTTATGGTTCAGATCCCTTACAGGCTGTAAGGTTCGTTCCATTCCATTTTATGTAGTGATGCAATCCGTAGTATCACCAGTAAAACTCCGCCGCCGTTTTAGCTTTTCTCCGGTAGAGGAATCCCTGCGCGGGCATGTACCAGTTCTGCACTCATCTGTTCATTAATGGTATGCTCTCCCTCCGTGCAGATCGCCCCGGCAGAGAGTGCCAGAATACCGGAATCCTCCAGGGAAAATCCCATGCGGTACGCGTAAGCCAGAGCGGCAAGAAAACAGTCGCCTCCCCCTGTGGTGCTTTTCACTTTCGCGGGAATGCCGGGAAGCAGCAGCATCTGTTCACGGTCAGCGCAGAGAACCCCCTTTGCTCCCAGAGTAATAAATACCCTCTGTATCCCGAAGCGCAGAAGAGCCGCAGCCGCGGACCGGAGAGATTCCTCGTCCCGGATCGGAATCCCGGAGAGCATTTCTGCCTCAAGACGATTTGGCTTAAACGTGTGGAGATGAGAAAGCACAGGCTTTAGCTTTTCCATTTTTCTGGTGGAAACCGGATCCGCAAAAAGCGGAACCGACACATTTTCCGCAAGATAACGAATGGTATCCTCCGGGAGATTCGCGTCTATCACGCAGAGGCAGGACTGGTTGATCCCGCCGAGCGCATCCGCCATGACCTGCGGCGTCAGCTTTTCACAGAGTGCCATATCTGAGATGGCCAGCTGCATTTCTCCTCTCTCATCCGTGATAAAAACATAGCTGGAGGTAGCCATATGTGCCACTGTAATGGAACCGTTAAGATCAATCTCAAGATGCTCCAGATCCTGCCGAATCCTTACGCCATTAGCATCGCCTCCAAAGGCCGTGACCAGCGACACAGGCTGTCCGAGAAGGCACAGATTATGCGCGATGTTGCGCCCCACGCCGCCCATGGACATCGAGACAATCCCCGGATTGGAATCCGCGCACACGAGCGGAAGAAAAGGCTTTGCACAAATATCAACATTCACCGCGCCGACCACCGTGATCCGCTCCCTGCAAGATCCGGAGGCTGTCAATACCGATTCGCGCTCGCGATCTGTTTTCTGCCTGATAACACTGTCATGCCTGTCCATCTGTCAGAGCCTGCCCTTTCCTGTCTTTCCTGTTTTTACCGATCCTTCCTGACCTGGATAAACCGGAATCGAAATTTTGCCATTTTGCGCAAGAAATCTTTTTTTAGTGCTTAAGTCCTCACTGGATTCTGAAATCTTTTTTGAGTGCTAAATCCTCACTGGATCCTGAAATCTTTTTTGAGTGCTTAAGTCCTCTCTGAACCCTGAAATCTTTTGATTTCATCAGTGAAAATCCGCTTTAGTTTAACACAGGAACGCCTTTGCCACAAGTACCCAAAATTAAAAGTCAGGTATTTATTTACACTTTCCGCCATTTGTGTTAAAATCCCTCTGATCTGAAAAAACGGTCGGATAAAGGAGGAAATCGTTTATGAAAATCGGTCTTGTATTGGAGGGCGGCGCGATGCGCGGCATGTATACCGCCGGTGTCCTGGACGTCATGATGCACAATCAGATCCAGATCCACGGCGCGATCGGCGTTTCCGCGGGTGCCCTGTTTGGCGTCAATTATCTGTCCGGCCAGGACGGCCGCGTGATCCGCTATAATAAACGGTTCAATCATGACAAAAACTATATGGGCATTCTTCCTCTGTTAAAAGAAGGAAATATCATCAGCACGGAATATGCCTACCACGATGTCCCTTATGAGCTGGATGTGTTTGACGACGCAGCTTACAAACGCGCGGCCGAGACAATCCCCTTTTACGCAGTGATCACGGATATCGAAAGCGGGAAGCCTAATTATGTACGGATCCGCAGTGTATACAAGCAGATGGATGTCCTGCGGGCGTCCGCTTCCATGCCATTTGTGTCAAAGCCTGTGGAAATCGGCGGCCGGCGATTCCTTGACGGCGGCATTTCGGACAGCATTCCCTTTCAGTGGATGCTCAAAAACGACTATGACAGGCTGATCGTGGTGCTTACCCGTGACTTTTCCTACCATAAAAAGCCGATGTCCCCGGCACTGATCCGGACGTTTTACCACAAGTATCCCGAACTGCAGCAGCAGCTTTTGCAGCGGCACGCGATCTACAATGACGCTGTCGACGCGCTGAAGGAATACGAGGCAGACGGGCGGACTTTTGTCATTCGCCCCTCGTCCCCGATCGAGATCGGCCGCATGGAAAGTGATCCTTCTAAACTGCAGGAGGTCTATGAACTCGGACTTGCCGATGGGGAAGCGAGGATAGTCGCCCTGCGAAGCTATCTGCAGTAAATCGCCGCCGAAGTCTTTCATATACTGTCAGCGTCAAATCACTGCCGGAGCATTCCATATACTATCGGCGTTAAATCGCTGCCGAAGCATTCCATACTATCAGCTTTAAATCGTCGCCGACTGTTCTACAATGTTATCCCGGGAGGCGTGATTTTTGTCTGAGGTTCTACAGTGTGATTCTGCGGTGAGTGGGTCAGCGGGGATCCGCACCAAAAGCCTGCGTAAATGTAAAAGTATTCCCAAATCAAGCTTCAGGTGCAGGAAACACATCCCTCCGCGCGATTTTCTCCGCCATTGCCCCCGCGCCTTCCGTCTCTCCGAGATAACCGTACAGGCTGGAATAAATAATCGCCTCCGTCTGCAATGCCCCTTTGCAATGCTTTTGCAAATGGAAATGAATGCGCCTGGTCACCTCGTCCATGGCTGCTTCCAGCCATCCGGCTTTAAGGAGGATGCCGACAGCTTCTTCTGTCGTGTTGGTGTTAAGCAGCTGCCGTACAATCTCCGGCGGTGTCCCGGCACGCATCGCCTGCGCGGCGATCAGCTCCGCGCGGCAGTCCGCATGTGCAGAATGAGTATTCATGATTCCCCCGGAGACCTTGATAAATTTGCCGATATGCGCGACAAACAGAATTCCCTCCGCGCCAAGCTCCTGTGCGATGTCCAGCGTTTCACCGACATAATTGCTGCATTTCATAGAGTCTTCGGCAGGAAGGCTGTAAAACTGTCCCTGCGACGAACGTTCTGGGCACTTCCTGCCGCCGAAAAGCGCCTCGCCTCCGCGCCGGATAAAATCTTCCCCATAGTTTCCAGGGGTAACCAGAATATACCTCTCCCCCGAAGCGACCTTCTGTTTCATCTCGACGCGAATGCTGGCAATCAAAGCCTCCTCGCTCATAGGCACTACGATTCCGCTCGTCCCCAGGATGGAAATCCCGCCCTCAATCCCAAGATGTGGATTAAAGGTCCGCTTTGCAATCTCAACTCCCTCCGGCACAGAAATCGTAATTTTCAGTCTGCCTTTATAATCAAAAGCCTCACAAACTGCTTCTACTTCTCTGGCGATCATTTCACGGGGCACACGGTTGATCGCCGCCTCGCCGACCGGCTGTTCCAGCCCTAGTTTCGTCACCCGGCCAACTCCCATACCGCCCTCTATGACCACTCTGGTGCGGGTACGAACACTGTCTCCGGAATTTTCCCGTGTATCAAAATCGTCCGGTACTCCGTCCATACTTTCGTTACCAGCTTCTTTATAGCCATGGGTATCCTTTACATCATTATTCTTTGCATTATTATTCCTTGCACTGCTACTCTTTGCATTGGTATCTTTTTCATGGGCAGGAATGCCATTGACATCTTTGTCATCAATAAAATCAGCACGTGCATGGATCCGTATCCCGTCTGTCGCGTCTGGGTCATCACCGGCATATTTTCTGACTGTGCATTCAGCATATAATTTTTCATCTGCACTGATGTACTGCTCTTCGATGGGCAGACGCAGCCGGATGCCCTTAGGAGTGAGCAGATCGACCCGGAAGCACATCCTGCCGGAAAGAAGCATCTGCGCTGCCGCCTGCGCCGCAGCTGCGGCACAGGTCCCCGTCGTATAGCCGCAGCGGAGCTTTTTGTTCTGCTTCATTACGTACGTATTCTCAATCCCAGTCAACCCCGGCGGATACGGGAGCGGACTAATCTTTGTCAGGTAAAGGGAATGATGAAGGGAAATATCTTCCTCATCCTGCGCCCAGTGCAGTTCACAGGAAAATCCTTCCCCATTTTTCACCTGCCACTCAAAGTAATCACGATGCGGCCGGGAGTACTCATCCAGAATAGCCATAATGGTGCCGCCGTGCACCACAAAAGCCACTTCTCTGGCGCCTTTTCTACTTGCTTCCCGGCAGGCTTTTTCAAATGCCTCGCAGCACCTCCTGGTAAACGCCTTTCGGCTCTCTCCGCCCGGAAAGGCTTTTGCCCCTTTGCTGTCAATCCACTCCTGGTAGCGGGCATCCTCTTTAAGCTCCTCATAGTTTTTATACTCAAATTCACCAAAATCAATCTCCCGCAGCAGCGGCACCTGTCCTGGCTCCATCTCCGGAAACAATGCCCCGGCTGTCTGGATACAGCGCACAAGGGGGCTTACAAACACACAGTCCGGTCTGGGATAATACCCTTTATTCTCCTCAAGCAGACGAAGTGCTTCTTTCGTCAGCGGTTCATCGGTTGAACCTACATAGCGATGTCCCAGATTTCCGGCCGTGCAGCCATGCCGGATCAGATTGATTCTCATATTCTTCTTTCCTCCGCAGAGAATGAAACTCTCAAGCTCCGCCTTTTCTGCTCAAACCAGAAAGCGTGCAGGAGATTTTTGAAATTATTTCATCTCCTGCCTGTTCTCACCATATCATGTATCACAGGATACCATAATGTTTTTTTATCTGCAAGGATTACTTTAAGTGCGAACGGCGTGGTATCATTTTCGAATTTTTGCGAGATGGGCGGTACTTGTTTTCAATTTTTTGCGAGATGGGCGGTATCTGTTTTCGATTTTCCGCGCAAGGGTTCAATATCCGTTTCAATTTTCCGCGAAAACCGGAGCATTGCATTTCGCCCATGCTCACTGCCTTGACATTGCGCAAATATAGAGACATATGCTGAAATGAAAATCTGCGCTGTCTGCGAAGATGAAATGAAAATCTGCGCTTGTATTTTCATACTATTTTTGTTATGATTGCATATCGTAAGCAAAAGTGACAGAAAAAGCATGTACTGTAATTGAAAGGAACTGATTTTATGGAGCAGACAGGCACCGATACCGTTTACAATGAAGAGCGGATTCTGACGATTCCGAACGCCATGTCCCTGTTTCGGCTGATATTGATTCCGCTGATTGTCTGGCTGTACGCGGTTAGAAAGCAATTTATCGCTTCCTTCGGATTACTGGCTCTCTCAGGTGTGACAGATGTCCTGGACGGATTTGTGGCGAGAAAATTTCATATGGTAAGCAAGCTGGGAAAGGTGCTGGATCCCATCGCGGACAAGCTGACACAGGCTGCGCTTCTGGTCTGCATTATACTGGAGCGGCATTATATCGCCTTTCTTTTCGTGACGATGTTCATCAAAGAAATGATTATGATCGTCTGCGGTATGGCCGTCATTAAAAAGACCGGCGAGCCCTACAGCGCAAAGTGGCACGGAAAGCTGACGACCTTTCTTCTGGATCTGACCGTTGTCCTCCATGTCCTCTGGCGCGGCATCCCGGATCAGCTGTCCATAGCTCTGGTGATCCTCTGTGCAGTCGTTATGCTGTACTCTCTCATCGAATATCTGAAGGAAGACAAGCGGCTTACCCACGACTGCTGAACAACTTCCCTCGTTTTCTATAATCTGCATGATGATTTTTTTAGTCCGCAGTGTACTTATCATAGGAGCCTTGTCTCTGTGTATCATAAACACCAGAGCGTTCCACAAAAGAGAATATTTCCTAACCTGGATAAACTGGGACAGAAATATTGCCATTTTGCGCAAAAAATCGTTTATAAGTGCCTAAGAAATCCCGCCATAAGGCGGGATTTCTTTTCGATTCCTTTACTCCTTCATAAATCTGGTGAATTCTTCGTCCGTGCATTTTACATAGTGGGTGCCGGATACCAGATGATCCGTTCCTTTGCTGTAATCCAGTCCGGAGGTCTTATAATCATAGGTCAGCGCGACTCTGTTTTTCTCCACGACCGGGTTCGGCGCGGGGATCGCGGAAAGCAGGCTTTTCGTATAAGGATGAACCGGATTTTCAAAGATTTCCTCCGTCGTGCCGGTCTCCAGCAGGTGCCCAAGGTGCAGGACACCGATGCGGTCCGAAATGTATTTCACCATCGAAAGATCGTGCGCGATGAACAGATACGCGGTGCCGGTTTCCTCCTGAATATCCTTCATCAGATTGACCACCTGCGCCTGGATGGAAACATCCAGCGCGGAGATACATTCATCCGCAATGATCAGCTTCGGGTTCATAATCAGCGCTCTGGCAATCCCGACACGCTGACGCTGCCCGCCGGAAAACTGGTGCGGATACCGCGACGAATGCTCCGGAGAGAGGCCGACCTTCCGCAGGATGGCACTGATCTTTTCGTTTCGTTCGGCCCGCGTTTTATAGCTGTGATGGATGTCCAGACCCTCGCCGATAATGTCCTCCACCTTTTTTCTGGGGTTGAGGGAAGCCATCGGGTCCTGAAAAATCATCTGCATCTGAGTGCGCAGGCTGGAGGTATCGGATTTGTTCATTTTGCCGCCAATGTCCATCCCGTTAAACTCGATCTGGCCGGCCGTCGGGTCATAGAGGCGGATCACGCTCCGTCCGATCGTCGATTTTCCGGAGCCGGATTCCCCGACCAGGCCATAGGTTTCACCAGGATAGATTTCAAAGGACACATCGTCCACGGCGCGGACGGTAAATTTCTTGCTGATCCTGAAATATTGCTTCAGGCCGCTTACTTTCAGAAGGGGTTTTGCATCATAATTGGCCGCCATTCTTTAGCACCTCCTTCTTCATTCGCTCAATACGCTTTTTCAGTTCATCCGGCATCTCTACCTTCGGCGCACGCTCATCCAGCAGCCAGGTTGCCGCCGAATGCGTCTCTGTGATCTGAAACATCGGCGGCTCCAGCTTGTCGTCAATTTCCAGCGCAAACTGGTTGCGCGGCGCAAACGCGTCTCCCGGCTTCTCATGCAGAAGATTAGGCGGAGAGCCGGGAATCGTATAAAGCCGCTCATCGTCCGTATCCAGATCCGGCATCGCGGAGAGAAGTCCCCATGTATAGGGATGGCGGGGATCATAAAAAATCTCGTTAATCGTGCCTTTTTCCACGATTTTTCCCGCGTACATGACGTTCACATAATCTGCGACCTTGGCCACCACGCCGAGGTCATGGGTAATATAAATAACCGAAATCCCGCGTTCCTTCTGTACACGTTTGATCAGCTCGACAATCTTTGCCTGAATCGTCACATCCAGCGCTGTGGTAGGTTCATCGCAGATCAGCAAATCCGGATTGCACGACAGGGCAATCGCGATCACGACACGCTGGCGCATACCTCCTGAAAGCTGGTGCGGATAGTTTTTCATCCGTTTTTCCGGCTCCTCAATTCCGACCTCTTTAAGCAGCTCGACTGCCCGGTCCCAGGCCTCCTGCTTTGGTGTCTTAAAATGCCAGATCATGCCCTCCATGATCTGCTTGCCGATCGTCATTGTCGGATCCAGGCTGGTCATCGGATCCTGGAAAACCATGGCGATCCGCTTGCCGTTGATATGCTTACGGATCCATTTTTTATCCTTCTTCAGAATATCCACAGTCTCCCTGGAGCCGTCCGCATGGTGATATGTAAACTCAATCGAGCCCTTATTGACCGTCGCGTTTGAAGCCAGAATCCCCATAGCCGCTTTCATGGTCACGGACTTCCCTGAGCCGGACTCTCCAACGATGGCTACGGTTTCACCCTTCATCAGGTCGATGTTGACGCCGCGGATGGCGTGTACCATTCCCGCCGTCGTTTTAAAGGAAATATCAATATCTTTTATATCCAGAATTTTTTCTTCTTTTTCTCCCGTCACGCTATTCACCTCACATTTCCTTCATCTTCGGATCCAGTGCCTCGCGCAGTCCGTCCGCTACCAGATTGAAGCTCAGCATCAGCAGAGCCATCACGACCAGAGGCGGCACGATCTGGTAAGGATGTGTGGTCAGACTGTTAAAACCATCCGAAATCAGGGATCCCAGAGAACACTGCGGTACCGGAATTCCCAGTCCTACAAAGCTTAAAAATGCTTCTGTAAAAATAGCCGTCGGGATGGAAAACATGACCTGAGTAATGATCGGTCCGATAATATTGGGGAGCACTTCGCGGAAGATAATGAAAAAGCTGCCGGCACCCAGTGTCCGGGACGCGAGGACAAACTCCTGTTCCTTCAGCTTCAGCATCTCCGCACGGGCGATGCGGCTCATGCCGATCCATTCAGTCAGCATCAAAGCGAAAATAATCGTCAGCATACCAGGAGAAAGGATCAGAAGAAGCAGCGTCACAATCACCAGTCTGGGTATTCCGTTGGAAATTTCCAGAATTCTCTGCATGATCATATCCGTTTTCCCGCCAAAATAACCGGAAATCAGGCCATAGCTCATGCCGATCACCATGTCGATCAGAGCGGCTGCCACTGCAATGATCAGCGATACACGCGCGCCGGACCAGGTGCGGGTCCAGATGTCGCGTCCGTAAATGTCGCTGCCAAACCAGTAATAGACGTCATCCAGATCATTATCCGCATATCCGTTTAGAACCTTTGAACCGGATGTGGTGCTCATGGTCTCCGTGCCGTCAAAAATTCCCAGATTTTCCAGAACCGGGATGCGCGGCGCAAGATTCTTCTGGCTCAGGTTCTGCCCGGAGTAGGTGTACTCATTCATGCCCGGCCCGATAATGGCAAAAAGTGTAATCACCAAAATCAGCACCAGTCCCAGAATGGCACTCTTTTTGTGTGTAAAACGAATCAGAACATCCTTCCAGAAGCTCTGCGAAGCAAAATTCGTGTCGATCGCGATATCCGCCGCGTTATCCTTCAGGCGAAAATCCGAATCCACAGGGACATACCCGCCGTAAGAAGCGTCGGGGGCTGCGGCTGTGCCTGCACCTGCCGCTTTTGCGTGCAGCGTGAAGGGATGCTTTTTTCTATCTGTTCTCATAGGTCAGTCTCCCTCCTTTGCCAGCCGGATTCTCGGGTCGATCACACCGTATAGGATGTCAACCACCAGCATGATACCGATATACAGGGCTGAATAGATGAAGCTCAAGGCAATGACCACATTGTAATCATTGGACTGGATCGCATTTACCAGCAGGCTGCCCACACCGGGAATCGAGAAAATTTTCTCTACTACCAGAGACCCCGTCATCAGGTCGACGACCAGCGGTGCCAGCACCGTGATAATCGGAATCAGCGCGTTCCGCAGCGCGTGCCGGAATATCAGCGCAGTGCCGGAGATCCCCTTGCTCTCCGCGAGCAGCATGTAATCGCTACCCAGAACCTCCAGCATTTCACTCCTGGTAAAGCGGGCAATCGACGCCATCGTGAACATGGAAAGCGAAATGCTCGGCAGGACGCTGGACGCGTAAAGAGTCTTCGTGGAAAAGAGCATCGGGAACCAGCGCAGCTTAAATCCAAAGTAATAGCTCAGTGCCAGCGCGAACACGTAGGAAGGCACCGAAACTCCGATGACCGAGATAATCGTCGACAGGGAATCCCAGATCGTATCATGCTTCAGCGCAGCCAGAAGACCCAGGAGCAGGCCGATGACAGCCCCGATCGTGACTGCGGCACCGCCGATACCGATGGAAATCGGCAATCTGGTCTGAATCAGCTGCGAAATCGGTGTGTTTTTCGAAATATTGTAGCTGACTCCCAGATCGCCCCGCAGCATGTTGGCGGCGTATCTGAAGAACTGAACAATAACCGGCTGGTCAAGCCCATATTTTGCGTACAGCAGCTCCCGCTGGTCACTGCTCAGTTTTTCATCGTTGAAAGGAGACCCTGGCATCAGCTGCATCAGAAGAAACAGCACAAACAGAATCGCCAGCAGAGTCAGAAAAGAGGTCAGTATTCGCTTCAGCGTGTATTTTTTCACTATGTACCTCCCTGGATAAGTCAAGGCCGCGCCAAGGCTCCCCTTCGCGCGGCCAACCTTTTTGTTGTCGCTTTTGTAATGATACAAGGGACACAAGGTCAGGAATGGAACGCCTGCGTTCCTGTTCCTGACTTTGGGACAATCGTATCAAGTCCTTTTGTCGCCCGAATCATGTAAGTCCATTACTCGACAGTTTTTACTGTGTTTTTATATACACGGTTCAGAGCTACCGCGTGGAACTCGATGCCAGTGACATTCGAAGAAACCATCTGCGCGTTGCACTGCGTATAAAGCGGGAAGATGACTGCCTCCTGCATTACGATTGCCTCCGCGTCATACAGAGCCTCCCAGCGTGCTTCTGCGTCTGTGCAGAGATCACCGGTCGTGCATTCATCGATAATCGCGTCATACTCTTCGTTGCTCCAGAGACCATAGTTGTTGGAGTTGTCCGTTACCCACATGCCTAAATAGGTCATCGGATCCGCATAGTCCGGACCCCAGCGGGTAAGACCAAGCTCAAAGTTGCCATCCTGCATATCCTGGACTCTCTGCTTCTTCGGCTCTACAACCAGATTGATGGTCAGCCCCGGAAGCGTGGTCTCCCACTGCTCCTTCAGAACAGCAGCCACCTTCTGCGGAGCGTCATCTGAATCTACTACCATGTCAAGAGTCAGCTCAGTAATACCAAGCTCCTCAAGACCTGCCTGCCAGTATTCCGCCGCCAGGGTCGCGTCATAGGTGCATACGTCTGAATATCTGGTCTGATCCTCTGCATAGTCAGATCCGTCCGGACCGGTCGCGAAATCCATCGGGACAGCCGTATAAGTCGCCTTGGAACCGTCCTTGAGGACGTCAGCGGTGATCGCCTCACGGTCAATCGCCATCGTCATCGCCATACGGATATTCAGGTTCGCCAGCTCTTCGACGCCGTCAATGTTCGGGCTGACATACCACAGATATCCGGCGCCGATGCTGTCAAACTCCGGGTCATCCTCTACCTGCTCAACCTGGTCGCCGTTTACCAGCGTGATATCCAGATCGCCCACCTGATAGCTCATCAGAGCCTGCTGGGAATCCTGGATCACCTGATAGCTGAGTCCGCCCAGAGAAACGCGGTCCGCATCCCAGTAATCCTCGTTCTTTACCAGCTCAAAAGAAGTCGCGGCCGGCTCATAATCCGTCAGAATAAACGCGCCGTTAGAAAGCACGGTATCCGGGCTGGTGCCGAAGGTATCTCCGCAGGACTCGCAGAACTCCTGGTTCACCGGATAGAAGGTCGGGAAATACATCAGGGACAGGAAATAGCTGACCGGAACGTTCAGCTGTACTTCCAGTGTCAGATCGTCAACAGCCGTCACGCCGAGCTCGCTCTTATCCATCTCGCCCGCGATGATCGCCTCAGCATTTACAATCTGGCCAATATCGCTGAGCATATACGCATACTCAGAAGCGATATCCGGATCCACCGCTCTCTGCCATGCATAAACAAAGTCAGCAGCAGTCACCTGTGTGCCGTTGCTCCAGTATGCCTCACGCAGATAGAACGTATAAGTCAGGCCGTCATCAGAAACCTCATAGCTCTCAGCGAGTGCCTCTACTGCCGCGCCGTCCGAATCCATCTGCATCAGACCGTCCGTATAGTCGGCAATCACCTCAAAAGAGGTACCGTCCGTCGCCTGCTGCGGGTCAAGAGACTCGACAGCCGTTTCAATCATAACATTGAGAACGGCGCCCTCTGCCTCCTCGGCAGATACCTGAACACTGCCCAGACTCAGCATCATCGCTGCAGCCAGAGTAATCGAAAGCATTGCTTTCCTCTTCTTCATTAAATTGTCCTCCTTTTTCTTTGTCTCACTTTACGAAAATGAAGTGAAACTGATTGAAACACACAAGGCTGTACAGGGTACCTGCGCAGCCTTGCGTTTGCTTTACTATAGCACAGCAATAAAGAAAAATCTACCTTTTTTTGAAATTTTTGTGTATTATTTGTGCCTATTTTGTAACAAATTAAAAATAAAATTCTATTTTGTTTTTCTGGAAAATTCTATTGACAGGAACTCGTTTCTGTGTTATAAATTTAAATCGTGACAAGCGAGTTGCCATATAGGGGTTTGGTCAAGTGGTATGACAGGAGTCTCCAAAACTCTTAGTGGGAGTTCGATTCTCTCAACCCCTGTAAAAAGACCCGGGATAATAATATACCGGGTCTTTTTCTTTAATATTTCACAGCTACAGAATAGAGTCAACAGAGATCACAAGATCTGGATAAATACCGGAAGGCACAGGCTCTGTGAATAAATATTTCGTCACATCATCCTTTTCAAAATTATAAACAATTACAGTCTTCGACATCGGATCGACAAGCCAATATTCCCTGACTCCGGCAGAACGATATTTAAAAAGCTTAATACCATAGTCCATTTTCACGCTGCCCGGAGAAACCACCTCGATCACCCAGTCCGGCGCGCCGGCGCATCCATAATCAGTCAGTTTGTCCTTATCACAGATAACTGAGATATCCGGTTCAACATAATTTTTGTTATCCTGATTCAGCCGGACTTGAAACGGTGCCTCATAAACCTCACATCCGCCGTTTTTTGCGTCAATATAATTCCCGATTATGCGGGAAAGTCTTCCGGTAATACGCTGATGTTCACGCATCGGAGGAGCCATATAATAAATCTGTCCGTCAATGAGCTCTGCGCGGACTCCATCTGGCAAATCATAAATATCATCAATGGTGCAATCCTCTTTTTCAAGCGCCACAGGTGCCATTATTTCACCTCCAAATGATAGTTCCTGCTGCTTTCGCTGCACAGATGCTTCACGATAGAATCTTCCCGATCGCGTCCCGCACGCCGCGCACGCCGATCAGCCGGATCCCCTCAATTCCCTTCAGCTGTTTTTTACACGCCTCAGGCAGAATGACCGTCGTAAATCCCAGACGGGCGGCTTCACGGACGCGCTGCTCTGACATAGAGACGGAACGCACCTCGCCGCTTAAGCCCACTTCCCCGAAAGCGATAGTCTTTTCGTCGATTGGCCGGTCCTGCATGCTGGACGCTATCGCAAGCACGATTCCAAGGTCGAGGGCAGGCTCGCTCATACGGATACCGCCCGCAATATTGACATACGCATCGCAGGAAGAAAGCCGCAGACCGACGCGTTTTTCCAGAACCGCGATCAAAAGATTGACCCTGTTGAGATCCGTGCCGGCCGCTGTGCGTCGCGGATAGGCCAGACTGGTCTTGCAGACAAGAGCCTGTACCTCCAGAAGTACGGGGCGCGTACCTTCCATCGTGCAGGCCACAATGGATCCGGAGGCTCCCTCCGGCTTACCCTCCAGCATGTATTCAGACGGATTCGGGACCTCCACAAGACCCTCCGAGCGCATTTCAAACACACCGATTTCGTTGGTCGAGCCAAAACGGTTTTTCGCGCTGCGCAGGATCCGATAGGAAGCATAGCGGTCTCCCTCACAGTAAAGCACCGTATCCACCATGTGCTCCAGCACGCGCGGACCGGCGACGACCCCTTCCTTTGTCACATGTCCGACCACGAAAATCGTGATGTTCATCCCTTTTGCGATTTGCAAAAGAATGCCGGTACTCTCCCGCACCTGCGAAACGCTGCCAGGGGCGGAGGCCACATCCTCATGATACATGGTCTGAATCGAGTCGACAATCGCGACATCCGGTTTCTCCGTGGAAAGAGTCTCACGGATATCAGAAAGGTTGGTTTCACAAAAAATCTTCAGATTTCCAGAAAAATCCCCCATTCTCTGCGCACGCATCCGGATCTGCTGCGGGGATTCTTCCCCTGACACATAGAGAACCCGGCGTCCGTCCGACGCAAGGTTCCTGCACATCTGCAAAAGCAGGGTTGATTTCCCGATACCCGGATCGCCGCCAAGAAGCACCAGGGATCCCTGAACAATCCCCCCGCCCAGCACACGGTCGAACTCTCCCATGCCGGTCGTGATGCGGGACTCTTCGCTGAATTCGATTTCGGAAAGAGTCCGCGGCTTTGCCAAAAGCTCCCGGCGCGCCGCGCCGGAAGCCGTTTTTTTGCTCACTGTTTTCGGTTCTTCCGCAAAGGTATTCCACTCCTTGCACGCCGGACACTGCCCCATCCATTTCGAGGACTCATATCCGCAGCTCTGGCAGAAAAATACTGTTTTTGTCTTTGCCATTTCTCTCCTGTTTTCATTCCACGCTTAATATAGGCCTGATGGCAGCAAGCTATGACGGAACAGTGTTCAAGCACGATTCCGGATGGGAAACTTTTCATCTGCCATCTCACCCGGGACTAATTATATCTTCACAACCTTTACCGACACCGGGCCGGATGCTGCGCCGGTTTCCACACTCAATACAAGCTTTCCGCCCATGCCGGTCTTTACCACGCCGATATTCACATCCTGCAGATAAACCTTGTACTGGGCGTCCTCTTCCATCCCGAGAATAATCTGGGCGTCCTTTTCCCCTTCCACATCGAAGGAAACACCACTCCCGGTCGCGTGAAAATGGCGTACCGTCGTCCCTGGAACCGACTCATATACAAACAGACCATTGCGCTCGAGCCTGGTGATATCCGCGAATGTCTTTACCTTGTACAGATCTCCATCGTGTTCATAATCATACTTTTTGGATTTCTCGGAAAGCGCATAGTTTCCAAAACCAAGCGTACCATCCTCTTCCGTGCAAATAAGCTCCGTAATTCCTGACATACGAAAATGTCCTCCCTAATATGTATTTCGTCCGGCCGGAGAAAGTCTCTCTCCTCTGACCGCCTGACACCTCCAAAGGCGGCGGAATTCTTACTGATACGGTAAAATACCGCCGCATGCAGCTTCACTATAGCATAAAAATCCGCGAAATTCCAGCAGATGTTTTCACTCCTGCACCCGGAATACCACGTTTCCCTTCTCGACCCCGACACTCACGGAATCGCCATCCTTTACCCGGCCAGAAAGAATTTCTTCCGCGAGGGGATCCTCTACCCGGTTCTGTACCGCGCGGCGCAGCGGCCTGGCTCCATACTTCGGATCATTCCCTTCCTTCGCGATCATCTGCTTCAGTGCAGAGCTGAAGCTGAGCTTCAGACCAAGCTGCTCTTTCCCGCGCATTTTCAACTCATCCAGCAGCAGACTGGTAATCTCGCGCAGATTTTCACCTGAAAGAGAATGGAAAACAATCATTTCATCAATCCTGTTTAAAAACTCAGGCTTGAAGATCCTCCGGACTTCCTCCATGACGCTGCTTTTCATGGTCTCGTAGTTCTTCTTCGAGTCATCCCCGGCTCCAAAGCCCAGATGCTTCGGCGTGATAATGGACTGCGCGCCGGCATTGGAGGTCATGATCAGAATCGTATTTTTGAAATCGATCTTGCGCCCCTGCGCGTCCGTGATATGCCCCTCGTCCAGGACCTGAAGCAGGATGTTAAAGATATCCGGATGCGCTTTTTCAATCTCGTCAAAAAGGACCACGGAGTATGGATTCCGGCGTACCTTTTCACTGAGCTGGCCGCCCTCGTCATATCCGACATACCCCGGAGGAGAGCCGACCAGCCTGGATACGCTGTGCTTTTCCATATATTCGGACATGTCAATCCGGATCAGCGAATTCGGCATACCGTAGACCAGATCAGAAAGTGCCTTGGACAGCTCCGTCTTGCCGACGCCGGTCGGCCCGAGAAACAGGAAGGAGCCGATCGGGCGGTTGGGGCTTTTCAGACCGGAGCGGCTTCTGCGTACAGCCTTCGCGACCGCCGTCACCGCCTCGTCCTGGCCGATCACCCGGGAATGGAGCAGCTTTTCCAGCTTAAGCAGCTTTTTCCCCTCCTGATCCGCGATTTTCTCAACAGGTATTTTCGTCCAGACAGAGACAACGTGCGCGATGTCTTCCTCCGTCACTGACCGGGTTTTGCCATTCTGCCGGGACAATCGGCGGTCCTTCTGGCGGCGCAGCTTTTTTCCCAGCTGCTCCATTTCCTCATGAGCCGTCTTCGCATCCTCCAGGTTTCCTTCCCGGAGAGCCTGCTCCCGTTTTTGAGAAAGAGCATCGTACTGCTCCTGCAAGACTGCGGAAGATGTCCCGGACTGATAATAACCGAGCTGGCTGCGGGCGCAGGCCTCGTCAATCAGGTCGATCGCCTTGTCCGGCAGATAGCGGTCATTGATATAGCGTTTTGAAAGCTTTACAGCAGCCTCCAGAGCATCATCCGAAATCTTTACACTGTGGTATTCCTCATACTGGTGGCGCAGGCCCCGCAGAATCGCCACACATTCCTCTTCCGTCGGCTCTTCCACCATGACAGGCTGGAAGCGGCGTTCCAGCGCGCTGTCTTTTTCAATATACTTGCGGTACTCGTCGATCGTGGTCGCCCCGATCATCTGCAGCTCGCCCCGGGAAAGCGCCGGTTTCAGAATATTCGACGCGTCAAGCGCGCCTTCCGCACCTCCCGCGCCTATGATCGTGTGAAGCTCATCGACAAACAGAAGAATCTCTCCATCCTCTGTCACCTCGTTGATGATACGCTTGATCCGCTCTTCAAACTCGCCGCGGTATTTGCTTCCTGCAACCATGGCCGCCATATCCAGTGTCACCACACGCTTTTTCTGCATCGGCCGGGGAACCTCGCCGTCAGCAATTTTTTGCGCCAGGCCTTCCACAATTGCCGTCTTTCCAACGCCTGGTTCCCCGATCAGGCAGGGATTGTTCTTTGTTCTGCGGCTGAGGATCTGAATGATACGCTCCGTCTCCATCTCCCTGCCGACAGTAGTATCCAGCTTATGTGCCCCGGCAAGGGCGGTCAGATCCCTGCTGTACTGATCCAGCATCGGCGTCTGGCTCGACCCACTGCCGTCAGAACGGATCTGCCGGACAAATTCCCGGAATTTTTCTTCCGGAATCCCGGTCACCTCGACCAGATCCGAAAACAGCTTCTGTAAATTAATCTTCATCGTGTGGAGCAGCCTGGTCGCCACGCATTCAATGTCCTTGAGCATGGCCATCAGAATATGCTCTGTCCCGATCTCCCGGTTTTCAAAGAAATGAGCAAGCTCATCGCTCTCCTCCAGAATCGAGCGGGCGCGCGGAGTCAGTCCCTCCGGTTCCTTCAGCGCCACGCCTCCCTCCGGCGCGATCAGCCGGTCAATCAGCTCCAGCAGCTTTGCTTCCTCAACATGATTTTCCCGCAGAATTACTCCCGCAGCGCCATTTTCCTCCTGAAGGAGTCCGATCAGCAAATGCTCTGAGCCTATATAATTATGTCCACAGCGCTTTGCGGCATGCTCCGCAAGCCGCTGCGCCTTCATCGCACTTTCTGTGAAATGATAACGCATAAAAGCCTCCAAATTTTACAAAAGCTTTTTATTCCACAGGAAGGTTCACCGAAAGCAGTTCTTCATAGATTTCGTCTACCATCGTGTGAATCTCTTCTCTGGGAATGCTTTTGCAAATACTCTTCGCCAACATGACGCGCATACGGTCCCGAAGCTCTTCCCTGGCACGCTCGTGGTCTTTGCTGAGCGCGATCACTGCGCCGCGCCTGCGGTCCATGCTTACAAATCCTTCCTCCCTCAGGACCGAATACGCTTTGTTTACTGTGTGCATGTTGATGCCAATATCGCCTGCAAGCTGCCGTACGGATGGAAGTGGGTCTCCCTCCTGAATCAGTGATCTGGCGATCATCATCACAATCTGATTCCGCAGCTGCATATACAGAGCCTCTTCACTCTGAAAGTCTATTTCTATCAACATTTCTTGCTGCCTCCTGTTGTGCATCATCCGGCAGGAAAATCCCGGCCTTCTCGTGTGTTATGATTTGATTCTGCCATGGACAAAATACTGCAAATTGCTATGATGCATACTTTCGTACATACCTCGCAGCAAGTGCGAGGTACTGTCCTGAATGGTTACCAAATTGCTACGCAGCTTCGCACTTTGTCATCACAGATCGATAAAATCAATCCCTACCTCACCATCATCTTCACTGCCGTCCACCGGAGGCTTCTTTCTCGGCTCATAGCGGGCAGCTTCTCCTGGTAACTCGTATTCCGGCATCTGCTTCATCTGCTTTTTCGCCCTGGCGGGCTTCGGCACAGTTGCGGGGTCATCCGTCATTCTTGCGTCTGCGGTCGGTTCTTTCTCGTAAAAAGTGTCCCTCCCGGTACGGTCAAATTCATCCATCTCAGAATAAGCATCCTGCTTCCGTTCGCTGTATGCACGCGAAGAAACATCCTCCCGCTCCTTTGAAGACTGTCTGGGTCCTGTCTCTACAATCACCGGCTTTGCAGCCTTTTTCTTCTTCTGTTTCTTTTCGGACTTTTTCTTTTCAGATTTCTTTGCCGCACGATCCGGCTCCCGTTCCTCCTGCTCCAGAGAATACCCCATCTCGCGGTAGGCATTCAGCTCCGATTTCCGGTCACTGTTTTTCAGAAGAAGATTGATCACGGTAAACAGAAGCACGACGCAGAGACCGATCATTCCATAAAGGATCTTCATCAGAAGGTTCACTCGATCCCGGTAAGAGCTCGTCTCCGATTTCAGCGTCGCAATCGTATTTTCCGCGTTTTCCAGAGTCTCCCGCGCGACACTCACATAGCGGGAATCCTCCGTTTCGGCTTCCGTCTCAGTCTGTGCCTCCGTCTGCACCTCCGTCTCTGTCTCGGCTGCTGCCTCACCTTCTTCCGCTGTGACATAGAGATAGTACGTATATGCATCGCCGTTTTCCGCTACAACGACGATAGACACCGTAGCCGCTCCATCCGTCAGTTCCTGCCCTGTGATGCTGTCGATATATGCGGCACTGTTGCTGGGCGTCGGGTCGAGCGACAGATAAGTCGTCCCCGCCGGGACAGTGACATCATAAACAGTCGTCCCATAAGCAAACTCCGGCGAGACAGTTGCTCCCTCTGTTGTAATCCCGAGAGATGAGAGGGAATTGTCCGCGGAAAGACTGTCTGCCCGAGCCTTCATTCCTCCAAGCAGAAGGCAAACCGCCAGAACCAGCGTCAGAAACATATTTTTGTTTATCTTCAGAATTCTCATTACTTATACTCCTCTTTTTGTTCTGCAATTACGCCTCGTCTATAGCCTTTCCAATATCATGCCGGAAATATTTATTTTCAAAGGAAACCCATTCCACGGCCTGATACGCGTTCGTCCGGGCGCTCTTCAGATCCTCTCCCTTCGCAGTTACCCCCAGCACTCGTCCTCCGTTCGTCACAATGCGCCCGTCTTTTTTGGCGGTACCCGCGTGAAATACGTAATAACCGTCCCTGCCCTTAAAAGCATCCAGTCCGTCAATCGCCTTTCCCTTTTCATATTGAACCGGATAACCGTCAGAAGCAAGCACCACGCAGACCGCGGCGTTATCTTCAAACTCCAGACTGATCTGGTCGAGCGTGCCGTCCACGCAGGCTTCGAATACCTCTACAATATCTGTTCTCATGCGCGGAAGAACGACCTGAGCCTCCGGATCTCCAAACCGTGCGTTGTATTCGAGCACCTTTGGCCCGTCGGCGGTCAGCATCAATCCGAAGAAAATAACACCCTGGAACGGTCTTCCCTCTGCCGCCATCGCATCAACAGTCGGCTGGTAGATCGCCTTCTGGCAAAAATCATCAATCTCTTTTGTATAAAACGGACTCGGTGAAAAAGTCCCCATGCCGCCGGTATTTAAACCAGTGTCACCATCTCCGGCTCGCTTATGATCCTGTGCGGAGGTCATGGTGCGTATCGCCTTTCCGTCCACGAAGGAAAGCACCGATACCTCGCGGCCGGTCAGAAACTCTTCCACCACCATGCAATTTCCGGCAATGCCGAATTTTTTGTCCAGCATGATCTCCCGCACTCCGTCCTTTGCTTCCTCCAGAGTATTACAAATCAATACGCCCTTGCCCAGCGCCAGGCCGTCCGCTTTCAGCACGATCGGAAATTTCGCCGTCTCCAGATAACGAAGTGCCTCATCTGCATCCGTAAAGCTTTCATAGGCAGCTGTCGGGATTCCATACTTTTTCATCAGATCCTTAGAAAAAGCCTTCGACCCTTCCAGGATCGCCGCATTCTTCCTCGGGCCAAAGACCCGCAGTCCCTCTGCCTCAAAGACATCTACGATTCCGCCGACCAGAGGATCGTCCATGCCGACCACTGTAAGGTCGACCTGATGCTCCTTTGCAAACGCCGCGAGACGCTCAAACTCCATCGCCTTGATGGGTACGCATTCCGCATACTCCTCAATCCCGGCATTTCCCGGCGCACAATAAATCTTTTCCGCTTTCGGACTCTGTGCCACCTTCCATGCGATCGCATGTTCTCTGCCGCCGCTTCCCACAATTAAAATTTTCATAAATTCCTCCTCTTTCAATCATCCTCAGGAAAGAATCACCCTCCCGTCTGTGACCTGTACCCGCCCGTTCGCGATCAGGTCAATCGCCCGGGGCAGAATCACCCATTCCGCTTCCTCCATCACTCTGCGCTGCAGAATTTCCGGCGTATCATCCTGCCGCACTTCGACCGCTTTCTGCAAAATAATCGGCCCCGTGTCAGTGCCTCCGTCCACAAAATGTACGGTTGCTCCGGTGACCTTCACCCCTCGCGCAAGCGCCTGCTCGTGCACCTTCAGACCATAACAGCCTGTTCCGCAAAAGGATGGAATCAGCGCCGGGTGGATATTGATAATCCTGTTTGGAAAGGCGTCCACCACGCACTGAGGAATTACAACCAGGCACCCTGCCAGCACGACCAGATCCGCGCCGGACTCCTGCAAAAGGGAGAGGAGCGCGGCATTAAACGCTTCCGGCTCCGGATACTGCCGCCTTGTAACACACGCGGTCGGAATCCCGGCCTTTTTAGCCCGTTCGAGAGCAAACGCCTTTGTGCTGTTGCTGATCACGAGGACAACCTCAGCGTTTGTAATTTTCCCATCCGTGATCGCGTCCAGAATCGCCTGCAGGTTTGTGCCGCCGCCGGATACCATCACTGCTGCCTTCAGCATAAGTCTACTCCTTTATCTCCATTTACGACCGCGCCGATCTCATAAACCGTCTCGCCCGCAGCCTGAATCGCAGACTTCGCAGTCTCTTTATCTGCCGGGTCGACTGCCACAACCATACCAATGCCCATGTTATAGGTATTATACATCATATATTCTTCAATTTCACCTTTTTTCTTCAGCAAATCAAAAATTGCCGGAACCGGGTAGCTGTCTTTGCGGATCACCGCGCGCTTTCCTTCCGGAAGCATGCGCGGCACATTTTCATAAAATCCGCCGCCCGTGATATGGCTGCACGCCTTCACGCGGACGCATGCCTCTTTTACATTGCGAAGCGCCTTTACATAAATCCGGGTCGGTGTCAGCAGGGTCTCTCCAAGTGTGCCGCCCAGCTCCTCATACCAGGTCTCCAGTGCTTCCTTTTCCATCGGAAATACCTTACGAACCAGTGAAAAGCCATTGCTGTGGACGCCGGACGAGGCAATCCCAAGGAGAACGTCACCGTCTTTTAAATCCGCTCCGGTGATCAGATCCTTCTCATCCACTACGCCAACCGCAAAGCCGGCCAGATCATACTCATCCTCCGGCATCAGTCCCGGATGCTCCGCCGTTTCGCCGCCGATCAACGCGGCTCCCGACATTTCGCAGCCCCTGGCAACACCGCTGACAATTTCGGCTATCTTCTCCGGATAATTCTTCCCGCAGGCAATATAATCCAGGAAAAACAGTGGCTCCCCGCCTGCGCAGGCAATGTCATTGACACACATCGCCACACAGTCAATACCGATCGTATCATGTTTATCCAGAAGGAAGGCCAGCTTCAGCTTCGTACCCACTCCGTCCGTACCGGAGACAAGCGTCGGCTTTTCCATCTGTTTGATCTTTTCCATCGAAAACGCGCCGGAAAACCCGCCGATGTTGGTCAGCACCTCCGGGCGCATCGTTTTCCGGATATGTTCCTTCATCAGCTCCACGGATCGATAGCCAGCCTCAATATCTACCCCTGCATTTTTGTAATCCATCTCTTCCTCCACTCGTATCAATTGTCAGTTTTCGAACGCGACGCAGCTGTCCGCTGTCAATACGCCTTGTAGCCGACCTCCTGCAGTCGCGCGTCCTTCGCCTCAACCTGTTCTTTCAGTTCTGAAGCGTAGTCCTTTACCTTCTGTAAAAGCTCCGTATCCGAGATCGCCAGCATCTTCGCCGCAAGAATCGCAGCATTCGCTCCGCCATTAATCGCTACGGTTGCCACCGGGATCCCCGTGGGCATCTGCACAATCGAGTACAGAGAGTCCCTTCCTCCGAGGGAAGTCGTGTGCATGGGGATGCCGATCACCGGCATCGGGAAAATCGCCGCGCACATGCCCGGCAGATGAGCGGCCATGCCCGCTCCGGCGATAATCACCTTGAAGCCCTTCGCCTCCGCGTTTTTCGCATATTCAAAAAATACATCCGGCTCCCGATGAGCCGAAATAATCGTCATTTCATACTCAATACCAAATTTCTCCAGCATGTCCGCTGCCTTCCTCATCACAGGCATGTCCGAATCACTGCCCATTACAATACCAACCTTTGCCATAACTATTTACTTCTCCTTCCACGTTTTCATCCATCTTACCGATTATCAGGCTGATTGTCAATTGCATTTTCATATGATTCGAGCGACAAAAGGACATGATACTACGGTCCCCAAAGTCAGGAACAGGAACGCGAGCGTTCCATTCCTGACCTTGTGTCCCTTGTATCATCATATAACAAAATCATAATCATCCGGCAGATTCTGCATATTGTGCTGCGGACTCCACTGGCTCAGCTGGCTGTACACATAATCAAAATCCGGGGTCCCCATGAGGTCATACGGAGTCGCCTGGTATACGTAATAATTCAGCCAGTTTGTGTAGAGATTGTTAGCGTGGGAACGCCACATCAGCAAAGGCTTAACAGAAGGATCGTCATTCCTGTAGTAATTTTTCGGAATCTCAATCGGAAGGTTTTTGTCGAGATCCCTGTGATATTCTCCATCGAGGGTCACGCGGTCATACTCTGGGTGTCCCATGATAAAAATCCTGCGGCCGCCGTCTGCCATCGCCAGAAAAAGGCCTGCCTCATCGGACTCCGCGAGGATTGTAATTTCTTTTACCCTGCGGATTTCCTCTATCGGCACCTCCGTATGGCGGGAATGCGGAGCCAGGAACATGTCGTCAAACCCTCTTACCAGCGGGATTTTGCGGTTTTTTACCCGGTGCCAGAAGAGGCCGAACATTTTCTTCTCAAGACGCCGTTTGGGAAGTCCGTAATGATAGTAAAGACCCGCCTGCGCGGCCCAGCAGAGATAAATCGTGGAGGTCACATGCATGTTCGTCCACTCCATAATTTCCGTCAGCTCCTGCCAGTAGTCCACCTCCTCAAACTCCATCAGCTCCACAGGGGCGCCCGTGATAATCATCCCGTCAAAACGCCGGGATTTAATGTCAGAAAACTCGACATAAAACTGATTCAGATGGCTCAATGAGGTATTTTTAGCCTCATGAGAGGTGACTTTTACAAAGGTGACTTCAACCTGAAGAGGCGTATTGGAGAGCGAGCGCAGAAGCTGCAGCTCTGTCTCCTCCTTCAGCGGCATCAGATTCAGAATCGCGATATGAATCGGCCGGATGTTCTGATGAACCGCCAGATTTTCATCCATCACAAAGATATTTTCACGCTCCAGTATTTCCTTCGCAGGAAGGGAGCTCTGTACTTTTATCGGCATACGTGCCTTCCTCCTTTACCCAACATGTCCAGAACCGTAAATTTGACTCGGGGATTTTATTAGATTTCATCCGTAAATATAATCCTCAGATTTCGTTTGAAAAATCACTCCATAGATTTCGTTCGAAGATTTATCCCACAGATTTCATGTACGGATTTACAATTACCCGGCTTCATCTTGGGATCCGCACATGGCCAGAAAATCCGTCTCAGAAAGGATCGGAATCCCCAGCTCCTTCGCCTTGCGGTTTTTAGAGGATGAGGACATGGTATCGTTATTAATCAGAAAATCCGTTTTCCCCGTAACAGATCCGGTTACCTTACCGCCCCGCTCTTCAATAAATGTCTTCAATTCACTGCGGTTTGCGAAATGCTCCACGCTGCCTGTGACGACAAATGTTTTCCCTGCCAGACTCTGCGCAGTGTCGTCTGCCGCCGGCTTTTCGATCTGAAGCTCTCCAAGCAGAGCGTCCAGCGCCAGCTTGTTTTTCTCATTTGCAAAATAATCCACAACAGAAGCGGCAATCACGCCGCCCAGGCCTTCGATTTCGGACAACTCTTCGGCGGAAGCCTGGCGTATCCGTACCAGATCGTAATCAAAAAAACGGCAGATCAGCTTCGCGTTCGCCACCCCGATATTCGGAATACCAAGGCCGTACAGCAGCCTGGGGAGTGTCGTGGAGCGCGCTTTTTCAATGCTCCGTATCAGATTTTCACAGGATTTATCACCAAACCCCTCCATCCCGACAATCTCGTCTCTGTAATCAGAAAGATGAAAAATATCCGCGAAGGAATGGAGAAATCCACGCCCGATCAGCTTCTCCAGAGTCGCCTCGGAGAGACCCTCAATGTTCAGCGCGTCGCGGCTGACAAACAGCGTATAAAGCTTGATTTTTTTTGCGCTGCATTCCTCATTCACGCAATAAAGGGTCTCAACAGCCTCCCCTTCTGGTTCCGCAGGAGAAATGCCTTCATTCCCTTTCGCGTCGCGCTGCCCCATCCGTCGGATCTGTGTCGGCCCGCCACACGCAGGACAGACGGAAGGAATTTCCAGATTGCCGCTCCTGGTCAGGTTTTCCGCGATCTGCGGGATAATCATGTTTGCCTTGTAGACTACGATATGATCCCCTATACCAAGCCCAAGTGACTTGACAATACTCAGATTGTGGACACTCGCGCGGCTGACTGTACTGCCTTCGAGCTCAACCGGCTCAAAAAGGGCGACCGGATTGATCAGGCCCGTCCGCGACGGACTCCACTCAATCCCCGTCAGGATCGTTTCTCTGGTCTCATCCTTCCATTTAAAAGCAATCGAATCGCGTGGAAATTTCGCCGTACGCCCCAGAGACTGACCATAGGAAATATTTTCATAAATTGCCACCAGCCCATCTGAGGGTACCTCGTAATGCTGTATTTTTTCTGCAAAATAAGCCACCGCCTCCGGCACCCCGGCCGCGGTCACTTTCCGGTATTCCACTGTCTCGAAGCCCTGAGACTTCAGCCATTCCATCTGCCTGCCGCGGGAATTCTCAAAATCCACGCCATCTGCCCGTACCAGGGCAAATGCGAAAAAGCGCACCTTCCGCTTTGCCGTAATTTCATTATTGAGCTGACGGACCGAGCCGCTGCAGAGGTTTCTCGGATTTTTATAGCGGGCGTCCGCGTCAGAAATCTCTTCATTGATTTTTTCAAAATCCGGGTAGGTGATAACCGCCTCCCCACGCAGAATGAGCTCGCCCCGGAAAGAAATACGCAGAGGAATGTTCTGGAAAACCTTTGCGTTGTTGGTGACCACCTCGCCGATTTCCCCATTGCCGCGCGTGACCGCCTTTACCAAGCTGCCGTCCTGATAGGTCAGCACGACGGTCAGTCCGTCAAGCTTCCACGAGAGCAGGATCTCATGTTCCCCTGCAAACGCGGCCAGATCTTCCGGAGATTTTGTCTTATCCAGAGAAAGCATCGGCGACTCGTGCCGCTCCTTTGGCAGGGAATCCAGAGCCTCATAGCCGACCGTCACCGTCGGGCTGTCTGCCATGACAATCCCCGTCTCCTTCTCAAGACTCAGAAGCTCATCATAAAGTCGGTCGTAATCCAGGTTGCTCATAATCTCCGTGTCATCCTGATAATACGCCCTGGACGCTTCTTTTAATATCGCGGAGAGTTCCTTCATCCGCTCCAGTTTCTGATCCATGTCTTATCACCAAATCCTTATTTCGATTCCTATTCTGACTGTCGGCAGCAGATACATCTCCATTATCCTCTATTGGCCGGCCAGCTTTCAACATCTGCGGCTTTCATTTCAATCAGCAACATCCCCATCATACACGAATCTCCAGCCAGCTTCCGCCATCTGCAATTCTCATTTCAGTATCTGCTAAAAAATAACCATTAATCTCTAACCACTAATCACTAATCTCCAACTACTAACCACTAAGCACTAAGCACTAATCACTGGTTACTGCCTGGATACCTGGTCAAGCAAGCCCGCAGCTTCCTCAGTGGTCAGAGGGCGGTATGCGCCTGGCTTCAGATTTCCCAGCTCAACATTCATCACACGTACACGTATCAGTCTCGTCACCCGGTAACCAAACGCGTCGCACATACGACGAATCTGCCTGTTCAGTCCCTGCGTCAGAATGATGCGAAACCTGAATCTGTCAACTGAAAAAACCTCGCACGGCCGCGTCCTGATATTCAGCTCCTTCAGATATACACCCTCTGAGAGATTCTGTAAAAAATCAGGGCGGATCTCGCGATCCACACTGACCAGATATTCCTTTTCATGATAATTGGCTGCCCGCATGATTTTATTCACAAGATCGCCGTCGTTTGTCATCAGAAGAAGTCCCTCTGAATCCTTATCCAGACGGCCTGCGGAAAAGACTCGCTTTGGATAGTCAATCAGGTCATAAATGGTCGTATCCCCCCAGGTGGTATCCGTCGTACAGACCACCCCTCGTGGCTTATGAAAGGAAAGCAATACCCTCTCGTTTTCGCGTTCCACCACTTCGCCATCCACGCGCACAATCTGCGAGGGGGAAATTTTCATTCCCACAGCAGCCTTCTGCCCGTCTACCGTGATCCGTCCCGCCTCAATCAGCCGGTCAGCCTCACGCCGGGAGCAGTATCCGGCGTCACTCAAAAATTTATTCAGCCGTACAGGCTCATCTTTAAATGTATTTTTCTCCTGTGTCAGCATGTGTCCTCTGTATCATCATTATATAATAATAGCCGTTTCCGGCACCGATAACTATACCACATCCCAAAAGCAAAGACAAGAGAGCAATGGAATCTCCATCGCTCTCTTCTTTTTCTCTTTAGTAAGGTCCTGTCCTGAACAAATCTCTCCGCTGCCGCCCCCATCCTGTTAACCGGAACGGTGACTCGCCTGCCATAATCTATGCGTACATCAACATCACTCTGTCAGGTACTGCGTCATGACATATCCCTCTACCGTGCTGCCTGAGGAATCAATGTAGGTAATCCTCGACCAGCCGTCCTCCAGGTTCTCCAGCACCTCGACCTGCGAGCCGGCCACCAGGGAACCAAGCTTCGTACTCTCGGCAGAAGCCTCACTGCGTACATTTACGCCGGTCGTCGTCTTCATCGTGCCAAGCGTTCCCTCACTGTCCGAATCGTCAGTGTCATCGGAGGAATCATCTTCGGAAGAAGAATCTGAAGAATCCGAATCGGAAGAAATCGACTCGATGTACTTCGCCAGATCCTCGTCCGCCTCGCACCGCTCTGCCAGCGTATTATTAACATCGTCAATCAATGCCTGCACATCCGAATCCGACTGACGCTCCAGGATGTATTCCGAAATTTCTGAAGTATAGCTCTCACTCGGAAGAACCAGAAGGGTTCCGTCTGAATCCGGCTGCATATACATCTGCCGCAGTGTCGGGGCTTCCGTCTCTATCCCGCTCAGCTTCATTTCCATGTATACATATACGACATAAGAGCCATCTGTAACACCATTTTTAGAGTAGGTGATAATATCGCTATACGACTCTACCGCCTTATCCGTTGCTTCTATTGTAGCGCGTGCAGTCTCGTCAAACGCCGTCCCGCATATTTCCTCAAGCGTATCAAAGTCCAGATCGCCGACCGCCGTCCAGTATTTTTTGGCCAGGGACAGCACATCCTCCTGGTCTTTCACAAGCGCTTCTACTGTGTCATTTGAGGAATCTGAGCTGTCGGTCTGTGTCTCCGTCTCCTGCACGGTATTGCTGCTCTTTGAATCGCCTGACCCGATGTGAGTGACAAGCCTGATCGCAAAAAACGCAATTATAATAAGAAGAATCACCGCCAGCCCCAGTAAAATATAGCGGAGATTATCTGAAATCCACTCTCTGATGTTATCCAACATATTCCTATGCCCTCCCTGTCCGTCCGCACCTGTCTCATGACCTCAGTCTCGTAATGTATCATCAAAAGTTCTCTCCTCAGAAATTCGCAAGAAAGCAGCGACTTTTCTGAAAATTCAGGTACATTCTCGGATCTCTTTTGTATTTTTGAGACAACAGCACATAAACTATATATAAGTTTAGCATATTTACACAAATATGTAAACACTCATTTCTTAAGGAAATATAAATTTTAACTCAGAAAACAGTTGAAAATTATAGACGAATAAGGTAGAATAAAACAGATCACGCGATTCAGGAAAACATGAATCGACTTTTTGATGTAAACGGTTGTGAGCCGTTTATGATTTTTATTCAGGAGGAGACGACGACATGATAGTAGCAGGCGATTTCAAAAACGGCATTACGATCGAAATGGATGGCAACATTTATCAGATCATAGAATTCCAGCATGTAAAGCCAGGCAAGGGAGCGGCATTTGTCAGAACAAAATTAAAGAACATCATCAGCGGCGGCGTAGTAGAGAAATCCTTCCGGCCGACGGAGAAATTCCCTACAGCACGTATTGATCGTGTGGAGATGCAGTATCTTTACGCAGATGGGGATCTGTTTTATTTTATGAATACGGAGACCTATGACCAGATCGGCCTTAATAAGGATACGATTGGCGATGCGCTTAAGTTTGTTAAGGAAAATGAGCTGGTCAAGATTTGCTCCCACAATGGAAATGTGTTCGCGGTGGAGCCTCCGCTTTTCGTGGAGCTTGAAGTGACCGAGACCGAGCCGGGACTCAAGGGTGACACCGCTACCGGCGCTTCCAAACCGGCTACCGTTGAGACTGGAGCTGTCGTGTATGTTCCACTTTTTGTCAACACCGGCGACCGGCTCAAAATTGATACCCGGACAGGCGAATATCTTTCCCGCGTATAAAAATTCCAGACAGGTTCTGTGCACATCACGCATGTATCAACCGCACGATATTTAACACAATATCGTGCGGTTTTTTTCGATACTTTTAAAAATCTCTGCTTTTAAATTTTCTTTCATTCATTGTGAATTTTCCACTTGCTTTATGTGTACTTGTTTGCTATAATACTTCGAGCACCAGGCATGTAGCTTTCAACATATTATAATCATAACCGCAGACCAGCATGCAGGAAACGGTGAAGATTCAAAATTACTGGAGATCCTTTTTCGCGTGTCAAATCAGCCACGTGAAATACACGAATACAGAAAGGTGGTACTATTTGAATTATAGTATGTTCGTAGAACAGATTACAAAAATAGTCGAGCGTCGTCTCGACCATCGGGCGCAGATCCAGATCAGCCGTATCCAGAAAGTGAACCGGCCGCCGACAGACGGTATGACGATTCTGCTTCCTGGCGAAAATACATCCCCGGCAATTTACCTGGAATCCTTTTACCAGGAATACCTCCTCGGCATCGATCTGGACACAATCGCAGAGGAGATTCTGGATTTTCACCGGAATAACCGCAGGACAGCTACGTTCGATCTGTCTTTTTACATGAATTTTGAAATGGCGCACAAAAAGATTGTCTGCCGTCTTGTCAATTACGAGACAAACCGGACTCTTTTAAGCAGTATTCCGCATCAGCGGTTTCTGGATCTTGCCATTATCTATTATTATCGGATGGATAACAGCGTCTTTGGCAGATCCAGCATCCTCGTGCGAAACGCGCACCTGGAAATGTGGGGCGTCAGTCCGGAACGGCTGCATTCCCTGGCACTGGCGAATACCCGGCTTCTGCTCCCCTTCCGGCTGGACTCAATGGATGAGTTCCTATGTGAAAGAATTCCGGACTACACACGCTTTACGCCGGAAGTCGATCGCCCTCCCCTGTACATTCTTACGAATGAGGAATTCAGCTTCGGCGCCGTCAATATCATTTTTGAAGATGTTCTGGAGCAGATCAGTAAAAATACATGTGCGAATTACTATGTCCTGCCAAGCAGCATCCATGAATGCCTGATTCTGCCCTTCGGCACTTCCGGCGATGAACTGGGATGGGAAACCATACAGGAAATCGTAACGGATATCAACAAAAACTATGTCAGTCCTGAGGAAGTCCTGGGAAATCATATCTACCAGTTTACCAGTGCCTCACACAGGCTGCAGCTCGTTTCTTCGTAAAAATAAAACAGGACCGTTTCATGTCCCGATTTTCGAAGAAAATCGAGGACGCAGGCTCTCGCCGGGTGACATCCCGCACTTTGTGCGGGATATTCACCGACCGGAGCGAAGCGTAGATCCTTATGACGTGGGCGGCAGCCGGAATAATTCTTCTCGCAGCCCTGCGCAATCGAGTAGTGAGACTTGTCCCCTACTCGCCCGCGCGGGCCGGGGCGGCTTTAGCCGCAAAACACCTTTCCAGGCCCTGTGCATAAAAAAACTCCGGCAGGACATCATTTCCTGCCGGAGTCTGCCGCGCACCTGAAGGGAGTCGAACCCCTGACACGTGGTACCGGAAACCACTGCTCTATCCTCTGAGCTACAGGTGCTGATACGTCGTGTGAACAGCCGTCATGACTGTCTCCAACGCGCGTTAGTAATACTAGCACATTCGGGACAAATTGTAAAGTATAAAAAATGTTTTACAGGCAAAAGAATTTATTCTATAATAGTTCAGGCGGCTAAGGAGGATCCTGCTATTTTATAAATCCATGTTTTATCTTCGCCGGGGAAGCCAGCAAGAAAAGGATGGGAATACACGTCTCATTCTATTATAACTATTATAAATATGTAGAAAGGAAGCTATCATGATTATAAAAAACGGCCTGCTTATCTCACCGGGTACCAGAGAAACCTTCCCGGCAGATCTGAGAATAACAGACGGCTATATCGCGGACATCCGTCCCGCCGGTTCTATCACCTGTGACGTCGGCAACGAGACGATCCTCGACGCATCCGGCTGCGTAGTCGCGCCTGGTCTGATTGACGTGCATGTCCATTTCCGCGACCCCGGCTATACACATAAGGAAGACCTTCACACAGGGGCACGTGCGGCAGCGGCAGGTGGTTTTACCACGGTCGTATGTATGGCAAATACTAACCCGCCCGTTGACAACCCGGAAACCCTCTCCGATCTGATCCTACGCGCAAAAAAAGAAGCCGTCAGAATCCAGTTTACGTCAACTGTCACAAAAGGTCTTCTGGGAAAAGAGCTGACAGATTTTGAATCTCTGGCACAGTTAGGCGCGTGTGGTTTTACCGACGACGGGATTCCGCTGACCGATCAAAAGCTTGCTGCGGAAGCCATGCGCCGTGCGAAGGCTCTGAAGCTTCCACTTTCGTTTCATGAAGAGGATCCTGATTTTATAGTAAAAGCCGGTACCAACCAGACTGCTCCGGCCATAGCGGAGAATCTCCTGGTCGCCCGTGACTGTATGCTTGCAAACTACACCGGAGCCGTGATTAACATCCAGCATATCAGTTCCGGCACCTCTGTAGAGCTTGTACGCACAGCCAAAAAACTGGGGGCTCCGGTCTTTGCCGAGGCAACTCCCCATCACTTTTCACTGACGGAAAAAGCCGTGGAAGCCTACGGAACCTGCGCGAAAATGAACCCGCCTCTGCGAACAGAAAAAGACCGCATGGCCATCATCGCCGGGTTAAAGGACGGCGCCATTGACATCATCGCGACTGACCACGCGCCGCATGCCACAGCAGAGAAAAGCCGTGAAGACTTCTTTTCGGCTCCGAGCGGCATCATAGGCCTCGAGACCTCGCTGGCACTGGGCATCACGAACCTTGTCCGCCCCGGACATCTGACCCTGATGCAGCTTCTGGAAAAAATGACAGTCAACCCTGCCAGGCTTTATCGGATCAATGAACTGGCGCAGCCCGGCACAGCCCCGGATTCGGTCTTGGTGCAAACTGCCTCCATTTCAGCGGAAGCGGCCCGTCCAGCTGATTCAGGCGAAACAAAGCTGGCTGCTGACGCCAAAGAGCAGCTCTATGGCTCCATCCGCCCGGGCAGCGTTGCCGACCTGGTCATTTTCAATCCGGAGGAGACCTTTGTTGCCGGCCACTACCAGTCTAAATCAGAAAATTCTCCCTTTACCGGAATGGAATTATACGGAAAAATTCATTATACCATCTGCGGCGGCCATGTTGTATGGAACGGAATCTCTACAGTGCCGCATCCTGCGGCAGCCGGAAGCCTTCCCCAATGACCTCATTCGATTCCACAATAATGACGAATGCCTTTTCGTCTACCTCATGGGCTCGTTTGCGTATGCCGTACATTTCCTTTTTGCTGCTCGCGCACATCACTACGCTTTTATTTTCTCCGCTGTACCCGCCGGAGCCATTGAGGATGGTCGCGCCGCGCCCGGTCGTCTCGTCAATCGCGCGCACCATTTTCTCTGGGAAATCAGTGATAATCAGGGTCAGCTTGCCGGCACTCGTGCCATAAAGAACATGGTCAAGGACCGTCGTGTACAGATAATTCAGGATAATTCCATAAATCACCGCGTCCACATCCCCGATCAGAGCGCCGCCGATCAGAATCACGACCACATCCATGGAAAATGCGATTCGTCCCAGAGAAAGATGAGGATGGTAATGCCTCACCGTCATCATGATAAAATCAAATCCACCGGTAGAAGAATTTCGCATAAATACGATCGCGTACCCTAAGCCGCAGCACACTCCGGCACAGATGGCTGCCAGCAGCAGTTCCCCCTGATAGGCGGGCAGCCTCGGTCCCAGCGCATCCATGATGACGGAGGTAATCACCGTCGTTTTCAGCGAATTGAGATAAAACTGCTTCCCCAGCGTCCGGTAACAGCCGAGCGCGATCGGAATATTCAGTACAATTGTCATAATTCCGACCGGCAGTCCCGCCAGATGGTAGAAAATAAGTGCGACACCGGAGACTCCCGTCATCGGGAAGTCAGCCGGTATCGCAAAGCTGTAGAAAGCGGCGGCGAGCAGCACACCGCTTACGATATCTGTAAAAATGTCCAGTAATATTGTACGAAATGATTTCAATCTGAAGCCCCTCTCCTCCTCTGATTCTTGGAAACTACGAAACAGCAAATACCCTGCTGCTTCTGAATTTAAAAAATCGGATAGGGAAGCTTGTCGAACCCCTATCCGCTTAGCGCGGGCTGCGTCCATGTCATAAGGGTGCTGAGTGCCAGTGGCACGCGTTTCATGTCCCGATTTTCGAAGAAAATCGAGGACGCAGGCACCGACCGGAGCGAAACGTAGATCCTTATGACGTGGGCAAAGCTGGAATAATTCCTTACGCAGCCCTGCGCATCAATATACGCCCCAGCCCGGCAAAAATCCGCTGGCTGGGGCTGCACTGATCATTCAGAAGGAATGTTGTTTTTCCGATCTGGTCTGTCATTTGCACATTTATTTCATATCCGTGATCTCACCATGGATTTCCTGCAGAGATTTTACCTCTCCGGGACCATGCTCCTTCACATATTTAATACCCTGCGCAGTTACACGTGCCGCTGCCATGGTTGTGATATACGGAATCTTGCCCTTGATAGCTGCCTTGCGCAGGTAGCTGTCGTCATGAGCACTCTCTTTTCCGATCGGCGTATTCACAATCAGATCAATATCGCCATTCATAATCAGATCAAGAATGTTCGGGCGGCCCTCATAGAGCTTTTTGACCTTTTCTGCCTTGATTCCGTTCGCCGCAATCAGCTCATAAGTCGAGCCAGTTGCCAGAATCTTAAATCCATCCTCTGCAAAGCTGCGCGCAATCTCCACGACCTCCGGCTTATCCCTGCCGCTGACGGAGATCAGCACAGTACCCTCCAGCGGCAGTCTGGTCTGCGTCGCCTCCTGCGCCTTGTAAAAAGCCTCGCCATAGGACGGGGAAAGTCCCAGCACCTCTCCGGTGGAGCGCATCTCCGGCCCGAGCAGCGGATCGACCTCCGGGAACATATTGAACGGGAATACTGCTTCCTTCACCCCATAGTTCGGAATGTTCTGCTCCTTCAGTGCCGACACCGGTGACGGACGCCCGGTAAGCTCCGAGGTAATAATGTCTGTCGCGATCGGCACCATGCGGATGTTGCACACCTTGGAAACAAGCGGTACGGTCCGTGACGCGCGCGGGTTTGCTTCGAGTACAAATACACGGTCGTTCTCGATCGCGTACTGCATATTCATCAGACCCTTTACATGCATCTCCTGGGCAATTTTCTTCGTGTATTCCTTGATAGTATTAACATTTTTCTCTGAAATATGAACGGACGGAAGGATGCATGCGGAATCACCGGAATGGATTCCGGCCAGTTCAATATGCTCCATCACGGCCGGTACAAAAGCATGCGTGCCGTCACAGATCGCATCTGCCTCGCACTCCATGGCATGGTTCAGGAAACGATCTATCAGAATCGGACGGTCAGGTGTCACGCCGACCGCAGCCGCCATATAATCTTCCATACTCTCATCGTCATAGACGATCTCCATGCCTCTCCCGCCGAGAACATAGGAAGGACGAACCATGACCGGATACCCGATCTGCGCCGCGATCGCCTTAGCCTCCTCTGCGTTGACCGCCATTCCGGACTCCGGCATCGGAATCTCCAGCTTCTCCATCATGGCGCGGAACTGGTCACGATCCTCCGCCAGGTCAATCACGGACGGGGCGGTACCCAGAATCTTTACTCCATTTCTTTCCAGATCAGCCGCCAGGTTCAGCGGCGTCTGTCCGCCAAACTGCGCGATGACGCCGAGTGGTTTTTCCTTATGGTAAATACTCAGGACGTCTTCCAGGGTCAGCGGCTCAAAATACAGCTTATCTGAGGTATCGTAATCCGTCGAGACGGTCTCCGGGTTACAGTTGACAATAATGGTCTCAAAACCAAGCTTTTTCAGGGCCCAGGAGGCGTGAACACAGCAATAGTCGAACTCGATGCCCTGTCCGATACGGTTCGGTCCGCCGCCAAGGATCATAATCTTTGGTTTGTCCTGCGAAACAGGATTTTTATCCGCCGCATTGTAGGTCGAATAATAATAAGCGCTGTCCGGCGTACCGCTCACATGGACGCCCTCCCAGGCCTCCTCCACGCCAAGCTCCAGCCTGCGGGCACGGATATCGTCCTCCGGAACCTCCAGAATCTGGCTTAAATATTTATCAGAGAAGCCGTCCTTTTTCGCAGAAATCAGAGCCTCGTCCGATGGAAGACTTCCCTTATTGGCGCTCAGTGCTTCTTCCTCCTCCACCAGCTCCTTCATCTGTTCAATGAAATAAGTTTTTACCTTCGTGATCTCATAAATTTCTTCCACAGTCGCGCCCTTGCGCAGTGCCTCATACATAATGAAATGACGCCCGCTCGATGGTGTGATCAGCATGGAGAGCAGCTCTTCCTTTGACTTTTTGTCAAAATTCTTCGCGTGTCCGAGACCATAACGGCCGATTTCCAGAGAGCGGATGGCTTTCTGAAACGCCTCCTTATAGGTCTTGCCGATGCTCATGACCTCGCCGACCGCGCGCATCTGCGTGCCAAGCTTATCCTCCACGCCCTTGAATTTTTCAAAAGCCCACCGCGCAAATTTGATGACCACGTAATCCCCGTCCGGCACGTATTTATCCAGCGTACCATATTTCCCGCAGGGAATCTCCGAAAGAGACAGCCCGCTCGCCAGCATCGCCGATACCAGCGCGATCGGGAATCCGGTCGCCTTGGATGCCAGCGCGGAGGAACGGGATGTGCGCGGGTTGATCTCAATCACGACAATCCGGTCCGTCTTTGGGTCATGGGCAAACTGCACATTGGTGCCGCCGATCACCTGCACGGATTCTACGATCCTGTAGGCCTGCTCCTGCAGGCGCTTCTGTACCTCCTCCGAAATCGTCAGCATCGGCGCCGCACAGAACGAATCCCCGGTGTGCACGCCCATCGGATCAATGTTCTCGATAAAGCAGACGGTGATCATGTTATTGTCCTTATCACGGATCACCTCCAGCTCCAGTTCCTCCCAGCCCAGCACCGACTCCTCCACAAGCACCTGCCCGACCAGGCTCGCCTGCAGACCGCGTGCGCAGACCGTCTTTAGCTCTTCCTTATTATAAACCAGGCCGCCGCCGGCTCCTCCCATCGTATAAGCCGGGCGCAGCACCACCGGATATCCCAGATCATCCGCGATGGCAAGGGCCTCCTCAACACTGTAGGATACCTGGCTTCTGGCCATCTCGATGCCAAGCGCGTTCATCGTATTTTTAAACGCGATGCGGTCCTCGCCCCGCTCAATCGCGTCCACCTGAACACCAATCACCTGTACGTGATATTTTTCCAGGACACCGGTGTTCGCAAGCTCGGCGCAGAGATTCAGGCCGGACTGTCCGCCCAGGTTTGGCAGCAGCGCGTCCGGGCGCTCCTTCTCAATAATCTGCTCCAGCCGTGTCACATTCAGCGGCTCGATATACGTAACATCCGCGATCTCCGGGTCTGTCATGATTGTCGCCGGATTCGAATTAACCAGCACAATCTCGTAGCCCAGCTTTTTTAACGCCTTGCACGCCTGCGTACCGGAATAGTCAAACTCACAGGCCTGTCCGATGATAATCGGTCCAGAGCCAATAATCAAAACCTTGTGGATATCTGTCCTCTTTGGCATGAGAAGTCCTCCTGTTTTTTGATATGCACACACCTACGCAAGAAAGCTATCTTGTCAGAGCCTGCCGAGGCTGCGCACAGCGGTCAGGGGAACATGCTGTTCCCCTGTACCAGAGATTTCCTTAAAATTTTTTGTCCAGTGCCTATCCTACCACATTTTTTTGCTGCTGGGAAGGGGCATTACATGTTCTTTTCATCACAACTGCCGCGCCAGCAAGAAAAAAACCTTACGACGTGGGCAAAGCCATTAATTTCCCTTCGCAGCCAGTGCGGTCAAAAAGAAACGGACAAGGTAAGGAGTACTCCCCGTCCGTTTCGGTAATTATAGTAAATACTTTCCCTCCTGCAAGCTATCTTACTGTCCGGCTTTCTTTCGCAATTGTCCGCGAATCCCTGCCGCAAGCAATATGCTCAGTGCCGCCAGCAACAGTCCCAGATAAAGAAGGATCGGAGTCTCATCTCCCGTCTGCACAGATGAGGATGTGGTCGTTTCTCCCGTAGATGTTCCATCTGAGGAAGACCCGCCTGTCGTTATTGAATCCGACGTCTCCTCTTCTGTCTCCTCTTCTGTCTCTTCTTCTGTCTCCTCCTCCGCAAAGGTATTCGTGATCGTCACTGTATCCGAAGAGCTGCCTGTAGAGAGCGTCACGGATGTCTTATCTATGGATATCGTAAACTCCAGTCCTGCGCCGTTGCTCAGCGGATTCCCGTCAGAGTCGGTCTCAGCAACATAGTAGGTCACGCTTGTACTCGAATCTTCTCCTATGCCAACCTCTACAGTATAGCTGCTGCTGCTCCCGCCGTCCATCTCCAGTTCAATGATATCGCCCACAGATTGTGTGTATGCCGAATCTAAGAAAACTCTCGCATAGAAGACCTCATCCGTATCGTATGCCTCGCCTCCGCGGACAGTCTCCTTTGTGATTGTCAGCTCGCCAGTGTAGTAGTATCCGGATGGCAGGTCATAGAAGACATTATCAAACGTATATTCCACCGTGCTGCTGCTTTTTGTCAGCTTCACAGAGGTGCCATCCGGGTAATCAGGAGCATAAATCACCCCGTCTGCTGTCGTGCCGGTAATGTATGCCTCGCCATATTCATCGGTCTCAGAGACATAATAGGTCGTATCCAGATCGAGATGGTCGAATGTCACACTGCTCGCACTTGTTCCCGAATAATAGATTGTTTTTACGCCGGAGACACGCGTCGTACACTCCTCATCACTAAAAAGTGCTACGTAATACTCCGCTTCGTCTGTACTCAAATGCATTCCGTCCTGAGTTACCAGCGACTTGGTCACGATCAGCGTACCTTCTGTTACTTCGCCTGGTGTCGACTCCTCCGAGGTCAGGGACGGGTCGGTCATCGTCACTTTATTCACCGCACCCTCGTCCTCGCTCACAGTAAACATCACGTCGGCTGTATATTTGTAGCCGTCCGGCTCCGTCACCTCACTCAGGTAGTAAGTGCCGGCCGGAAGCCCGTAAAGAATGTCTGTCCCCTCAGTAGTATTCATGCCGTAGGCAGCAATACCTTCATCCGTGTGAATTACATGTCCGTCCTCGTCCTTAATAACCAGCTTTGCGCCGGCTACCGCATTACCAAACTCATCAACCTTATCAATCTCCACCGCTGTCCGCGCGTTTACTGCGGTCAGCTCCTGTACATCGCCTGAGGCAGCTGCATACAGGCCGTCCGTCTCTTCAACCGTGCCGGCGGCGCTGATCGAAAAGTTCACAGTCGAATAGCTGTTCACATATCCGTCCGGATTTTCCGTCTCCACCAGACGAAAGTCGCCGGTCGGAAGCCCGGTCACCACGATCTGTCCATATTCGCTCGTCTTTAAATCCTTCGCGAATTCTTTCCAGTAATATACACCTTCGTCATCCGTACCCGATTCTGCGTCAGACGGCACTTCCGAAGAACTGTCCACATAAACCTTCTGCTGCAGTACAAACACAGCATCCGCAACCGGATCCCCGGCATCGTCCGTTTTTGTCAGAATCACTGCTCCGCCAGGGAAGGAATACTTAAGTGAAACCGTCACATCGTAAATCCATCCCTCCCCGCTGTCAGCGCCGCTGTAGGGCACCGGGATCAGAGCAGGCTGCACCTCCATAAGGTCCGTGCCATCTGTCTGCGCGACCAGATAGAGTCCCAGAGAAAGACTGTCGAATGTTACCGAGCCGCTTTCGTCTGCCGTCACCGTTCCGGCAACCACATCATTGCTGCTGTTTGAGTGCCCGGAAAGACTCTGCTCTGCCGCGAAGTCTGCCAATTCCTGCGCCGCGCTCTGCGCTTCCGAAGAATCATTTAGGTTTGTGATCGATACTCCGCTGCCGGAAAAAGCAGATGTAAATACATAATTGCCCCCGTCGTAATCCGCTACGCGGTAGAGCGTCAGTTCAATGCCGGACGCGCTTGAAGGCAGCTGCACGGTCAGCGTCCCCGTCTCTTCCGCAGACACACCGGACGGCGCGCCCAGAATCGCCGCGAAAAGCATCACGCCCACCAGCATTTTCCGCCAAAAATCTTTCTTCCATCTCACAGCAATTCCCACCCTTTCTTACATAGCCTCTTCTTTCTCTAATACCAGATATCAGTACAGCAGTGCGTAAAACCCAGGCCTTAAAGGCCAATAATAATGCTCAGCTAATTCTAACTTTTATCCGGAGAATCCGTATTCTGAGTATCCTTCCTCTTTTTCCTCCCCGAAGGGGCAAAAAGAATCAGCAATATGATCAAAAGTAAGACAATTCCCGCCGCCACAGCTCCGTACCAGAGAATCTTCTCCACCGGTACCTTCTGCTTCGTCGTCGTATCCACCTGAGCCTGTACGGAAACTACTTCCGGATAATACTCTGTGCGTGTGCCGCGCACCAGAAGACGGTGAGAATTGACACCATAGGGAGTACAGGTGAGCAGCGTTACATAATCCTCTCCCTCGACAATCCGAATGTCGTCCGTCTCATCTGGAAGCACGACCTTAATCTGATCCACTTCGTAAGCCAGAATCCGGTTCAGCACATGGATATAAAACATATCTCCCACTTCCAGCTGATCCAGATCCGTAAAAAGCTTTGCCGCCGGCAGCCCGGTATGTCCGGATAAAACCGCGTGTGTTGACTCCCCGCCCACAGGCAGGGACGTCTCCGGCATATGCCCGATCCCCTTCTGGAGAACCTCATCATCCACGCCATGATAAATCGGCAGATATACCCCGAGCTTCGGAATCTCAATATATCCAATCGCGTCCGTCAGCGCAAGAAGGCTGTCATAATCTGCCACCGAATCCGAATTCCCATTGCCGCTTAAGGCAGCATTGTATTCCTCCGCTGCCTCCAGCATCGCGTCCAGCTCGGAGGTGTCCTGCCCTTCCAGAACAGAGTTATAGCTGGCGATCTCCACACTTGCCGTATACTCACATAACCAGTTGCTCAGCACCGGATAGCCCATAATTGCCACCCCGGCTGCCAGAATAAGAAAAATAAAGAGCAGCGGAAGTCTTTGTCTGATACTATGCTTCATAGGTACAAATCCACTCTTCTGATATTTTACAGGAAACGACATTATTCGTTTCCTTCGGGTTTCATTCCCCGCAGCTCTGCTGCGCAGCAAGCGAATGGCAAGCGGAGCGAGTCCCGGGCTAATGCCTCGGAAGTCTCTGGCAATTAATCGCCTTCGGTCTTCTCCTCATCCGCAGCAGAAATGCGCACCGTCTGTTTCATCCTCCTGTTATAAATGAACGCACTAAGCACCGCAATCACGGCGGCTCCTGCGATCAGCAGAATCACCAGCAGCTGCCGCTTCATCGCCGCGGACAGCCCCTTCTTTACAGTCTGCGGGCCGATGGTCTCCTCGCCATCCTCATCAACTATATACTCTGTCCGTTCTCCCCGCACCAGAAGGCGGTGACTGTTGATCCCATATGGTGTACAGGTCACCAGTGTCACCAGATCACGACCGGGCTCAATTTCCAGCAGCTCGGCATCATCCGGCTCCACCACTTCCACATCCACAACCTCATAGGCCAGAATCTCGCCGAGAACGTGAATATAAAACAGATCCCCCACTTCCATCTGGTCCAGATTTGATAAAAGCTCAGCGCCCGGCAGACCCGTATGTCCGGAAAGGCCGCTGTTCGTATTCTCCCCGCCAACAGGCAGAGAGGTATTTTCAATATAGCCGCAGCCCTTTTGCAGCACCTCGTCCGAAGTCCCATAGTAAACTGGCAGATAGACGCTGATCTTCGGAATGTCCAGATAACACATGACACCGTCATTCACATTCAGACACTTATCTTCATCCTCCTCATTGGTTCCATAATAAAGATGTGTATTGAAAAGTCTCGCCTGCTCCAGACGCTCAGATGGATCCGGATCCAGTGACTCGTCCTCCAGTGCCGCCTCGTAGTCCGCGATCGTCACTGATGCCGTATTTAATGTCACGAAATTTCCAATCGAAGGATACAGGATAAACCCGATCCCGATCAGGAAGATGAGGAAAATCACCCCCATCGGATATAATTTTTTCATGCTGCCGCCCTGTTAAAATAGTCTGACCATGGGTCAGAAAGCTTTTTTCTTTTTGTTACAATATCACAAATACCGTCTTAATTCAACAGGGAATTCAGTATTTCAGGGGATTTTTTATAGAAGCATTTTTACAGAGAATTTTTATAGCAGTATTTGGGGCAAAAAATTCATGCAGCCGCAGCCGGAGCTTCAGACATGAGGCTGCACCGTACTCATTCCATAAACAATACGTTCTAAGAAAAAAGGCGTCCGGCTCTAATTGAGCCAAGACGCCCCTGATTGCTGAAAAACCTCATCAAAATACACATCTGTAAATCCGGTTATTCGTGTTGCCTGTCTTCTCAATGCCCCCATATCGACCAGCATTGTCGGCGACCACAATCACAGCTTCGAATACCCAAAGCTGTTCACGATCGCGTCGATCTTCTGTCCAGCAGCGCACATCGGGCAATGACCGACCTCATAGGTCTGATAATCGCCGATATCCTCGCCGTGGAAGATGCTGTTGATCTCATAGCCTTCTACCTCCGGGCTCGCGCTGAAGATCGCGGAGATGCCCTCGAGGATTCCGCCGTAATAATGGATGCACTCAATCGCGCTCGCAATCGTGCGACCGGTCGTCGCAGAGGCGAGCAGCAGGATGCAGTGCTTGCCTTTGATCATCATCTGCATATTGTCGCGGAAAATCAACTGCCCGCCCGGGTTCATCTCCGGCGTCACCACGTACATCGTCTGGTGGCGGTTCAAGGACATGATGCCGGACTCTGTCAGGTCGTCCGCCAGATAAGCACCGATCACCTCACAGCCGTCCATACAGATGATCGTGTCAATGTATGTATTATTTGTATATTTTCTCGCCAGTACGGAAGCTGCCGCAGCCGCCTCGCTCTTTCTGCATTTCATAATTGTCATATCCACATAATTATTGATATGGGAATGGTTCGTGGCAAAATGCCCCGGGATTGTCCGGATAACAACATTGTTGTTTAATTTCGACTCAATTCTGTTAGCTCTGCTTTCCATAAACTGATCCTCCTGCATTATTTTGTTTTCACTGTTTCCATTGTTTTTATTGCAGTATTTATCGTTTTTGCTGCAATTTGCTGTGATAGCACATCTACTGCGTCCAGCTCTTTTGCTCCCTGTCGTTATTATAAATTTGTTTGATGCGCCTGTTTCTGAGCTTGATGACCGCCAGAAAATTTAGCCACGACTGCTTTCGCGCCATATTTACGAAAGGGAACTCACATGTGATTATCATACACAATAATTCAAGTTATTTCAAGAACTATTTTGACATTTTGCACAAATTGCACAAAACAACTTTTCGTATGCCAATCATGTCAAAACGATTCCATTAGAAATGAGCTTTAATCAAAGAATTCCCGCCATCCTCCGATTAAGAAAATGGCAGGACCAGTCTATTTAATTCAGTTTCACATTCAGATAATTCCGTCCGCTTAAGGTTTTGTTCGTACAGAGCAGTAAAAGCAGGATGACACAGCCTGCGGCAAATCCGAACACGCCGAAAATCGCCGTCAGGATCAGCAGAATCATGCGCATGAATTTTACGGCATAACCCAGTTCAAAATTAGGTTGTGTGTAGTTTGCCACAGCTACAAATGCCATATACAGCATCACTTCTGTGTTAAACCAGCCGGAGGAGACGGAAAATTCCCCCAGCACAAGGCCGGCAAAGATGCTCAATGGTGTGCTGAGCATGTTCGGCGTGTTCAGCGCTGCCAGACGCAGGCCGTCGATCGCGAGTTCCAGAATCAGCAGCTGCCAGATGAGCGGGATGTTGACCACATCCCGGATCAGCACGAAGTCAAATACAGGCGGCACCCACTGCGGGTTCTGCATCAGAAGCAGGTAAAGCGGTGTCAGAAATACCGTCACGATGAGGATCAGAACCCGCGAAATTTTCAGATAGAGGCTGGTCCAGGCCGGGAAATAGTAGTCGTTTGCCTCCTCTATCATGTCAAAAACCGAGGTCGGCAGGATCATCGCCGAAGGTGCGTTATCTACGAGAATCGTCAGCTTTCCTTCCATAACGCAGGCGGAGGCTGTGTCCGGTCGCTCGGTGAATTTAAATTTGGGGAAGGGATTGTACCAGCGAGTGCCGATCAGCGCTTCGGCCAGGCTCTGCTGGTTCATGCACAGATCCGGCGTGTCGATCGCCCCAATCCGCTCCCGCACGGTCTCCAGCAGCTTCGGATCGATCAGATTTTTCATATAGCACAGCACAACATCCGAGCGCGAGGAAGTTCCCACCTCCACGATTTCCATCACCAGATTAGGGTCCCGGATGCGTCTTCGGATCAGCGCCGTGTCAAATACGACCGTCTCGACGAAACCATCCTTCGAGCCGCGCAGGGACTTGTCCATATCCGGCTCCTCCACACTGCGCACCGGATAAGTCCGGCTGTCAATCTGGATGGCTTCCCCGTATCCGTCCACAAACAGGATTGTCATCCCGGAAAGCACCATGCGCACAGCCTGGTCAAAATCTTCGATCGTTTCGACCTCTGTGTAGGGGATTTTCTTGATAAACCCATTTGCGTCCTCGGGCATTTCTTCGGGAGTAATTTTCAGGATCGAATCGAGAATTTTGAGCATTGCCTCATCATTCATCATCCCATCCACAAAATAAAAGACCGCCTCCCGGCCGCCAAGCCGTATTTCCCGCTCGATCAGGTCAAAGCTTTCCTCAATCGGCAGCAGGTGCTCCATCGCCGCCTTATTTTGCCATAGCTTCCAGTAAATCTTTTGCTGTTTGGCCATTTTGATTCCTCCAGGCATTCTAAGATATCGTAAGCGACATAAAGTCCCTTGACAGCTTATCTTTGCTCGCTTTTCTTTGAGCAATCCTTAATCATTTCTTTCCTTAGTATGCCCGGAATTCTTTTTCAAATACATAGTTTTGAGAATTGATCTGTCTGCTTCGCAGGCTCTCACCAATTGTGATTTGAGATTTTTCTATTGCCCTTTCCTTTCAGGTCATGATACAATAATGAAAGCCGCGCATTTGAAATCGCCTGACGGAGATGGCGCGGTTCCGTTCTCGATTTTCTTCGAAAATCGGAACATTGCCTGTGTCCATACTCGCTTTGCGAGTACGGACATATGATATACTATTTCGCAAAAGGAAAGGCAACATTAATTATGTCAAAGCAATACAATTTTTACGGATGGGAAAACGCGGCTGTCCCCGCGCTCACAGATCTGTACGCTGGCATCCGGACGCCGCAGGATTTATACGATGCCTTATCAGAGATCTGGTGCGCGGACACCTGTGCGCCAAGGATGCGTTCCGACTGGACCCCGGAAAACAAAACGCTTGGGCAGTGTTCCATCACCGCTTTTCTGGCGCAGGATATTTTCGGCGGCGAGGTCCGCGGGATCCTGCGGCCAGGCGGAAATTATCATTGCTATAATGTAGTCGGGGATTGTGTTTTTGACCTCACCAGCGAGCAGTTTGGAGCCGAAGTGCTGGATTATGCAGACAATCCGCTGCAGTCAAGAGAGGTGCATTTTGCAAAAGAAGAAAAAAGGCTGCGGTATGAAAGGCTGAAGGCGGATTTGCGGAAGTTCTGTAATTGACTGTTAAAAGATCAGACAGCTGTAAACAAGCGAGCACCCATATAGGTGCTCGTATTCTCAGTGCGCCTGGCGAGCGCACGTTCTATAATCGGACAGTTGAACGCCTTTCTCTCCTATCCGCCTACGCAGTTGCTTCAGCTATTTTTTTGTAATATCAGCCCATCTATACAACTGCCTCGACCAGCGTCCTGTCTCCAATCACGATTTCTTTCACACCGATCTGCTTCTTTTGGTTGAAGTTAAAGCTTAACATATAGCCTTTTTGCAAATGATAATGATCCAGATATTCCAGAAGCTGCTTTTCACCGCGTTCATTATAAGCGTTTCCATGATAAATCTTCATTTCAATGATATATTGCGCCCCCAGATAATCAACAATCAGATCCGTTCGTTCCTGATTTCTTGTGCGCGACTCTACATAATAATTGCCGGTTCCGTTGATAATCGGTTTCAGGAACAGCATAAAATAACGTCTGCCGTCCTCTTCTACAAACTTCTGCTTCTGATCGCCATAGATATCGTCAAAATACTCTGTAAACTTTTGCAGGATATGCTTCATATCCAGGAATCCGTTCTGAATAAACTGGCTTTTATCCCGACTGGCCAGCCGGAACATTTCTCCTCCCTGCTCTTTTGGCAGTGTCAGAAAATAATTATACAGGCGCGTTTCAAATATACGGTTCGCGATCTGCATTGTTCCATTCTCTTCTTTCACAAAGCCAAACATATGAAGCAGATCAATCACCGGATTATCCGCATTGTAGGCAATTGGCTGTCCCTGAAACAATAACAGATGAATCTGTTTTTTCATCTCCGGAAAATCATTCAGCTTTCCAAACAAAGAATCAAACAGAGAATTCTTTTCAGAAAGCAAAACACTGACCGCCTCCCGGATTCCTTCCGGCATCCATACGCACTGGTCGTGATGGAAGTCTTCTCTGTCTGAAAGCTTCTCGTCCATAATTTTACAGAGACGCGAAACCAAAAACGGATACCCGGAAGTATAGTCAAAAATCAATTCCGAAATCCCCTTCGTATCCATACCAGTATGATAGTCAGCTTCGTACTGTTCCAATAATCCCTGAATATCAATCGCTGAAAAACTCATAGTCACATTAAACTCAGCAGCAATATTCCAAGGGCTGTTCAGCTTATGTTCTTCTTCTGGTCGAATCTTCATTTTCAGATTTCTCAGATCATACACTCCGGCAAGTATGACAGACTGAAAGGTGGGCATGACATCCCGATCCAGGTAATACGCTCTCAGCTGCGCAAGGAAATCAAGAAAGACCTGATTATTTGACGCAGTATCTACTTCATCTATAATCAGAACAACCGGCTTCTCGGATATTTCACACCATTCGCTGAAGCTGTCAAACAGCTCAGCAAGTTTAAAGTTCTGTTTTGCAGCGGTTTCACCTGTCTCCCCGGCATATTTTTTCAGTACCTCGACGATTTTGTCCGGTATCCCACTCATGCGTCTGGTTACTCTTCGAATTTCTCGCGCCAGACCGTTTACAAAATCCGCTTCACTGGCATAATCCGCAGCGCTCAGCCTCTGAAAATCCAGGCTGACGACTGTATAATCCTCTTTAAGAAATGCCGAAAGAGCCCGCAGTGTGGTCGTCTTCCCATACTGTCTAGCCCGATTTATAGAAAAGTAATCGCCTGCGTCCACCATTTCGCGAATCTTTTTCAGCCTTGGTTTCAGGTCAACCATATAATGTCTGGCAGGATTGCATGCACCAGTCACATTAAAAAACTTTCCCATGCGTTCACCTCCAAAGGAGTCCATGTATAAAAGCCATGTCGACTACTACAATTTCAGATCACGTGTTTCTTTGAGGAACAGTATAAGGGAAGTTTGTCAAAATGACAACCTGTTTTTATTAAGCATGGCATTCTAAATAATTGGTCTATACCTTCAACAGATACGAAAAAGTCCATTAAAAATTGCTACACGATGAGATATATCCCATACGAAGTGCAGGATACCGTCCTGGAGAAGGATTTTTCCTGTACTATTTACATTATCATTCGTACTTCACAGGAAGTGCGAGATACTGTCCAAAACAGCTACAATAGTTTTAAAGACGCTCATACCAGGTGGCGATATACTCATTGATTTCTGCAAAGTCAACCACACAGGAGCCATTGAAGATCCCTACAGGAACAGCAGCCGTAAAGCCATAGATTTTAGGAATATCGTCTTTCTCAAAGCAGTATACGACTACTTTTTTCTGCTCCGGATACACGAGCCAGTATTCACGCACACCGGCCCTTTCATACTTTGAACACTTCAAATGTCCGTCCTTCACCGATGAAGACCGGGAAACAATCTCCACCGCGAGATCCGGCGCGCCATACAGCCTGCCATGCCGGATCTTGTCCGGATCGCAGAGAATCATCACATCCGGCTGCACCATGGTTCTGTCATCACAGTCCAGCTGCACGTCAAGCGGCGCGACCAACGGGCGGCAGTCGCCATGATTTTTCCTGATGTATTCCGAAAAGCAGCGCCAGATCTCCGTGGCAAGCATCTGATGGATATGGGTCGGCGCCGCCATGTCATAAAACACGCCGTCAATCAGCTCCACACGGCGGTCTTCCGGCAGTGCCAGATAGTCCTCTACCGTATATGATTGCGCGTCTGAAGCATAAGCGAAGGATGCCTCGTGCACAGAGTCCTGCCGGGAGATATCCGAATCGCTCCCATCAAAATCATAGGCAAACGCCTCTGCTGCCGGCTGCCGCTCATCCTCGAAAACTCTTTGCAGTGCCTGCAGGGTAGTATAGCGCGGAGACTTTGTGATGCCCCCCAGCACCTTCTGCACCGTTCCAACCGGAAGATCAGCCAGTCTCGCAATCTGTTCATAGGTATATCCGCATTCGTTCTTTTTCTTTCTCATTTCTTCTATCGTCATGGCAATTATCTTCTTTCTGTAATTTCCCATATTTTATCAAATATTTATCCATTTGTCAATTGGTTTTGTTGTTCGCAATCCATTATTTATCCGTGCATAATCCATTTTTTGCCTGCAACAGCTTATTGCATCCAGATCATTGATTGTAAACCCTTCAATCAAAAATTAAATTCAGGGTCAAAAAATAATTTTGAAAAACATGTCGCTTTTTTTCTCTGCCAAACGTTTATATAATGTGACCAGAAGAAATTTGCGGCGCTTGCGCCGGGAAATTTCGATGTTCAACGAGCAACGCAGTTGCGAGCAGAAAAGTAACTATTGTCACCGTTCATAACACGGAAAGGAGGCGCAGCAACATGAATCCCGAGAATCCTGATGACTGGATTGAAGTATTGTATCAGAAATATCATACCGATTTATTCCGCTTTCTTTTCTCGATCCTCTGTGACCGGTTCCGGGCAGAGGATCTGATGCAGGAAGTCTTTTTTAAGGCATGGCAGACGCATCCGGCCTTTGTAAATGACAAGGCTGAAAAGGTCTGGCTGTTTCGAGTCGCCCGGAATTTTGCCATGGATGAACTCCGGCATAAAAAATATGAGACCGTCGGAATTCCTGAAGCTTTTCCAGATGAGAATCCGGACGATCAGAATTCCATTCTGAGTGTAAAGGAACTGCTGGTCATGATTGATGAATTAAAAGAACCGGATCGTGAAATCGTGCGGTTAAAGCTGCTGGGGCAGCTTTCCCATCAGGAAATTGCCGGGGTACTGCATCGTACCGTACATAGTGTAAAAAAACGTTATGAAAGAGCAATCGGAACTCTGCGAAATAAATTTGAGGAGGAAAAGTGATGACAAATTTAGAATTTGAAGAGATGGCAATTCACACCGTGCAGCATTTTCCTGTACCAGAATCTTCTTTTGAGGAAATAAGAAGAAAACATAAGCTGCGGACGCAGCATGTTACAGTCCGTACTTTAGTGAAAAAGAAGCGTGTTCTTGCAGCATTGTTAGCTGCAGCATTGGTGATTCTATCCGGCCTTTCCGTTTATGCCGGTCAGTCCGGAAACGGAATGTGGGCCTTTTACAGAGCATCGTCCACTTATCTTGGCAAATTTGACTTCTATCTTCCAGAAAAACTGGCGGCAGCCTCTATGAGTGAAGAAACACAATGGCTGAAAATAGTCCCCCACGGGGTTTCCTGGAAGGATGCATTATCAAATCCATTATATACAGTTGCAAGCGTAGAATATTCTTTGGATAATACAGAAGCATCTTGCGATGTGAGCGTCGGCTCAACAAAAACAGCCTACTGGAAATCCTATTTTTCATATAATGATGATGGATGGAACCCCAATGGAGTTGAAGGAGTAAACAACAGCTTCCACTATGGATCAGTACAGACAGAAGAATATGGTGGCATTACCCTGTATTATGCCCAGATGACCATGTGGGGAACCGCCTATGAAAACGGCTCTGTTTCAGATGAAATCGTGACATGGGTTGATATCAGTAGGAATATTTGTGTTCGTTTATGTCTTTTAAATTCTACAGATGAGGAGGCTGCCTTAGCTTTTGCGAAAGAGATTTTGGCATTAAATTCCAATTAAGCCAATTATTCGTATATACCACAAAGAAGTAAAGAATTCCTGCGAAATAAGTTTAATTTAAAGAAACAGTTGCAAAAGGATTTCTTAGATTCTATACTGTACATATTGAAATATATTCTTTTTTCGAAATAACAAACAGTATTCAAAGGAAAGGATCCTTCACATGAATGAACTTATTATGCAGTTGAATTTCCCATTTTGTTTTAAGCACTGCTCCTTTTGTCCTCAATCCGTGTGCAAATACAGCCCGCAGATGATGCGCACCTACACAGAAGCCATGGTGCGGGAAATTCAGTCAGCCGCTGCGGATATGGACGACTGTGAAGTGACGGCAGTTTCAATCGAGGGCGGCAGTCCGGTGCTGGCCGAGCCATCCGGTTTGCAAAAGGTGCTGCGGGCGCTGCGGAAGAATTTCCATCTAGCGGAGGATGTGCAGATTTCCCTGCAGACCATGCCGGGCGACTACTCCCGCGCCCTGATGCAGAAATTGCCCGACTGCGGCGTCAATCACTGGATATTCGGAGTGCAGACGGCGGATTTGAATGAGCATCTTCTGCTGGAGAGGCCTTACAGCTATGAAGCACTCTCGATGGTGGATGTCGCCCTCAAGACCTTTGATGTGCATAATCGCAGTTTTGAGCTTCTGTATGGAATCCCCGGACAGACAGAGCATACCTGGGAGCATTCCCTGCTCTCGGTTCTTTCCTACGAGCCGGAGCACCTGACCTTGTACCCGCTGCATCTGTGCAGAGGGACTTCCCTGTACCGCAGGTGGCAAGAGGAGCATCTGACTGTCTGTACAGCACAGGAAAAAACTGCTTTTTATCAGCAGGCAAAAACGCGGCTTGCAGAGTTGGGCTACCGCCAGTACACGATTTATGATTTTGCAAAGCCTGGATGTGAGAATCAGTTCCGAGTCAGAGAGCTTAATGGCACCGAGCGGCTGGGGATCGGATACAAAGCGGAAAGCTATCTTGACGGAGTTTCTTATAAGAATGGTCACAGTCTCCAGCAGTATCTGGATCATTCGGATGACCTTTCTGTGATTGCGAATCAGGTCGCTCGGCTGGACGATGAAAGCCTGATGTATAAAGAAATGCACTCCGCACTCATAAGTCTGGCGGGAATTGACCTGTCAGTGCTTCGGGAGAAATATGGCGAGGTGCTTGCCGAAAAGGCCAGAGAAGCACTGCAGCAGATGGAGATGAAGAACGATATCTGTCAGCACGAAGGAAAATGGCTGCTGACAGATACTGGCGTTACGGAGTTTACATAATGAACGACCCCGCAGCAAGCTGCGGTTTTCAGACCGAGGCTCGCTTCACTCGTCATTAATTTGTTATGCAGCAGAACTGCGGGGAATTTGACCTCTGAGAGATCAATCAGAAAGCCGTGCCCGGCAAATACCGGACGCGGCTCTCTTTATGCGCAGGGGAAGTGATTGTCCCCTATTCATTTATTATTTTACTGCTCAGATCAAAGCTCCCCATTCAGGAATTTCTCGACAGATTTCCCACACTCACGTCCCAGCGTGATGGTAGTGCCAAGGCTGACGCCCGGCGTCGGGGTGAAATACTCGGTTCCGAAACGTCCGCTTGCGCAGTTGCCTGACGCGAACAGGCCCTTGATCGGCTTGTAGTAATCATTGAGAACCTGCTGCTCTGCGTTGATGACCAGGCCGCCGCAGGTACACATCATCCAGCCGATATCCGGCACCTTGATGTCGCAGTAGAACGGGCCTTCCTTTATCGGGAACATCAGCTCGCTCTCGCGGCCGAAGTCTTCATCAGAACCTGCCTCACAGAGCTCGTTGTAGCGCTCGATGGAAGCTTTAATGTTCGCTTTCACCGTTTCATCGGAGCAAACCAGATCAAGCAGCTCGTCCAGTGTCTCCGCTCCGTAACGGGTATAGGTCGCGCTCAGGTCGTTGCCCTGTACGCCCTCGCTGCCGGCAGCCAGCGCGTTTGCCAGCTCCTCTTCCACGCCCGCAAGAGTATCCTCATCCGCATAGGTTGACCCGTGAGAAGGAACGGAATATGCCAGATAATCAATCAGCTTTGAATCATAGAACGCATAGAAGCTGCGCTGCATCTGCAGTGCCGGACGGCCGCGGAACTCGATCGGTCCCCAGTACTCATTGCAATAGCGCTTGCCGTCCGCGTCCAGCCACAGACCCTGCGGATAGCCCGGATGATAATGCTTGCCGTTCATGGTCGGGATGCCCAGGGAATCCAGCTTGCCGCCTACCCAGTAGCCCATCTGGATGCCGCGTCCGTCGGAATCCATCAGTACGGAGAAGGACTCGTCCGGTGTCAGGCAGCCGCCAAGGTCAGTCAGCAGATCCTGCTGCATCTGAGAGTTCGCGCCGAAACCGCCGGTAGCCAGAATGACTGCCTTACAGTTGAATTTAATATAATCCCCATCCGCGTTAGTAGCGATCAGACCAACGACCTCATCATCTTCCATCACCAGCTGTTGCGCCTCTGTGGAAAACATAAACGTCGCGCCGTCTTCAATCGCCTTCTCGCGGTTCTTCTGATGGATGTAGGTCTGGTTGCACTCAGAGCTGTAGAAGCTGCAGGTACTCGGCCAGAACTTGTACGCGCCGATGGAAGACATCTGATGCTCTGTCGGCGGATAAAATGCCGTCGTCATGTAGGACAGGTCTTCTTCGGAAAGTACGGAAAGGTACTCGTCCATTGCCTCACCGGAATTCTGGCAGAATTTCATCATCAGTCCCGGGTTTGCCTGATAGCCGGAGTTTACCATCCAGTTGTTGTAATACTCGATCGGGTCGATTTCCGGTACGCCCAGATCCAGCAGCACCGATGCATTCGGTGTGCCGGCCTCGTTGCCCATCGCCTGATAGCTGTCCTCGGACTGAGACTCGATCAGAGTCACGCTGATCCCCTGCGCTGCCAGATAACGGCAAGCGTTCAGTCCCGCGTATCCGTGTCCGACTACCACGACATCCGCGTCATAGGTCTCGACGATCTCGCTGTCATCCACCGCGTCCGGAGCGTCCTTCCAGGAGCCGGATTCCGCTTCCTCGCTCGTCGCATCAAGCGCCTCGGCTACTCCCATCGCCTGCGCAATGCAGTTTGCCGCTGCTTCCTTTACTGCGTCTGACGTAACAGTCGCACCGCTGACACCGTCAATGTCCGCAGACTGCGCTTCCATCAGAGCTTCCTGCAGCGTTTCTCCGTACAGCTGTCCGATCGTCTCCGTCTCGTTGGAGACATCCACCACGACCTCCGTAATGCTGGTCTCGTCAAACGTCATTGTGACTGTGACCGCGCCGATTCCCATCGCCGTAGCTGTGTAGGTACCCGGCGTGTAAATCGCGTCGCCGCTGCTGCTCTCCTCCGCGTGTACCAGACCGCCGAACATCCCTGCCGCGGCGAAGGATACTGCTCCGGCTGTCGCGCCGCGCAGAAAATCACGTCTTGAAATCGTTTTTTCTGATTTCTTCATAAAAATCTCCTTTCCCCATTCAGGTATATTTGTTATAATCATATCACAAACCATCAAAAAACAGATGAAAATCCGACAACTGGACCTGAAACCGGGATAACTGGATTTAAGGAGACACTATGCGCATAGCGATTGTAGAGGACGAGGCGGCGGAGCGCGACCGCCTGAAGGAATACGCGGACAGCTATTTTCAGAAAAAGGGAATGGATGCGGAATATTTCTTTTTTGAGGACGGAATGTATTTTCTGGAAAATTACCCGAAAAAGCTCGACCTGATTTTTCTCGACATCGAGATGAAATATATCGACGGCCTCCGGACCGCCAGGGCTTTGCGCCAGTTTGATGAGCAGGTACAGCTTCTGTTTGTCACGCGCATGATCCAGTACGCGCTGGAAGGGTACTCTGTAGACGCGGCGGATTTTCTCGTAAAACCGATCCGCTACCCGGTATTCTGCTCCTGCCTTGACCGGGTCATCCGTAAAATTGAGACCAATACGCCGCGTTTCCTGACAGTCAGTCACGGGCGCGACGAGATGTGCTGCCCGATTCAGCAGGTGACTTATATTGAGGCGCTTCACAAGCAGACGATTCTTCACCGGAAAAACCAGGAACCCATCGTTTCTTCCGAGACGCTTGCCTCCATTGAGGACAAGCTGGCTAAGGAACCATTCTTCCGCTGCCACAAATCCTGCCTGGTCAACCTGAACCATATCCAGAACATCAGTCCAACCGATGTGACCGTAGACGGACAGAAGCTGCCGGTCAGCAAATACCGCAAAAAAGAATTTATGCAGACGCTTACAAACTACCGCGGACGCATGCTGTAAATCAAAAGCGTATGCTGATCTGTCTCCTTATGTTTGCGAGGTATCATCCCGCACTCCGTACAGGATGTACCTCGCCGGAGTGGCATCCCGCACTTCGTACGGGATATGCAATCGCGAAGCGATTTTCAATTGCGCGTCTTTCATTGTACCATCATATCATGCAAAGCTATCCGGGTGAGAAAGGAAAACGATAATGATTCTTGATTATATGGAACAGGCCGCTGCTCTTTTCAGGAGCCATCCGCCAATAAACATCCTGCAATGCCTGACAGAATTGGCCTGCTTTCTTCTCTATATCCGTGCGCTCCCTTCCCGGAATATCAGCCGGTTTAAAAGGGAAGCCGCTCATGCCGTTTTTTTTGCCGCCATCATCGCTCTCCACCTGCATAACTTCATGATTGCCATTTATTTTCCTGTATATATGTTCCTTTGTATTGCTTTTGTCTGGCTGATCTGCAACACCTCATTGCCAAACGCAATCTTCCGGGTCTGTCCTTTCGGACTCGGCATGGAGTTCTGCCGTCTGCTCTGCCGGGATGCCTTTCTGACATTTTTACTGGCAAAATTTTCCTCTGCAATTTCTGATGTCATTTCCATCAGCCTCTGCTCCATTCTCTATCTGCTCCTTCTGGTTCCAAGCACCATCTGGATGCAAAAAAGGACTGAAAATTTTGAAAAGCTGAATATTACTGCGGGGCAGATGACCGGCTTTGTATTTCCGCTGGCACTGTATGTCGCTGCCCGACAGTCTGTATTTGTCTGGCTTGACGCGCTTAACTGGCCGCAGTGGCTTCAGCTGGAATTCCTGCAGCTGGCCATTCTCGTCTGCTCCGAATTCGAAATTATCTCCGCCGGCCGGATAGCGACTGTCCAGATCGAACGCAGCGAATTATTGGAAAAACAGATCCTCATGGAAAAAAAGCAGCAGCAATACACTGCCCAGGTAGCGGCAATCGACGCCGTCAACCGCAGATATCACGATCTGAAGCATTACCTTACCGCTATGGAAACGATGAATACCAGAGAACTAAATGCTTCCGTCCAGGCGATGCGTCAGGAAATCGAAGCCTACGAATGTATGCAGAAAACCGGCAGCCGCACTCTGGATATTCTGCTCTCTGAACGAATGCGTGAATGCCAGCAAAAAGGCATCCGTCTGATTCCATATATAGACGCGCGGCAGACCGAATTTATCCATGTGACAGACCTGTGCGTCATCTTCGGAAACGCCATGGACAACGCGATTGAAGCGACCGAAAAGCTGGAATATGTGAACATGAAAGAAATCAGCATCAAAATCGGTGTCTCAGAGGAACTCCTGATTATGCGTTTTCACAATTATTATGACGGAGCCCTGCGGTATGACGGCCAGACGCTGCTGACCTCAAAAGCTGACAGCAGTGCTCATGGATATGGCCTGGAAAGCATTCGGGAGGCTGCGGCAAAATATGGCGGAACTGTTGCGTTTGACACAGAAGGGAACGAATTTTCACTCAATATTCTGATTCCGATTGTGAAGTGAGCAATTTCATCGGATAGGGGAACACTTTTCTCCCCTGTCCGCCTGCGCCGTTGCTGAGCGCCAGTGGTGTCTACACTTTGTTCCGGTCGATCCTTAACGCATGTCACTGGCATGCAGGACCGTTTTATGTCCTGATTTTCGCAGAAAATCGAGGACGCAGGCCCTCGCCGCGTAATGTCCACAATCGGAGATTGTGGATGCGGGCATCCCACGCTTCGCATGGGCTATTCAACAACCGAAATAACGCGTAGACCCGCGTCTGGCGTAGCCAGATCATTCCTGGCGCGGCCATGTGCCTAAAATGGCAGGACTGATGCCAGGCAGAACAATTATACCCGACCTTCCAGAGCCGCAATCACATCCGGCAGATCCTTCACTTCCGGACAGATGGCTGCTGCCCCAGCCTCCTCGAGTTCCTTCCGCGACCCATATCCATACAAAACACCGACACAGGAAAGGCCGTTCTCTCTCGCTCCATCCACATCATTTGAACGGTCGCCCACCATGAGCATACGAGCTGTATCAAAAGGCTTCTGCTCCTTTTCCGGAATCTGTGACAGCGCGTACGCGATGACTTCCCCCTTTTTATTTCTGCCTTCTCCCATCGTCGCCCCGGCAATCAGTTCAAAATACCCGTCCAGCTGAAAATAGGAAAGGATCTTATTGGAGCTTTCCTCCGGCTTGGACGTCGCTACAATCAGCTTCCTGCCCTGCGCACGCAGAACCTCCAGCATCTGCGGAATTCCTTCATAGACAAAATTTTCCTTCCACCCGCGGTCGTGATAATACTCCCGGTAGTCATCCACCATATGGAGCGACTCCTCCTTTGTCATCCCATAAAATTTTTGAAAAGATTCTGACAGGGGCGGACCTACAAAAGCCCGCAGCTTCTCGCGGTCAGTCTCCATAATCCCATTCTTTTTCAGCGCATAGATCACCGAATTGATGATCCCCGTGCCTGACTCCGTCAGCGTTCCGTCCAGATCAAATAGTATGTACTCGTAATGTTTCATCAAATTACTCCTCGTAGATATTCATTCGCTAACTGTTCAGTCCCTTCACAGTTACATTCATTCATTTTTCGCCTGTCTGTCTCCATGCTGCGAGACGGATATGCAGCGGTCTGATTATAATAAAAAATCATCAGCGGCGCAAGAGATGGTTTGCATTTTTGCATTTTTGCATTTTTGCATTTTTGCATTTTTGCTTTATTCATTTTTACTTTTCTGTGCTTTTCCGCAGCTTCCACTTTAAAATTTAATAAAAAAAGGGTGTTCTAATTTGTTTCTTTCCTGTATAATAGAGAAGCTGTGCGACAAAGAATCGTTTTGTGAAATCATTTTCCTAAGTGCCGGATGGAACGAAGTGTAGAGCGTTTCCACCTATGGCGGCACAGCCGGCTGAATCCAATTATTTTTTCAAGGAGACAATTTTTATCATGAAAAGCTATCTGATTGTATTTTTAATTTCCATGCTTCCCATCATTGAACTGCGTGGGGCGATCCCCTACGGCGTGCTGTTCGGTCTTCCGACTGTGCCGACTTATATCGTGGCCATCATCGGCAACATGCTGCCGGTTCCTTTTATTTATCTGTTCGCGCGCCGGGTACTCGTATGGGGACAGGATAAACCGCTGATCGGAAAGCTCTTTACTTTCCTATTGGAAAAGGGCGAGAAGGGCGGCCAGAAGCTGCAGGCAAAAGCCGGCAGAGGGCTTTTTGTCGCGCTGCTGCTTTTCGTAGGAATTCCTCTTCCCGGCACGGGAGCGTGGACCGGCACCCTTGCCGCCAGCATTTTAAAGATGGATTTCAAGTCCACCACTTTCGCGGTCACACTCGGTGTACTTCTCGCCGGGGTCATCATGGGTCTTGCAAGCAACGGACTGCTGGGCGCGATTGGACTGTTTTTCGGATAATTTCGGTTCCGGTTTATCCGGGTTAGGAATGTTCCTACATAGGAGAGCACAATGTCATCTGACAATATTACATTAATCGGCATGCCGGGCGCCGGCAAAAGCACGGTCGGCATCGTCCTCGCAAAGGTGCTTGGATATGATTTTATTGATTCGGATCTTCTGATCCAGCGAGCGGAGGGAATGCTGCTCTGGCAAATCATCGAATCGTGCGGCAGAGAAGGCTTTTTTGAAATTGAGGAGCGAGTCAATGCCGGGATTGCCGCCTCACGCAGTGTCATTGCCACCGGCGGCAGCGTAATCTATGGGCCGCGCGCGATGGAGCATCTGCGCTCTATCGGGAAGATCGTTTACCTGCAGATTGACTGCGAGGAGCTCACCCAAAGGCTCGGAGATCTGACAAAACGAGGCGTACCCACACAGCCCGGACAGACACTTGACGACCTCTATGCGGAACGAGTGCCGCTCTACGAAAAATACGCGGATATCACGGTGGATGTTTCCCGTATTGGTATTGCGGAAGCCGCAGAGGAAATACGGTTACAGCTTGCAAAATGTTCGGAAAAGATATTTTAAAGAAAGATGGCGAGCAAACATGACCCACAGGAGATATGTCTGCTTAGCCGGGAAAGGTTTCATATGAATATCAAACGCGCAAAACAAGAAATCAAGGATACGATCGAAGCGTACCTGTTAAAGGATGAATATGGAGAATACGTGATTCCCAGGATCCGTCAGCGACCGGTGCTGCTGCTCGGCGCGCCAGGCATCGGCAAGACGCAGATCATGGAGCAGATCGCCCGGGAATGCCGGATCGGGCTTGTCTCCTATTCTATCACGCATCACACCCGCCAGAGCGCGATCGGACTGCCGTTTATCTCCAAACAGGAGTTTGACGGCCGGGAATTTTCGATAACCGAATATACGATGAGCGAGATTGTCTCATCCATCTATAAAAAAATGGAGACGACAGGACTGCGGGAGGGAATTCTGTTTATTGACGAAATCAACTGCGTCTCGGAGACGCTCGCGCCCGCGATGCTGCAGTTTTTGCAATGCAAAACCTTTGGCAGCCACGAGGTCCCGAACGGCTGGCTGATCGTTGCGGCCGGTAATCCTCCCGAATACAATAAGTCAGTGCGGGATTTTGACGTCGTGACAATGGATCGTGTGAAAAAGATCGAAGTCGAGCCGGATTATACCGTCTGGAAGGAATATGCGCTGAAGGAACAGGTACACCCGGCCGTGATCTCTTATCTCGACGTCCGCCCGGGCAGCTTCTACAAAATGGAAACGACTGTGGATGGGCGCAAATTCGCCACGCCGCGCGGGTGGGAGGATCTGTCGACCATGCTGAAGGTTTATGAAACTCTTGGAAAAGAGATGGACCGCGAGGTCGTCGCTCAGTATATCCAGCATGAGATTGTGGCAAAGGATTTCGCCAATTATCTGGAGCTGTACCGAAAGTACCAGACCGATTACCAGCTGGATGCCGTACTGGAAGGCCGGTTCAGTGAAGGACTGCTTAAAAAGACCGCCCACGCACCCTTTGACGAGCGTGTCAGCCTGATCCATCTGCTGTTTTCCCGCTGCCAGATCCGCTTTGCCGCGCAGATCCGGGATGACGAAAAAAATCTGCTGCTGTATGAGCAGCTGAAATTACTGAAAGAAGCCATGCAGGCAGAAATGCCCGGCTCGTCGCTTCGCGGGAATGATCAACTGCTTTGTAAGAACGAAAAAAGCCGCGCCTGTGCCTGCGTGGCCGATCGTATTGCCGAATTTTCCAGAGAATATGAACAGAAAAGGGCAGCTGGACTGCTTTCCCGGGAAGAGGACCGCCGCTGCCGCCAGGTCGTGGAACAGCTGGAAGCCTGCCTGGAAATGCTGCAAAACGCAGATGTCAGCGACGCACAGGATGCCTGGAGCCGTATCCACGCACAGTTTGAACAGAGCCAGGATACACTGGATCAAAGCTTCGCGGCCGCCGGAGAACAGCTGGAGCACGCATTTGATTTTATAGAAGCCGCCTTTGGCAGCGGACAGGAAATGGTTCTGTTTATCACGAATCTGAACAGCGACTACTACTGTATCCATTTCCTGCGGCAATATAAATGTGGGCGCTATTATCGTTATAACAAAGAGCTGCTCTTTGATGAGCGCAGCCGCTCCATTGAAGCACGGCTTGACGCGCTAAACCTGTAGTTCGGAACTGTTATGGTAATTATTTATGCATTTTCAGGCTGCCTGCCGGGGATAATCCGGCAGGCAGCCGTAGTATCTTCTCATATATTGCAGAATATCATCAGTTGGAAGCCATGCTGTGTCCTCGCCTTTCGCATATCACAGCCGGGCATATGCAATGCTTCTGGTACGCGGCGTATCACAGCAGGACATCCGCAATGCTTCTTGTACACGGCATATCACGGGCGGGACATCTGCAATGCTTCTGGTACGTAGCATATCACAGCAGGACATCCGCAAACTCTTGCAGGCAGCATACCGCCAGGGGCATCCTTACGATTTTTACACCCGGATATGCCCCGAGGTTTCCGCATTCAAAGCGATCCTTCTCTCACCGGCGCCGATGATCATCAGTCCGCTGCCGTCATTGCAAATCACCCGGATTTCACTACCCGGATGAATCTCCCATCCGCGAAGTGCTTCCTCCGTCTCAACCGAAAGTCCCAGCATCCATTTTACCGTACAGACCGTGTTATCCTTCATTTCTGTTAACAATTGCATAAAAAAAGCCCCCCGACAAGTGTCCTTTTCATTCCGACAATTTATGGCGGTTTGCCTCTGTCCGTTGTCAGAATTTCACATTAAATAGTTAGACACATTGTAGCAGGGGAGCCTTTTGTTAGTCAATTACAATCTTTATCAGTCACATCTCATCTTTGTCAGCGACGAATGATCTGAAAATGACCCGGTTTGTACAGTAAAAACAAAACAAAAAAACGATTCCGGTTTTCAACTGAGCAGCTTTCAATGAATCACAGCTCATGGAACCACGTGGCCATCATATTCAGCCATTATTTGATCACATGAATCCAGCCCTTCGGAGCCTCAATGCGACCCATCTGGATGCCGGTCAGGGTCTCGTACAGCTTCTTTGTCACCGGACCCATCTCGGTCATGCCGCTCGGCAGACAGATCTCGTTGCCATGATCCACGATCTTGCCGACCGGGGAGATGACAGCCGCAGTACCGCACAGACCGCACTCCGCGAAATCCTTCACCTCATCAAAGAGGACCTCCCGCTCTTCCACTTCCAGGCCAAGATAATCCTTCGCCACCGTAACCAGAGAACGGCGGGTGATGGACGGAAGGATACTGCCGGATTTCGGTGTCACTACCTTGCCGTCCTTTGTGACAAACAGGAAGTTCGCTCCGCCGGTCTCCTCTACCTTCGTCCTGGTAGCCGGATCCAGATACATATTCTCATCAAAGCCCTTATGATGCGCGTCAACGATCGCGTAAAGGCTCATCGCGTAATTCAGGCCAGCCTTGATATGTCCAGTCCCATGGGGCGCCGCGCGGTCAAAATCGGATACACGGATCGTCAGCGGCTTCGCACCGCCCTTGAAATACGGGCCAACCGGCGTCGTGAAAACGCGGAACTGATATTCATCTGCCGGAGCCACGCCAATCACGGAGCTGCTGCCGAAAATAAACGGCCGGATATACAAGGTCGCGCCGGATCCATAAGGCGGCACATAGGCCTCGTTTGCCAGAACGGTCTCTGAAACCGCCTCAACAAAACGATCCTCCGGAAATACCGGAATCTCCAGACGCTCACAGGAATCATGCAGTCTGGCGGCATTCAGATCCGGGCGGAAAGTCACGATATGACCATCCTCCGTCGTGTAAGCCTTTAATCCTTCAAAACAGGTCTGCGCGTACTGAAGCACACCCGCACACTCACTGATCGCTACTGTCGCGTCAGAAATCAGCGCACCCTCATCCCAGGCGCCATCCTTATAATTCGATACATACCGCTTGTCTGTCTGTACATAGCTAAAGCCAAGATTCGCCCAGTCAATATTTTTTTTCTCCATAATCCTTGTCCTTCCTTTGTATAATGGAATCGCAGGCAACTCCTCATCGTCTGCCCTGTTCTGCCGGATTACCGCATGTTCCCATAATCCCTTGCACAACAAACTTGCTTTTCCTAGTTTACGCTCACAAAAATAGACTGTCAAGAGTTTCTTTTACTTGCATTCCCGCTGATTTCGATTTATAGTAACAGGAGGCAAATCAAAACAGGAACGACCGCCTGACAAAATCGCGCCGAAAACAGGAAATAGTCAACCTGACAAAACCGCATTTTAAGCCCGGATCAGAATGGCGCTCTCCTGACAGAAAAATATCAGAATACCCGGCAGAAAAGAAAGGAAGAAATTGCATTTTATGGGTGTCATTTATGACGAGCAGGCGCGTACCGCTGCCTTTGAAGACATTGCGCGCGATATTCTACGCGGTGCGCAAAATGAATTGTATCTGAATATGCGGTTTCTGGATGTGGCGCTCTCCTTGCTTGCATTCTCCCCGGACGCTCAGATCCGAACCGCCGGGACGGACGGCAGCTCTTACTATTTTCAGCCTGACCAGATAGTCTCTGTTTTTCGCAAAGGGCGCGAAAGGATCAACCGGCTCTATCTGCACAGCATCCTGCATTGTCTGTTCGCGCATCCGTGGGTGCGCGGCGACCGTGACCCCGAATACTGGAATCTCGCCTGCGATGTGGCCGCAGAGGCAGTCATCGACGGACTCTATATCCGGGCAGTGCACTGCCCCCAGTCTGCCCTGCGCAGGGAATTTTACCGTACACTCCGTACCACCGATGTACCCGTCCTTGTTTGCAGCACGGATTCATTTTCGAAATCTTTTTCATCAGGCATATCTTCGAAGAATGCTTCTTCTCAGACAAGCTCGTTCTCGAAAGATCGTCCTGTTCGGACAGATGTGTATTTAAATGATCTTAATTCCCGGATGGATACAGATACGCACTCATCCGACCAGCGTATTTATACGAATGGGTCTCCTGCGCCTACAGATGTCCGTTCAGACAGACCGGCTCTCACCAGTGAAAAGACCTCCCGCCCCGCTTTGACAGCCCAGCGCGTTTACCGTATTCTCTGCGCCATCCACCCGGACCGGGCGCAGCTTGACCGTCTGAAGCGGGAATTTACCGTGGATGACCACAGCCGCTGGGAGCTTCCCAAAGATCCTCATCAGCATAATCCATCCCCTTCCACGCAAAGTGCCGGGGCAGATTCTTTAGACGATTCACAGGACACAAAGCAGGAGTCTGACAATATCAACCCTTCACTTGCAAATGCTAAGAAAAAATGGGACGATATCCGTGACCGCATGCAGACGGAGCTGGAAACCTTCGGGAAAGATACTTCCGATGATGTAAAAGCACTCGAAGAACAGGTCTGTGCCGCAAACTGGCACCGCTATGATTATCGGGATTTTCTGAGAAAATTTTCTGTATTAAAGGAAGAAATGCAGGTAGATCTGGACTCATTTGACTATATTTACTACCACTACGGTATGGACTTGTACGGCAACCTGCCTTTGATTGAGCCTCTGGAGACAAAGGAAGTAAAGAAAATTGAGGATTTTGTGATCGTGCTGGACACCTCCATGTCCTGCCAGGGAGACCTGCTGCTGCATTTTCTGGAGGAAACCTACAGCATCTTAAGTGAATCAGAAAGCTTTTTCCGCAAAATCCATATCCACATCCTGCAATGTGACGACCGGGTGCAGGAGGACGTGCTGATCACAAACCACGAGGAAATGCAGCGGTATCTGGAGCATTTTACCATCCGGGGCTTCGGCGGAACCGACTTTCGTCCTCCGTTTGCGAGAGTAAAGGAGCTGATGTGCAAGGGCTGCTTCACAAAGCTGCGCGGACTGATCTATTTCACGGACGGCTATGGCATATTTCCGGTCAAAAAACCGCCCTATGACACTGCTTTTGTGTTCCTGCGCGAGGATTACCGCGATGTAGATGTCCCTCCCTGGGCAATCAAACTAATCGTGGATGAGGAGGATCTAATGAAGCGGTAATCCCTCCGCAGAAGAATTACCGCGCCTGTCATCATTTACAATTGTTCCCCGCCAGATGGTTGCCTCGCCTGTCAGCCTGTAATCGTCCGCTTTCAGGAAATACTGCACCCGTCAGCGTGTCCGCATATCTCCGACAAAAAATAACGCGACCGTCCCCGGCCCGGTATGGCTGCCGATGGTCGTGCCGATGCTGTAAATCTGCACCGGCTCTGCGAGATTTGGAAATGCAGCCTCTACCAGATCCGCTACTGCCCGGGCGTCCTCGTAGCACGCAGAGTGAGACATGTAGCATTTCCCGCTGTAATTCGTCCCCTTCACAGCATGTTCCTTCATTTTCTCCGCTATTTTTTTGATAACCGTACGCTTGCCGCGGATATTGGCGCGCGGAATCAGCTTGCCCTCGTCGTTCACATTCATAAGTGGGCAAATATTCAGCATGTTTCCAAAGAATCCGGACGTTTTTGAGATCCGGCCGCCCTTGATAAAAAAGGTCAGATCAGAGGAAAAAAACCAGTGATGGATGGTCAGCCGGTTTGCCAGAATCCAGTCGTACAACGTCAAAAGAGAGGCTCCGGTGTCCCGCATGTCTGCGAGCATGTCCATCATCAGTCCGTACCCGGAGGACGCAGCAAGAGAATCCGCTACCAGAATCTTGCGTTCCGGGAACTCTTCAGAAAGCATATCCCGGGCGACACAGGCGGAATTATAAGTGCCGGAAATCCCGCTGGAGAGGCTGACATGCAGAATATCCAGCCCCTGCTCCAGAAATGGCCGGAAATATTTCAGAAATTCCTCCACATTGATCTGGGATGTTTTCGTATCAGCGCCATCCTGCATGGCCTTGTAAAACTGGTCAAACGGCATTGTCACTCCGAGATCATCCATGTATTCCTTCCCATCCAGGGAATAGTGCATGCAGGCATAATGAATCCGCCGTCCCTCCAGATGCTCCTTTGTCAAATCCACAGTCGAACAACAGCTCAAAATATATTCTCCCATAGCTGCCTCCCTCATATTTTTTATAATCGCACGAGTAAAGCTGCACATAGTAACTCACATACCCAGACTACGGAAATTATTCATCTTGATGTTTTAAATTTTCATTACGTAGTTTTCAAATCTATGTCCTGCTTACTTTTCTGATTTTAAGTCCTGCATGTATATTTGTCAAGCGTGAACTTCCTTCTGACCGCCCGGAAGCTGCACCAGTATGATCGCGGCAAACATGATCAAGCATCCTGCCAATTCCCGTCCGGACAGACTCTGATGAAGAATCACCCAACCGGAAAGCAGGGAAATCACGGACTCCAGGCTCAGAATCAGCGATGCTACGGTCGGATTCATGCCGCGCTGCCCGACGATCTGGAGGGTATATGCCACGCCGCAGGACATCACGCCCGCATACAATATCGGCATCCAGGCTGCCAGAATCTGGGAAATCTGCGGAGTCTCAAAGAGGAGCATCCCGATCGCCGAGAGCAATCCGCAGGTAAAAAACTGGATGCAGGACATTTTCACCCCATCCACACGTGAGCTAAAATGATCAATGACCAGAATGTGGAAGGTAAACGCCACCGCACAAAGCAGAACCAGGGCGTCGCCCCGGTTCAGTGCCAGGCTGTCGCCTGTCATACAGAGCAAATACAGCCCCGCGACAGCCATAGCCACCGCAATCCACACGCGCAGCCCTGTCTTTTTATGAAGAAATATGCCAAAGATCGGCACCAGTACGATGTACATTGCTGTGATAAAGCCAGCTTTACCGACCGATGTGTACTGAATGCCAAACTGCTGCAGGCTGGAGGCCAGAAAAAGAATCACCCCGCAGCTAAACCCGCCCGCAAGCAGGTCCTTTGTTGCAAAAGCTGACGACACACCCAGCTCTGTAGAGGACTCTGATTGCGTTTCCGTTTGCTTACCTGTTTGCGCTTTCGTCTGCATATCAGTTTGCGCGATCGTTTGCATACTTGTTTGCGCTTCTGTTTGCTTACATGTTTGCATGTCAGCCTGTGCGACTGTTTGTGTATCTGACTGTTTCGCAGGATCGGATGACAGATATGCAGTTTTTGTTTTTCCTCTATGAGCCTTCTGTCCGTCTAAAAAGAAAATCACCGGCAGAAGCACCGCCCCGCCGATCACGTTTCTCACGGCATTAAATGTAAAAGGCTGGACATAGTCCATCCCAACGCTCTGGGCAACAAAAGCAACGCCCCAGATAGCCGCCGTTAATAAAAGGAGCAGGGACTGTCTCAATACAAATTTATTCATGATTTTACAGTATACTCCTTTTACAGTACGCTTCTTAAGAACTGCTGTGCCTGCGGTGTTTTTGGATTGGCAAAGACCTCTTCGGGTTTCCCCTCTTCCAGAATCTGCCCGTCCGCCATAAAGATCACCTTGTCCGCCACCTCCCTGGCAAAGCCCATCTCATGGGTGACGCAGAGCATCGTCATCCCCTGGTTGGCCAGATCCTTCATCACGTTCAGCACCTCGCCCACCAGCTCCGGATCCAGTGCCGAAGTCGGCTCATCAAAAAGCATGACCTTAGGCTCCATCGCCAGGGTTCTCGCAATTGCCACACGCTGCTGCTGTCCGCCGGAAAGCCTGGACGGGTAAACATCCGCCTTGTCGATCAGTCCGACCTTCTCAAGCAGGTCACATGCGACCTTTTCCGCCTCACCCTTATCACGTTTGCGTACATTTACCGGCGCGAGCATGACATTTTCCAGCACGGTCAGATGAGGAAATAAGTTAAACTGCTGAAAAACCATCCCCATTTCCAGCAGCATACTGGAAAACTCTTCCTTTTCCATCTTGCTGACTGTCGTGTCATTCTCCCGGTGATAAAACAACTTATCCTCAATATAAATCTTGCCGCTGGTGATTTTCTCCAGCGTATTTAAGGAGCGCAGAAATGTAGATTTTCCGGCGCCCGACGGGCCGATGATGACCACCACCTCGCCCGTCTCTACTGTCAGGTTTACATTTTTGAGGACCTTCAGATCCCCGAAATTCTTGCAGACATTTTCCGTGCGAATCATCGACATGAACTTATTCCTCCCCTTATTGATATACCGAATATTTATTCTCCAGCTTATTGAAAATAAAGGTGAAGAACGCAGTGATAATCAGATACAGAATCATGGCCGGTATGTAGACGAGTGCCGTGGCGGACGAGGAAGAGATCGCCCTCGTCACCTTGGTCAGATCCGTCAGGCCAATGATGGCTACCAGGGAAACGTCTTTCAGAACCATGATGAACTCGTTGCCCACCGGAGGGATGAGCCTCCGCACGGTCTGGGGAATAATCACCAGACGCATCGTCTGTCCGTAGGTGAGCCCAAGTGCTTTGGATGCCTCAAACTGCCCCTTATCGATAGACTGGATTCCCGCCCGGATGTTCTCCGCCAGATAGGCAGCCGTGTTCAGTACATAGGCGATCAGCGCAGCCGTAAAAGCGCTCTGGATCGTCAGTGCCGGATTCAGCTGCGGCAGGCCAAAGTAAATGAAATAAATCTGCATCAGCAGCGGAGTCCCGCGGAAGAAAAAGATGTATGCGCTGCATGGCGCATTGATGATCTTATGCTTCGACATCTTGCCCAGGGCAAGGAAAACCGCCAGTACCAGTCCGATGCTGACTGAAATGACCGTGATAATGATTGTGGTTCTGGCGCCTTTTAAAAGCTGCGGCATCCACAGTATGATTCTATCTAACATATCCCAACCCATCCTTTTTTCTGATAACAATTCAGAACAACAGGCCACAGCTTCTGGTTTTGTTCTTCTGAACTGTCACCTGAATTCAATCTTCTGCAATTGATGTAGTATAACTGTGAAGGTACCAAACAGTTACAACGTGGTTTTACACGCACGGGCGCGGGACTGCACAAGCAGTATTTCCCGCGCCCGCATGCGTCCGTGCTTTCTTCACGCGCAGATTTCCCGCGCGATCTTTGCCTTCACACGCGCGGCTTCTTTATCCGCGCAGCTTTCATTCCGTGTAAATTACTCTACGCCGAAGCCTTCCGCCAGTCCTTCGATCACGTCTTCCGTGCCAAAGTACTTCACAGCCAGCTCAGCCATCGTGCCATTCTCAAACAAAGCAGCCATACCTTCGTTGATCTTCTCTGCAAGTGCATCATTGTCCTTCTTCATGCAGATCACGATCGGCTCTTTCTCATCAGACTGCCATACCGTCTTATAGTCGCTGGCATCATCGCCCAAATAGTAGGAAGCTACCACAGAATCCGTGCAGACAGCATCCACACGTCCCGCCTTGATTTCGTCAAACGCGTTGATGACCTTCTCATACTGTCTCAGATCGGTGTCCAGACCGTCCGCGATGTACTCCTGAATCAGATAGTCCGCAGTGGTCTCCATCTGTACCGCCACAGTCATGCCGTCCAGATCCATGATGTCCGCGATATCAGAATCGTTCGGAACCACGATCACCGGTGCGTTCGCCACATACGGAGAGCTCAGCAGATAATTTTCATTTCTGTCATCCGTGTAAGAAACACTAGACATAATGCAGTCATATTTATCCGTGGTCACGCCGGCGAAAATGCCGTCCCAGGCTGTATCCACAATTTCAAGCTCCAGACCAAGCTCCTCGGCAAGCGCGGTAGCTACCTCAACGTCAAAGCCGATCGCTGTCGCGCCATCCTCGTCAAAATATTCCATCGGAGGATATCCGATCTCCATCCCTACCATCAGGACGCCTTCTTTAAGGGTATAATCCGCCAATTCTTCAGCATCTTCTTCAGTTTCAGCCGCCTCAGCTACTTCTTCGGTCTCGGCTGCCTCAGTCTCTTCCTCGGCCTCGGCTGCTTCGGTCTCTTCTTCTGCCTCAGCCGCCTCAGTTACTTCCTCGGTCTCGGCTGCTTCGGTCTCTTCTTCCGTCTCAGCTGCCTCGGTTACTTCCTCGGTCTCTTCTTCCGTCTCAGCTGCCTCGGTTACTTCTTCGGTCTCAGTCTCCGCCTCGGTCACAGCCTCCGTAGTTGCCTCCGTCTCCGTGCTCTTGTTGGAGCTGCAACCGCTTAGGGTGGCCGCAACCATCATGGCAGCCAGCATAGCCGTCAGGATTCTCTTCTTCATGGTAGTTCCTCCTCTTTTATCATGAAATACGTAAAATATGTCCGGCATAAGCCGGAAGCTTCTTTATGCACACAAGCAACTAATTTCCTTTTGCAGCCGTGTGCATGAAAGAAGACGGACTGACCACCTTGATCAGACCGCCTTGTCTCAATCACTACTTATATCACGTTCTTCGACTTTATGCAAGCACCTTTCACAAATTTCCCCAAATTTTGCCGAATTTCTTACGAATAAAACATTCCTTCGCAAAAATTTTTATTGTTTCACAGGAAAAGATTCCTTTTTCTTTGGATGCCGGAAATATCTGTCCATATTAAGATTACAGCAGCCTGCTAATCAGTCCTCCATGATCTGATCTACAAATCCATCGTCAATCATGGCAATCATATAGCCAACAATATCCGGGTCGAACTGGGTTCCGCTGCAGCGCAGCAGCTCTGCACGTGCATATTCCAGCGGCCTGCCCGACTGATAGCGGCGAGAGGAACACATTGCGTCAAAAGAATCCGCAATCGCTATAATTCTGGCCTTGAGCGGAATTTCCTCCCCTTTAAGTCCCTCGCAGTAGCCATTTCCATCAAAGTGTTCATGATGATATTTGGCTCCGTCCGCGATGTCCGGGATCACAGTGAATTCGCTTAAGATTTCTCCGCCGATGCGCGGATGACTCTTTACGATCTCCCATTCTTCGGGAGACAATTTCCCTGTCTTTTTCAGAATATCATCCGGGATACCGATCTTGCCGATGTCATGCAGTAAGGCCATATAGGAAATCCACTCCTGATCTTCCTCAGAAAAGTTCATCCGCCTCGCAATTTCCTTCGAATAGGCGGCCACACGCACCGAATGTCCGTTGGTGTCCTTGTCTTTTGCATCAACTGCATTAGCAAATGTATGTAGGGACTGTTCAATGATCAGTTTCAATTCCTTCTGCCGTTTTTTCAGGCTGCGCACCCGATACTGGTAGGAAATCTGAAATACTATAATCACTGCAAGAACGAACAGCAAAATCATCAGCACGCGAAACCAGGCAGTTTCCCAGAAATGGAATTCCTTATGGATGGCAATGCGGGGTTCTTCTCCCTCAACACCATCTTCATTGTAGACGACCATGCGGAACATATAGTCTCCTCCGCTCAGATTGGTGTAGCTGGCAGAGCGAGTGGCTGCTGAAAAAGCCAGGCCGCTCTCATCCTCATAAAGAGCGCGGATACTCGAAGAACCCACCGAATTATCACCGATGCTGAAATTCTCAAAATCCACGCCGTCATAGCGAAGCAGTCCGCCGTAGCTGCCAATCCATATGTAGCCATCAGAGGTCTGAAGCACGGCATTTGCCTCGCCGGTATCCAGGCCATTGCTCTCATTGTAAACCGTCTTGATCCACCAGTCTGCGTCCGAAGTCTCCGCGCAGACACTAACAGCACAGGACAGCCATGTTAAGAGACAAAACAAGCAAAGACAAATCATACGTGAATAATGTTCCAAAAAATTTAAAGCATTCCTGTATCTGCTCAAAATAATCTTTCACCCGTAAAACCGCTCAGCGGCTCCTTTCTCCCTGAAAGCTTTTCATTTCAACATTAAATTTTCTCATAATCAAATATTGTACACAGTCTTTCTGAAATGTGCAATCTTTTTTTGGTTCTTTCTTGCCTGATTTTCTCGCCTTTTGCCCCCTCGCCGGGTGGCATCCCACGCTTCGCATGGGATATCCCTCGCCGGGTGGCATCCCACGCTTCGCATGGGATATCCCTCGCCGGGCTCATTGCAATTGAAAAAGAAACGGGCTTCTCCCGTTTCTTTTTCAGGCTTCTCAGTTATTGCCTTTCAGTCATTGCTTCTCAGTCATTTTTTCTGCACAGGCACCATAAAATACCATTTGTCATTTCACTGACGACAGATACGGTGTGGTCATTTCCGTCACTTCATCGACACAGGGCCATAATTCCCTACAAAGGCTGGTACCAGTCAGATACAGCTCCATGCCTTCTCCAACCGAATCAATCAGTCCGCGCAGTTCTTCTGTCGGCACGATGCCCCGGTCCGTCAGACCCAGGATTTCGTCCAGTATCAGAACATCACATTCTCCCGTCACCAGGACCTTTCGGGCGAAATTGAGGCCATTTTTAATATTCCTGCATTCATCCTCGCGCTCACGTTCCGAAAGGCTCTCATAGTTTTCCGGAAACTTCTGAAAGCGGAACATTCTCAGCTCCGGCTCCAGCCTTTTGTAATATTCAGCGGTTCTGTCCGTGTACTTTTCCTTCAGAAACTGAATCACGATCACGCTTTTCCCCATACTCGCTTCGCGGATTCCTTTTCCCAGCGCGGCCGAGGTCTTTCCCGCTCCGCTTCCACAATAGATATGTACCTTGCGATCACTCATAAGTTTTCCTCCTGGTTCACGTCTGCGAAATTTCTGCTGTCGGAAGCAGAGCCGTCACCTGTCGCGGACTTCCTGTGTTCATTCTGCAAATGTCTCTCCAGAACTAAGCGTCTCCCGAAATTTATCTCATTCTACTACACCTTTCTCTGAAAAGCAAGCCGGGCAAAAACAGTAATGCTTCCTGCGAAAACCTGGGCATAAAACGCATGACACTGGTGAAACTGCGGCGCAGTTACTACTCCAGGTATTCCAGCTTGCTTACAGATACTTCATAAGCGACGCGGCGCATTGCAGTGTCCTCATCAATCTTTTTCACATACTCCCTGCTCTGTATGCGTCCCCACACCTGCACGTGATGCCCGACCTCGAACCCCGAAGCGAAGCGGGCATTTCTCCCCCAGCAGATGCATGGAATGTAATCAGACTTTCCATAGGGACGGTTTACCGCAAGAAGCATATCCGCAATCTCTCTGCCCAGCGGCGTTCTCCGGTAGACCGGCGTTTTGCAGATATAGCCGTCCAGAAAAATCTGATTACTTTTGATTTTATCACTGTCATCCTCCACAAAGCTGACCTCCCTGGCAAATACAGAAAGCACCAGCCTGTTTCTTTTCTCCTCGTGTCGGTTGTACGAGCGGAACTGTCCAAAAACCTGTATGTAGGATCCCTCGTATTCCTGTGTGACATCCATCAGCCGTTCGGAGATCATCACCGGGATGATATCAGTTGAATCGCTGAGCCTCCTCACGGATACATCCACCATGTAAAATCCCTCCCCGAACACCTCGTGGCTGAAAGAAAATCCGGAAATGATTTTCCCCATGATGGATACCTGATTGTTTTCAATGATCTTATCTGTCATGTCAAAGCTTCTCCCTTCCTTCGTATAAAGTAAACACTGGGATTTCGTTTACCATAATTTAACTTACAAGAAGTTCGCCGCGCTTGCGGGAGCGAACTTCGTAAGTTAACGAGCAGCTGTTTTTGCTGCGAGTAATTTAACTTATCGGAAGGAGAGGACGCTTGCGTACTCTCACCCGATAAGTTAGCGACAGAATCGCCAGATTCTGGAGCATTATGAGAAGCGGTTTTCTTCTCATAATTCATATTTATTCACAGGAGAAGGAAAATAGAACTTCATTTCTTTTGTAAATGAGATTTTTAATGGGAATTTTTAAATGATTTTTTTGATCGCCCTTGTATTCTGGCAAATTTGTGATAAACTTGCAAAGGTGCGAAACGGAGAGAAACAATCTATCAGGAGAGAAAAAAATATGGTAAGAGAAGATGTCAGAAATATCGCGATTATCGCGCATGTAGACCACGGAAAGACCACGCTGGTGGACGAGCTGCTCAAGCAGAGCGGCGTGTTCCGGCAGAACCAGGAGATCACGGAGCGCATTATGGACTCCAATGACCTCGAGCGCGAGCGAGGAATCACGATCCTTTCCAAAAATACGGCTGTCACCTATAAAAATACGAAGATTAATATCATAGACACCCCCGGTCACGCGGATTTCGGCGGAGAGGTGGAACGAGTGCTGAAAATGGTCAACGGTGTCATCCTTGTGGTCGACGCGTTTGAAGGGCCGATGCCGCAGACCAAGTTTGTCCTGCGCAACGCATTGGATCTGGATCTTCCGGTCATTGTCTGCATAAATAAAATCGACCGCCCGGAGGCCCGCCCGGAGGAGGTGGTGGACGAGGTGCTGGAGCTGTTTCTCGAGCTGGATGCATCCGATGAGCAGCTGGAATGCCCGTTTGTCTATGCTTCTGCAAAGGGAGGCTATGCCAGTCTGGATGCCAGAACTCCCGGCAGCAATATGCAGCCACTTTTTGAAACGATCGTAAATTACATCCCGGCCCCAGAGGGTGATGAAAACGGGCCGACCCAGGTGCTGATCAGCACCATTGATTATAATGAGTATGTCGGCCGTATCGGCGTGGGAAAGGTGGACCGCGGGTCGATTTCCGTAAATCAGGATGTGGTAATTGTCAACCATCATGATCCTTCCAAGCAGCACAAGGTCAAAATCAGCAAGCTTTACGAATTTGACGCTTTAAATAAAGTAGAGATCCGCTCCGCGACGATCGGCTCGATTGTGGCGATTTCCGGCATTTCGGATCTGCACATCGGCGATACGATCTGTGCGCCGGATGCGCCGGATCCGATTCCATTCCAGAAAATCTCGGAGCCGACGATCTCCATGAATTTCATCGTCAACGACAGCCCGCTTGCCGGACAGGAAGGCAAATTTGTCACCTCCCGACATATCCGGGACCGGCTCTACCGTGAGCTGAACACGGATGTCAGCCTTCGGGTTGAGGATACGCAGGACACGGATACCTTCAAGGTATCCGGACGCGGGGAGCTTCACCTGTCCATCCTGATCGAGACCATGCGCCGCGAGGGCTATGAGTTCGCGGTCAGCAAGGCGGAGGTTATTTACAAGACAGACGAGCGGGGCAAAAAGCTGGAGCCGATGGAGCTTTGCTACATTGATGTCCCGGAGGAATTTTCCGGCACGGTCATCCAGAAGCTCAGCCTCAGAAAAGGGGAATTGCAGGGCATGAGTGTCGGACAGGGAGGTTATGCGCGGCTGGAGTTTTCCATCCCGTCCCGCGGTCTGATCGGCTATCGCGGGGAATTCCTGACAGATACAAAGGGAAACGGTATCATGAATACTATTTTTGACGGTTACGGTCCGTACAAGGGAGACCTGACCTACCGCAACCTGGGGTCTCTGATCGCGTTCGAGAGCGGTGAGTCAGTCGCTTACGGCCTTTTCAACGCACAGGACCGCGGCACTCTTTTTATTGGACCGGGAGAAAAGGTTTATTCAGGCATGGTCATCGGACAAAGTGCGAAGCCAGAGGACATCGAGCTGAATGTCTGCAAGACCAAGCATCTGACGAATACGCGCGCCTCCGGCTCGGACGAGGCGCTGAAGCTGACACCGCCGAAGATCTTAAGTCTGGAGCAGGCGCTGGAATTTATTGATACGGACGAGCTGCTCGAGGTGACGCCTAAGAGTCTGCGGATCCGCAAGAAGATACTGGATCCGACGCTCAGGAAAAGGGCCGGCTTCCGTTCAAAATAAGAAGTCTGCCCAGCGAAAGGTGATTTTCCATTGGGACGGATTCTGTAGGAGGGTCTGGTATTCTTCAGCGGTGAGGGTTTCCTGCAGCTGAGTCTGGCCGTCCTCTGTAAAGCTGGCGTGAAGGCAGTCTGAGAAGCAGAGTGCCGGGTAGAGGAGACACCACCAGTTCTGTCCTTTTGCCGTGCCGAGGCGTATGCGCAGGGTCTGGTACCAACCGGCCGGGAAGGTGTATTCGCCGTAGGTGCGGTCCGGGAAATAGCTCCAGGTGATCTCTGCGATTGCCTGATAGGACATCCCCTGCTCGTTCAGAATGGTATTTGCGACAGCTTCTATCTGCGGCAGGTTTTCTGACAGAAACTGCAGAATCGCTTCATGGTCTGTCAAAATTGCCTGTTCTGGAAGAGCAGTCATGTCCTGTTGCGAAACAGATGACAGCTTAGTTTGCAGTCCCTGAGTATTTGCTGCCTCAGGCTTATCATGCAGTTCATTCGACATCCACTCGAGCACGGCGTCCCGTACCTGGTATTTTACATTCTGGTCTTCTTCGCTGTCGCTGTTTGCGAGGATATGAAAGCGCAGAACCTCTTCTGCGATTCCCTGCTGCAGGGACGCACGGTGGATGGCGATGGCCGACAGGTTGAGAAAAATGGCCAGCAGCAGGTAAAAAAGTATTTTTATGATAAATCTATATTTATGATACAGGCTATGGTTGTGCCGGAAAATGGAAACGTACGAAATTGCAGGTCGATTTTTCGACTGAATTGCAGATCGGTTTTCTGGCTGAACTACAGATCGATTTTCTGGCTGGCCGGATCGGATGGTTTGTGGTATTGTCTCTGCCTTCTTTAATCGGAAGATAAACAAAATGGGCTTCCTCCCTTCCGTCAGGGAGTATTGCCCATTTTTTATTCGTTATTCAGGTTTCTGGCAATTCTTTCCATTTTATTCCAGCATTCAACCATCAATCAGGCAAGCATAGACTTTGCATTTGTCTTCATTGCGCGCTGCTTATTAACTTGATGGTCTGCTGAATTTGCCTGTCGACAGGCAAGTAAAGCAGATTATCTTGTACAATTCATTTTCATTTTGCTCAGGAGAATGTTTGTAAGCTCCTGAAATGATTCCCGGTAAAAAGAATTTATGGAACCGCAAGCAGTCTTTCATCGTATCCTTATCCTCGCAGTAAATTCTCACCGTACTGCTCCAATCAGACTACGGATATCTTCCACCTTCTGAGCGCGCATATAAGCCTCGATGCCTTCTATAATGTCAATTGTGGCATGTGGATTGCGGAAGTTTGCAGTGCCGACAGCGACGGCGGTCGCTCCTGCCAGGATGAATTCCAGGGCGTCTTCGGCGCAGGTGATTCCTCCCATACCGATGATCGGGATCCTGACGGTCTGTGCGCTCAGATAAACCATGCGTACCGCTACCGGATGAATGGCGGGACCGGAAACTCCCCCGGTCTGGTTGGCCAGGGCGAAAGTGCGCCGGTTGATATCAATCTTCATACCGGTCAGCGTGTTAATCATGGAGATCGCGTCCGCGCCGCCGGCTTCCGCCGCGCGGGCCAGCTCGGTAATATCCGTTACATTGGGACTGAGCTTCATGATGACAGGCTGTCTGGCATGTTTTTTGATTTCACGGGTGATCGCTTCGACGGAATCCGGATTCTGACCGAAGGAGATTCCGCCGCATTTTACATTCGGGCAGGAAATATTAATTTCCAGCAGGTCGGCCGTGCTCTCATCAGAAAGACGTTCCACTACCTCCAGGTACTCTTCTGTCGTATGACCGCAGACATTGACAACCACTGCCGTATCGAACTGTTCCAGAAAGGGCAGATCCCTGGCGCAGAAGGTCTCAATGCCCGGGTTCTGCAGGCCGATCGCGTTCATCATCCCGCCGCGGATTTCCGCCACGCGCGGCGTGGGATTGCCCGGCCAGGGGACATTCGCCACGCCCTTCGTCACAACCGCTCCCAGACGGGACAGGTCAACGAATTCACCGTACTCCATTCCGGAGCCAAAAGTGCCTGACGCGGTCATCACCGGATTTTTTAATTCTATTCCTGCAATTGATACCTTTGTATTGAGCATTGTATATTCTCCATATATAGTAAACGACGTAAGTCGTTTTACTTTGCGCCTTAAAAAATGCTGAGTTTTTTTAAGCTCTGCGCTGCATGGCTGATGATAAGCTTATTCATTACGGAAAGCTTCTCTGCTCGCTTCTGATTATCCTGCATCTGGCAGTTCAGCACGCATTTGTCATCCGGCAGCTATCCTGGTATATGTCAGAGAATTACATCCTCCGCGGCAAAGACCGGACCTTCTTTACAGACACGCTTGTTTCTCACCTGTGAGTGGGTGTCCACTGCTGTTGACTCGCAGACGCAGCCCAGACAGGCTCCGATCCCGCAGGCCATGCGCTGCTCCAGCGAAAGCCAGCACTCAATTTCATTTTCCTGTGCGTAAGCTTTCAACGCCCGCAGCATCGGTGTCGGTCCGCAGGCATAGATCACATCCGCGTGAAGATTGTTTTCACGGATGCAATCCAGTACATTTCCATGCGTAATTCGCGAACATGGCGCGCCTGAGAAAGAGACTGCCTCAGTCTTTTTCGTCAGGGCAGCCTGCTGAGTCAAAGAATCACCCTGAACCGATGCGGTATCCCCTGCCAATGAACCACCCTGAGCCAATGCGGTATCCACCGCCAATGAGGCCTGGCGCATTAAATACGCATTTTTTGCTGATGAAGCATTCTGTGCTGAAGAGAGCCGACGCACTAAGGATACATCCTCCGCTGAAAGGTACAGTTCCCCGTTTTCCGCCAGTTCCTCCGTCAGGAAAAGTTCGTCGCGGTATCCTGCAACGATCAGCGCATGCCCCCGCAGCCTTTTGGAAAGCTCAACCATCGGAGGCAAGCCGATCCCTCCGCCGATCAGAAATGCAGTCTTCCCTTCCGGACAACGTTCCAGCGGAAATCCATTGCCGAGCGGTCCCAGGATATCAAGCGTATCGCCGGACTGATATCCGGCAAATTCCGCAGTGCCTTTCCCCACAACTCTGTATACCAGCCGCAGTGCGCCTCTCGCGGGTTCTGTTTCGCAGATACTGATCGGACGAGGCAGCAGACGGCCTGAATCGTTGCTGTACACTGAGACAAACTGTCCTGGAATTGCCCTTTCCGCAATCGCCCCGGCCTCAAGCCACATGCTGTATATCTGAGAGGCTATCTTTTCTTGTGAAAAAATCTTAGCCCGAATCATCGCTTTCTCTGCCATTGTACTCTCCCGTTTTTTATGCGAACTGACCATTATCTAAAACCAGTGAGCTTCCTGCTCCGTCATCGAATCGCAACTGGGCAGTACCTTCACAGTTACATCGAATTTACTGCCTCTACAGGCGTAAATTCAGACGTTCTCTAATCACTGAATTAATGTCTTCAATCATATCCACAACAGCGGCGCGGCTTGCTTCTGCAAAATGATCCGCACCGAAGGACGCATACTTTTCCTGTTTGTACGCGGCGATAATTCCGCGTGAGGAATTGACGATCGCGCCAAGACCGTCTTCATTAAAATAAGGCGCCAGATCCTTAGCTTTGCCTCCCTGAGCGCCGTATCCGGGAACCAGGATAAAGGACTTCGGCATGATGCGGCGCAGAATTCTGCCCATCTCCGGGTAGGTTGCACCCACTACCGCTCCGACATAGCTGTAGTCGTCGCCCATACAGGAATCCGCCCATTCGGCGACCTTTTCACCAACCACTTCATACAGCGGTTTGCAGGAATCCTTTGTTCTGGAAAAATTGCTGTCCCCGACGGCTTCTGCCCCGGATGGAGCCGTGAGCAGACTGTCCTGATTGAGCGGCTCCTCTTGAGTGAGCAGCCTGTCCTGGAATTCTCCGCTGGAAGGATTGGATGTCTTTACCAGCACAAAAATTCCCTTTTTCTCCTCCCGGCAGACTTCGAGAAACGGCTTGATACCATCCGTGCCAAGATAGGGATTCACCGTTGCGAAATCCTCGCCGAACGGAGTCAGCATCTGGCTTCCCACCTGTACATGTCCCAGATGTGCTGTTGCGTACGCGGCAGATGTGGAACCGATATCGCCGCGTTTTACATCGCCAATCACCACCAGATCCTTTGCGTGACAGTAGTCCACCGTCTTTTTAAACACGACCAGTCCCGGGATCCCGAACTGCTCATACATGGCAATCTGGGGTTTCACAGCCGGAATCAGATCATATACTGCGTCGATGATTTTCTTATTATACTGCCAGATTGCTTCAGCAGCTCCCTCCAGCGTCTCGCCATATTCCGCAAAGGCTGCCTTTGTAATTGATTCCGGAATGTAGCTGAGCATAGGATCAAGTCCTACCACAACCGGCGCGTTCGTCTTTTTAATGCCTGCAATCAGTTTCTGAATCATTGTTTTCGTCCTCCCATAAAAGCCCGCGCATATTTGATCACACCATTCACCGCATAAAGGCAGAACAGACCCGCTGACGAGGCCGCGCCAAACCCAGCGTACCGATAAGCGCGGTATGTCTTTTTCGCGGACTGCAGCTTGCTGCCGGACTTGCCGGAGCTGCTTAAACGGTATTTGAGCAGCGGTTCGTTCACTGCCGCGGCATTTCCATATTTTTTCAGAATACGCAGCCAGGTAATATAGTCTTCGTGGCTGTCCTCATGTGTCATCGGAAATTTCCTGGCGACATCCGTCCGGATGACCACAGAAGAACAATTGATACAATTGTGAAGCAAAAGCCTTCGGTAGGAAATCGATTCATGTACGGGAATCACGCGGCCGGTCAGCTCCCCCTCCGGAGTTACCAGTTCGCGGGCGGTCGCACACAGAACCGGTCTGTCCTCAATCATAGAGGTATCATTCGTATCAGCGCCTTTCGAGGCATCATAATTCCTTGCAGAGCCTTTCGAGGCCGTGCCATCAGGATCGATACTATCCAGAAAGGCACCATCTGGCTCCAGCAGCCTCAGCTGTTTTTTCAGCTTGTCCTTTTCCCACCAGTCGTCCGCGTCCAGAAAAGCGACATATCTGCCCTTTGCCATCTTTACTCCGCGGTTGCGCGATGCGGCCGCGCCCAGGCTGTGCTTGTTTTTACAATAGCGCACCTGACGTACGTTCTTGTAGCGGCTCATTGCGGACTCCAGATCGTCGGGGGAATCGTCACTGATGACCACGATTTCCAGAGGTATTTCTTCCTGGGCGAGAGCGGAATCGATCGCCTGACAGATCGTATCCGCACACTGATATGCGGGGATAATCACGGAGACGAGCGGACGGCTCGAAGATGAATGCCCAGACGACGATGATTGTGTCAGGTTCTGGTAATGCCCGCTCCCGCAGAGATTCTCAGCCGAACGAGATCTGTTCTGAGTATACCTTTCGGAAGTACTATATGAAATTCCCTGAGATTCATCGTTTGATGTCCCTTGAGAAGTACTGTATGACATACTTTGAGAAGTACCATAAGACGCGCCAAAGGATTCAGTATACAGTGTTCCCAGCGTTTCTCCACGTGTCGTTCCCTGAGCCACTGTATATGACATTCCCTGACTCTGTGTTTTTTTTGCAGGCACACTCCCGGAAGCCTTCGTCGACGCAGTTGTCTGCCACTGCTCCACGCCCTCGGTGTTTTCTTTCTGGAACAGGATTTTTACCGTAGTCGCGATCAGCTGCAGATCCAGCAGGAAGGAAAAGTTTTCGATATAGGTCAGATCCAGCTTCAGCTTGTCATAAGGCTTCGTGTTATATTTCCCATAAACCTGCGCGTACCCGGTCAGGCCGGCCTTCACCTTCAGGCGGTAGGAAAACTCAGGAATTTCTTTTTCATATACCGCGGCAATTTCCGGTCGTTCCGGCCTCGGTCCCACCAGAGACATGTCGCCCTCAAGGATATTGAGCAGTTGTGGAAGCTCGTCAAAGTGAATATTGCGCAGCACATTTCCCACTGGTGTAATGCGGCTGTCGCCCTTTGCCGCAAGGCGGGCGCCCTGCTTTTCCGAGTCCACTCTCATACTGCGGAATTTATAGACCATAAAAACCTTTCCGTCCTTCGTCAGGCGCTCCTGGCGGTAAAAAACAGGGCCTCCGTCGTAGGCTTTGATCAGCAGGGCGATCAGTAAAAACAGAGGGAGAAGTACCACCAATGCCGCTGCCGAAATCACCACATCAAAAAAACGCTTGACGGCCTGCTGTTCCACGGTCAGCCCACGATTGCGGAACAGTAAAAGCGGCGTGTCGAACATATTGATCTCCTCGCAGCTCATAATCATTATATCGGAAATCTTTGGCTGACAGTAACACCGTATATCATGCTCAAAACAGAATTTCAGAAAGAGATTGCGCTCATGGGACGGAATATCACAGATCATGACCGCCTCATGCTTCAGAATTTCCCTCTCAATCGCTTCAATACCCTGACTGAGGGAAATGGTGCCCTCAATGCTATACTTGTCCTTGCGCGTCTCCATCTTTTCCCGCAGAGATTTGGGACTAAATTCACCATATATCAGCAAAATAGAATGCGGCGGATAGATTTTCACATAAATCCAGCGCATAAAAAGAACCCACAGGATCACTGCAACAAGGTTAACCGCACATACTCCAAGCATCGGACCCACATGTTCCAGAAATCTCCAGCGACCGATCAGAGCCAGCTGCACGTAGGTGACCGCGTTCACGATCAGCACAGAAAAAATCTGGGAAAGGAGTACATCCAGCACTCTCTGATAGCCAACCTTAAAGGCAGAGAAAAGCTGAGACACTACCACGACCATAAACGCGTACAGCGCAATCAGAGCCAGATGCCCCCAAAAGCTGTAGCGTCTGCCGATCACGTCTGACATGTGATATTCATGAAACCAGGTATACGCAAATACAGCGGTCTGAACCGCCACAATCAGCACGGAGGCTAAAAACATAATCAGTCTCTTGTACTGTTCCTTTTTCTTCATAAAGCTTCCCCTCTGGAGCCGGCAATGGAATCCACCGATACAGGCGGAAATCCGGGCGTCGGCCTCCTTCGTAGTCCATTATCAATGTGGGCGATTATCTGCCCGACTGTCCTTAAGTAAGGCCATCTCTAAAAGCAGATATCCGCCCGTCAGTTTTTTATCGCAGTCTGTCAAGAAAGAGAAACATCAGCCGGTCAGCCTTCATCGCAGTCCTTCAATAAAAGCGGAAATACGCGCGGAGGCTTCCTCTTCATCCGGCCCCTCGAACTCCATCACAATCTCGTCGCCGCTCTGCACACAGGCGCTCAAAACACTCAGAAGACTTTTAGCATTGAATTCCCGATCCCTGAAATGGATCGTAATCTTCGACTCAAACTCCATCGCCAGTGTGCACAACTCCCCGGCCGGGCGCAGATGAAGCCCCAGCTCATTCTTTATTTTCAGTCTTTTCTGCATCAAAACTAATCCTCCGTCGACGCCTCTGCCTGCTGCTCTGCCTCAGTCGCATTCACCGTAATAGTCACTTCAGACACGAGCGTATAGCCTTCCGGCAGTTCAATTTCCACCGGTATCTCATAATCGCCTGCTTCCGTACACACGGACAAGTCTATTGTCGCGAAAATCTCGCTGCCTGAGATGGTGCTCTCCTCATCCTCCGCATGAACCGTCACTGAAATCGCGTCCGCAGGTGAAAAGGTCAGTACCAGATTATCCGGCCGGTTCAGCACCGTCAGCTCAGACAGAGCCAGGGAAACCGTCTGGTCTCCGTTTTTCTCCACCTGAATGGTAACCGTGACAGAGGAATCCACTCCGGAAGCCAGACGGACATTTTCCATTTCGCTGATCGTCGTTGACAGATCCACTTCCTGCGTAAAGGTCTCCGTAGCTCCGGAGACAGATACCTGTTCACTTACTACGATTGTGTCAATCTCCTCCAGAGCCTCATCAGTGCCGACCAGATTGATGGTGGTCGGTACTGTGCTGACGCCTGTTACCTCATAGCCGCTCTCCGGTGTCCCATAGGTCTGAATCTCAATCGGTACCTCGTAAAGTACCTCCCAGAGCTCGACATTAACCGTTACAGAATTGTCCGAAAGCAATACCCCGGACGAATCCTTAATCTGCAGCCTGCTCATCTGCGTTTCACTGAGCGTGTCGCCATTTTTATCTGAAATGGAAAGGACTGATGTCAGCCGCTGATCTGTGGAGATGCCATTTACCGAGACCGAAGCTGTCACCTGACCGATTTTCTCAATCAGGCTCTCCGGGCCGGCAATCTGCACCGTTTTCCCTTCCTGAACCTCCGTCGTTCCGACCTCATAGCCATTTACCGGCGTCCCTGTCGTCTCCACGGTCACTACAAACTCACTCTCGACAATCTGCTCCAGCTCCACCTTCATGGACGATGGCACCACGGTAATCTCATCCAGTGTCACGGCAGAATTGCTGCATGTAACCGTCAGCGGCACCGTGTTCATCTCTGTCAGATTCTCCATGTCAGCTACTACCGTAAAATCCGAAGCTGACAGGCTCTCCAGAACTCGTTTGCGCTCCGTGACCTTAATCACGACCGAATCCTCCGAAACGATATCGAATGCCTTATCTATCTCTGTCACGCTGTCTTCGTTGATAATCTCAATCTTGATGTCGCGGAAAAGCTTTGAGGTGGTCGGATTACTGACATTTGCCACCACCAGCCAGATCAGAAACGCAACCACGACCGACAACATCTTAAGCGGCAGATTTTTGGGAAGCTTAAAGGGAAGCTTCCATGGGATCTTACGCTTCATTTTTGGTCCACCCTTTCACGAAATCCTTCAAATATTGCCTGATCTTTTTAGGGGCGACGTTTTCCTTCTGCAGCTGCGTCAGGTATTTCCTTAACTCCTCTGCAGAAATTCCGTGCATCAGCTCCCCCTGATAGGCAACTGAAATCGCCCCTGTCTCTTCAGAGACAATGACCGTCATGGAATCAGTCTCCTCGCTGATGCCAAGCCCCGCCCGGTGTCTCGTACCAAGCGCCTTGTTCAGCATCATATTATCAGACAGCGGCAGATAGCATGTCGCTGCTGTAATACGGTTGCCCTTAATAATGACAGCCCCGTCATGGAGCGGCGTGTTATGTTCAAATATATTGATCAAAAGCTGGCTCGTAACCAGAGAATCCAGCATGATACCGGTACGCTCATACTCCTCGAGCCGGGTATTCTGCTCCACAACGATCAGAGCTCCGGTCTTCACCTTGCTCATCTCAGTAGAAGCCTTTACGATCTCATTAATTGTCTTTTCACCGAACCAGTCAGCCCCATTTTTATTCTCATCCCCGAACTGAAGCAGGCCGGAGAATACCGATTTCTCCCCCAACCGCTCCAGGGCGCGCCGGATCTCAGGATGAAAGACGACGACAGCGGCCGTGATCGCGATGTCCACCACCCGGTTTACCAGATACATCAATGTCGTCATCTGAAAGAGATAAACGATCGCGATACAGGCCGCAAGGATCGCGATCCCCTTTAAAAGATTCCACGCCCGGGTATTTTGAATCCACAGTAACAGGTTGTATACGAGGAAAGCCAGGATCAGAATCTCAACGATATCCGTAAGCGTAATCGAAACGGTCGGTATGGTCAACCACGAAAAACTGTCACTCAGCCAAAACAAAAAACTGCTCATCCGTGTTCTCCCCTCCCCGCCAGTTAACCTGCGTCAATATACGTGTCTATGCGAAAATGTCAGGATATTTGGACAAAACCATCCAACATCGCATATTTAAAGACAGTATAGCACAGTTTTCGCGTCATGCAAACTTTTTTTATTTCTCGTGTATAGTCTTTGCCCAATGTTTTTTCGTTTACTTTGTCCGTTATTCTACTCGTTTGCTTTGTACGTCTGATATACCATTTACACCATGTTTTCTCGCTGTTTCATGAGAATTCAGCATTTCATTGCGAGTCCCCTGGCCCGCCCGCAGTCTGATCTCCCGTACAGAGGACAATGAAATATACCTGCCGTACCCCGGCGGATTTCAGAGCCCGCGCGGCCTCATCCATCGTACTTCCTGTCGTATAAACATCATCCACCAGAAGAACCCTTTCCGGCAGTGCTCCGGATCCATAGGTCTGCGGCATGCCCTCCCGGGAAACATTCAAGGCAAAGCTGCCTCTCAAATTCTTAAGCCGCCCGATTCTGTCCAATTCCTTCTGGTTTCCCGTGTAGCGTACGCAGCGCAGCAGATTTTTCTCACAGGGAATCCCCGTACGACGGCTGATCCTTTCCGCCAGCAGCTCAGCCTGATTGTAGCCCCTCACGGCGCGTTTTCTGGCATGCATGGGAATCGGCACCAGAATCTCCGGCTGCCACGCACACAGATAAGGCTCCAAAGCCAGACACATCGCGGCAGCAAAAAAATCCAGATAGTCCCGCCGGTTCTGGAATTTCATCCGGTAAACGCTGTGCCTGATTTTCCCGGAATAGGTAAAGGCAGCCCGCCCGCAGTCAAATAAATGCCTCGTCCTCCCGCAGTCCCTGCACACTTCCGCCCGGTGACTGTCCAGAGGCTTGCCGCAGAGCATGCACGCAGGCTCCCTCACCCAGGGAAGCCTCCCGCCGCAGTCCTCACAGACACACTCCAGATCCGAAACCCCTATGGGGCGTATCTTGTCGCAGCAAGGACAGCGGGGCGGATACAGCCATTTTGCAGCCGTCTCGCAAATTTTCTGCGTGCTCCGTATTAAATTTTTCTTCTTATACATATATATCCGTACAGTTTCCCCAGATTCTGTGACGGTAAAACGACTTACGTCGTTTATTATAAAATTTACCTCGATATCAGAGTATTTCGTGACAGTCTCAGGTACCCGGCAGCCAAAGCCATAATTGCCTAAAACCTTTTTGCCCTTTGCGATTTCACGAATAGAAGAAATTCGGCCCGGATATAACCACTTCTATGACAATTCCCTGATTCTCTCGTCCAGAGCCGTGTACCGCCTCTGCTCCACGATGTTATCAATCATCTGGTCAAAGGTAGATGCATCTCCGACCAGCGTGACACATTTTCGTGCACGTGTCACTGCCGTGTAAAGCAAATTGCGGTTCATGAGCATCCGCGGACCCGTCAGCAGAGGAATCACCACGGCCGGATACTCGCTGCCCTGCGATTTATGAATCGTCACCGCGTAAGAATGCTCCAGCTCCTCCAGAGCATTGCAAGAGTATTCTACCACGCGTTGCTCATCAAATTCAACTGTAATCTTCTCGGTATGCAGATTAATTTCACGGATGATTCCCATGTCCCCGTTGAACACGCCGACTCCCTTTTCCACCGGCACTCCATACCGCCCGCGGATCTCCCACTCCAGCTGGTAATTATTCTTAATCTGCATCACCTTGTCTCCCTCGCGGAAGGTAATGCCGTTGTGATCATACTCACGTTTGTTCGGATCGGCGGGATTCAGATATTGCTGCAGAATCCGGTTCAGCCGTTCCACACCCAGAAGGCCCTTGCGCATCGGCGTAAGCACCTGGATGTCAAAAGGTTCCGCATTCACATAGCGCGGAAGCTTTTCCCGGATCAGCTGAATGACAATACTGATAATCACGTTCGCATCCTGTCTTTTCAAAAAGAAAAAATCCCTGCTCTTATTGTCCAGCTGGATATGCTCCCCACGGTTGATTTTATGCGCATTTACTACAATATCGCTCTGAGAGGCCTGCCGGAAAATATGTGTCAGGCGCACGACCGGAATCTCCCCGGATGAAATGATGTCTTTGAGTACGCTGCCCGGACCGACCGAGGGCAACTGGTTGACATCGCCCACCATAATCAGACGGGTGCCCGGTGTCACCGCCTTCAAAAGTGCGTGCATCAGCCACGCATCTACCATCGACATCTCATCAATGATAATTACATCCGCGTCCAGAGGGTTTTCCTCATTTCTGGAAAACATCTCTGAAGAGATGTTTCCGTTCTGGCTGCCTGTAAAAAATGTACCTGCATCTGTCGGCGCGCCGATCTCCAGCAGCCGGTGTACCGTCTTCGCCTCACATCCGGTCGCCTCTGTCATCCGTTTGGCCGCGCGCCCGGTCGGCGCAGCCAGCAGAATCCGCAGCCCCTCTGATTCAAAGTAGGTAATCAGCGTGTTGATCGTCGTCGTCTTGCCGGTACCCGGGCCACCTGTGATCACCAGCAGTCCGCAGCGCGCGGCCTCGATAACCGCCTGCTTCTGCAGATCGTCCAGCACCGTTCCCGTCTTTTTTTCGATCTCGCCGATTTTGCGAAGGATCACTTCGCGGTCCACCTCGCACGAAATATTGATGTCGCACAGCATTCTGGCCGAGCTCATCTCCATATAGTAGCAGGATGCCATATAGACCCGCGTCTGCTCCTGTTCCTGGCGTACCACAATTTTCTTGTCAATCGCCAGATCCGTCAGATACTGGTCGATGCTCTCCATCTCCACGCCGAGCAGCTCTTGCGCCCGCTCCATGAGTTTCTCCTTCGGGAGAAAAATGTGTCCCTCCCCCATGGCCTGCTGCAGCACGTAAAAAATCCCGCATTTTATGCGGTATTCTGAATCAATGCTGACTCCTGCCCGCTTCGCGATCTCATCCGCGATCCGGAATCCGACTCCCACGATGTCGTCCGCGAGCTGGTATGGGTTATTCTCCAGCACCTGGTACATTCCTGCGCCGTATTGCTTGAAAATCTTCACGGACAGTGTCGTCGTAATTCCAAACTGCTGCAGGTAAATCATCGCCTTGCGCATGTCGCGCTTTTCGTATACCTGCGCAGCAATTTCCCGGGCCATGCGGTCACTGATGCCCTTAATCTCGGAAAGACGCTCCGGCTCCTCCTCAATAATCCGAAAGGTATCCTCGCCAAACCGCCGGACAATCCGGGCGGCGAGTGCCGTGCCCACTCCTTTGATCGCGCCGGAGCCAAGATAACGTTCCACGGACTCCGCGTCATCCGGCGTTTTCACCTGACACTCCGTGACCTTAAACTGGTCACCATAGGATGGATGCGCTATGTATTCCCCCACAAGCTCCACCTTTTCTCCTTCCCCGATATAAGGAAGTGTACCCGTGCAGGTGATCTCGTCCGTTTCCGCGGCAGAACGCGCGGGAGGCCGTTTGCCTCCCGCACCTCCCACCTGAGAGGAAAAGCTTTCAGGTTCCTGGGCAGCCAGGACAAAAACCGTGTAGCCATTCTCCTTATTTCTGAATATAATGTGGTCAATAAAACCCGTTAAATGTTCCATACTTCTCCGATTTCTCTGCGTCTCCAAAGATATCGCATGAAACTCCTCTTCCAGAAGCTTGCATTGTTGATCTGTATCTCCAGAAGCTTTCCGCCGTCCGCCTGACATCTCCGAATTTCCGTATTGCCCGCCCGTTCTTCGGAAAACACTGTCATGTCCGCTTACTTTTCCAGAGGCTTTGTATTATTCGCCGAAGTAAGCTCCACAAACCTTCCAGTGCCGACCGCCACGGCGGTCATCGGATCCTCGGCCACCATCGTATTGATCCCGGTCCGGGCTTCGATCAGCTCCTCCAGCCCGCTCAGCAGCGAGCCGCCGCCCGTCATCACGATTCCGCGGTCTACCACGTCCGCTGCCAGCTCCGGCGGTGTCCGCTCCAGCACATTGTGAACTGCATCAACAATCTGTGCAGTGACTTCTTTCAAGGCGTCGCGCGTGTCCTCTGAAGTCACACGGATCGTCTTCGGTAGTCCGGTTACCAGATCACGCCCCTTGACCTCCATCACCTTTGGCTCCGGTTTTTCAAAGGCTGTACCAATCGTAATCTTAATCTCCTCCGCGGTCTGCTCGCCAATCATCAGCCCATATTTTTTGCGGACATAGCGGACAATCGCGTCGTCAAAATCGTCCCCGGCCACCTTGATTGAAGTGCTGACAACGATTCCGTCCAGGGATATCACAGCCACATCACAGGTACCCCCGCCGATGTCCACAATCATATTCCCGCAGGGACGTGAAATATCAATCCCGGCGCCAATCGCAGCCGCGATCGGCTCCTCGATAATATTGACATCGCGGGCACCCGCCTGGTAGGTCGCGTCCTCTACAGCCTTCTTCTCCACCTCGGTCACGCTGCTCGGGACACAGATGCTCACACGCGGCTTGCGGAAAGACATCCTGCCGATCGCCTTCTGAATAAAGTATTTCAGCATCTGCTCGGTCACAGTGTAATCCGAAATCACACCCTTCTGCATCGGGCGCACTGCCATAATATTCCCAGGCGTCCGGCCGAGCATCAGCCGTGCCTCTTCTCCGATTGCTTTTATTTTGTTTGTATCACGGTCATAGGCCACGACAGACGGCTCCTTTAAAACTACGCCCTTCCCCCTGACGTAGACCAATATGCTGGCCGTGCCCAGATCAATGCCGACATCCGAAGCTGCCATTACCATAATCTCCCTTCGTACTCTCTGAACTATCCATTATCTACGAACTATCCATTATCTACGAACTATCCATTATCTAAAGCTCATGAGATTGCGATAACATTCGTAACCGTTCCGTACCCTCACAGTTACTACCCCTCATCTAAAGCCCATGAGATTGTGACAACATTCGTAACCGTTCCGTACCTCACAGCTGCTACCCCTCATCTAAAGCCCATGAGATTGTGACAACCTGGCAACTGTTCAGTACCCTCACAGCTGCCAACATTCTTTCCTGTAGATAGTCTCCCACCATCTTAGCACACTATACTGTAAAATGGAAATTATTTTTTCGCAAGGATTTGTTTAGGATCTTCCCGATTTTTTTAGAATCATGACATACTTTAATCACAATTTCAATTTATAGTAGATCTCGTGTTAGTGAAGAGCTAACGCATTTCATAACTCACACCTGGCAGCCCCCACACGCTGCCAGGTACTCCCTCAAACATTTCCTGAAAGGGACAGCCAACCCGGACAGGGCAAAACATTTTTCAACCCAAATTTTTCTCTTTCCTGAAAAAACCTGACGCGAGTCAGGTTTTTTCGTTTTTATGCACAGGGGCGCGTAAGGAAATTAGCAGCTTACGCTGCACGCGCCCCGCGCGGGCGAGCAGGGGACAAGTCTCCCTACTCGATTGCACACAGCCGCCTCTTACTCGGTCACAGACCCGGACGAGAGGTATTTCGCAATATACTGCCCCGTATAGGAAGCCGGGTTCTGCGCGACCTCCTCCGGGGTGCCCTCCGCAATCACTGTGCCGCCGCGGTCGCCGCCTTCCGGTCCCAGATCGATAATGTAATCTGCGGTCTTTATTACATCAAGATTGTGTTCGATAACGATGACCGTGTTGCCGCCCTCCGCCAGACGGTGCAGGATATCCACAAGCTTATGCACATCTGCAAAATGCAGACCGGTCGTCGGCTCATCCAGAATATAAATGGTCTTGCCGGTGCTGCGCCTGGAAAGCTCTGTGGCCAGCTTGATGCGCTGTGCCTCTCCGCCGGACAGTGTTGTGGACGGCTGGCCGAGCTTAATATAGGAAAGTCCGACATCATAGAGAGTCTCGATCTTTCTGCGGATCAGAGGCAGATGCTCGAAAAATTTCAATGCCTCCTCCACCGTCATATCCAGGACATCATAGATGGATTTTCCCTTGTATTTCACCTCGAGAGTCTCGCGGTTATAGCGTTTCCCATGGCACACCTCGCAGGGCACATAGACATCCGGCAGGAAATGCATTTCAATCTTAAGGATGCCGTCCCCGGCGCAGGCCTCGCAGCGGCCGCCCTTGATGTTAAAGCTGAAACGGCCTTTTTTATAGCCGTGCGCTTTCGCGTCCGCCGTAGACGCGAACAGATCGCGGATCATATCAAAAACACCCGTATAGGTCGCGGGATTGGAGCGCGGCGTACGCCCGATCGGGGACTGGTCGATGTTAATCACTTTATCAAGCTGGCCGATGCCAAGAACGGCCCGATGCCGTCCCGGAATCGTGTGGGCACGGTTCAGATCTTTTGCCAGACGTTTGTACAAAATCTCATTGATCAGAGAGCTTTTCCCCGAACCGGAGACGCCGGTCACACAGGTCATCACGCCCAGCGGAATCTTTACATTGATATTTTTTAAATTATTCTCCTGTGCGCCGCGTACCTCCAGCCAGCCGGTCGGCGCACGCCTCGTCTCTGGTACCGGAATAAAGAGCCGATGGCTTAAGTAGGCGCCCGTGATGGATGCCGGACAGTTTTTCAAATCCTTCGCCGTCCCGGCTGCCACGACCTCGCCGCCGTGTTCGCCCGCGCCGGGGCCGATATCCACGATATAGTCCGCCGCGTACATCGTCTCCTCATCGTGTTCCACCACAATCAGAGTATTTCCAAGATCCTTCAGATTGTTCAGCGTCCGCAGCAGCTTGTCATTATCGCGCTGATGCAGGCCGATGCTCGGCTCGTCCAGAATATAGGCCACACCAACAAGCCCGGAACCAATCTGTGTCGCCAGGCGGATGCGCTGCGCTTCGCCGCCGGAGAGCGTACCGGTCGCACGCGACAGGCTCAGATAATCCAGCCCCACATCTACCAGAAAGCCAATCCTCGCGCGGATCTCTTTTAGAATCTGCGCGCCGATCAGAGTCTGCTGCTGCGTCAGCGTCAGATCCGCCAGAAATTTCTGCAGATCTCCGACCGACATGGAGGTAATCTCGTGAATATTTTTTTCACCGACAGTCACCGCCAGCGCGGACGGCTTCAGCCTCTGTCCGCGGCAGGCCTTGCAGGGAGTGATCCGCATAAAGCTCTCATATTCCTGCTTGGTATAATCCGAGGAAGTCTCCCGATAGCGCTGCTCCACATTTCGGATCAGGCCGTCAAAGACCACATCGTACACGCCGACGCCGCGCTGTCCTTTATAGTGTACCTTGACAGATCTGCCGTCCGTCCCATAGATCAGCATATGCTGAATGTCCGGCTGCAGCTGCTCGAACGGTGTCGACAGATCAAACTTGTACTCCTTCGCCAGTGCCGTCAGCAGCGCATAGGTAAAGCTGGACGGATCCGTGCAGGACTGCCAGCCATTCACGACAATCGCCCCGCCCAGAATACTTAAGGATTTATCCGGAATCATCAGATCAACGTCAAATTCCATCTTATACCCCAGTCCGGTACACTCCGGGCAGGCGCCGAACGGATTATTAAAGGAAAAGCTGCGCGGCTCAATCTCATCAATACTGATATTGCAGTCCGGGCAGGAAAAGCTCTGGCTGAAGCTGATCAGCTCGCCTTCCCCGGTATCCACATAACCCAGGCCGTCCGCCAGCTGCAGCACCGTTTCCATCGAATCCGTCAGACGTTTTTCAATCCCCGGCTTCACGACCAGACGGTCCACCACAATCTCAATATTGTGCTTGATATTCTTTTCCAGTTTAATCTCTTCGGAGAGCTCGTACATATTCCCGTCAATCCGCACCCGCACGTACCCGCTGCGCTTTGCCTGATCCAAAAGCTTTACATGCTCTCCCTTGCGTCCACGCACCACCGGCGCCAGCAGCTGGATGCGGGTCCGCTCCGGGAGTGCCATGATCTGATCGACCATCTGATCGACACTCTGTTTTTTAATTTCACGTCCGCACTTCGGGCAGTGCGGGATACCGATACGCGCATACAGCAATCGGAAATAATCATAGATCTCCGTCACCGTGCCGACCGTCGAGCGCGGGTTGCGGTTCGTCGTCTTCTGGTCAATGGAAATTGCCGGGGGCAGACCCTCAATGCTCTCCACATCCGGCTTCTCCATCTGTCCTAAAAATTGCCGTGCGTACGAAGAGAGCGACTCCATATACCGGCGCTGCCCCTCCGCGTAGATCGTGTCAAACGCCAGAGAAGACTTGCCGGAGCCGGAAAGCCCGGTAAGTACCACAAACTGGTTCCGCGGAATGTCCAGATTGATGTTCTTTAAATTATGCTCACTCGCGCCGCGGATGCGGATGAACTGCTTTTTGTCGGCTGTATTCGGTTTTTTACCTGCAGACATCGCACCGTCCCCAGGAATTTCATATCCCTCTATTTTGTTTTCTACAAGATCATTTGCATTTGTCAAATCCATTTTCAGGCAGCTCTCCTATTTTCGTTTTATCCTACATTTTTTATATTTCTTCTAATTTTATATTTCTTCTAATTTTATATTTCTTCTAATTCGAATCGAGATAATTTCGGACGATATCTCCAGACAATCTATTCGACGTCTGCTCAGGGACAGAAGGTTCTCGACAGTCAGAAACTTCTATTCGTTCTTCCGTCACCCTTTTCTCTCATAAATATCCCGCATTGCATTTACCTTCAGCCCTCAATCTCCTGCAGATGCTTCTTCAGCAGGATCATCTTATCACGCAGCTCGGCGGCACTCTCGAAATCCAGCTCGGAAGCCGCTTTTTTCATCTTCTTTTGCACCTCGGCGATCAGCTTCTCCAGCTCCTCGCGGTTCATCGACTCCGGATCCTTCTCCATCTGCACTTCCTGCTTTGCCAGCTCTTTCGAGATGCTGATCAGGTCGCGCACCGCCTTTTTGATCGTCTGCGGCGTAATACCGTGTTCCTCATTATACTTTTCCTGCAGTTCGCGGCGCCTCTGTGTCTCGTCAATGGCCACACGCATGGAATCCGTGATCACATCCGCGTACATAATGACATGCCCCTGCGCGTTTCTCGCCGCACGGCCGATTGTCTGAATCAGGGACACGGAAGAACGCAGAAAGCCTTCCTTATCCGCGTCTAAAATCGCCACCAGCGAAATCTCCGGGATATCCAGACCCTCCCGCAGAAGGTTGATCCCGACCAGCACGTCAAACACATCCAGCCGCATATCGCGGATGATCTCCGTCCGCTCCAGCGTGTCGATGTCCGAATGCAGATAGCGCACGCGGATGCCGACCTCTTTCATATAGTCCGTCAGGTCCTCGGCCATCCGTTTAGTCAGAGTCGTCACCAGCACCTTATTGCCTGCCGCCGTCTCCTTGTTGATCTCACCGATCAGGTCGTCAATCTGCCCCTCGACCGGCCGTACTTCTACCTGCGGATCCAGAAGTCCCGTAGGACGGATAATCTGCTCCGCCCTCAGAAGCTCATGCTCCTCCTCGTAATCGCCCGGCGTCGCAGAGACAAACATAAGCTGGTCTATTTTATCCTCAAACTCACCAAAATTCAAGGGACGATTATCCTTCGCCGAAGGCAGGCGGAACCCATAATCCACCAGCGTCGTCTTGCGCGACTGATCGCCGACAAACATCGCGCGGATCTGCGGCACCGTCTTGTGTGACTCGTCAATAATCATCAGAAAGTCATCACCGAAATAATCCATCAGCGTGTGCGGCGTCGCCCCCGCCGGCAGCCCCGCCAGATGCCGCGAATAATTCTCCACGCCCGAGCAGAAGCCCGTCTCACGCAGCATCTCCACATCAAAATTCGTCCGCTCCGCGATCCGCTGCGCCTCGATCAGCTTGTCCTCGCTCTTAAAATACTCGACCCGCTCTTTCATCTCTTCCTCGATTGCGTCCGCTGCCTTCAGAATTTTCTCCATCGGCACCACATAATGCGATGCCGGAAAGACCGCGATAAAATCCAGGCCCTTCTTGACCGCACCCGTCAGCACGTCGATCTCCGTGATCCGGTCAATCTCATCCCCGAAGAACTCCACCCGATACGCATAGTCATCCGCATTCGCCGGGAAAATTTCCAGCACATCCCCATGCACGCGAAAAGTGGCGCGGTGAAAATCCATCTCATTGCGCTCATACTGAATGTCAATCAGCTTGCGTAGGATCTCATCCCGGTCCCGCTCCTGACCCTGGCGCAGATACAGTACCAGATCTTTATAATCCGCCGGGCTGCCCAGACCGTAAATACAGGAAACACTCGCCACAATGATCACATCCCGGCGCTCCACCAGCGATGCCGTCGCCGACAGGCGCAGTTTGTCAATCTCATCATTGATCGCCGAATCCTTCGCAATATACGTATCCGACGACGGGACATACGCTTCCGGTTGGTAATAATCATAGTAGCTCACAAAGTACTCCACCGCGTTCTCAGGGAAGAACTCTTTAAATTCGCTGTACAACTGGGCAGCAAGGGTTTTATTGTGCGCAATTACCAAAGTCGGCTTCTGCAGCTGCTCGATCACGTTCGCCATCGTGAAGGTCTTCCCGGAGCCGGTCACGCCCAGCAAAGTCTCGAATTGATTGCCTTCTTTGAAGCCCTTGACCAGTTCGGCAATCGCCTGGGGCTGATCGCCGGTGGGAGAGTACTCACTGTGAAGCTTAAAAGGTTTTTGTTCAAGTTGCACAAAAGCCACCTCCTGATTCCGTATATCGAATAGGAGACAGCTTGCCTGTCTCCTCGCGCCGAGCCGCGCCAGCGTCAGCTGGATACTTCCTTTCGCGGCTCGTGCGCATAAAAAAGGTCTTCTATAAGGCAGAAATTCGTAACCATGCGTTACATGTCCTGATTCACGAAGTGAATCGGGACGAAGGCCGCGCCATTGCGCGCAAGCGCAATTTTGCATGCGCGGCTCCACTTCAAAAATCGTCATTTTAGGCCTCGTTACGAATACAGGTCACTAAACCCGGATTTTCCGACTCCGCAACACCCTGTAAAACCTGGTAGACTGAATAACACAGCAGGTCACTAAACGGACGGCTCAAATCTTTCAGCAGTATACCACATCCTTTCAAAAAAGTATAGCCACTTTTTCGAATATTTGTTCGATTCGGCGGCTATCACTTAAATTTGCTGTTATGTACGACTTATTTCTGAAATGTAACTACGCGCTCAGGTATTCATCTATGCATTCGTTTATCATTCGCTCAAATGATTCTGCAAATCTTAGATCGTCCTCCTGAGTACGTTTCGCCGGACCTTTTAAATGATTTTTGCTTTTGCTCCTCCTGGCTTTCTTGTTCAGGTGGCGCTCCATCAACATCTGATCTATGTTCGCATCTGTGTACCAGCGTCCACTCTGATGAATAGCATACGCACCCTTTCCAAGAGCCATTGCTGCCACTCCATAATCTTGAGTTACTACGATATCGCCGCGTTTGCACTGATTGACGAGTGCAAAATCCACTGCATCAGCGCCGGCTCCGATGACCTGAATGTCACTGTAATCAGATTCCAGTACGTGATTCGTATCACATAACAAAGTAACCGGAATTTCATGTTTCTGTGCAATTCGCTCCACAGTATGAACCACTGGGCAGGCATCAGCATCTACAAGAATCTTCATTCGTCATTCTTCTCCATATAAGCATATACTTACAATTTTCTTACTGCAGTAGTCTTTCCCACAAATTTACAATCGTCCGGAATATACAGCTACACGAAGCTGATTCCGGTAATCAGATAAGATATTCTCTATTCGTTTGTTCATATCCGGATTCCGGTAGTTGTCCGCTTCCTGATTCAAGCGTATCAAAAACTCTATCTCTGCTTTTGCATGACGCAGATAATTTTCTTTATTCCTCTGAACGTTCTTTACTGTCAGCCTGATTTGAGCCATATGCGCGCTCATATATGGAAACAGGCAATAATACAGTTCATCCTCTGCGAAGGAAAGATGTCCGAGACTGCCTCCGCTTTTATCCGCAATCATCAATCGTCCATTACATGTCCATGATTCGTCTGACGAATCATGGACGAAGGCCGCGCCATTGTGCGAAGCACAATTTCTCATGCGTGGCTCTCCAAATCGGAGGGCCGCTGGATAGACACTTTCAGCGACACGCAGGGAAGCTATTCTTCTCATGACTTCCAGATTCTGCTTTTCTCCGACATAGGCACGAAAACGATAAATTTTTCGATTCT
>JAJQEO010000120.1 GCA_021201665.1 Lachnospiraceae bacterium | reverse complement strand
CCGGGTTAGCAGCGGGCGGGGGAACCCCGAAATTTCCGCAAAAAATAAAAAAGTTCAGAAATATCTTGACATTCAGATATATCTGTGCTATCCTGCATTACAGGAGGTGCTATTATGAAAGCCAATGAAATCATTCGTGAGATTATGAAAATCAAGGAAGTGAAGCCATCAGTCCTTGCTTCCCGTCTGAACATCAAGAACAATGTATTGAGTGAACGTCTGGGACAAAAGAACATCAGCACAGAGAAGCTTAATGAAATGGTTAGGGTGTTGGATTATAAGATTGTGATTGTTCCCAGGGAAAGCAGAATCCCGGAGGGTGGATTTGAGGTCGATTAAGGAGGTCTGGTTCTGATGATTTATGGTTATGCCAGGGTAAGTACCATTGGACAGAAGAATGACGGAAACAGCCTGGAAGAACAGGAAAACCGACTTCGTGAGAATGGTGCTACGAAAATCTATGTTGACGCTTTTACAGGCACGAAAGTAGACAGACCCCAGTTCCAGGAACTTCTGAAATGTGTTCAATCTGGTGATACCATCATAGCCACGAAATTAGACAGGGTTTCCCGGAGTGCTTCACAGGGGATTGCCCTGGTGGATGACCTTATGTCTAAGGGAGTGACGCTGCATATTCTCAATATGGGAATTATGAATAATACTCCTACAGGGAAGCTTATCCGTAACATCATGTTCTCTTTTGCTGAATTTGAGCGTGATATGATTGTGGAGCGTACCAGTGAGGGAAAGGCTATTGCCAGACAGAGGGAAGATTACCACGAAGGACGGAAAACTATCCCTATGGATGATGACCTGTTTGAAAAATGCCGCAAAAAACAAAAAGACGGTTCAATGACGGTCAAAGAATGCTGCCGGGAGTTGGGTGTATCACGCTCTACATGGTATAACCGCATAAGAGAGGTTGTCTGACCATGATAAAAGAATGGTTGCTGCGGTTTTCCACGGATGGAGCAGAATCATTCATAGAAGTGTAGTCATCTGATTTTTTTATATACTGGAAGTTCCGCAGGAAGGTACAGCGTGATACAGCAATTCATGTAGGTATAGGTATAACTGTTATGGTTGTCCGACAGATGGTATTTCTGGTGACTGTACTCACTGGCAAGAGTTTTTGTTTGAAACAGGGTGAAGAAAATGCGTAAGAGAAAAATAACTTTAACATATCAGACTACGGAGAAGGGCTTTCTGGGTATCCCCCGGACGGTCACGAAAAAGAAGGTTGTGGAAGTTGACAGTAAGCTGTATGAGAAATTGAAACGACAGGAGGAAAGCAAAAAGAAACAATCTCCTGCTGCCAGGACTAATCAGAAACATAGTAGCCCCAAACATAAACCTTATACCCTCGAAGAAATGATATTTTATGATGATATTTTCGAAGATTGATAAGTCTGGAAATGAAAAGCACCTCGTCTGAATGCCCGATGACATTATAGATGAGGTGCTATTTTTTTATTTTCTCTTTTCCCAGGTTTCAATCCATGCTTTCATGTCTTGCACGTTGGGAAATTGTTTCTTTGCGGTTTGCCATTCATTATAGGTTTCATCATCAGCAATACAATTATCCGAAGAAAAGTATTTGCATAGATTGAAGAAACGCTTGTCCATTGCATCAAGGAGATTTAGAAAATCAAGATGGTCTTTTGCACTTCGTTCTTCTGCGCTATCTGCTATGACATTCTGTAGCTGCCCTTGATATCCATTATAGGTTATGTCTGGATTTCTTTTATTTGGACAATTCCTATCCACAATCTTATATGCCTTGCTACGTGCCGGGTCGGATTTCCTGTTCATTCTTTTCTTCCGCTCTCCAAAACCTGCATCTCTACACTTCTGGCAGCGGATAGCTGTAGTACGTGCTATAAAGGCGTGTCCGCAGTCTATACATTCCTTTATTATTAAATCCGCAGTTTGTATTCTGTATAGGTCATAAAAGTATAGGTCGCTTATCCTATTAACTTGAAATATGGGAACTAACTTACCCATGAACCTTACATATGAAGTGGAAACATATGTCGGGTCATTTTCAAAATCAATATCTGATATGCTTTGCTGCCCTTTATCTGCCAGTATTATCCATTGTGGCGGATATGGTTCTTTCAGTTTTTTCAATTTATTATTGCTATGAAAGCGCAGGACTTCCGATACTGTACCACCATCTGCAATATATTTGTCAAGTTCATGGTTGTATTGGTTTATTACTATCTGTCCGAAAGGCATAATGCGGACAGCCTTTTTCCGGGACATGACTTTCAGAGAACATTCAACCGCCTGTTCCCCTTCATATTCAACTATTGAATATTGTCCCTTTTCGTCTTTTTCTATATGAAGATATCCTTCATCTAATATCAGTATATACATCGTATCCTCCCCTTCCAAAAAATCGGACACCTACTATCGCAAAAAATAGATGACAGAAAGTTGCTGAGTACATTCCTTGAAGATTTAACAAGTTTTGCTATACTTTTCTTATCGGCAACCTACTTTATTGTAACAGAAGGTTACGAAAAAATCAAGCACAGGAGGGAGGAAATAAAGATGAGTCTGGTATTAAGATACCCAGAGATACCGAAATATATGAGCATTACAGATACCAGTGCCTATTTTGGAGTATCGAAGTATTTTCTTCGAAAAGGCATCAGAAATGGTACGATTGCCCATGCCTTTGTTGGAAACCGCTACATGATTGACACAGCCGCTTTCAAACGGCAGATGGACAGTCAAGTGGATTTCACTACAAAACAGAGTAAGGGGTGAGGTTATGAACTACAATGTTAATGGAACATTGAAAAAGGATTTACACAGCAATCATATTACCTATAGAGAGATTGCATCAGAGTGCAATTATTCTGTGGTATATATCAAAATGCTTATGTGCAATCCTTTGTCCTCTTATTATGAAGCACTAATCAAAAAGGCAGAGAAAAATATTTTGGCAAAGAGGGGGTGAGGTTATGGGTTGGGATTACCACCGTAATATGAACGTCAATGGAGATATAAAGCAGATACTTCATGACGAAGAAATAACCCATGCGCAGCTTGCAGCACAGGTGGGTTATTGTACAGGCACAATACATTTCTGGATGAAACATCCATTAACTGACTACCAGAGGGAAGTTGTAATGTGCGGTATTGAAGGAATCCGAAAGGATAGGATGAAAAAGAATAAACGCTGACAAAGAAGCTATAGACCAAAACCTTTTTGACGATATGTGGAGAATGAGAGAATTATTAAAAAATTAGAGAAGAAAGGCGGTTATTGACATGAGGATTAATGAAGTTGATACCACTGTACCTGCCTACCATTCTATCAGAGAAACCGCCAGGTACACGGGATTGTCCGAATATTATCTTAGACAGTTACAGAAGCGAGGGATGCTTCCCGGCGTATATAGTGGCAAGAAATTTCTGGTGAATGTACCTTCTCTTTTGAAGTCATTGGAAGCTTCAAAGGAGGAAGATAAAGATGGGTGCAGATGAAAGAAAAGTTTATGCAAAAGGAAATTATGAGGTTGACCATGAAGGACAGCTTTATTATTTGAAACCTATGCAGAATGCAGAGGGTGTTGTGACAGAAGCAATTTCTAATCACGCTCCTATGCTGAAAAGAATCATCCGCAAAGAGGATGGTTTTACTGTAACAGAGGAAATTGAGTTCCGTGCAAGGCGGCGGCACAGGTATGAATCACCTGTATGTGTTGACAAAAAGACCATGATTGGGAGTCAACCCCAGGTTATGTTTTCTCCTGCTTGTCGTATCTATCTGGGGAAAGGCAATGTAGCGCATTACTCTGAATTTATGCAGATTCAATGTGAAGATGCAGATGTTGAGACTGTCTATAGTCATACTGGATGGATTGTTACGGAGAATGGAGACAGGGTATTTCTGAACGGAAATTACAGTGTGGATAAAAACGGATTAAGCAATGCTTATAATGTGGAACTTGACCCAGATTTTCAGTGCTTCCAGTTCTATCCCGTACAGGATGATTATGAGATTTGCTTTAAAACATTGTTTGAGGGGCTACCTAAAGCAGTACCAGACTGGGTGTATATACCTATGTTGGCATATACCTTTATGACTCCGCTTAATGAAATGCTCCGTGTCAAAGGAAAAGAACCCTGTTTCAGTATGTATCTGATTGGTAAAACAGGAAGCTTTAAGAGTTCATTAAGTAAGCTGTTCCTATGCTTTTTCGGTAAGCTGAATTATGCAGATACAGCACCAATTACTTTCCTGGACACACAAAACGCTATAGGAAGGAAATTGGCTGTCGGGGCTGACCTTCCATTGCTCCTGGATGACCGTAGACCTACGAACAATAACGGTGATAAACAGCGTTATGAGGGCATTGAGAAATATGTTTCTTCTGCTGTAGGTGACAGGGCTACCAGGGGAAGGCTTAATTCAGATAGTACAGCGAAGCAGTCTTATGTGGCAAAAAGCAATTTGATTGTTACGGCAGAAGAAGCTTTTGTGAACATCGGCAGCAGTTCTATAGCCCGGTCAGTATCTATTGAGTTGGAACCAGATACCGTAGATTTTAAGGCTTTGCAAACATTACAGGATAATCCAGAGCATTTCAATAAGGTGATGCAGCTATTCCTTAACTGGCTGATAAATCGTTGGGATGAAGTGGATAAAGCCAGTGATGAAGTTTTAAAATTCTACAGGGAATTGTTCAGTGACGCAGGACACGCCAGACTTGCTACAGCATTTTCACAGCTTATGTTTGGATTTGCTACATTCCTTTGTTTTGCGGAGGAATATGGACAGATTGATGCAGACGAGAAAAAAGCTTTGCTATCCAGGGCAAAAATGATTTTTCTGGATATGTGTGAAAAGCAAAACAAAAAGGTCGAAAATGAGAAACCAACGAATCTGTATATTGACCTGCTGAAAGAAATGCTCGAAACAAAAAGAGTCCGTCTGGTGGACTTGACGAAAACTCAACAGGAGGGTGACATCATAAGCAATCCTCTTATGACTGGTAAGACCTGTATAGGGTATCGGGATGAAAATTATATTTATCTGATACCGCAGGTCGCATATACCGAAGTGTATACATTCTATGGTGAGAGTGGCTATACCTTCCCGGCAACGAAATCCAGTCTTTGGAAGATGTTTCTGGATGAAGGAAAGATTGCACCAGAAATCAGCAAGAATGGAAAAACACGTATTGACAGGAGAAAGAAAATAAACGGCTCTATGGGCAGATATATCTGGCTTTTATCCAGTGTATTAAATAACAATGAGGAAGGTGATAACAATGGAGAATAACTACAATGAGAATGAAAATGAATTGATGAAAAGGGGCAGACCGAAAGGCTCTGTAGATACTTCTCCCAGAAAGAAACGTAGCGACAAAGAACTGATGGTGCAGCCGGGGGACAATGCAAAAATCACGCAGTTTAATTTGTCATTAATGCAACTCCCGGAAATAGACAGGGGTGACAGGGCACAGGTTGAAAAACGTATCATGGATTATTTTAGAATGTGCATTGATAACGATATTAAACCTGGTGTAGCAGGTATATGTTTATCCCTTGGAATTACACGAAGTGCATGGCAGCTATGGGGCGTGGATAAACGCAGACCGGGATATTCTGATATTGTGGAGAAATCACGTATCGTGATGGAAGCTATCATGGAGCAGTATATGTTATCCGGGAAAATCAACCCTGTTACTGGAATTTTCCTGCTCAAAAACAATTTTGGGTATGCTGATAAGAGCGAAGTGGTGCTTACTCCGAATAATGACCCTATGGGAGAGAGTCGCAGCCCAGAATATTTAAAACAAAAATATCTCGATGCTACATATGGTATGTCGGATAATGATGAACCAGATTCATCTGACAGCATAGATTCTGATTGATTACAGGGGGTGAATCCCTGTGTCAAACTACCAGGATGTTTCAAGGCGTGTGCGCAGACATACAGACGCAAGAAATAAAATCAAACGGATTGTTTATAAGTCCGTTTGGAAATCAACTAAAATTTATAGGAGGATTAAAAACCATGAATAACTTTAGAAATGTAATGAGAAGAATGAGGGTCTACACATCGGCAGTAAAGAAGAATTACGATAGCCGGGAGGTTGAAAGCAAAAAGAGAGAGGACATTAAGGGCAGCACCAGATACGATGCGGAAATGGCAGAGGTAGATAAAAGAATCGCTGCGAAAAATGTATCTCTGAAAAAGGAAGTACAGAAAGACCTTACAGAGAGTCTTGCTGAAATGCGGAAAAATATCAGTCAGAGGGTTACAAAAGCCCCAACCGCTGATATGGTCAATAGTCTGTCTATCTTGGGTATGTTGGATACAGTAAGTCCGACCCAGATTAAGTTCTATGCAGAACAGATGGTGGATTGTCCGCTTGCTATGCAGCGTTTACAGCAGATTGCAAGAAACAATGATATTCAGATTATGATACCAGATTCAGAAGCTATGGTGAGAGCGGTTGATGTATTGGAGAGTAATCTTGCAAATTACATCAGCGGCTTCGATGGTTCAACGGATAACATGGCTTTTTCTGTGAAGCGGCTTTATGATTTATATTTCAGACCAGAGGAAACATATCTTGGGACACAGGTTGATTCTGCTGAAAAAGTAGACAGGGCTTTCTGGGAGAACATTATTGGAATCGGCTCCCCGGATATGTTGGAAAATGCTGAAACCGCAGGAACACAGTCTGTTAAGGTGCAGCACTTCTTTGCCAACCTGGATGGTTTGATGGAGTATATGAAAAAACAGACAGAAGGATTGGAAGGAAAAGCAAAAGAAGATAAGGAAAATGAAATCCTCGCTGACTGTCCGAATCAGTATGGCGCGAACTACAGGGCTTATAAAGCAACGGGGCAGAAATTACCATACTTTAACGGGACATCAGACAATGACCCTTCTGACGAGGAATAACAGAGAATGAAAAGAGAGGGGCTGCGTAACTGTCAGTCCCTCTCCTATGTCTTTGCTATCATTTTTTCCAAACATAATCTTTTCCGTATTTATTACGATACCATTTTTCAAAGTCCTTACAGTGGGCTTCGTCCTGGAAGTATTCTTTGACTTTCTTTGCCAGAATGGAACACACTGTAAGTTCCTTATCAGAATAGTCTGGGGAATACTGGTGATTGCTCATACAGTGCAACTCCTTTCTGCTACAGGGAAAGAAATGACTTTTCCTGCTGAATGGTCTGGATTTGAGGAATGTGCTTTGCGTGAATGCTGTAGTGCTGTGCAGCGGTCATTCTCATTCATGCAGAGAGTAATAACGGAGAACTGACCTGCTGTATCCAGGCTGCGGAAAATACTTAATAGCAGAGATTCTTTTTCAGTCAAATTGTTCATCTTGTATACTCCTTAATCGTATTGATGAAATAGTGGTACTTAACCTTCCAGGTTATCATAAACGAGAATATCCCCAGGCTGACAGTCAAGCATGGAACATATCTTTTCCAGACTACTCCAGGAAATTGGTTTATGGTTGCGGAGGGATTGAATAGCCCCTTCTGACAGCAGCTTGTCAGTGCGTAAACGGTTGGTGTTGTAGCCCTTCTCTTTTAAAGCGGCAAGCACATCAATTTTGAATTGCATCGGCATTGTTATCACGTCCTTTCAATATGATGGATTCAGTATAGCATGAAGTTACACCGAAATCAATGTAAAAGATGAACAAAAAACTACATCGAAATTGGTGTAAATTGCTTATTGACATTACATCAATAACGATGTAATATTGGGTTACATCAAAAACGATGTAACACGAAAGGAGCGATAGAATATGTCGAAAACATTACGAACTCGAAAGGACGGGTCAAGGGTTTATGAAATTCGGGTGTCCCGTGGACGTGATCCCAATACCGGGAAACAGCTTACCCCTTATTCCATGACCTGGAAAATCCCGGAAAATTATTCTGACAAAAAAGCAGAACGGGAAGCAGGAAAAATTGAAGGGGAATTCATTGCAAAATGTAAGGCAGGTAAAGTTCTCACCAAGCAAGAGAAAAAACAGCGTGAGCAGGAACAGGCAAAGCAAAGGGAGATTGAACGTTTGGAACAGGCAAGTAAACCTACCTTTGAAGAATATATGGAAATGGATTTAAAACGCCTGGAAAAAACGGGTTATGCAGTAGGAACAATACAAACATATCAATGCACATTTAATCGTGCAAATACTGTTCTGGGAAAACTCAAAATGGAGGATATTACCAAAGACATAGTACGACAATATTTTTCTGATATGCAAACCGAATCTAATCTTAAATACTCATCACAGGTACGGCATTTTTCCATTTTGAAAAGTTTGTTTGCTGCTGCGGTTGAGGATGGTACGATTCAATACTCTCCTATGGCTGATTTGAAGCGTCCCCGGAAACCAAAGGACGAGAAAGGAGCAGATAATATGCAGGATAAAGCTTATGACGAAAAACAGGTAACTTACATTATGGAATGCCTAAATCATGAACCTTTGAAATGGAAAGCACTTGTCATCTATATGTTGGATACGGGTTGCAGACGTGGCGAGGTTGCAGGAATAAAATGGGAGAATATAAATCTGGACACAGGTGAAGTCACTGTATGCAATAACCGCCAGTATACTTCGGGGAAAGGGGTATATGATACTACTCCGAAGAGCGGAAAGACTCGTACTGTATTTCTCACAGAACCTGCACTTAAAATCATGAAAGCCTGGCACAAAGAACAGATTCGAGAAAGCTTTAAAAAAGGGATTCCCTGCTCTGCTTACTGTTTTAACGCTTCAAGAAGTGAAGCACTCAATCCAACGTATATATCAAGGTACTTCAAGGAGTTTGGAAAGAAGTACGATATTCCTCACTTTCATCCTCATGCCTTGCGGCACACCATGGCTACAATCAGCATTGCGAATGGTGCAGATGTAGTAAGTGTGAGTAAGAAACTGGGACATTCCAATACATCCATCACCTTGGATGTTTACAGCCATGCAAACGAGGAAGCTCAGAAAAGGGCAAATGATGTTCTGGCAAATGCTATTTATGGCAGCGAAAATCGGAAACAGGCATAGGAAGGAGCGGCAGGACATGAAATGTGAGATTGGATATATCGTGGAGTACAGTGAAAAAAATGGCGTTTTCGGTGAGTGTGGCGAAAGGAAGAAAGCCTTTGCCACAAGGGAACAGTTAATCAAAATGTTGGAGCGTCAATTCACATATGCGATATGGGCTGCGCACTGGACAAACTATGCTGAATATCGTGTGAATGTGGGTTCTCTCCCCTGTATCAGCTTGTAAATCTCCCTCATATGAGGGCAGAAATAAAAAAAACATGGAGGTAAAATAAAATGAACGGATATGAGATTGAGTACAAATGCAGAATAACCGGGAAAAAGAACATCGTATGTGTGGAGGAAGAAAAATATATCTCTGCTCTTACCTGTTTACAGGAACTTGGATATATGGTGTTCAGAACAGAATGGAAGGAAAACACCGATAAGGAACTGCTGAATGCGGAAAGCTTCGGATATGTGATTGATTATTGGAAGTCCTCCCGGAGTGAGTCGGACAGGGTATTTGTGGCAGAGGATGATTTCAGTGCCGTGTCTGATGAATTGCAGAAAAAGGGCTATAAGGTCTGGATGACTAAGTGGACAAACAGAGTCCTTGAAGGGCTTGACATTCCAGTTATGGAGGTGTAAGGATGGATACAATCAAGAAATTGCAGGAGTTAAATGAAAAGTTGGATTGCTTGCGCTGTACAGTAGCTATCCTGGCAAAAGCCGCATTGGATTCTTCTGACGAGGAATACTTGCAGCAGAACATCGGAGGAAGCCTGGAGCATATAAAGAATGGTTTGGATGAACTTCATACCGCATATTATGATATTGAATACAGCTTGGAACATAATATTGAATAGCATAAAGCCCTGGGAGCAGACAGTCCCCAGGGCTTTATGTAGAGATGCCGAAGCACATCCCTATCACTGGAATTAATTATATTATACACTTGATTGATGGATATGGAAAGGGCAAAAGGTATAAAAATCTCCCACAATGGTTTATCACCACTATGGGAGATTTTTTTTTGCTCACCTTACCTGCGACATCCGGGAACAAGTATATAAGATAAGAAAGGAGAGATTGATATGGAACACATCTTTCATAATATTATTATAGCAGGATGAGAGATATTATCAATGAGGAAAGGTATGATTATTTGAGAGATTAGAAATTTGATTGTCAACCCGAACCACACGATTGGTTGACATGATAAAAAGGTGACCAAAATTTGGTCAACGGTGACCATGGATTGACCATGCCTTTGGTCAACAAAATCTTTGCTGTAGTTTGATATATTGTAGTGCATCGTTATGCAGATTATCGAGTGACCAAAATGCTCAAAATAATATAGATAAGACAGGGGGAAACTATCTCCTGCTTATTGAAAAAACAATTATTCTGTTGGGTTTTTGTTGGGTTTTTCAAAAAGAGAGAAGGATTTTATGATTGAGGAAAAGCTGAAAATCCCTTATATACAGGGGAAAATAATTCATTTCGGGTCATGATGGTACATTTCTCCCTGTTTTGTGCCATTTTTGTCGGATATATTGATTTTGACGAAACTCGATGGTACAATCGTTACATCTTGATGATACAATTGCTACATCGTTTTGTCAAGAGAGATATTATAGTCAAAAGAAAGGGAAAACTGCAGGGAAAACTGCGCAGGCAAAATCGCCTGACGGTGATGCGCGGCCTGCGGCTTATATCGTAAACGATATGGGACGAGGGGAGAAAGGATCATGAAAAAGGTGCTGAAGATAATCGGGGTTGTACTCTTAGTAATTGTCGCTTTGATTGCGGTTTTCCTTTTCTGGCTGACGCACAGAGACAGTTCATTGAAGGAGAATTATCGTGACAGCATAGAAACCGGCGGCACCATTGAAGCGGTTTATCTGGAGGACGGTCCCTATGCGACATCCTATTATGAACAAACCGCCGTGCAGGTTTTCGAAAAGTACGAGATCAGCTATCCGGTAGAACTGGAGACGGAGGACAAAACATACCCTGTCATTGTTGTATGCAATGGGACAGGGTGGAAAGGCTCTTTGTCCACGGCGCAGCATCAGTTTTACGCTTCCTATGGCTTTATCGTCATAGCCACGGAGGAAACCTATTCCTGGAATGCGTTCGGCGCTGAGATGTGCATCCGTTATCTGGAGCTTCTGAATGAATACATAGATGACGAAGGAAATCCGAGTATTTTTTATCATAAGATAGACTTTGACAACGTGGGCATTATCGGTCATTCCCAGGGCGGTGTTGGGGTGATCAACGCCATTACCAATACCGACCACAGGGATATTTACAAAGCTGCCGTGGCGCTGTCGCCCACGAACCAGGAGTTGGCAGCCGCGTGTCAATGGCCTTATGATGCCACACAAATCAATATACCGATCCTGCTGATGTCCGGAGCTGGCGGAGGTGACGATTGGGTCGTAACGCTGGAGGGACTGACTGAGATTTACGAGCAGATACCGGGAGACAAGATCATGGCCCGGAGGAGCGATACCGCTCATGGAAGCACCAATACCTCTGAGGACGGTTATGTTGTAGCATGGTTCGTGTGGCAGCTACAGGGTGACGAGGAAGCGGCAAAAGCGTTTATCGGAGATGAGGCCGAATTATTGAGCAATGATCTCTATCAGGACGTGCAGATCGATATAGGCTAAAGTTATACTGTTCCGAATGATAACCGGAGGGATGTGATAATGAAGAAGATTACATTTAAGATGCAGTTATATATCAGCGCTGCATTGATTCTTGTTGGAAATCTGCTGTCCACTTTATTAAAAAACGGGATATTATGTAATATTGCATGGATACTGAGCGGCCTTTTATATATTTTTCATCCTGCATATCCATCGGAATCAGCAGATAATCCCAGAATAGAAAGGGCTGTCAGGATTGCCGGTGTGATTCTGATTTTGATCGGCTTGCTGATTCGATTTCGAGTGTAGCGATCAGGCATAGAATAATAGTAACATCAAAAAGCCCAGGCACTCAACAACTGGCGCCTGGGCTTCTCGTTATGATGTGCAGGGCGTGAGAGAAATTTTGGCAGCCTTGCGGCCAGTGCCCTGTAGCCATAAGGGTCTACGCTTCGCCCCAGTCGGTGCCTGCGTTCCAGTGGCACGCGTTTAGAACCGACCGAAAAGAAGTGTAGATGCCACTGGTACTTGGCACCCTTCGACTTTGTCGACAATCCTTATGGCATACCGCGCGGCAGATAGGGGTGAAAAAACTCCCCCTGTCTGATCCTTTACCGCATCTTTTTCATCAGCCTGTCAATGGTATCGCGGTGCGCGAGCACCAGCAGATGCTCCCCATCCCGGATAGTGGTCTGCGGATCAGGCATGAAATTCGTGTGTCCGTCTGTACTGATAATACCGACAATATAGAGGCCATGCCGGGCTCGGATATCGGAGGAGAGGATGGTTCTGCCGACCCAGTCCTTCATGGGCGTGATCTCGTAGATGGAATAGCCGTCTTTCAGGTCGATGTAGTCGAAAATGTGGTCGTTGTTGTACTTCACTGCGGCTCTCATCGCCGCGCCCCGGTTCGGGTGTATAACCTCATCCGCGCCGTTCCGCAGCAGGAACTTTGCGTGTACTTCACTGCGCACCATGCTGACCACATACCTGGCGCCCAGATCTTTGAGCAGGCTGGTGATCTCCAGACTGCACTGGAAATTGCCGCTGATGCATACAAAGCAAATATCAAAATTGTCTACGCCGAGTTTTTTAAGGACGCTCTCTCTGGTGCAGTCCGCGATCAGGCTGTCCGAGACGATATCAAGCAGATCCTCCATTGCCGTCTCGTCCTGATCCACGATCATAATCTCATTTTTTAAGTTTGCCAGGTCCCGGCAAAGATAATGTCCAAAATCTCCCAGTCCGATGATTAAAATGGATTTCATAATAGAATGCCTCCCTGTGTGATATTAATGACTGTTTTCGTATTCCTATACTGGTATAAAACAAAATATCAGACAATATTTGCTATAGTACATGAATCAACCAACAATAATCTCCGCCTCCGGATAGCGGATTTTTCCGGGGCGTTTTTTCTCGGTAAAGGACATCGCGAAGGACAGACTGCCGACTCTTCCGAGGAACATCAAAATCATGATGACAATGCGGGAGAGGGTGTTCAGCTCGCGGGTCACGCCGGTCGACATCCCTACCGTGCCAATCGCGGAGAAGGCTTCAAACAAAACATCCGCCAGTGGCAGATCCTGTCCGATCAGCAGGATCAGGATCGCGGTAAGTGCCAGAAAATAGTTGATAAATACAACCACGCTGGCCCGTTTCATTACGTCCGTCCCCAGCCTGCGCTGGAATGCGGTGAGATCCTGATTGCGCAGCAGATAGGCCCGGATATAGAGCAGGATCACCACGATCGTGGTGGTCTTTATACCGCCGGCGGTGGAGCCCGGGCTGCCGCCGATAAACATCAGGCACATGGTCAGGATTTTGCTGCCGTTTGTCAGGGCTGCCGTGTCTACAGTATTAAAACCGGCCGTCCTGGGGGTGACACTGGAGAATAACGCACACCAGAATTGTTCCCCGGCTCCCATCTGCGCAAACAGATTGCTCCGCTCACTGATGAGGAAGAGGATCGTGCCTCCCACCGTCAGCGCGATGGTAGCGGTCAGGACGATCTTCGTCTGGAGGGCGTAGCGCCGCCAATGCCAGCGGTTGGTCAGCAGATCCTCCCAGACAATGAAGCCCAGGCCGCCGATCAGGATTAAAAAAATCAGAATAAGATTGACCAGCGGGTCGGAAGCATACGCGCAGAAGGAGGAGTAAGGCTCCCGAAATCCCATCAGGTCAAAGCCCGCGTTGCAGAATGCGGAGATGGCGTGGAAAATTCCATAATAAATCCCCTTCGCCAGACCCATCTGAGGAACGAAACGGATGGAGAGCAGAATAGCTCCGGTTCCTTCGAAAAGCAGTGTGCCGCAGACGATGTGCCGCACCAGATGGACGCTCCCGCGCAGCTGCAGCGTGCTCAGGCTTTCATGGATCAGTTCACGTCCCGCCAGGCCGATTTTTTTCCCGAGCAGAATCATGGCAAAGCTGCCGATGGTGATAAAACCAAGCCCGCCGATCTGGATCAGGGTAAGGAGCACCAGCTGCCCGAACATCGTCCAGTGCGACCAGGTATCATACACGACCAGCCCGGTCACACAGGTAGAGGAAACTGCGGTAAACAGCGCGCCGAGAAAGGTGGTCTGCTCGCCACTTCTGGTGGCAAAGGGCAGCATCAGAAGACACGCCCCGACCAGAATGATAATCAGAAATCCGCCCATGATCAGCCGTGTCCTTGAGAGCCGCATCTGGCGCAGCGAATCCGGTATTTTGCGCAGTGACTCCAGAATTTTGCGTAGTGACTCCATACAGGTTCGTTCCTTCCGTGCGTAATTGTAATAGTAACTGTAATTGCCCAATACTTTCACAGTTGCCTGTAATTTACAAACCGAAACTCAGTATAACACATTTTAAACAAAATGGGAGTGCTTTGGCAGAAAAATGGAAAAAATATGGAATCGAGCATCGACTGATTTTAAACAAAAAACTTGATTAAATTTTGACGCAATGGTATAGTAAATGACGAGTAGCTGGATTACCAGGAGGTAGAATCGTGAAATTATTAAGAGTTCGCGCCAGTAATTTTAAAAACTGTAAGGATGATACTGAGATCGATTTTCTGGCAAAATCCAAAAAGACGTCAGAGGATAAGGAATATGAGCTGCAGACGATAGCTGACGGACTTTACAGATATAATACGATGGTTTTTGTAGGAAAAAATGCTTCAGGCAAAACGACCGCTATAGAGCTTCTTGACTGCTGCTATTCGATCCTGGGTGAGTTTCGATTAGAAAATAAACATTATAATTACGATGACATATCCCTGGAAATTATTTTCTACCATGAGGGGTATATTTATAAATATGTGACTTTTTTACAGAATGATATCACGGCGGAGAACAGAGCCACATTTAAAAGCCAGCATATTTTCCGAAAAAAGTATTATAAATCAAAGCTGAATACGATTTACGCAGAAATAGGTTTTGAAGAAATGATGAATCTGGGAGAACTGCCGGAAGATACCGCAAGTGTTTTCTTTGTACTGAAAAAGAAAACAGAAGCTGCCATATATTATGACAGCTATGGAAAGGGAGCCGATACTTACCAAAGTCTTTTCAGAGCTATGAAAAGCTATGGTATAACGGACGATATTTTAGCAGATATTATATGTATTTTTGATGAAAGTATTCAGGAATTACAGAGGATTGATGACCATAACTATCATGTGATCGGAAGACATGAAAATGGGATTTTTTCAGATAAGGAACTGATTTATTTGCTTTCCAGCGGGACGACAAAGGGAATTTTGCTGTACACTTTAATGGTAGTATCATTGAAAAACGGATTGGATCTGCTGATTGATGAGGCGGAGACGCATTTCCATAAAACTCTTGTCGAAAATATGATTAATTTGTACAAGGATAAGAGCGTAAATAAAAAAAATGCAACTCTTGCTTTTACAACCCATTATTGTGAAGTGCTGGATTTATTTAATCGTCAGGATAATATCTGGATTTGCCGGACCGAGGACAAGGTCTTGATTCAGAATATGTATGATACGTTTGATTTACGATCCGGGCTTTTAAAAAGCAAGCAGTTTTACAACAATACTTTTCAAACCGCCGTTAATTACGAACAGCTGATGAATCTGAAAAGGGATCTTATGAAATGAAGCCTTTGATTATGTGTGAAGGATCAAATGAAAAGGCAATCATGGATATTTTAAAGAAAACCAGTTGCCACGATTTGGACGTGGTGGTATATTTATGAGAAGAAAACCGTTTTATGCTGCGAAATCTGCCCCAACAGATTTCTGATACTGGCGGGTTATGAAATGGATATACCAAGGAACTGAGAGGACAGGACATGACGAATCTGGAATATCTTGTAGACTTCGCGCTGAAATTCGGCGAGCATATGCTGATTTCCGGCGCGAATCTGGAGCGGGTCAACGACTCGATCTACCGCATCTGCGACAGCTATGGCTGCAGGGATGTTCACTTTTTTTCTTTAAATTGCTACCTGACTCTGAGTCTTGAGGACGAGACGGGCAGCCGGGTCACGTCTCAGAGGTGCGTGCGCAGCGGGATGGATACACATCTGGAAAATCTTTCAAAATTGAACCAGCTCTCCCGGCAGATCTGCGCGGAGCACCCGGAGCCGCAGGAGCTGGATGGCCTTCTTAAAGAGGCGCTTGATACCGAGACCTATTCTCCGCTGGTGCGCTGCGGCGGATTTCTGCTGGCATTTACCTGCCTCACCCTGATTTTCGGCGGGAGCATCAAGGATCTGATCACAGTGCTGCTTAACACTGTCCTGATGTACCTGATCGCCATTTATCTGAAAAAACCCGGGGTCAACCGGATGGTATTTAACATTTTCAGTACTCTCGTGGCGGGGACGGTCGCGATTCTGATGAGCAAAATCGGCATGGTGGATGACATCTACATTGTCATGATTGCAAACAGCATGATGCTGATCCCCGGAATTCCGATGGTCAACGCGTTTCGGAACCTTCTGTGCGGAAATGAGATTAATGGGGTGCTGGAGGTTTTAAAGGTAACCCTGGAGACCATAGCAATCGTCGGCGGATTCGTCCTTAGCATTTACTTATTTGGAGGGCTGATCACATGGTAAACGCGATAAAATTGATCATTTGCTCCTTTGGGGCTTCGGCCGGGTTCGGGATTGTCTTTCGGATTCAGAAAAAATATCTGCTCTATGCGGGTCTTGGAGGCGCGCTCACCAGATGTGTTTATCTGATTCTGCTGACATTTATTTCGGAGAGCTTTATTTACAGCTTTCTGGCGGCGATGGCCGCGGCGCTTTACGCGGAATTTATGGCGGTGCGCGCAAAGACACCGTCCACGGTATTTTTATATCCGTCGATCATTCCGCTGATTCCGGGAGATCTGCTCTATTATTCCATCGTCGGACTGATTTTGCAGGACACAGAGCGCATCAGCCAGAATGCGGTAAAATGCGTCCATTCCCTTCTGGGGCTGGGGATCGGGTTTGTGATTGTGTCGATGGTGATGTATTATCGGAGACATCTGAAGCTTCATAAAAAGAGACAGGCGCAGGGCAGTGTATAAGGACATTTTCTCGCGGTACCAGGCGGCAGGTCAGCAGAGATACTGCCGCACCAGGGTTTCAGCATCAGTCTGCGTTTTATACGGATAAAGCTGCCATTCAGATTCATGAAGCTTCGTGATGGAACAGCCAGACAGGAAGACAGGAAGGAGCGTCGGGATTTTCGACTCGACGAGGAAATAAGATGGTACATTTTGTGGGCGCCGGGAGTGGCGCGGCAGATCTGATCACGGTGCGGGGCAGCCGTTTGCTCGCTGAGGCGGATGTGATTATCTATGCAGGATCGCTGGTGAATCCGGCACTTTTGGAATATAAAAAGGAAGCATGTGTGATCTATGACAGCGCGAAAATGACGCTGGAGGAAGTGTTTTCAGTAATGAAAGACGCAGAGGAAAAAGGCCTGGTTACAGTGCGTCTCCACACGGGAGACCCCTGTGTATACGGCGCGATCCGCGAGCAGATGGATTTGCTGAACAAAGCCGGGATTGCCTATGATTACTGCCCGGGCGTGAGCGCGTTCTGCGGCGCGGCTTCGGCCTTGAATATGGAATATACGCTGCCTGGCATTTCGCAGACGGTGATTATTACCAGAATGGCGGGGAGAACGCCGGTGCCGGAAAAGGAGGAGATCGCCTCCCTGGCCGCCCATGGCGCGACGATGGTGATCTTTTTGAGTACCGGGATGCTCGAACGATTAAGTGAACGCCTGATGGCCGGCGGCTATGCGGCGGACACTCCTGCCGCGATTGTTTACAAGGCCACCTGGCCGGACGAGCGCAGCTATATCTGCACGGTATCCACCCTCGCGCAGTGTGCGCGGGAAAACCAGGTTACCAAAACGGCGCTGATCATTGTCGGAGAGACCGTCGCACAGGCAGGATACGACCGCTCGAAGCTGTATCATCCGGCATTTACAACTGAGTTCCGCGCTGCGGCGGAAGGGCAGGAGACGGATAAAGAAGAGAGGTAACTGTGTGAGGGCACTGAACAATTAAAGAAAAAAGCGTTAAAGAAGAAAGACAGTTTCATAGAAAATCAGGTGTTGACAAACCCAATTGAAATGATATACTGGTGGAAGTGAAAAGGAACTGCATATTTTTAACACGTTGAAGAGAAGAGTAGAGTGTGGAAGCATCCAGAGAGAGGGCGGCAGCTGGAAAGTCCTTATGCGGAACCATTTGAAAACTGACTCTGAGTGGCCCCAACCCGGTCCGGTGACCCCGTTATCGTCGAATGAGAAAAAAACAGGGTGGAACCGCGGTACTGTATGATCGCCCCTGATAGTCTGAATAGGCTGTCAGGGGCTTTTTTAACGCAAAAAGCATTTCGTATTGAGGAAAGGAGAAGCTTATGAAGGAAAAATGTAAAGAGTTAAAAACGGTCTTTTTGTCAGACTGGACGCCGATGGAAAAGGTTCTGCTTTTGCTCGATGTCCTGCTTTTCGGCATCCTGCTCGGATGGCTGATGTCCCCGCTGAAAAACGGACTCAGCTTTTTCAGCAACAATTCCTGGGATATCGACAATTCCTCGGATGACCATTCGGTGGGTGGTTTTGAACTCGAGGATGATGAAGACTGGGACGATGAGGATGAGGACGAAGAAGAGGAAGAAAATTAAGATAAAGAAAATAAAGATAAAGAAAATAAAGATAAAGAAAATAAAGATATCTAAAAACGATAAGATAGATAGTCACAAAACAACGAAGTCGTTTACTTTACAAAAACCAGGAGGATGATAAAAAATGATTATCACACTGAAAGACGGATCGAAACGTGAATACGCACAGCCGATGGCAGTCATTGACATCGCGAAGGATATCAGCGAGGGTCTTGCGCGTGTGGCGACGCTGGCTGAAATCAATGGCGAGGAGGCGGATCTGCGCACGGTCATTGATGCAGACTGCGAGCTGAATATTCTGACCTTTGACAGCCCGGCCGGAGCCGCGGCGTTCCGCCATACGACCTCACACATCATGGCACAGGCAATCAAGCGTCTGTACCCGGATGTAAAGCTGGCGATCGGACCGTCCATCGCGGATGGATTTTACTATGATATTGACAGCGAGAAGCCGATCACGCCGGAGGATCTGGAGAAGATCGAGGCGGAGATGAAGAAGATCGTAAAGGAAGGCCTGCCGCTGACCCGCTTTACAAAGCCCAGAGAAGAGGCCATCGCCTATTTCAAGGAAAAGGATGAGCCGTACAAGGTGGAACTGATTGAAGATCTGCCGGAGGATGCCGAGATCAGCTTTTATCAGCAGGGCGAGTTTGTCGACCTCTGCGCGGGACCGCATCTGATGAATACAAAGCCGGTAAAAGCATTTAAATTGACCAGCATTGCAGGTGCTTACTGGAGAGGTTCGGAGAAAAATAAGATGCTGACCCGTATTTATGGTACCTCGTTTACCAAAAAAGCGGATCTGGACGCTTACCTGACCCGCATGGAGGAGGCGAAAAAGCGCGACCACAGAAAGCTTGGCAAACAGTTGGGGCTGTTCATGATGACGGACGAGGGTCCTGGATTTCCTTTCTTCCTGCCGAACGGCATGATTCTGAAAAATACGCTTCTGGATTACTGGAGAGAGATCCATACAAAGGCGGGCTACGTGGAGATTTCCACGCCGATTATCCTGAACCGTCAGCTCTGGGAGACCTCCGGCCACTGGGATCATTATAAGGAAAATATGTACACGACCGTCATCGACGATGAGGATTACGCGATCAAGCCGATGAACTGCCCGGGCGGCGTCCTGGTCTATAAATCAGAGCCGCGCTCCTACCGCGACCTGCCGCTGCGCATGGGTGAGTTGGGCATCGTGCACCGCCACGAGAAGTCCGGCCAGCTGCACGGCCTGATGCGTGTGCGCTGCTTTACTCAGGATGATGCGCACATTTTCATGACCCCGGAGCAGATCCGTAGTGAGATCAAGGGTGTAGTCAATCTGATTGATGAGGTTTACCAGCTGTTTGGTTTCAAATATCACGTAGAGCTTTCTACCCGCCCGGAAAATTCCATGGGCAGCGATGAGGACTGGGAGATGGCGACCGACGGTCTGCGCGGGGCGCTCGATGAGCTTGGACTTGATTATGTGGTCAATGAAGGGGACGGCGCGTTCTATGGCCCGAAGATCGACTTCCACCTGGAAGACTCTATCGGCAGAACCTGGCAGTGCGGAACCATTCAGCTCGACTTCCAGCTGCCGCAGCGTTTTGAATGCGAGTATATCGGCGCGGACGGCGAGAAGCACCGCCCGATCATGATTCACCGCGTGGCGTTTGGCTCCATCGAGCGTTTCATCGGAATTCTGATCGAGCATTTCGCAGGCGCGTTCCCGACCTGGCTCTCTCCGGAGCAGGTGCGCATCCTGCCGATCTCGGACAAGTATATCGATTACGCAAATCAGGTGAAGGACGCTCTGCGTGCGGAAAAGATCCGCGCAAATGTCGATACCCGCGCGGAAAAGATTGGCTATAAGATCCGCGAGGCGCAGATCGCGAAGACTCCGTATATGCTTGTGGTCGGCGCGAAGGAAGAGGAAGAGGGACTGGTGTCTGTCAGAAGCCGCTCGGAAGGCGACAAGGGACAGAGCAGCCTGGCTGATTTCACAGCCGCAGTTAAGGAAGAAATCGCGACCAGGGCGAGATAGTCTTTTAAAAGAGATTTTATGATACAAGTGACAAAAGATCGGGGCTGGAATGTTTTGTATTTCGGTTCTGACATTGGAAACTGCAGCAATAACCAGGCATACTGTGCCCGGCGGCAGCCAGGCTTCCTCATGATATATGGTACATGTGGAGATAGAGGCAAGACTGCCGCCGTGTTTTCTCCCGGCTTTGTCAGGATAGCATACGCCATATGGGAGGCTGGAAGGACTGCGAAGACATCGGGGAGATGGGAAATTTATGATAGCAATTCTGGACTATGATGCGGGAAATCTGCGGAGCGTGGAAAAAGCGCTGGCCTCTCTGGGGCAGGAAACGGTGATCACGCGAGACCGGGAAGAGATCCTCGGTGCGGATAAGGTGATATTGCCGGGCGTCGGAGCGTTTGGCGACGCGATGGGCAAGCTGCACCAGTATGGCCTGGCGGATGTGATTCGCGAGGTTACAGACCGCGGCACGCCTTTTCTCGGGATTTGCCTGGGGCTGCAGCTTTTGTTTGAGTCGAGCGAGGAGTCTCCCGGAGTGCCGGGGCTTGGCATCTGCAAGGGACAGATTCTGAAGATTCCGGATGGAAAAACGGACCGTGGAGAAAATTTGAAGATCCCGCATATGGGCTGGAATTCCCTGACCTTTGATCATCCGGGGCGGCTGTTTGCAGGCATCCCGGATGAGTCCTATGTGTATTTTGTCCATTCCTATTACTTGAAAGCGGCGGATCCGCAGATTGTGAAGGCCTCCACCCATTACTCGGTGCCGATCCATGCTTCCATCGAGCAGGGAAATGTCTTTGCCTGCCAGTTCCACCCGGAGAAAAGCAGCCAGGTGGGGCTGACGATTCTGAAGAATTTTATATTGTTGTAATTTGTAATGATTGGGAGTGTTTTTTAATAATCGATGTTTTGCCGCAATAGTGGGAGTGATTCGGGCACAGACCGCATCTGTGCAACGGCAGACAGCCAAAGTAAAACGACTTACAACGTTTATTATTATTGCTATAGTGACCGGCAGAGGAGCACTCTTGCTGGTGGAGAAGGCGCAAGAGATGTCTATCAGCAGATCTGCGATAAGGAGAAACCATTTAGATGTTTACAAAACGAATTATCCCCTGCCTGGATGTAAATAATGGCCGTGTGGTCAAGGGCGTAAACTTTGTCAATCTGCGGGATGCGGGAGACCCGGTCGAGATCGCGGCCGCCTATGACGCGGCCGGAGCGGACGAGCTGGTGTTTCTGGACATTACGGCATCCTCGGACGCTCGCAGCACGGTCGTGGATATGGTTCGCGAGGTCGCGAAAAAGGTCTTTATCCCATTTACCGTCGGCGGCGGCATCCGCACAGTCGAAGATTTCCGGCTGCTTCTGCGTGAGGGCGCGGACAAGATTTCGATCAACTCCGCAGCGATCATGAATCCGCAGCTCATCGCCGATGCGGCAGAAAAATTCGGGCGGCAGTGCGTGGTCGTGGCGATCGACGCGCGGCGCAGGTCAGACGGCTCGGGCTGGAATATTTTCAAAAACGGAGGCCGTATCGATATGGGTATTGACGCGGTCGAATGGGCGATGCAGGCGGACCGGCTGGGAGCCGGAGAGATTTTGCTGACCAGTATGGACTGCGACGGCACGAAGGCTGGCTACGACATTGAGCTGACGCGCACGATCGCAGAGCATGTGTCCGTCCCCGTCATCGCTTCGGGCGGCGCCGGGACGAAGGAGCATTTTTATGACGCGCTCACCGAAGGAAAGGCAGACGCGGCACTGGCGGCCTCTTTATTCCATTATAAAGAGCTGGAGATCCGCGAGGTGAAGGAATATCTGCGGGGACGCGGCGTGAGTGTGCGGCTGTAAAGAAGAGAAGGGAGAGAATTACATGCCTCCGATTTCCAATGACTGGCTGACTCCGTTAAAACCGGAGTTTTCGAAGCCCTATTATGCGAAGCTGTACCGTCAGATCAATGAGGAATACAAAAGCCGCGTGGTTTACCCGCCGGCGGATGATATTTTTAACGCGTTTGCGTTTACGCCGCTCTCGAAGGTGAAGGTGGTGATCCTTGGACAGGATCCCTATCACGAGGAAGGACAGGCGCATGGCCTTTGCTTCTCAGTCAAACCGGGTACTGACATCCCCCCGTCGCTGGTCAATATTTACCAGGAGTTGCACGAGGACTGCGGCTGCTACATTCCAAATAATGGCTATCTGACAAAATGGGCCGAGCAGGGTGTTCTTTTGCTCAATACCGTGCTGACGGTACGGGCGCATCAGGCGAACTCCCACCGGGGAATCGGCTGGGAGGAATTCACTGACGCGGCGATCCGTGCCGTCAATCAGATTGACCGTCCGGTTGTCTATCTGCTCTGGGGACGTCCTGCGCAGATGAAAAAAACGATGCTCGACAATCCGAACCACCTGATCCTGGAGGCCCCCCATCCAAGCCCGCTCTCCGCTTACCGGGGCTTCTTCGGGTGCCGACATTTCTCCAGGGCGAATAAATTTCTGAAACAGAATGGGATCGAGCCAATCGACTGGCAGATCGAAAACATATGAAAAAAACACACTTTTCTGAAAAAAGAATCACTGAAACAGGTGGTTCTTTTTTTTATGATGTACACAGGCGCGAAAGGAAATAGTAGCTTCGCTACCCGCGCCTGGCACAGGCGCGAGAATATAATAAACCGGATGGAGGAAAATGGATGAGCGGATATGAGTATTTAGACGAAAAGGGAACCTTCCGGCTGCAAAATCCGGATCAGACGGGATATCTCTATTTCCCGATAGCGGGTGAAAATGGAGTAAAGGGCGCAGTGACACCGAAGCTGTGCGGGGATCTGAAGCTGGATCAGAATACCTTTGTTCTTCAGCCTGTGAGCGCGGAGGATCTGGCGGAATCAAAGGCGGGACGAAATTTCTGGTGTGTGACAGAAGACGGCGTCTGCTGGTCAGCTGTGGGCAATTCTGCCATGACTGAGATGGAGCGGTTTTCGGCCTGTCCTACGGATACGGAAGAAAGAAGTGGAGAAAATCCTGACTGTGATAAACTGGAGGGTTCTGCTGAAGCTTCTGAGAAAAATAGCAGAAATAAGACGGACAGTGGTAATCGGAACAGTGTGGTGCTTACGGCCGGACCGATGTGGCAGAGTGTCACCCGGAGAGATGGAAGGACGCATCTGGAGGCGGAGATTACCAGCTTTGTGCCGGTGGTGGATGAACTCGCGGAGATGATGGTGGTGCAGATCAGAAACGCCGGCGACTGCCCGGTGCGTTTCTCACCGATTGCCGCAGTGCCGCTTTATGCGAGGAGTGCGGATAATATCCGCGATCACCGGCATGTCACGAGTCTGCTGCATCGGATATATACGACAGAGGATGGGGTATTTGTACATCCCACGCTGACCTTTGATGAGCGCGGACATCAGCGCAATACGAAGACTTATTTTGTGACCGGCTGCGACGGGACTGGTGCAAAGCCCATCGGCTTTTGCCCGGTGCTGGAGGACTTTGTCGGGGAAGGCGGAAGCCTTCTCTGGCCGGAGAAGGTCGTGCGCAATCTGCCCTTTGAGGAGCCGGGGCAGAATTATGCCGGCTATGAGTCCATCGGTGCACTGCGCTTTGCGGACGTGACGCTGCAGCCGGGAAAAGAGGCCGCCTATCTGATCCGGATTGGGATGTTAGAAGAAATGCCGCCTTACTGCGCTTCGAGGGAAGAATGTGCCGCCTATTCGAAAAAATTTTTGTGCCGTGTGGATGGCACTGAGAAAAAGAGCATTCTGCAGGACTTCGACACTTTGCGAATGTCTGCGGATGCAGCGCATGTGCAGAGTACACAGTCGGGACAGTTGAAATCTAATGAAACCGGAGCATTTGCAGATGCCCGGGAAATGCAGCACGAGCAGGCTGGGCAGACAGAAACCGGCTCAATCCGGTCATTTACGGATGTGGATCATGCACGGGAGGGGCAATCCGGTTGGCCGGGAACAGGCTCGATCCGGACTCTCGCGGATGCAAAGAACGCACTGCAGATGACAAAGGATTACTGGAACAGCCGGATCCGGGTGCGGATGAAGAGCGGCGATGCCAGATTTGACCACTGGATGTACTGGGTGACCTTTCAGCCGATTCTGCGCCGCATCTATGGCTGCTCATTTTTGCCGCACCATGATTATGGAAAAGGCGGACGCGGATGGCGGGATCTCTGGCAGGACTGTCTGGCCCTTCTGATCATGAACCCAGACGGCGTGCGGCAGATGATTATTGACAATTGCGGCGGTGTGAGGTTTGACGGCACGAATGCGACGATTATCGGCAGCCGTCCCGGAGAGTTTATCGCTGACCGCAACAACATTACCCGCGTCTGGATGGACCACGGATTCTGGCCGCTGTTTACAGTGAAATTTTATCTGGATCAGACCGGGGATTTCTCGGTGCTGCTCAAAGAATGTACCTATTTTAAAGACCGGCAGGAAATGCGGGGGACGGCGATAGACAGGGATTGGGATTCCGCTGTAAATCCAGATGAAAAGCCGGAGAAAAAACCAGATGAAAGGGCGGACGAAGAAAAAGGTGAAAAGACAGATGAAAGGGCGGACGATGATATAGATGAAAAGACAGATGAAATGCTGAAGGCTTCTGGCACTTCAGGAAAATCCTGCAGCAAATGCGGAGCAGATCACAGACCAGTACTCCGGGATCGGAATGGAAAAGTCCATACCGGGACGGTACTGGAGCATCTGCTGGTTCAGAATATGACAGCTTTTTACGAAAGAGGGGAGCATGATCACATTCGACTGCGCGATGCGGACTGGAATGACGCTCTCGACATGGCTTCAGAGCGCGGGGAAAGTGTGGCATTTACAGCGGCTTACGCAATGAATCTGGAGACACTTTCGGAAATCCTTCTGAAGCTGAAGGAAAAAACAGGGATGACGAAGCTGGAGATTTCGCAGGAGATGGAAATCCTCTTTACAGGGTTTGAAACGTCAGGGCAGTGGAAGCCGGAACAGGGAGCAGATGACCAGGTCACAGACGGCAGGGATTCCAGTAGCCGGGAAGCAGATGACCAGGTCACAGACGGCGGGGATTCCGGTGGCCGGGATTCAGATAATCAGTCCACAGAGAACCGGGATTTGGATAGCCAGAATGCAGAAATTCGGAAGCCGGAACACCAGAAGACAGCGGTTCAAAAGAAACAGGTGGTGCTTCGTACCTACTGCGAATCCTGCTATCCGACCGTGTCGGGACGAAGCGCTTTTCTGGATACCGGGTACGCTGCTGAGATCCTCCAGAAAATGGCGGATGAGATACGCAGACACATCCGCAAGAACGAGTGGATTCAGGAACAGGAGGATGGCTGGTTCAACAGTTACTATGATAACCACGGAAATGCGGTGGAGGGAATTTTCGGCGAAGAACGCCGGATGATGCTGACCGGACAGGTCTTCACCATTATGTCCGGAACCGCGACCGACGGGCAGACGGAGCAGATCGTCCGCGCGGCAGACCGGCTGCTCTATGAAAAACGCCTGGGCGGCTATCGGCTGAATACGGATTTTAAAGAAGTAAAGACGGATCTGGGGAGAATGTTTGGGTTTGCCTACGGACATAAGGAAAATGGGGCAGTTTTTTCCCACATGGCGGTGATGTTTGGCAACGCTCTGTATCGGCGCGGTTTTGCAAAAGAAGGCTTTCAGGCGCTGAACAGCCTGTATGAGCAGGCATCAGAGTTTGAGATGAGCCGGATTTATCCGGGGATACCGGAATATTTTAACGACCGCGGCAGAGGCATGTATCACTATCTGACTGGTGCCGCGAGCTGGATGCTGATGACGGTGGTCACACAGATGTTCGGTGTGCGCGGCGAATATGGAGACTTGCTGCTGGAGCCGAAGCTGCAAAAGAGCCAGTTTGACGCCGGGGGGCGCGCATGGCTGCATACGGATTTTGCGCATAGAAGCTGGCACATCGTTTATTGCAATCCGGAAGGACTTGCATACGGCGCGTACGCGATAAAAAAGGTGTGGATTAATGGCAGAGCACAGACCATTCCTGAAGCGGAGCCTTCGTTCCGGATGTCAGCGGAGGAAATCGGGCGGCTTAGTATGGGGACGCCGGTGTCAGTGGAAGTGGAATTGGGGCCGACGCCATTTTAATAGAGGAGGGGTACATATAACAGACGCGAGCCCGGGTATAGGGCATCCTCGGACACGCTCGCGCTTATAAAACGGCGTAGCGGCACTAAGCTCAATCTTCGCTGACGCTCGATTTCGCTAAGGGCCGACGCCGTTTTAATAGTCCTCGGATGTCCTATACCCGGGCTCGCTGTGCGAGGTGAGCCTTGAAATGGATATAAATGTCAGCTATGACAGAAATGAAGCAAGGAGGAGAATACATGGACAGGAAAGCAGCATCCTTTGTGATGGAAAATTATGGAAAGAAACCAACATTTGCGAGTTTTTTGCCGGGAATTTCCGGGGTGCGGGGGATTCCGCTGTGGTGCTATTATGTGAACCGCGGACAATGTGTGGTGAGCTTTGGTGCAGAGAATAAGGATAAGGCGATAATGGAGTTTTATCCGGCGCAGGATGCCTATCAGAATGTGAAGCGCACGGGTTTCCGCACATTTTTGCGTGTGAACGGGAAATTCATGGAGCCGTTTGCGGATGAGGAGCAGCCGCATCAGATGCGGATTTTAAAAAACAGTCTGGAGATTTCCTGTGAGGAGGCGGGAATTCGGACGGAGGTCTCCTATTTCACGCTTCCGAATGAGGAGCTTGGCGCACTGGTCCGCACGGTGAAGGTGACCTATGTGGGTGAGAAGACGCAGGAGCGGGACTATGAAAGCTGCAAGGCAGCAGACACACAGCCGGAAGCTGTTGCACATGCTGCGCAAACAGAGATGGTTCATGGCTCAGGCTGCGAAAATGGAAACGCATTTTCAGAAAAAACGCCTGAAAGCAGGGATGCAGACGCAGAAACAATCGTCCTGGAAATCCTTGACGGAATGCCGGCCGTGGTGCCTTATGGCCTGTCGATTGAGATGACGAAAATGATGAAGGAGCTTTCGAAGGCCTGGATGGAGTCGGAGGTGATCGAGGATGAAATCACCTGCTGCCGGGTGCGGGCGAGCATGGGCGATTCGACAGTGGTGCGTGCGGTGGAAGGCGCGAATTTTTCCATAGGCACGACTGCGGATGGCTCGCGGTTGAAGGCAGTGGCGGATCCGGAGGCGGTCTTTGCCTATGACAGCTCCCTGGGAACTCCGGTGACCTTCGCGCTGGATGGACTGGATGGGGTATACGCACATCACCAGATGCGCCAGAATCAGTTCCCGTGCAGCTTTTTCGGGATCAAGAAAACCCTGCGGCCAGGAGAGTCGGTGACTCTGTATGAATTAATCGGCCAGGCAGAGCGCATGAAAGAACTGAAAAAGTTTGGTAAGAAGCGCTTAAACGCAGCTTTCTTTTCTGAAAAAAGGACGATCGCAGACAGCCTTGCCGAAGAGCTTGGCGCACACATGGACTGCCGCACGGCGGATCCGGTGTTTGACGAATATTGCCGCTATACCTTTATGGACAATGCCCTGCGCGGCGGCGCACCGGTGCTGCTGGGAAAGACGAAAAAGCATGGCAATCCATCTGAACCATTCAGAAAAACGGAAAAATGTGGCGACACCGATTTATCTATGACATCTGGAAAAACTGCGGAATGCTGCGAACCATTAACGGATTCTGAACAAAGGAAAGAGCCGATCCCGATGGCAAAGGTTTTCTACGTTTATTCAAGAAAACATGGTGACCTGGAGCGGGAATACAATTATTTTTCGTTAATGCCGGAATTTTATTCACAGGGGAATGGGAATTTCCGTGATGTTAACCAGAATCGCCGCTGCGATCCGCTGTTTTTCCCGTTTGTGGGAGATTTTAATGTCCGCGCGTTTTACTCACTGCTTCAGCCGGACGGGTACAATCCGCTCGGAATCGAGAAGATTACCTATGAGCTGGACAAAGCTGCGTGTCCGGAGCTGTTCCCGGAAGAAGCTTCACAGGCGGAGAAGAAAAATCCGGATACCGTAGACAGCCGGAAAAATGATGACCGGACAAATGATGTCAGCGGATGTTATAAAGAAGATATTTCGAAACCGGGAGGAACATTCACATTCACGCCGGGAAGCCTTTACCGCATGATTTCTGAGAAAATATCAGCGGAGTATCAGGAACCGGAATACCAGGAATCCTCTTCATTTGCGCAGAATTCTGCGAAAACACAGCAGGAAACGCACACAACGGAAACGCACACAACGGAAATGCATTCAATGGAAAGACAGCCGGAAACGATCCTGGGGGATACTCTGCAGCAGGAAGCAGATGCCCGTATTGAAGCACTTTTTTCAAAATGTCTTTCGTTGGCGACTCCTTTGGTGAACGGGAAGTTTGGAGAGGGCTACTGGACAGATCACTGGATTTACAATCTGGATCTGATCGAAAATTATCTGCGTGTTTTTCCAGAAAAAGAGGAAGAACTGCTTTTTGAACCGGCGTGTACCTGGTTCCGTCCGCAGGCAGGCGTACTGGAGAGGCGGAAACGTTACGAAAAAACGGAGAATGGGATCCGTCAGTATCATTCCCTCATCGAAGGCCTGGAGGCAGAGCCGGGATGCGAGAATGAGCTGCTGCTCTGTGACGCGTATGGCAAAGGCCAGGTAATTCACGCAAGCATTATGGAGAAGCTGGTGATGCTCTGCGTGACAAAGTTTGCCGCGCTGGATGCTTACGGTATGGGAATTGAGATGGAGGGCGGCAAGCCGGGCTGGTATGACGCGCTCAATGGTCTTCCGGGGCTTTTAGGCTCCTCGGTCTGCGAGCTTGGCGAGCTCTCCCGCAATCTGGAATATACAATCTGCTCTCTGAAAAAATATGGGCGGGATGTAGAAACCCTGGCGGAGCTGGCAGAATTTTTTGAAGAAGTCCGGAAAATTGCACATGAGGAGAGGGAAGCACTGGTTGCGCCAGGAGAGGCTATCTCGTTCTGGAACCGCGTCAACGATGCCAAAGAGGCGTACCGCCAGCAGGTTTATGCCGGGGTGAGCGGAGAAAAGACGGTTTTGGAAGCCGGCACACTGGTGCTGGTGCTGCAGGAATGGCTGGAATTGGTCAACGTGGGACTTCAAAAAGCAACGGAGGCCGGAGGCGGTATTTGTCCATCTTACTTCTATTATAATGTGACGTCGTATGAGGAGAGCAGCGAAGGAATCCTGCCGACTCATTTGGAACAGGTGAGTCTTCCGCATTTTCTTGAGGGGCCGGTGCACGTGCTGCGGCTTCCGGCGGCGGAATCAGAAAAAAGGGCGTTGTATGGCCGCATAAAGGAAAGTGCGTTGTATGATGAAAAGCTTTCCATGTACAAGGTCAACGAGCCCCTCGCAGGCAGCTCCTTTGAACTCGGCCGCTGCAGGGCGTTCACACCGGGGTGGCTGGAAAATGAGTCCATTTGGCTGCACATGGAGTACAAATATCTGCTGGAGCTTCTGAAATCCGGGCTTTATGAAGAATTTTTCCAGGATTTCCATGCGGCGGCAGTGCCATTTTTAGACCCGAAGGTGTATGGGAGAAGCGTCTATGAAAACTCGTCCTTCCTGGCAAGCAGCGCCAACCTGGATCCGCGCAGACATGGACGCGGATTTGTGGCCCGGTTAAGCGGCTCCACGGCTGAATTCATCCATATGTGGACGCTGATGATGTTCGGGAAACAGCCCTTTGCGATGAATGAGAAGGACAGAACGCTGACACTTTCCTTGCAGCCGGTTATTCCTGCGTGGCTGATTCCGGCGGACGGCATTGTTGAGGCTAAATTCCTTGGGAACATTACTGTGCGTTACCATTTCCCGATGCAGAAGGACTATCTGCCGGGGCAGTATGAGATCGAAAAAATGATCCTGTGGTATTGCGATGCGGAAGAAGGAAGCGGCAGTGCCGGCGGTTCAGAAGGGAATAGTTTACAAGTGGAATACGATACCGGTACCCTGCCGGAGGCAGCTGCGCTGGATGTACGGAACGGAAATGTGGAAAGGATGGAAGTGTTTTTACATTAAATAAGTTGAGCGCAATTCCTTTTGGTTCTGAGTGCTTGATGAATGGTATCCATGAAGAAGACCTGCACATTTCGGTGGCAGGTCTTTTCCATGAGCGGAATACTACGATAAGACTATAAATATTTAAATAAATACCGATCCACTTTTTTGTATTGCAAAGAAGTTATTTTCATGTATAATCAAAGATAAGAACAGATTCTTGTTTTGATTCAGAACAGTAAAGAAATAATATTGCAGCTTAAGGGAGGCGTGACGGCGAATGGCAAAAACTTTTAATGTTACCGGAGCATGCAATCCTGCAAGGCATTACATGGTAGATCTGGAGTCCAGATTAAGAGAAATCCAAAAGATGGTGGACGCGGGGGATTATTTTTCCATCAACCGTGCCAGACAGTATGGAAAGACGACTACTTTGCGTGCATTGGCAAAGTATCTGGAAGATGATTACGTGGTACTGAGTCTTGATTTTCAGAAAATGAGTACGGCGGATTTTTTAACGGAGTCTGATTTTGTGAAAGGATTCTCTCGCGAGGTTTACAGAGTGATCCGCCGAATTCCCACGATACCGGACGAAACTGCCCGGGAAATCAGGAAAATGGCAGGAATAGGAGAAAATGGACAGAGCAGCGGAGCTTTTAAACTGGGGGATCTTTTCTTTTGCTTCAGCGACTGGTGTGAGCTTTCGGATAAGCCGATCGTCCTGATGATTGATGAAGTGGATACTGCTTCCAATAATCAGGTGTTTCTGGATTTTCTGGCGCAGCTGAGGGCGTATTATCTTGACCGGGATACAACCCCTGCTTTTCAGTCGGTGATTCTGGCAGGTCTCTATGATATTCGAAATCTGAAAAGAAAGATCCGTCCGGAGCGCCCATCCAACGCGAAGCGTTTTTACAATGATGGGCGCGACCTGCCCTCGCCGGGTGGCATCCTCGCCCTACGGGCGGGATATCCGCCGACCGCCAGGGAGGGGGCGATTCCAGATTCTGAACACAAACAGAACAGCCCGTGGAATATAGCTGCTAAGTTTGAAATTGATATGAGTTTTACAAAAGAGGATATTACTGGGATGCTTAAGCAGTATGAGTCGGATCATCATACTGGTATGGACATCAGTGAAATGTCGGAATTGATTTATGGATATACATCCGGGTATCCTTTTCTGGTGTCAGATTTGTGCAAGATCATGGATGAGGATCTTGCAGATAACGTTCAGTATACTGATAAAACTGAGATATGGTCCAAAGCAGGCCTGATGGAAGCGGTAAAGCTTTTACTGAACGAGTCAAACGCTCTGTTCCAGTCCCTGACCGGAAAGGTGAGGGATTACCCGGTACTGCGAACCACTCTGTATGAATTGCTTTTTACAGGAAAGCAGGTTCAGTACAATGAATTAAATGAGTATATTGAAATAGCGGCCATGTTTGGGTTTGTGAAGAACGCAAATGGATCGGCTGTCATATCTAATCGGATTTTTGAGACAGTTCTGTATAACTGGTTCATTTCCGAGGAGTTTATGGACAGCAAAATGTATGATTTTGGTGTTCAGGAAAAAAATAAGTTTGTGACAGGCGGACATTTGAATGTCAGACGGGTATTAGAGCGTTTTGTAGAAAGCTTTGATTATCTTTACGGAGATCAGGATGAGGCTTTTCTGGAGGATGTCGGAAGACGTTACTTTATGCTGTATCTGAAGCCCATCATTAACGGCGTGGGCAATTGCTATGTGGAAGCTCAGACGAGAAACCGGGAAAGGACAGATCTGGTTATTGACTACTGCGGCGAACAATTTATAATCGAGCTCAAGATATGTGCGCCCGGCGCACTCTCCATCACAGCTTACGAGGATGGAAAGTGCATAGGGC
>JAJQEO010000079.1 GCA_021201665.1 Lachnospiraceae bacterium | reverse complement strand
TACTGCTCTTTGTTACTGCTCTTTGTTACTGCTCTTTGTTACTGCTCTTTGTTACCGCTCTTTGTTACTGCTCTTTGTTACCGCTCTTTGTTACTGCTCTTTGCGCCTGTTTTTTTACAGCGGTTCCTGCCGCTGTCGTATAACGATCTCTGGTCAAATCTGTTCTATGTTCTGATTAAAACCTGCTGATCAAAAAATCTATATTTTATTGCAAAAGATATAAGTCGCGTTGCTTTATGTCGTCCCAGCGTGCCATCGGCAGGCCGCAACGGCCGATTCTGGACGCATACCACTGTTTATGCCCCGGTTCTCGCAGAAATTCGGGGATACAGGCATCATCCAACGGTCAGAGATCCCTTCAGCGTCCGTACTTCGCCGCACAGATCCAGCTCAATCGGAGATGAGTTTGTCAAGTTCGTGACGGTCACCTTCTGCTGTGCCGCATCAGCTGCCATCTTATCTGCATTTACCCCGCCTGTGACGAAAACATCCAGTTTCGCGGCGTCCTGTTTCGCAACCTTCTGCTCAACGCCAGGATTGACGGTTTCGTTTGGATTTCCATCTTCTGTCCGCGTCACCTCGACCTGCAGCTTCTGCCCCTGCCAGATGAGGGTGTAGACCAGTTTGCCCCATTCTTTAGGAAGAACCGGATCAATGCGCAGCTTTCCGCCAAGCATCCTTAAACCGCCGAAGCCGTACACGACGCCCTGCCAGATGCCGCCGAACGATGCGGTATGAATGCCCGCATCCGAGGTGGTCATCACTGGCCCCAGGTCAATCTGCGCCGATTTTTCAAAGAAGTCGTACGCCAGATCCATCTGCCTCATGTCCGCCGCGAGTACCGCATGGGTGCAGAGCGACAACGAAGAATCATGAAGGGTACGCGCCGCATAGTATTCCCAAGTCGCCGCCTTGACTTCATGCGGGAACAGATCCTCGAGCAGGAAAAACAGCACGAGGACATCCGCCTGCTTGCTGACCTGGATCTGATTGATCTGCGTCAGGTTGTAATCGCGGAACAGCCCATTGACAAAATCCTGCGCCTTATACTTGGACAGATCAATGTCTCTCAGCGTCAGGTAGGTCGAATCCTGCGGCAGTACCCCGCACTCATTCGGAACCGGCAAAAAGACCTTGTCTACCTTTGAAGTCCACTGGTGATAGTATGCGTCCAGATCCAGCTTCTGATTCAAGGTGTCAAACAGCTCCGGCTTCTTGGTGCGCAGCAGCTCATAGTATTCCATCGCCTTGCGGATATTCCAGACCGCCAGATAATTAGTAAAGGCGTTGTCCGTCTTATGCTCCTTGTACTCATCCGGTCCCACTACGTCGCAGATGTGATAAAGGCCGTCATCCGTCACTGTTTCAGAAAATTCCGTCACACCGGTATCCGGATTCACACTCTCATGGATCTGGCGGCACTTGTCCTCCAGACGGGATACCCAGAATCTGGCCGTATCGAAGATCAGCTCATATCCATAGCGGTCCATGTAATCCTGGTCGCCTGAGATGGTATAATACTGCCACACGCCGAACGCGACGTCCGCCGTGATATGCTGCTCAATAAACCCGGACCAGACCTTGATCGGCAGGCCCGTAATGATATCCACATCCTGATATTCCGGCGTTACCTCGCCGTCATCCAGCCAGGCGGATTCCCATGGGAACATCGCGCCCTGGTAGCCGTTATGCGCGGCCTTCGCGTGTGCGCCCGGCAGTGAGAAATAACGGTACTCCTCCAGCTTCCGCGCCGCCTCCGGCTGCGTAAACGTATAATACGGCAGCAAAAAGATCTCGGTGTCCCAGAAGCAGTGTCCGCGATATCCTTCGCCAGAGAGACCTTTGGCTCCGATATTCAGACGATTGTCGTGAGCCGGAAGCATCAGGCGCAGATGATACTGCGAAAACCGGATCGCGAACTGGTCAAAAGCGGCAGGATTGCACGCTGCGTCTTCTGCCTGACTGACATATTCCGCTTTGCCATTGCTTTCCGCCCGGCTGACTCCTTCTGGCTTTGAACTACAGTGAGATGATACTCCCTCAATTGTGATCGGCACGCGATCCCACACCTGGGCTTTCCATGCCGCGGCTGTCTCCTCCGCGAGATGGGCGTAGCCTGCACCCAGCTGCTTTTTCAGTTCATCAAGGGAATATTTCTGCAATTCGGGAACGGTCATGTCCTGTGTTTCAAAGTCTCGGGTAGTATAGACATTGCAGTGTTTTTCGATCACCAGCGTCTCGCCCTGCCCGACCTTTACCTCATAGCCGCCATAGGCTCTGCGCAGCTCCATATAAATCTGCGTCGGGACTTCGAATTCCGTCTCTTTCGCAAGTTTTCCTTCCATATCTGTAAAAGCGCCGCCTTGCATCCCACATCGTTCCGCCGCATCCGCGAGGGAGTCACTTTGTGTACCGCATTTTTCTCCGGCACCAGCCAGCGTAGATCCGCTCCCTGCTTCCATCCGGCCGGCGTTCCTGGCAGAATCCGTCCTCATCAGGAACTTATGCGCCGTATTCAGCACGAATGTAATCCCCGACTCTGTGGTCTTCGGAACATACTGAATGTACCGATTCTCGTAAAACCGTTTATCTCCGTCCGTAAAATGCTGTGCGCCGGTATTTGTTACCCGACCGTCAATGCCGGATTTGATCTTCAGATCCACATTTCCCAAAAGCGGCGTGATCTCCACACGAACAGCAAACTCATGAAGTCTCGTCAGCGATACCACCCGCCGGAATACCAGCTTCAGAGGATCCCCCTTCGGTGAGATCCAGAGCACCTTGCGGGTAAGCTCAGCCGTCCGGATATTCAGTTCCTTCGTATAAAATTCAATCTGTCCCTGCTCCAGAGTAAACCGTTCTCCGTTGATCCACAGCTCAATCGCGGTCATATCCGCGGCGTTCGGCAGCTCCGTCACAGCCGTCGGATCACATTTGTTGAACGTTCCGTTAATCAGCAGATCCCGGGTCTCATTCAGATACCGCTCCTCCGCGGCGCTGCGCAGCCCCAGATATCCGTTGCCGAGCGACATGACTGCTTCTGTTTTCCCCAGATGCGCCGCATCAAAGCTGTCCTCCCGCAAAATCCACTCATTTATTTTTCCATAATCCATTCCCATCGTTTTCTTCTCCTGTAAGCCTGCCTGCGCACTTATGCAGCATGAAACGTTGTAACTGTTCAGGACAAATGCTTCGCACTTGCAGCTAAGTACATATGAAATCACAATTATGTAAAGGCATAATTATGCGAAGATACTGAACAGTTACGATACATTTTTCATCGCAGTGCTCTACTCCGCTTCAATTTAAATATACAGGAAAGTGATGCCCTCAAATGTCCCGGATTCTGACGGCAAACCGCCATATTTTGAATTGCCGGGAAAAGCCCGCCCGCAGGCGTGGTTTTCCTCCGGCAAGTCACGTTACTTTGATTCCCTGCAGATGCTTTCAATCCAGTCGCACACCTCGCCCGGATAGTCTGCCTCGCAGTGCGGCTTATCCCACACAAGCGCGTAGTCCACCGGCTTCCCGGCGTTTGCCAGCTTTAGCGCCAGCGTCATGCCGATGATAAAGGAGGTATCCGCATCGCTCGCGCCGACACGCACGCGGTAGTATTTCGCCTGGTCAGACTCTTCTGCCGTGCCAATAAAATTCAGCGGGTTATTCAGATATTTCTGGGCAGCCAGAGCGCTGTCCCCGGTTGCCAGTACATAGGCCGGATAGTATTTCGCATACTCCTCCGGGAACTGCTCCTTCAGGGATTCAATCGCTTTCGCGACATCCGTGCTGAAATGAACAGACGGCTGATCAGGCTTTCCGTAGACCTCGTTTTCGCCGCTCTTGCAGGAGAGGATATCAAAGGAGGTGCACGGTTTCATTCTGCGGCGGTGATTCAGCACATAGGTGTCCAGATCGGAGACCTTTGCCTGCGCTCCATCCCATGACAGCCAGCCGCTCTTATCCTTTCCCTGAAGAGTAATCGTCTCAGGCTCAAACGGAGGCGGTGTCGGCACGCCCTTCGGCGGGCGGGAGAGCATGTCGCCAAGTGTCGGCGGCGCCATTGGTTTTCCTCCCGGGATTCCGCCCTCCGGTCCGCCTACAGGCGGCTTATTCAGCGCCACACCCGGGCCGGCGTGACCCTGCAGCAATGCGACATCATCCGGCTCGCCGTCTTTGCCATCTTTATCATCTTCTTTTCCGCCATGAGGAGCCATCGTCTCATAGGAATAATTTCCTTTAATATAATCCTCTGGCGAATACTTCTCCGGCAGCTCGCCTGCGTCCAGCTTTTTCAGGAATTTCGTCGCGGCATCATTGATTTTTGCCATCAGATAATCGTAGGCACTGCCGCTCCTGCCGTCAGCATTCAGAGCCATCGGCTCCCCGGTTTCCGGATTTTTGAGGCCAAGGCCGTTGAAATACTGAATATAGCTGTCACTGAGCTTCGCGGAAAGCGCATCCTGGAACGGCGTCATCACAGCGGCAGGGCCAGCCGGGGACGGCTCGTTCTCTTTATCCGCATGGAACATCCACTCATAGGCCAGATCCGCATGCTCCAGATCAATGATCGGGCAGTAAATCTGCGACGCATAGACGTCATCGCGCTCGTCCATAAACGCGCCGGATTCTTCCAGATAAGAATCATAATTCTGATTGTTGCCGGTCACCCCAAGCAGGGTCGACATCGCGCCGCCAGCGCTCCAGCCGACAGAAATAATCTTTTCCATATCGCCCGGCAGCACGTCTGCGTTGTGGCGCAGGAAACGGATCACCATCTTTAAATCCACCAGGTTTGACGGAATCTTTCCGCAGCGCTTTCCGTCTGCGTCCTTCGACTCACGGCCGCGGTTTCCGCAGGTCACATAGACAAAGCCGCGCTCCAGGTACTGCGGACCGAAGCAGCGCGGGCCGCCCAGCCACATGTGCGGCATCTGCATATAGCCCGCCGAGTTGTTATTCATAATCACCGGAGCTGTCGCAGCCGTAAAGCCATTCATGCTGCCCTCCGGGTCAATCACGCCGCCCTCCTTCATGTAGGGAGCCGGCACAAAGATACTGAGCCGCTGAAATTTTGGAGTCGTCGCCTTCAAAGTATAAAGCACATCCTCCAGGCACCAGCACTGGAATTTCTCATCGAAAAACCACTGATCCCGCGCCTCCGCCAGTTCCATTGTTTTGTTAATAACAGGAATTAATTCAGACATTTGTAAAACCTCCGTCATTTTTATCGTCCAGAAATACCTTTGATTGAAGCTTTTTATTGAAAGCATCGCGAATCTTTTCTGGCATTACCAGATTTTGTTTTCATTTTACAACAGACATCCAACTTTGTGTACGTCATTTTTTGTGAAGATTCATGCATTTATTCTGGCTCACATTTTTTGCCATGCACTTATTAAGCCGACTTTTATTTATCCACGTTTGCAGTTTCCCTCACGTGAGCATTCCCGAACGCCCCGTTCTGAAATGCAGCGTGGCAAACCCGGCAGCTGCCTTTTGTCTTTTCATTTTAGATACCGATCATTTCAGATGCTGATCGAGCCAGCCCCAGAGCACCGTCATGTTCCAGTCGCTGGAGTATTCTTTATCCTCGTGATCCGCGTTCGGCAGCGGCACAAACTCCACGCGGCCCGCTCCCAGCTTCTGGCAGATCTCGTTTACGAAATTCACACTCTGCATAAAGGGTACCAGGCGGTCCATGCAGCCGTGCTCCACCAGCATCGGAGCCATCTTTTCATTGATGTAGGTGGCCGGGTTTGCTTTCGCCAGCCACTCGTCTGAGAGTTCTGACAATGCGCCGCCCATGTAGCTGCTCTCCGCCGATTCCGGCGTGTCATGGTCGGCAAAGCTCACGCCGTTCGCACGCGCCTGATCATCCATCGGACGAAAATCCATCGGGCCAAACTGATCAACCGCCGCCTGTACGGTACAGTCGCCGTCAAAGCTCAGTCCTTCCTCCCCCGGAAACGCTCCGTTCGGGATGTTCATGCCCATGATCGCCGCCAGGTTGCCACCCGCGCTGCCGCCGAGGGCGCAGATGCGGTTCGGGTCAATCGAGTACTTCGCCGCATTCCTGCGCAGGAAGCGAAACGCCTCTCTGCAGTCCAGCACCGCTGCCGGGAAAATTGCCTCACCGCTGAGCCGGTATTCTACAGAAGCAATTGCATAACCGTGGCTCAAGCCCTTCAGGTAAGTATCCATATGATCGTCACGTTTATCTCCCATGCCGAATCCGCCGCCATGAAGATGCACCACCAGCGGGAATGGGCCTTCCCCTTCTTCAGGCAAATATAAATCCAGGCACTGTGCCTTTGACTGATCCGCGTACGGGATATCCAGATATTTCCGTTTCACCCAGCTGATATCCGCCATCTTCATTTCAAATCCGCCGCCGGGTCCTTCTTCCGGCGCGTCGGAGAAACGAAGAGAACCCTCCAGGCTGTCATAATCCTCTACGCCAAATGATTTCTTTTCTTCGTTCATTTTTTTGCCTCACTTTCACGGATCTCCCATAAAACGGCATACTGCTACTGTTTTACAACCTTTCAGAAGCGTATTCCGTTTAGCCGGGAAATCCAAAATCTTTATTTTCAACCGAACAGAAAGCAGCTTGTCAACTCCTGCGCCGACCGTGTCCGGCTATAGCCGGAATAATTCCATAAGCGGCCGTGCGTATCAATCGGATAGAGAGAGTCCTCTTCCCCTATCCGCCACGCGGGCTGCGTCCGGCACCAACCGAAAAACTCCTTACGCAGCCCTGCGCATCATAATACCGGGGCAGCCGAAAACCAACGCTTCCACTGCCCCGGCATCGGGTTTTAATTACTTTTCACTCTTTTTGCCTGATGATATACGATTCTTTTTCCCGGAATCAGTTCGCCAGAGCCGCATCCTTCTTTGCGTTTGCCTCACGATATTCCGGTGCATACTTCTCTACGTTTGTCAGAATAACCAGGACAAGAATGATAACACCAAAGATCGCGCCCATATAAGTGTAATTGAACTGAATCGCGCTGATCGCAGCCTCGCTCTGTGTTTCCAGAGTCGCGTCATAACCGGCCGCTGCCAGAATCCACGCGCACATACCGGAGCCAAAGCCCATGCCGATCTTGGAACCGATCGACTGCGCCGAGGAGATCAGACCTTCCGAACGCATTCCAAATTTCCAGTATCCGTACTCAACCACATCCGGCACCAGAGCGAATACCGCGCTCAGCAGCGGACCGGCGCCCAGAGAACGAATAATGACGCCGATAATAATCATCGTAGTGTTGGTTCCGGCCAGGCCGGCGATTACAAAACCGATAATCAGAAGCACTGCGCCGATCTCCAGGAAGAACTGCTTCGACCACTTGTTGGAGATCGCAGGCATCAGGAGCAGAATGATGATACCAGGAGCCTGGCCTGCAGCGATCAGGGTAGACATAAACATCGGGTTATTCAGAACCGCATTGCAGAAATAAGTCTGTGCCGCGATCGCATTCGCGTTCATCAGCAGGCTGAATACGCCGATGAGAAGCAGAAGCCAGAAATACTTATTTTTCAAAACAGATGGAAGCTGCTGTCCGATGGTCGGCTTCGGGCCGGCATCAGGCTTCGCCTGGGATGATCCTTCTTCCATATCCATTTCTTTGTTAAACAGACCGGAAATCAGGATCAGGCCGCCGGCGATCAGGCCAAGGATAATGCTCGACCAGTGCCAGCCCAGAGCCAGTACCAGCGGTGTGATCGCGGAGCCGGCGATGAGGCCGATGATGTTGTTTCCCACTGCGGAGAAGGTCGCCAGCATCGTGTTGTCTTTCGGATCTCTCGTCATCAGCGGAAGCATGGCCGTGTTCGCGATACCGAAAATCGTGTAGACGATCACGGACATAAATATGTAGGTAAGATACGCGTAAACCAGCTTCGTGCCGTCAGCTGCCCCTGCCGGAACATGCATCAGCAGCACAATCCCCAGAAAGGTCAGCGGGCCGGACAGAATCAGCCACGGACGGGCTTTGCCCCATTTCGTATCTGTCTTGTCCACGACCATGCCCATCAGCAGGTCACTGAATCCGTCAAATACACGGCAAACCACAAACATGGTGCCGATCGCCGCTGCGCCCATCAGTGCAGTATCCGTATAATAGCTCAGCAGGAACGCGGCACCGATCTGGCTGAAAATATTGCCGCCGCCCGTACCGAGACCATACAGGGTCTTCCGCCACAATGGGACTTTTTTGTTTGTACTCATTTGTAAAACCTCCTTCATTTGTCTTTTATGACATACAGCTTACCGTTACCGGTCATCTTTTTGTCTACAATAACATTATAAACGGCAAAAAGCGAATTAGCAATTCGACTTTTTGCCGCTTCGATTCCAGAGTGGAATCAGTTGTTTTGGTCAATCTGGTTATTTTTCAGGCCTCTTTCTTTTCCTCATCCTTGTGTACGCGCACAACCGCCTTCGGTCTGCTCTTAATCGCATCGAAACTGATGGCCAGAAGCAGAATAATTCCTTTGACCGTATATTGCGTATAGCTTCCCCAACCGGCCAGCTGCATGCCGTTTGAGATCATCTGCATGACAAAAATACCAGCTACCATGCCAATCACATTGCCTTTCCCGCCCATCATGCTGATGCCGCCGATGATTGCGGCCGTCAGGCAGGTAATCTCTGTGCCGGGGCCGGTCGTAGCGGAGGTCATGTTCTGCTGAGAGAGCATGTCCAATGTCGCGATTGCAAAGACTGCACCGGTAAGAGAAAAGCAAAGTGTCTGAATCAGATCCGCGCGGATTCCGGATAATCTCGCGCATTCCTTGTTGCCGCCGACCGCGAGAATATCCCGTCCAAAATGGGTCTTATTCAGAACTATCCAGGTGACCGCCACTACCAGTACCGCAAGATAGACATCCAGCGGCAGCCCGAACACCTTTGTCTTATACAGGGCCCGGAATGCGTCCGGCATGCCGGAATAGGATTTCGAAGAGGTGATGGTATAGGCAATTCCTTTAAATACTTCGCTGGTAGCAATGGTAACAATCAGCGGAAACAGCCGCAGCTTTGACGCGATCAGTCCGTTCAGTGTCCCCATCAGAAAGCCGAGCACGATGCCGATCGGCCATACAATCCACCAGGGCAGGCTCGTTTCTACCATAATAATACCGGCCACGCAGCCAACCACCGCCATCTGATAGCCGACGGAAAGGTCGATGCCTCCGCCGATCATGACAAAGCAGATGCCCATACCGGCAATCACAATATAGGTACTCTGTGTGACAAGGTTATAAATATTTCTTGCAGATAAAAATCTTGAGTTAAAAATGGAAAAGAAAATAACCAGAACAACCAGGATGATGTAAACCGTTCCTTCCCGGTAAAGATACGATCCGGCTGCCCTCAGTTTTGATCCAAATGACTTATCCTCCATACAGTACATTCCTCCTAATCTTTGTGCCAATTCGGAATTATTTTCGTCAAAAAGTCTCCTCAGACCGCGATTCCAGACGCGAGCTGCAGCACCCGTTCCTGTGAAAAGTCTTCTTTAGCCAGTTCTCCGGCAATCCGGCCCTCACACAAGACGATAATCCTGTCCGACATTCCCAGAATTTCTTCCATGTCAGAAGAAATCATGATCAGGCCCTTCCCGGACTCAGCCAGCCGGTTCATCAGCTGATAGATCTCCTGTTTTGCTCCAACATCAATTCCCTTTGTCGGCTCATCAAAAATCAATACCTCCGGGTCCGCTGCAAGGGATTTGGCCAGAACCACTTTCTGCTGGTTGCCGCCGGAAAGGTTCACCACCATCTCTTTGATGTGAGGCACCTTAATGCTGAGCTCACCACGGTATTCCTCTGCAAGCTCTTTATTTTTCTTTTTATTGATAAATCCGAACTTTGTCACCTTTTTCAGACCAGAGAGAGAAATATTGAAAAGTACCGTATTGTGCAGAATGATGCCCTGTTCCTTGCGGTCCTCCGGAATCAGCGCAATTCCGCGCTCAATCGCCTCGGCGGGAGATTTTACTGAAATCTTCCTGCCTTCCATATACAGCTCCCCGCTCTCCATCTTTTTCGCTCCGCACACCAGCTCCATGCTCTCCGTGCGTCCGGATCCGACCAGACCGGCAAATCCGAGTATCTCGCCTCTGTGCAGGGAAAAGCTGATTTCTTCTACGCTGTTCCCGGTCAGGCTTCTTGCTTCCAGCAAAACATCGCCAGGCTGACTGGCTCTGCCCGGAAAGCTTTCATTCAGCTTTCTTCCGACCATCAGGCTCACCAGCTCTTTGCGGCTGGTATCCGCCGTCCGCAGCGTTTTCACAAAGCACCCATCGCGCAGCACGGAAATGCGTTCCGTAATCTGGAACACCTCTTCCATCCGGTGAGAGATATAAATCACCGTAACGCCCTTTTTCTTCAGCTTTTCAATAATACTGAAAAGAATGTCTACCTCATGCGTGGCGAGCGGAGCGGTCGGCTCATCCATAATCATAATTTTAGCTTCGTTGGAAATAGCCTTCGCAATCTCCACCATCTGCTGGCTGGCCGGGGAGAGCTGGGATACCTTCTCGGCAGGATTCAGCTCAAAGCCATACTCATCAAACAGCTTCTGAGCCATCATGGCAAGCCTTTTTTTACTGTAGATCCTTCCGGTGCGGCTTCCCATATAAATATTTTCAGCTACGGTCATCGGCGTCACAAGATTCACGTCCTGGTAAATAACTGCCACTCCCATCTGCGCGGAAAGCGCCGGCGTCATCTGTTCAAATTCCCGTCCGTCAAAGATGAGTTTTCCGCCTCCGTCCGGAGCGATCGCGCCCGCGATAATCTTGATCAGAGTGGATTTTCCGGCACCGTTCTCACCCAGGAGCGCATGGATTTCACCGTCTTCAAATTCCAGTGAGACATCGTTCAGAGCCCGGACACCCGGATATGTTTTACTGATATGTTCAAGCTTTAGCATAGGGTTCCCCCTTTTTTATAAATCGAATATTCATCGCCGGGGAAAGATCCCGCTGATCTTTCCCCGAAGCCTTTGCTTAATGAATCGTCTTTCCATGCGGCAAAAATCTTCTCTACGCCGGGTTTTCTACGCTGAATTCTTCACCGCGCGCAGCTGACAATTTTTCCGATTTTCTATCTACTCCTTCTGCGATGATCACTCCTGCGGTGTAAAGGTTCCCGCTTCCTCATCGATCGTTATGACGCAGTCACCGCTTTCGCTGTCAATAAAGCCCCAGAGGCCCGGCACCGTGTAGCTGGAAGATGTATCTACATTTGCCAGACCGGTCACGGTCACAGTCTCACCATCCTGGACATAAGTACCCGCGTAAACATCTGTGACCATTTCGCTGCCCGGCAGATAGAACTGGCAGGTACCGTCATCATACAGGTCAAACTCCAGGGTCTCCGTGCCAAGTCCGCCCTCATATTCGCACAGATATGCCGCCGCGCCTTCCGGTGCATCCGCTGACGCCTCTGCCTCTGCTCCTTCTGTTTCTTCTTCCAATGCATTCTCGTTATAGCCATTCTCAGAGTCCCAGTAAACCGTCAGATTCTCTTTGGAGAGGACTTCATCGTAGGTGTAAGCTACCACCTGAGATTCGGAATCAAAGAAGACCAGTTCCGCCACACCGTCATTTAAATCTGCTGAAATCGGAAAGTAAAGTCCAATGCTGTTCGGATTGCTCTTGCCATAATCCACGCCTTCCTCGCCAAACATGACCGCATAAGCCAGGTTTGCCAGCGTGGTCGCCGCATCTCCGCCGCCGAACTGGCATGCGCCGCGGAATACACTCGCAGTACCCGCTTCATCCGATACGGAACCGATCAGATATTCATACTCGTCTCCCATCACGCCTGCGGAGAAGAAGGCGAATTCCTGCTGCTCTTCTTCCGAATAGGTGTCCATAATGTACTGGCTGCCTGCGGTCGATACCAGAGAATTGTAGCCGATGATCACACGTACATTCGGATTGTCGGTAAGCACGCCTGCCACTACAGAACGGTTGTCTCCGGAGATATCCATCTCAGTCGTGCATGCGTCCAAGCTCTCCACACGCTCCGCGATCATCTCGCAGTAAACCGGATTTTCCACCTTGTCTGCCTCGTCTACCACATCGCCGACCAGATTGACGTAATCGCCGTCTTCATTTTTCAGATACGGCTCAATGATCTGCGCTTCACCCGCGCAGCGGCTCTTCGCGTCATCGCTGATCGTAGAGCTTAAGAATGCCACGTCCCAGTCGCCGTCCGGATCCATATTTTCTTCTACCCAGGTTTTTGTGATAGAAGCTACATACATACCGATCATGTACTCATCATCTGCGGAAACCGCGTCATAGCAGTCCTCAGAAATCGAGCCTGTGCCGCCGCTGATAACAATCTTTGCGCCGTAGTCTCTCGCCTCCTGCAGCACATCCTCCAGCGTCTCAATCTCGCACGGAAGCACAACGATCATCTCCGCCTCCATCAGAGAAAAATTCTGAATCTGCTGAGTCTGTGTAGAAACACTGTCGTCTGCAGACACCACCTGCACCTCATATCCCAGCGGCTCGAACATCTCCGTCAGAGCCTCCGCCTCCAGCTCGCTGATGCTGCTGGACATATTCTGCATGCAGACGCCGATCAGCCCGCTTCCCTCCGCGCTCGCGACACTCCCTGCTCCAAGAGCTGTCATTGCGGAAACCAGCGTGATCCCTAAAATAAACCTTTTCTTCATATTGCAATTCCTCCTTAAAATTGATTGCTCCACAGTCTGCCATCGAGGCAGGACTGCTCAGAACAGCCCTTTTCCGCATGGTACTGTCCCGGATTTATGCTAATTCAAATTATATTCTGTGCAAGATTGACAAGCAATTCGATTTGAGGTAAAATCTATTCCATATCAGAATTGTTTATTTTTTCTGCTTTTATTGTAAAAAATGTTTTTGCTTTGTGAGGTTTGTACATATGAACATCGAATTTTTCCGTGAATTTATTGTCCTGGCAGACTGTTCCAATTATCTGGAGGCTGCCGACCGTCTCTTTATCGGGCAGTCCACCCTCTCCAAACATATCATGTCTATGGAAAAAGAGCTGGGCGTCCCGCTTTTTGAGAGAACCTCACGAAAGGTCGCTCTCTCCAAATATGGCAGGCTGATGCTTCCCTACGCAAACACGATCGTCCAGACACAGTACAGCTATTCCTCCGCTCTGCAGAACGAACTGGAATCCGAGCGGGGACGTGTGACCGTGGGGACCATCGCGGCCACCGCAAAATACGGGATCACCGCTGTGATCGCTGATTTTAAAAGAAAATATCCCAGCAGCAGTGTACAGATGTTTGAAGGCGACCCGGATGATCTGGCGTCGCAGCTGCGGGAGCGCAAATGCGACGTCATCTTTGCGCATCTTCCGGAGCGCAATCTTCTCGGTATGTCTTTCAAAAAAATTCACTATCTCGATGATTCACTGGTCTGCATTCTTCCCAGAAAGCATCCCCTTTCCGGCCAGAAGGAGCTGCCCCTCGAGCAGCTCCGGGATGAGACCTTTATTGCGCTCGCGGAAAATACCACCGTGCATCAGCTGATTCTGGACTGCTGCTACCGTGTTGGATTTTCACCCAAAATCGCTTTTCTCTGTCACCGTGTGGACAGCGTCCTGGATCTGGTCACAAAGGGAATGGGCATCGCGATTCTGACAGAGTATATGACAAACCGGCCGGAGGACGGCAATTTCCCAGAAAATGCACCGTTCGCGATCGCCAGGCTGCTCCCGCACACATCCGTATCCGTCGATCTCTGCTACCGGAAGGACGACGACCTCTCTCCCATGGCTAAGCATTTCGTTGATCTGGTCAGAAGCACCGTCTCCGCTGATACGACTGACTGATCCTTTTCGGCAAATCTTGTGTGTTTTGCACAAAACAATTCTGTTTTGGAATAGTTTTTTCGTTCATTTGAATTGCTTTTTTTCAGATTTTGAAATAAGCTTTCTCCATCAATCAGATAGGGGGAGTCCTCTTCCCCTATCCGCCCGCGCAAACCGGGTGCGGCTTTAGCCGCAAAATTTCCATACCCGATTCTGTGCATAAAACAGGCTAAAAGGGAATTCTCTTTTTGCCCGAATGCTGACTACACGCGGCAAAGCCACCGGTTTCCCGTACAGTCAGTCCACAAAGACAGGAGGAATGAAAATGAAGAAGAAACTGTTTACTCTCACACTCACCGCCATGCTTGTAATGACGGTATGCGCCGCCCCAGCTTACGCAGAGGAAGCGGCCGAGGCCGCAGAGGCTGATGCCGCTGGTGCTGATGCTCTGACCGGCATCACCTACACCTATCTGGAGGAAACTCCCTACGGCTTTACCGTTACCTGGGAGATGATCCTCGACGACACAGAAAACGCTACGATCAACGAAATCAACGATGTGGCAGGAAATACAGTCTATTCCGCCACATGGACTTATGAGGATGGAAATGTCGTCACAGTCCTGACAGGTTCCGATACCGGCAGTATGCCGCAGGCGGACTTCTTCGACAGCGCAAACGATTATCAGTGTGTCTGGGAAGTCTCAGTGGAAGACGCATCCATGACGCCGGTGTCCTCCGGCAGTGCTGAAGATGGCACGGCAGAGGATGACCTGGGTCTTTTAGACGGATCCGATGCTTCGGCTGATTCTTCCGAAATTACGGACGCTTCCGCATCCGCAGAATTGTCCGAAGATTCCGGCGCATCGCTTACTGCAGACTTCTCAGATGTCGCTTACGCCGGCGATTCTGACAGCCAGGTACTCGACATCTATCTTCCGGAAGGAGAAGGCACATTTCCGGTGATTGTCGTGGTACACGGCGGCGGATTCATGTTTGGGGATCAGGGAATGGCGATCATCCAGCCCATCATCTCTGCAGGACTGGAAAATGGATACGCCGTAGTCAGCGTCGACTACCGCAAATCCTCTGAAGCACAGTTCCCGGCGGCATTGGCCGATGTCAAGGCAGCCGTCCGTTTCGTCCGCGCAAATGCAGAGGAATATAGCTTCGACACAGACTCTATCGTCATCTGGGGCGAGAGCGCAGGCGCGTATCTCTCTGTCATGACCGCCCTGACTGCCAATGTTGAATCGCTGAACGGCGATGTAGACGAGAATCTTGATTATTCTTCCGAGGTCACCGCTCTGGTGGATTTCTATGGTCCGATTGAATTTTATGTAATGGACGACGAATACGCGGAAATGGGCATCGAGAGCAGCTTCGGCACCGACACCTCGTTTGAGAGCCAGTTCCTGGGGCAGAATCTGTCAGCTGACGAGGAATACACCTACACAACCTACTGGGAAACCTACGTGGATGAATTCACAAACACCGATCTGATCGCCTGGATTCAGGCCGGCGACTCTGATACAAGCGTTCCGTGCACCGAGTCTGTGAACCTGGCAGATCGTTTAAGCGAGCTGCTCGGCGAGGATCAGGTGTCCTTCGGGCTCATCGAAGGCGCAGAGCATGAGGATGATCTGTTCTATACGGATGAGAATCTGGCGGATGTGTTTGAGTTTCTTGCAACCGTGATCGGGCAATAAAAACCAAGGTAATATACGTTATCATACGTACTTCGGAGCAGGTGTGAAGTACAGTCTTGAATAATTACAAACCAACATTAACTGAACGTAAAATGGTGAGTCCCGCTATAAAAACGCAGACTCACCATTTTTTTCAATTACTACTTTGTTGTTCCATTCTTCGGCTGCTTTCCACTCAAATTTTTTTCAGATAATAAAACCCGTACGCCGGAATATCCACCCCCGCGGCCTCCATGGTGCGTCCGGAAAGCAGTTCCCGATAGGGACCGTCGGTCTCGTTGATCCAGGCGGTCTTGTCGTACTCGCTGAAATTAAAGAGTCCGAGCAGCTTATCTCCGTCATAGGCTCTCCCGATGCAGAGGATGCTGTTTTCCCAGGTTTCTACCGTCCAGGTATCAGCGTTTGTTACAAAGACCTTTTCCCGCTTACGGATGTCTTCGAGCTCCTTCAGACGATAAAATACTCTGGCCTCTACGGATTCCGGATCGCTGATCTTTTTCGCCAGATCCCAGCGCATGGAGCCGCGATGAATGTAGCGCGAGTCGGAGGCCTTTTCCGGGTCGTCCTTATAAGTATAGTCATTGACCTGGCCGATTTCGTCGCCGCCGTATAAAACCGGGATCCCAGACTGCATAAACATATAAGCGTGGAGCATCACATCCAGCTGGATCGCTTTTTCCATCGCCTCCTCGTCCTGCTCGAAACCGGCCTTTTCAATGCCGCACATGGAGGCGGTGGTCCCGCAGAAGCGAGCGTCACCGGTCACCGGGTCTGCGTTGTACAGCTCACCGCGGCTGCGGCTGTCCCCCGTTTTTCCCTCAAAGTAGTCATTCAAATATTGCTTATGCGCACGTTCATCCATCCCCTGCTGCGCGAGGAATCCGTAATCCAGTCCCCAGCCGATGTCATCGTGGCAGCGCAGATAATTCAGAAAGGTGTAATCCTTCGGCAGCGCACTGACAATGTCCAGCTGTTTTTTCAGCAGACGCACGTCGCGCGTCGCGACCGTGTGCCAGGTGGTCGCCATTGTGGTCACATTGTAGAGCATATGGCATTCCGGCTTTTCCACGGTTCCAAAGTAAGGCACTACCTTTTCCGGCTCCATCACCACCTCACCCAGCAGCAGGACGCCCGGACACACGATCTCGGAAATCATGCGCATCATGCGCACAATGGTATGTACCTGACGCAGATTCCGGCAGGAAGTGCCGAGTTCCTTCCATATATAGGGGACTGCGTCAATACGAATGATGTCGATGCCCTGATTTGCCAGATACAGAAAATTGTACATCATTTCATTGAATACCCGCGGATTCCGGTAATTCAAATCCCATTGATACGGATAAAAGGTGGTCATTACATAATGCCCGATCTCCGGCAGCCAGGTGAAATTACCCGGTGCGGTGGTCGGAAAGACCTGAGGCACGGTCTTTTCAAACAGAGAGGGAACTGCGGCATTATCAAAGAAAAAATACCGGCTCATGTATTCACCTTCGCCCGCCCGCGCGTGTCTGGCCCACTCGTGATCCTCTGAGGTGTGGTTCATGACAAAATCCATACAGATATTCATGTTTCTCTTATGGCAGGCCTCGGTCAGCTCATCCAGGTCCTCCATTGTGCCCAGCTTTTCCTGCACCTTTCGGAAATCAGCCACCGCGTAGCCGCCGTCACTGCGCCCCTTCGGGGTATCCAGAAACGGCATCAGATGGATGTAATTCACCCCGCAGGATTCAATATAGTCCAGCTTTGCCTCCACACCCTGCATGTCGCCGGCAAAATTATCAATGTAAAACATCATGCCAAGCATGTCGTTCTGCCGGTACCAGCCGGGATCCTGCTCTCTCTCACAGTCCAGAGCCTTCAGAGGTGCTTTTCGCTCCTGATAGTAGCTCTTCATCTGATCGCACAGCTCCGCGAACATGGAGCCATTATTGTATAATTCCATGTACAGCCAGCGCAGCTCCTCAAAATGGCGGGAAAAGCGCTGCCGCCAGAGAAGCTCTTCCGCCTCTGCTTTTGTTTCTGTTTTTTCTCTGGCTTCTGCTTTCATTTCCGTCCTGGTTTCTGCTTTGGCTTTTCTTAAATCTGTTTTCGTTCTGACTGGCTTTTCGTCTTCGGCTTCCGCTCCAACCAACCACGTCGTTTTTTTCGCTGTTCTCGTCGATGTTCTCCGAGTTCGATTCGTACCCCTTTTGGGTACAGATTTGCCCTGTCTCGGCGATTCTGCTGTGATTGTGCTTTCCGTTATCTCTGCACCATTTGCTGTCATTACATTTTCTGCCATCTTCCTCATCTCTCTCATTGCAAACAGTTGTTTTCATCGTTTCTACAATATCCATTGAAAAATTTCCGGAATTCCATCACAACCTGTCACACGGATGGTTCCGGTCAGCTGATCAGAGCCTGTCTCATAGTAAGCTGTCTGTGAATAGTTGTTTCCATAAACCTCAATGATCTGCCGGTCAATCAGAAGATGTACCTCCGTAAAGGCTTCCGGCAGCGGCGTGCTTTCCTGCGTGTCTGGCATCCTGGCATCGTTTGACGCGCTCTCCTGCGTGTCCGGCGTACCCGCACTTTCTGGTTTGTGGACACTGCGATTTGCCTGAAATAGCATCGTGTCTTTCCCTATCGTCAGGACATTCCCAAAAAACTCCACCGTCAGTAGTTTTTCTTCAGAAGAAGGTCTCAACACCAGCTCCGTCACGGCTTCGTCTTTGATTTCCAGAATCAGGCTGCCTTGTTCTTTCTCAATCAGCACACTCTTCTTTCGTTTTGACTCCTCGTACTCTCGCACCGGGCGCATCTGCAGCATCTGTTTTCCTCTGCGCGTGATCAGGCTAAGCTCGCGCGGGAGGCTCATCATGCCTGTATAAAGATGCCCTTCATTTTTTGTACGCAGCCAGGCAATCATCACCGTGCGGTCACAGATGCCGTTGTAGATCTGCGCAGCATAGGGCAGTTCAGTAAGATAGCTTTGCCGACGAACTCCGTCCGACGTGAAGCGATATCCGTCAAAATCTCCCAGATAATAAGAGCCGTCCGCAGCTGTCAATACCCACTGGCCGCTTTCGCTTCCGGCCGCGGAGTCAGCATTGTGAGCCGACAGCTTTGTCGCATCCTTCGCCGGCAGCCAGAACAGGTTCGGACACTCAAATGCCCCCGGAAGGGTAAACCGGTCGCTCATCTCCCAGTTTTGCAGGTCCTGTGAGCGCAGGATCCCGATTTCCTCGCCCTGGATCCACAGCGCCATCACATAAGCGTCCGAATCCGCATGCCAGAAGACCTGCGGGTCTCGGGATTCTGACCCGAGTACGCCCACCGCTTCCTGGGGCAATTTCCGTAAGATCCGCCCGCCATCCTCGCTCACCGCAATCCGCTGGGTGAAATATATTTCTGTATGTGACGTTTCGCCTTTCTCGCTATTTTCCCGATCCGCTTCCGCACGATTTTCTGTATGTGGCGTTTCGGTCCTCATGCCACTTTCATCGTCCCCGGCACGTTCCACACAGGAAACGAATTTCCGGCTCCACGGATTGAGGCCGCCGGCAGCTGTATAGAAAAATATCAGCGCATCCTCCGACAGATTCAGAAGCCGCTTCTGATTGACAAGACCGCATCCGGAAAACATCGTTCCATTCTCATCCGGCCAGAGAGCCGTATCTGCCTGGTAAAAATGCAGCAGATCCGTGCTGACGGCGTGTCCCCAGGACATATTTCCCCACTCAATATCAGTCGGATTGTATTGAAAAAACAGGTGATAAACACCATCGTGATATACCAGCCCGTTAGGATCGTTGATCCAGCCGCACTCCGCAGTAAAGTGCAGCAGCGGCCGCGTAATCGGGGCATACTCTGCCTCCTCAGCCTGCCGGATCTGTGCGAAATAAGCCTCGCTTAAGTTTCCTTTTAGCTCTATCGTTTTCCCAACGCAGTCTGGAAGATACATCCAACAGACATAGTCGCAGGTTTTCTCCGGACAGTCTGATACCAGCAGCTCGTATTTTTTCTCATCGTCTGCAAAAATTTCAAGGATTGATTGATTTTGCCCCGTCTTTACCGGAAAAGCCAGATACGGAGCTTTCAGGTCAATTATACAAGTCATCGCGTTCTCCATTAAACCAGAACCACAGTGCACCAATATCCAAAACCATGCAGGCAAAAGCTTCTTAGTGCATTTGCCCGGCCGCGCTGTATGTTATGCGGCATAAACCAGGAATAACCTGTCATTTTCCGGCAATCAGTTATCTTCACAGAACATGCCAAAAGACGCAGGAGGGAATCGTGCGAATTCCCTCTGCGTCCGTTTTTCCGGTCAGCCCTTTACAGCTCCGGAAGTGACACCCTCTACGATATAGCGCTGCAGGAACAGGTACAGGATCAGGATCGGCAGCATCGCCAGCAGCAGGGCCGCCATGACCAGTCCGATATCCGTGGAATAGGTTCCGTAAAATACCTGCGTTGCAATCGGAATCGTGTACAGCTCCTTCCGGCCAAGTACCAGGCTCGGAAGCAGGTAATCGTTCCAGAATGCCATTGCGTCAATAATCGCGACGGTGGCAATCGTAGGCTTCAGCAGTGGAAATACCACTCTCCAGAAGGTCTGCCATCTTGTACAGCCATCCATCAGAGCCGCCTCCTCCAGCTCCAGCGGAATGTTGGTGTGGATTGCTCCGTGGAACATAAAGGTCGCCATGGATACGGAGAATCCGGTGTGCATCAGGATCAGAGTCAACCGGCTGTTCAGGACTCCGAAGATGCCGCCGTACAGAGATACCAGCGGGATCATCAGTACCTGAAACGGAATCACCATCGAGGCAATCATCCCCGTAAACAGCAGGGCGCATGCTTTCCAGTTGTTCCGGACGATGACGAATGCGGCCATCGAGGAAAACAGTAAGGTCAGCACCGTCGAGCTGACGGTCACGATCAGGGAATTGCGGAACACCACCCAGAAATTCATTTTCTGCATCGCGTTCGGGAAGTTCTCCAGCGTAAACCCATGCGACCCAATCAGAGAGAGCGGGGCGATCGTGATATCCGCTTTCGTCTTAAACACATTGATCAGCACCAGCAGAAACGGGAAGATAAATGCCAGAAACAGGATCAGAAGGACAATCCAGAGGATTGCGTGCGTGATCTTTTTCTTGCGGGCTGCTTTCGCATTTGCATCCATTATGCTGCCACCTCCCCTTTCTTACCGACATAGACCTGCGTCACGCCTACAATCGCGCAGATCACAAACAGAATCAGTGCCTCCGCCTGGCCGGTGCCGTAATTTTTGTAAGTAAACGCCTGGTTGTACACATGCATCGCCGCCAGGACCGAGCTGTTGAACGGTTCTCCGTTTGTAAGAGAAAGGTTGACGTCGTATACCATAAAGCAGCGGGTCAGAGTCAGGAAAATGCACTGTACAAAGGAAGAGCGCATCAGCGGGATCGTGACGTTTTTCATGGCCTGCGACTTGGTGCAGCCGTCGATCTGCGCCGCCTCCATCAGACTTTTGGAGACGCTCATGAAGCCTGCCACATAGATCAGCATCATGTATCCGGCATACTGCCAGACCGACACGATGATCAGGCAGAACATGGCGCCGCCGGTCGTGGCCAGCCAGCTTGTGGAAAGCGCCCCGATGGAGAGAGAATTTCCCAGAGACACCAGCGCACGGTTAAAGACAAACTTCCACACATAGCCAAGGACAATGCCGCCGATCAGGTTCGGGATAAAGAAACCGGCGCGGAAAAAATTCTGTCCTTTAATCCCGCTCGTCACAAGATAAGCCAGCAGGAACGCCACCACGTTTACCAGCACCACGGCAATCACCGTATAAATCGCCGTGCGTCCCAGCGCCGCCCAGTAGGAAGTATCACTGAACGCCGCCAGATAATTTGCCAGCCCCACAAAGGGCTTGGTCTTTGATACCCCGTCCCAGCTGGTAAAGGTCAGATACAGGCCATAGACAAAGGGGACGAGTACCACCGCTGCAAAAAGCACCGCCGCCGGTCCTGCAAACATCAGGAACTGCGTTACTTTATATGAGGTAGTATTTTTTTTCATATTCTTCTGCCTCCGAAATGTTTTTCATAATTTCTTTCGGAACTTCTTTCCTGTCTTTTCACGAGATCTTCCCACGAAAACCCTTCCTGCGCACTAACTGTTCAGTACCTTCACAGTTACGAGGCTCCTGGTTTTCATACGGTCTTCGCAGCTGGCGCGATGACCTGTTCTGAATAGTTACACCATTTCTTCAGATAACACCTTTCCAGGCTCTTCGCAGGATCATCCCGTGAAAAACAAATGTCCGATCCGTCAGTGCTCCACTACCTCAGCTGTTGTCCAATAGCTCTCAATCTCCGCCGCGAAGCCTTCCCGGTCAAGCTTACCTGCCAGATATTTCTGGAAAGAGGCTCCGAGGATCGAATAGTGGTCGTCCGGCAGATAATTGTAATTGTCAATCAGAAGGCCCTCATCCGCGTATTCCTTCACCGACTGTCCAAGCGGATCCGCGACATCCAGCGTGATGTTGCTGTAAGCCGGCACCAGCGCACAGTCATTTACCAGGAAGGACTGTCCATCCTCATCATAAACCAGCCAATTCAGAAAATCCTTTGCCGCCTGCACCTGCTCCTCAGAAGTATTATCTGAAGAGTCAATGAAGAAATATTTGGAGCCGCCGCCGACAAGCATCTCATTGGTGCCGTCATCCGTATTCTGCGGTACCGGCATCATGCCCATGTTCTCGGTGTAATCATACGCGTTCAGCACAGACCAGTCCCAGTTGCCGCCGAACATAAACGCGATCTCACCTTCCGCGAGCATCATTTCCGTAATTTCCCGCTCCGCCGCGATCGCGGAACCAGCTGCGTAATTGTACTGCATCAGCACGTCAAAGGTATCCATCAGAGAATTGAATTTCTCATTATTGATCAGATCCGCGGTTCCCTCCTGCAGAGCTGTGATAAAGGCCTCGACGTCGTCCTGCTGCTCATACACCTCTGCCAGGAAATGAGCTCCCAGGGACCAGTCCTCCTTCATGATTCCGACCGGCGTCTCCATGCCTCCGGCCACCAGCGTCTCCAGCAGCTCCGTAAACGCGTCCAGCGTCGTGTACTGGGACGGGTCAAAAGTCTCGCCTGTGATCGCCTCAATCGCGTCCGCATTGTAAATGATTCCGCGTGCCTCCACGCAAACCGGGAACCCATACACCACTCCGTCAATCGCGATCTCATACTCGGTATCATTTACCCAGTCCTCATCGCTTAAATCAACCGCGTATTCCTCCGCCAGAGAATAGACATCCTTCGCGTCTACCATGGAAATCGTGTACGGATCGCCGGACGCGTATCTGGTCGCCAGATGCGCCGCTACGGTATCACTGGAATAATAAACCTCGATGTCTACGCCCGTCTCGGCAGAATACTCAGCCGCCTTTTCCTCCAGCTGGCTTTGAATCTCAGATTTAGAGTTGAAAATCGTGATAGATACGGAATCGTCCGCCAGCGCCGGAACCGCTCCTCCCGCCAGAGACATCGTCATCGCTGCTGCTATTGCGAATGAAACTTTTCTTTTCATAAAAATAATTCTCCTTTCGGTCAAAAACCTGATTGCATGACTCTCCTGTTTCATGTATAATCATGGCCAGGAAAAACGAAATGATTTCCACTTTTTCCTTTCACCGGGACGCCATAAAATCCGGCCGGCAGGGTGTCTCTTGCAAATGAAAGGAATGGATGCCGCCGATGAAATTGTATGTTTTTAGTAAACTATATGCGCGTTTTTCTGTCATTTTGTTCCCCGATCATTTGTTTTCAGGAAAATAAATGTCGGATTATACAATTTTCTTCGGTTGTCTCATCGTTTTCTGCCCATGACTTTATGGTGACATCATACCAGAGTCCATGCAGAATTTCTTGTTTGAAATACAGAAAAAATAACACAAATTCCACATGGTATCTGTTTTTTGCTGTTATACTCTGCAGCTTTTGACTAAAGTCCTGCTGCATTCAACTAAGGACTCGATGCTTTTGGCTGATGGCCTGCCGGATTCGACTGAAGACCAGTTGTGTGTGGCAGATGACCTGTTGTATTCGGACGAAGGTCTGCTGCGTGTGACTAAAGTTCTGCAGCATTCAGCTGAATGTCTGCTGCGTTTTGTTGAGGACCCGCTGTTTTGAACGAAGGTCTGACGCGGTTTTCTGAGACCCTGCTGTTTTCAGTGGAATGTCTGCTGGCACCTGGCCGAAATAATCATACCTCTAAGCGGTTCTGATGGGAAGGAGGAAACTCATGGCAATTGATCTGGAAGAAAAGAAAAGTCACGGTACGGATTATTTTCCGTTTGAGTGCTACGGAGCACAGGCGGAGTCAAACCGCTTTCTCGTATACTACCACTGGCACCGGCAGATCGAGATCATCTGCGTCGACCAGGGCGAGTTGATCCTCATGGTGGAGGGGGAGACGCATGTCGGCCAGGCCGGAGATATTTTTTTCATCAATCCCGGACAGGTGCACCAGCTTATACTGGAGCAGAAAAACAGTTCCTATTTTTCCTTTGTCTTTGAACCGGAATGGCTGGATTTTAAACAGGCGGATTATGTGCAGGACGCGCTTCTGAATCCCCTGAAAAAGACTTTAGGGTTCCCTCTCAGGGTCTCACGCGAGCAGCCCTGCCACCAGAGCCTGCTGCGGGACATCCACTCGATCAAGCAGATCTACGTCATGCAGCCGGACTGCTACCGCCTGATGATCAAAATCCAGCTTTACAAGCTGCTGCTCCTGCTGGAGACCAACCAGCTGTTCGTCCCCGTCAGCCCGGCCGCCACCATCACCCATTCCCAGATCACCATCCGCATCCGGGAGCTGACCGATTACATCGCCGCCCACTACCAGGAGCATATTTCACTCGAGCAGGGCGCCGAAATCATGCATATGTCGCCGAAATATTTCAGCTCCTTCTTTGCCAAAACCTTCCTGGTCAGCTTCACGCAGTATGTCAACCACTACCGCGTAGATCAGGCCTGCGTCCTTCTGAAAACGACAGACCTGCCGATCATGGAAATCGCATTTGAAACCGGGTTTGAGAATTTCAGTTATTTCATCCGCAAATTTAAAGAGATCCGGGGCTGCACGCCCAAAGAATACCGCAAAGAAAGAGCGCCGATCGCCGGAGAAGCGTCACAGGCGATTGTCGGCGGCACCGGGGAAGAATTCCGAAAGATACAGGCTGTGCTGGCGGAGATCTGAGGCTTAAATCTTCTGGATATGTCTTCAAACGTAACGGCGGCAGCCATGACATATACTACAACGCTGAACTTAGAAGCACAAATCCGATAAAAAGACATGGTTTCAACGAAAACGGTCTGCGATATATTCGCAAGGAAATCAAACAAAGTCAAAGCAAGTAAGATTGGGAGTCCTTGTTCCCCACCTGTAGAAAGGAGAGTCTCATGAAATATATTTACACAGCTATTCTTGTACCAGAAGATGATGGATCAGGTTTTAATGCAGTCCTTACTTTAAATTCAGATTGACACTCTCGCATACCTTGCCACGATTGGTACACGTGCTGTCCGTAAAAACGTCTCCCTTCCAGCCTGGATGGCCGCCCTGTTCCATTTATTGCCGCATGCTTAGTTTCATGGTGAGGATAAATAGATTTCAATCCTTGCTGCGCATTTATCAGAATACTTAAATGTTCTTATGAAATTTTGCAAAATTTCCAAAACTACATTTTTTTTAAAAAAAGCCTTGCAAAATCCAGAAAAATTTAATATAATAGCGAAGTCGGTCAGGCAGTAAATGAAAACCGTTTGTTCGACCAGATAAAGAGTTGTATGAATTCTAAACTGTTAATACAAAATATGCTGGATTAGCTCAGTCGGTAGAGCGACGCATTCGTAATGCGTAGGTCGTGGGTTCAAGTCCCATTTCCAGCTGAATGAAAAAGCCTTGATTTTCACAATGTAATTAACTTAAGCAGGAAGCCAACGCGCAACTATTGGTATTGCTCGTTGGCTTCCTGCTTCTATTAAATTGTAGTGAGAAAATCTGGGAGCCACATCAAATCGGATATTGGGCGAATTCATTCCGACTGCTTTGTCAAAGTGTGCAGGAACGGAAAACAGAACGTTTTTGTGCGCAGCCGAAAGATGCCCTTGGATGATCTCGTATTCTCCATGATTAACAGGAAGGGACTTACCTTAAAACTGGAGCTCCGTAATTATATGGATATTTCGCACCCGGGACGTAAAGTTTCAAAGCCAGTGGCTTCCTCTTGTTCGAGAATACGCTATTTTTACTGAAGCTCCGGTTATTTTTTTACTGTCGGAACATCTTTTTGAAGATAGTCCGTACCAGTGGCTGGATGAAGAACAGCTGGCTGAAGAACGCGAACGGGAAATTATAACATACCAATTTCAACCAGTTCGCCAGGAACGTCAGGATATGGAAACCATTGTAATACGGATAGTAAAATAGAGCAGCCAAAAAACTCATCGCAGGAACCATCAGGCCGACCGTCGCACAGATGACGGCACTTTCAAAAATTACCGGATGTGTCTCCTTCGGGTCGAAGTTCATGCAGGCAAGCTTGAACGAGCACGGGCTTCCGAGCAAACACTCCAGTGCGTAGGCAAAACAGAACTCGATCAAAATCAGCGCCCATATGGGCAGCATCCGACCGAACATATACACACCGCCCTGCGTCTGGATGGCGTGAAGGACACTGTCAGCGCCAGTCACTTCCATAAGTGTCGCTCCGTTGATGACATATAGGCTGTAGAATACGTATCCATGTACTGTAATGATGACAGTGATAAGTGCGAAAATCATTCGCTGAAACTGATTCCTGGGCATCTCTTTTTTCTCCTTTTTTAATCTGTGTAGCCGTTCATAAAAGCATAACAAGCGTCTCGAATGACTGGACACCGTCTCAATAAAACGACAAAAAACACAAGCATCTATTACGCAATCAGATCAGTTGTTACATAATTCCGTGATCAGATTTACGTGCATAGCACTACTTGTGTCATTCATGTGTTTATTATTCAATTATACTTCTGAACGTTTTCAAGTATTTTACAGATTTTCATGTTTAAAATCAACAGAAGTATTCCACAAAAATCAGCAGAGAACGGTTGGTCACTTTGTCGACAGATCTGCTGTGACCGATAACGTAAATTTAAATTCATGCTTTGACTTTTTTCGCCGCCGCTTTCCGGGCATAGCTGCAATTCACAATTTCGTCCTTAGATCCTCACCAGAAACAACACCCGCCATATTTAAAACCCCACAGCCTCTTCTTCGTCAAATTTTTTCGCGTCCCTCCAGTCGATCCCAATCTCCTCCAGCATCCGGATTTGCTCGTCATTTAAGGACCCTTTCCTTTTCGCACTACGCTGCCGGGAGACCCATGCATAGAGAAAGCGACCGCTTTTTCCACAGTAATTATGCGGGATATTTTTCAGACCTCCATGTTCTTTCGCATAAACACCTGCATCCTGATACATCTGCATCCACAAGTTCTGAAGCTTCTCTTCCTGCGGTACCGATGCCTGCCCCAACGGAAGTTCAGACAGAAGCTCCGCCTGCTCCCGGCTCAGTTTCCCAGACGCAAGGTACCGCTTCTGCCTTGCCAGCCAGTTCCCGATCGGTATGCCTTCCACCACAGTACCGTATGGAATATCCAGAGTGCCCTTTTCCATGTACCAGGCTTTCACCAGCGCAAGCCTGCTCTCCCAGGCATCCGCCTGCCAGTCCCCGCCGATGGCATCCAGACGTTTGACGCGTTCTGCACTTAATTCCCCTCTTTTGTACAGGTAGCGTTGCCGCTGCAGCCATGCACGCAGCTTACAGCCGTTCTCAGCCACATAGCCTGACGGAACCTGCAGGCTGCCATGCTCCTTTAAATAATCCGCCGCTGCCTGGAAGCCTTTCTCCCATTTGTCGTCAGCCCGGTTTCTCCACACCATGCCGATCGCATCCAACCGTTTTACCTGCTCCTCGGTGGGCGGGGTTCCTTGTGCGGTTCCCGCATGCAGAGCACGAAGCCGATAGACCCAGGTGCCAAGACGTATCCCATCTTCCGTCACAAACTTAGGCGGCACGTTCAGGTTCCGATGTTCCCGGTAGTAATTATAAGCCGCCGCATAATTCCGCTCCCAGTAATAATCCAGTACATCCCAGACCATCCCCAGGTCATTTAATTTTTGTACCCGCTCAGCGGATAAGCACATCTGGCGTCCTCCGGCGCTCTTCCATGCGCGCAGGTCAGAAAGCCAGCCGCCCAGCACAACCCCTTCCTCGTCCACATATTTTACCGGGACGTTCAGGTCTCCGTACTTCTCCCGGTACCGTTTTGCCGCCGCATAGTTCCGCTCCCATTTGATGTCCGCCGCCGCTTCCCAGGCCATGCCGATGGAATCCAGCCTGCGGATGCGGTCTTCCGTAAGTGCGCCGGGCAGCTGCCCTTTGCGGATTCTCCTCTGGTTGGATATCCAGTTTCCGAGGGCGTAACCATCCGCCGTGACATATCTGCACGGAACCTGCAGGTTTCCATATTCTGCGTAAAATGCCTTTGCCTGCTCAAACATCAGATCCCAGGACGCAGATAATGTGTCGTTCAGCTTATTGAACAGTGCGCGGCAGTCATGTACCTCATCGATGATCCGGAAGTGGTCATTAATAATCAGTTCGTCCTCGCCCAGGCTGCGGTAATAGGAAGTCACCAGCTGCATCTCCTCCTCCACAGAATCAATGCTCCAGATGGCTTCTATATTCGAGACTATGTCGAAGATATCGGCGGTGCCTTTCCAACTTGCGCTTCCACCCTCGCTTGCGCTTTCTTCCTTGCCAACTTCATCTGTGGTTCCTTCTTTGCTGGCTTTTTCTTTGGTTCCTTCCTTGTCGACTTTATCTGTGGTTCCATTCCCGCTTGTGGACACTTCCCCACCAACTTCTCCACAGGCAGAGGATGCAGACAGTGCTCGTCCAATCTGCTGCTTGTAAACAATCGGCGATACCGTCGGCCTTAAAAGAATCACCCCGCTGACTCCTTCCACATGGATTCCTTCGTTCAGCGCGTCGATGCAATAAAGGAGCCGCAGGTGCGTATTATCATTGTCGTTCCGGAAGTCGTCAAACGCTTTGTCCGCTCCCGGGTCATTGGAATAGAGGGAGTAAACGTGCGGATGGCTGTCCACTTTCGCAAACCAGTCCAGATGCCCCAGCATTTCATCCATATGTTCCTTACTCGAACAGAACACAAGATACTTCCCGGTGCGGTTGCTCATATGCTTGTCAAAAACCACATCCAGACCATCCGCCATTTCCAGTGTGCGGCGCAGAGTTTCCAGGTAACGGTCACACTCATCACGGACAAGCTTGCTCCTGCACTGGCGGATACGCTGCTCATACTTTTCCAGGTCTTTTTTCCAGGAATAGACGGAAAGCACATACTTCGGCGGGTTTAAAATACCCCTGACGATTGCTTCGCCAAGGGTCATCTGAGAGGCTACATTCCCGTCAAAAAGTTCATCCGCCATATCCCTCTGGTTATCCAGATAACGGATGTTGGTAGCTGATAAGCCGAGGATCGGTGTGTCCGGGTAGATGGACAGTAAACGCTGCACGCCGCCTCCCCAGCACTTCGCGCCGCATCTGTGGAACTCATCCAGGATGATGTAGGATGGGGGATAAGCACACGGTGTGTTATCAGGTGATAACTCGCTCTCGCCGTCCCGGCAGATCCCATTCTCGTCGTCCCGGCTGATCTCGCCGTTCCGGCAGATTTCTTCAATCTCCTCATCCTCCATCAGCATCAGCTTTGCGTAAGTGCAGAACGTGATGTTCTGCGGAACCTCGCCAGTCACTTTTTTCAGATTTTCAAGCTGTGTCTTGAAGATATATTCCGATGGGGAGAGCCAGAGGATACGCTGATCCGGATGATCCGCACAGAGACGGAAAGCTATGAAGCTCTTGCCGGTTCCGGTCGGGTGAACGATTGCCGCTTTTCCGGTCTGCTGCATCATGTCCACAGCAGCAGTATATGCAGATTGATTGTGGTCATATAATTTGACTTCCAAGACACTCACCTCCAAAAAAAGCATCAGCACAAAGGCCGATAGCAAAAAACACATTAGGCACAAAGGCCGATAATAAACGCATCAGGTATAAACAAGCCAATAATAAAAAGACCGGGCAAACACTACCCGGTCACACAAAACACTCAAAGCCCAATCAAAACACGTCACCCACACACAGCCTCATACAGCCTCGCCAGAAATTCCACGAAGCCGCTCTCCTCACGAATCCCCTCCACAAAATCAAAAATATCAACGCTCTCCAGGACATCCAAACCCGCGTCAGAGGTCGCGTCATCCTGCTCGTCCAGCAGGTCAACCACATCTCCAAACGCCGCATTGATCGTATCCGCCAGTTCCAGGCGGTCAATGGCCACAGCCTCTTCATCTGTCCTGACGATACAGCCCCGTATAATTTCTTTCGCGTTTGGATTCTGGTTAAGGAGAAGCTTCAACGCCTCGGCCACAAGCTGCTCCTTATCGGAAAGCTGCAGACCGTCCATAATCTCATTCCATTTTTGCTTATTTATCAGCATTCTTTTCCGACACCGCCTTTTTATGATTCCGCTCCTTTTCTTCCGATCTTTTTCTTCTACCCCTTTACTCCCACTCCCTTTATTACGACACCCTCTCCGTAATCTCCAGCCCGGCCAAAAGAACGCTCGTGCTGTCCTTTGCAAAATTTCGTGTCACTTCATCGGAATATTTCAGCCACGCCAGACGCTTATGCCGGTCAGTCCGTATGATCCGATTGTCATATCCGGTGAGCGGTCCTTCCGTGACATGCGCCAGTCCGTTCTTTATAATCCCTCTCGACATGGGGATGTGATGTTCTCCGTCACACAGGTCATACAGCACATCAGAAAGCTCGGCAGGTATCGGTACAAGCGGCAGCTTTTGTTTGATTTCCTTATCCCGGTTCAGTTCCTCTTCTATTTTCCCTTTCACTTCCTCGGCTGCGTCTTTCTCACAGTCGATGAAAAGATAATCCGGGAAAAGGACCGCCGTCACCGAGTGCCACGCACCCATATAATGACGCATCCGCTCAATCGTAAACTGGAACGGCTGGGCGGATGTGTGTGGGTATATGGTATTTTCCGGCTTTATTGCCTGTGGATAATATAGTGCGTACAACAATCACAGTCCCTCCTCTCCAACTGCTCCTACGGTTTTCACTTCTGCTTCAACTTCTGCTTCTTCTATATCTATCTCCGGAGTGTCCGGCACTCCTTCTGTTTTCTCTCCATCTACCGTATTTTCCTTCATCCACTTCCGGAATGTGCCTCTGCTGATATCAAGTTTATCCGCCGCCGCTGTGACCGTCAGCTCGCCGCGCTCGTAAGCTTCTTTCACTTTCTGGAATTCCCTGATGTCTATCTTCGACCTCCGGCCGAATTTCACACCCCCGGACTGTGGCTGCATTTATCCCCTTCATCTGTCTCTGGCGGCGGAACTCCCTGCGGTTCTTCTCGACATAATTCAGCACATCCAACACAAGTTCCGAGACGAACTGCCCATTTAACGCTTTCGCCGTATCCGGCAGCTGCATATCAAGGAGGATGATCGCCGTCTCATGCTCTTTCGTGATTGTCTTCCATTCGTTGATAACATCCTCGTAACTGTTCCCAAGGCAATCTATGCTTGATAAAATGACGCTGTCACCGGATTGAATTTTGTCAAGAAGCACATGATATGCTTCCGACTCATTCCGTCTGTCCTTATAGATGCAAGACTCGTCAACACCGTACTCCTGTATCGCAAGAAGCTGGTTGTTCTCGCTTAGATTTTCTGATTCCCTTACGTATCCATAGTTCATAGATTTGTTTCAGTCCTCGTCCCAATCTTCCCAGTCGTCTTCTTCCTCTTCTTCCTCATCCTCAAAATCATCATCACAGGTAACATCCCGGATGGTATACCCGTCCTCCTGCATCCACTTCCATATCTGCTCCCGCCTCTCCGGATGCTCCCCCAGATATTCTTTCATCTGCGGTCCTACCGGATGCTCTTTCCATTTCTCTTCGCCAAAGATGATCCATTTCATCCCGACTCCGAGACTCTCACAGATATTATCGTGGAAAAAAGTCAGTACCCTTTCCTCGCCGTTCTTCAGCCGCTCCTGGTCTTCCTCACTGATGTGCATCTTCTTCATGCACTCCAGCAACTCCTTTTCACCCACAGCTTCTTCCAGCCGTTTGTATTCCGCGATTCTCTCGTTTCTTTCCTTTTCCGAAAAAAACTCTGGTATCGGTCTCCCGAACTCGTCCAGTAACTCGTCCCTTCGAAGCCGCACTCTCTGGTATCTTCCGAACATCTTCATTTCTACAACCACACGGTTTGAAGAGAGCATTTCAACGACAGTTCCAGTGTGGTCTACTAAGGGGCCGGAGCCGACGATTATCTTTTCTCCGATAAAGGGATTTACTGGTTTCTTCATGAGGGTAGTCTCCTTTGGATTTGTGTGGGTGACGGCTCCTATTTCTTCAACAGCCCCATAAGTGCCGAGTCGATGGTGTTCACAGGCGAAATCAGGGCAGATATATTAACCACCAGGGTTGTGATATCGAGGGCGGCATTCATCAGTGACTTCCCGACCTGTTTTTCATCAAACACGTCTTCCTTATCATTCTCCCGGAAAAATTTCCTTACCTCCCGTATTACCTTTTCCCGGGATTTTTCATCTTCCATTCTGATGACCAAATCAATATAATATTCCGCGCGTATCACAAGCAGCTTGCTGTTCAGCTGTTTTTCAACGTAGGCGCCACAGTCTTCCAGATAATTCTGTATCTCCAGATACAAGTTCGGATCAGGAATGCTGATGGTAACTTTTCTGGTATCCTTATCATACCTGGCATTTTTCGTCAGACCGGCGAGGGCGTCTTCCCACTTATACTCAGTCGGATATCAGCTGTTTCTTCACTTTCAGATTGCGGACTCTCTGCTGCGTAATACCAAGCATCTTACTGATCTTATAATCCGAGCAGTTCCGATAATCAATCGTACCATCCTCGTTTCGGCTTTGGAGAAGAAGTTTATCCAAATAAAAATGGAATTGTGTTCATATAGTTCAACCTTCAAGGTTCTCACCTCCGTCCAAAGGCTTTAATAAACAGCCGCATACTCTTCATAGCAATCCGCAAATCAATCGGATAGGGGAACGCTTCGTTCCGATCTGTCCTAAACGCGTGCCACCGGCACGCAGGACCGTTTAGCCCTCGCCGGGTGGCATCCCGCATTTTATGCGGGATATTCGCCGACCGAAGCGAAGCGTAGATCCTTATGACGTGGGCTTTAGCCGCAAAATTTCCCTCGCCGGGTGGCATCCCACGCTTCGCATGGGATATGCCTTGCCCGGCTCTGTGCATAAAAAAGCGCAATTTAATAGAGGGGCATAGCCCCTCTATACTTCGCCGTATCAAATACATTTGCCTTTTCCGCGACAGCTCCTAAAATCCAAAAACTTTCTTTCTAAGCCCCACATTTGCTACCAGCGCCATGTATCTCCGCAGCGTCACTCGGGCAACATTTTCGCGTTTTTCCCAATCGGTTATGCACCATTCGCGCAGCAGCCTGCGGCGAGGCTGCCGTGCCGGAGGGTAATGTAAGCCTTCCATTTCATGACCGGGACCATCCGGAACGAAAATCACCTTCCCCGCCTCCTCCATTACCGGATCATACAACATTTCTTCATAAAGCTTCCACAGGGCAATGTACTTTTTCTCTGACAGGTGCGCCATGCTTTCCTCGTAGAATTCCGTAAATGCAAAAATATGTACTGCCCGACTATATCTTCGCCGCCGTCCATCTTTTCCAGATGCCCCGTGCCATAGAGCATCTTGATCGTGACATCAATTGCTGTCCTGCGCTCTTCGGGTTCTTTGTAAAACTGTTCCCTGAGCGTAATCACATCCGGCC
>JAJQEO010000068.1:18292-34392 GCA_021201665.1 Lachnospiraceae bacterium | reverse complement strand
ACTTCGCAAGTTAACGACAGGGTTCTGCGGAGCAGGTTCCTGGAGTATAACTTATTATAATTTTGAACAGGACGAATACGTATGAAAAATCTGATGGAGCTGATGGCTCCCTGTCATTTTGGACTGGAAGCGGTTTTAAAAAGGGAAATTCAGGATCTGGGCTACGAGATCAGCCATGTTGACGACGGGAGAGTTACCTTCCTGGGCGACGCGGAAGCGATTGCCGTGTCAAACATGTTTCTGCGCACGGCAGAACGTGTTTTGCTCAAGGTCGGAAGTGTGCATGCGGCCACCTGGGATGAGCTTTTTGAAGGGGTTCGGAATATGCCCTGGGAGCAATATCTCCCTGTAAACGCGAAATTCTGGGTGACTAAGGCCACGACAGTGAAAAGTAAGCTGTTCAGTCCGTCTGACATTCAGTCGATTGTAAAAAAAGCAATTGTGGAGCGGCTAAAGGGCGTCTATGGGGTTGGCTGGTTTGCAGAGGACGGCGCAGCGTATCCGATCCGGGTGTTCCTGATGAAGGATGAGGCTGTGCTTGCTCTGGATACCACGGGCGAATCCCTTCATAAAAGAGGATACCGAAAGCTTACGGCAAAGGCGCCGATTTCGGAGACGCTCGCGGCAGCGCTCATTATGCTGACTCCGTGGAAGGCGGACAGAATCCTGGTGGATCCGTTTTGCGGCAGCGGAACCTTTCCGATCGAGGCTGCCATGATGGCCGCGGGCATTGCTCCCGGCATGGAGCGTTCCTTCCTGGCAGAGTCCTGGCAGAATCTCGTGGAAAAGAAAAAGTGGTACAACGCGGTCGAGGAAGCAAGGGATCTGATCAATCCGTCCGTAAAGACGGAGATTCAGGGCTATGATATCGACGGAGAGGTTCTTAAGGCGGCCAGAGAGAATGCAAAAAGAGCGCAGGTCGATCACCTGATTCATTTTCAGCAGCGGCCTGTGAGTGAGCTGAGCCACTCAAAAAAATATGGATTTGTGATAACCAATCCCCCGTACGGGGAACGGCTTGAGGAGAAAGAGGCTCTCCCGGAGCTTTACGCCCAGATCGGCGACGCATTCCGGCGTCTGGATTCCTGGTCGGAATATGTGATTACCGCGTATGAGGATGCCGAGACCTATATTGGGAAGCGTGCGGCAAAAAACAGAAAGATTTATAATGGCATGATAAAGACTTACTTTTATCAGTTCCCGGGGCCGAAGCCGCCCAAAAGAAATACGGTGATATCATGAAAAAGGGCAGATTCACTATTGTAAGCCTGCTTTTGTGTGCGGTTTTGCTTTTTGCACCGGCGGAGGCCGTACTGGCCCGAGCGGCGGGGAATGATTTTTGGCTTACGGTCCGGACAGTGGCATGGGCAGCGTCTCAGACGGCGGCAAGTACAGCAGCAGAGGCAAAGCTCCTGACGGCGGCAAGTACAACGGCTGAGACAGAGTTCGAGACGGCAGTAAGTACAGCAGCTGAAGCAGCACTTCGGACGGCGACAGGTACAGCGACTGAGACAGAACTTCTGACAGAGGAATTATCAGAGTCAGAGGAGCTTCCGGATCGCTGGTATGCCGGAGATTATGGAAAAAAACCGACAGTCAAAAATCAGGGCTCCTATGGGACATGCTGGGCCTTAAGCGCTACCTCCGCGCTGGAGGCGGCGCTGCTCCCTGCGAGGCAGATTGTTTTCTCGGCTGATCATCTGACGCTCAACAATTCTTTTACTGTTGATGTCAATGACGGTGGAGATTATCTGATGCTGATGGCCTATCTGTGCGGCTGGCAGGGCCCGGTGACAGAGGAGGAGGATCCCTATGGAGATGAATATTCCCCGGATGGCTTAAGTCCTGCGGTTCACGTGCAGGAGGTTCGGATTTTCCGGGATTCCTCTATTGAAAAAATGAAAGAAATTGTGTATACTTATGGCTCCGTACAGACATCCCTCTATATGGATAAGACGACTACCACGGAGGGAGCCGGGTATTATAACACGCAGACCTTTTCCTATTATTATCCGGAAGAGACGACACAGAATCATGATGTGCTGATTCTTGGATGGGATGATTCGTGGCCGGCGGAGTATTTTGAAACAGAGCCGGATCAGGATGGGGCGTTTATCTGTCTGAATACCTGGGGAGAGGATTTTGGCGAGGACGGCATTTTTTACGTGTCTTACTCAGACCCCAATATCGCCGGGGTGGCCATCGCCTATACCCGGATAGAGGACACGGATAACTATGACCATATTTATCAGTATGACGAATGCGGCTGGCAGGGGCAGCAAGGGTACGATTCCGGCGAGTGCTATTTTGCCAATGTATACTCGGCTTCGGGCGAGGAGGAGATTGCTGCCGTCGGCTTTTATGCGACCAGCGAGGACAGCTCCTGCGATATTTATCTGGTGCATGACTTTGAAGGGACAGATTCCTTCCAGAATATGGAATATCTGAAGAGCGCGGAATTTACGGATGTCGGCTATTATACCGTGGATCTGGATGAAATGTGCGCGGTGTATGCCGGAGAGCGGTTTGCCATTGTTGTGAAAATAAACGCGCCGGATACATCCAATCCGGTTGCTGTGGAGTACCGTGCAGACGAATACACGCAGAATGTGACGACAGAAGGCAAGGAAAGCTATCTCAGCCAGTATGGGACGGTATGGGAGAATACGCAGGAGAAATTTGAGACAAATGTCTGTCTGAAAGTATATACGCTGGACGGCCGGTAAATAAGATTGATTCAGGGAGGTACTTATGAAAAAAAGGCTGTTATTTGCGACTGGCAACGAAAACAAGATGAGAGAAATCAGGATGATCCTTGAGACCTCGGAAATCGAAGTGATCTCTCTGAAGGAGGCGGGCGTCCGTGCGGATATTGTGGAGGATGGTACGACCTTTGAGGAAAATGCCATCATTAAGGCAAAGACTGTGATGGAGATGACCGGAGAGATCGTGCTGGCGGATGATTCCGGCCTGGAGGTCGATTTTCTGGGCGGGGCGCCCGGAGTTTACTCGGCCCGGTTCATGGGAACGGACACGTCCTACGAAATTAAAAATGCCGCGATCCTTGAAAAGCTGTCGCAGGTTCCCGATGAAAAGCGTACGGCCCGGTTTGTCTGTGCCATTGCCTGTGCGATGCCTGACGGAAGAATCCTGACCTGCCGCGAGACAATGGAAGGAATGATCGGATACGAGAGCCGCGGCGAAAACGGCTTCGGCTATGACCCGATTTTCTATCTGCCGCAGTGCGGCTGTTATTCCGCGGAGCTGCCTCCAGAGAAAAAGAATGAGCTGAGCCACCGCGGGAAGGCATTGAGGAGCATGCGTGAAATCTTGCGAGGAGAAGGGTTATGAGGATACTGATCGTCAGTGATACACATGGCTATGATTCCAATCTGAGGGCGGTTCTCGGAAAAATCGGGCAGCCGGACTGTGTGATCCATCTGGGAGACTCTGAGAGCACACAGGAATATCTGGGCGGCATTGTAAACTGTCCGGTCTATATGGTCGCGGGAAACTGTGATTATTTTACCAGGTTTCCGGCTGCCCGCATCGAGGAGCTGGACGGCTGCCGGATTTTTATGACGCACGGACATTATTATTATGTCTCAGTCGGAGTGAGAGATCTGGCGGAGGAGGCCCGGACAAATGGCTGCGATGTGGCGATGTTCGGTCATACCCACCGGCCCTTTATCGATGAAAGCGACCCGGAGCTGACAATATTGAATCCCGGAAGCCTTTCCTTTCCGCGCCAGGAGGGACGGAAGCCCAGCTATATCCTGATGGAGACCCGCCCCGGGCAGAAGCCGGTTTTTACTCTTCACTTTCTGGAGCAGAATCTTGTAAAAAAGTGCTGAAAAAATTGCTGAAAAATACCTTAAAAAGCTTGACTTCCCATACAAGACTGTGATACACTGGACGAGCGTATGGAAGAAGGCTTTTTTTTTATGCCTAAATGTATTTGCAGGGAAGAGAGGTGGAAGTTGTGCGTGTACGTATCACATTGGCATGTACGGAGTGTAAACAGCGTAACTACAACATGACAAAGGATAAGAAGACCCATCCGGACCGCATGGAGACGAAGAAGTATTGTCGTTTCTGCAGGTCACACACGCTGCACAAGGAAACAAAATAACCATCAGAGACAAGCAAAGGAAGTGAAGACATGGCAAAGGAAGAAACTACCAAAGTCGAGAAGAACTCAAAAGTGAAGACCTGGTGGAACGGCATGAAATCTGAGTTTAAAAAGATTATCTGGCCGGACCGGTCCACACTGGCGAAACAGACCGGCGCCGTAATTGTCGTCTCGATCGTGCTTGGAATGATTATTGCGATGCTGGATTTTGTATTCCAGTATGGCGTAGACATTCTGGTTAACATTAGTTTCTGAGTGAAAGCAGGGCGAAGGGTGATTGTATGACAGAAGCGAGCTGGTATGTAGTTCATACTTATTCCGGGTATGAAAACAAGGTAAAGGCTAACATTGAGAAGACCATTGAGAACCGTCATCTGGAGGAACAGATTCTGGAAGTGCGCGTGCCGCTTCAGGATGTCGTAGAGATGAAAAACGGCGTCAGGAAGACCGTGCAGAAAAAGATGTTCCCGGGATATGTGCTGCTCAATATGGTGATGAATGATGATACCTGGTATGTCGTAAGGAATACGCGGGGCGTGACAGGCTTTGTTGGCCCGGGTTCCAAGCCGGTTCCGCTGACAGAAGCCGAGATGTATAATCTCGGAATCCAGACGAATGGATTTACAGTGGATTTCGAGGAGGGCGATACTGTGACTGTCATAGGCGGAGTCTGGAAGGATACGGTCGGAGTGATCCAGTCGATGAACCAGGCGAAGCAGAGCGTTACAATCAATGTTGAGCTATTTGGCCGGGATACGCCGGTCGAGATCAGTTTTGCGGAGGTCCGCAAAATGTAACAGCAAATGCGCGGCCGCGGCCGCGGCAGTGGGAGGGAAAAGGGACACCCGGTCATTTGCCAGTACGGGGCATCCCGGCATCGGCCCCCAAAATGAGGGGCGCAGACAAAACGACTCCCGACATTACCACATAGGAGGTTTCTGAAATGGCAAAGAAGGTTACTGGTTATATTAAATTACAGATTCCTGCAGGCAAGGCTACACCGGCTCCTCCTGTAGGTCCGGCTCTTGGACAGCATGGCGTAAATATCGTCCAGTTTACCAAGGAGTTCAACGCGAGAACGGCGGACAAGGGAGACCTGATCATCCCGGTCGTGATCACTGTTTACGCGGACAGAAGCTTCAGCTTCGTCACAAAGACTCCGCCTGCAGCTGTTCTTCTTAAAAAGGCCTGCAACATCAAATCTGGTTCCGGCACTCCGAACAAGACGAAGGTCGCGACGATTTCGAAGGATAAGCTTCGCGAGATCGCTGAGACAAAGATGCCGGATCTGAACGCAGGCAGCATTGAGGCGGCTATGAGCATGATCGCGGGTACAGCGCGAAGCATGGGCATCACGGTGGAAGAGTAAAGGAAGAGCTGGAGGTAATTTAATATGAAAAGAGGAAAAAGATATAAAGAGACTGCAAAGGGCGTTGATCGTTCCATGCTGTATGATGTGAGTGACGCGATCGCCCTGGTTAAGAAGACATCCGTTGCGAAATTTGACGAGACCATCGAAGTCCACATCCGGACCGGCTGCGACGGACGCCATGCGGATCAGCAGATCCGTGGCGCGGTAGTCCTTCCGCACGGTACCGGCAAGCAGGTGCGCGTACTTGTTTTCGCAAAGAACGCGAAGGCAGATGAGGCACTTGCCGCAGGAGCAGAATTCGTCGGAGCAGAGGAACTTGTTCCGAAGATCCAGAAGGAAGGCTGGCTTGATTTCGATGTCGTAGTTGCTACCCCGGACATGATGGGCGTGGTTGGACGTCTCGGCCGTATTCTTGGACCGAAGGGTCTGATGCCGAACCCGAAGGCTGGCACAGTCACAATGGATGTTACAAAGGCAGTCCATGACATAAAAGCTGGTAAGATCGAGTACAGACTTGACAAGACCAACATTATCCATGTGCCAATCGGAAAAGCTTCTTTCACCGAAGAGCAGTTAACGGACAACTTCCAGACGCTTATTGAAGCAGTTGTCAAAGCAAGACCGTCAGCACTGAAGGGTCAGCTCATGCGGAGCGTTACCATCTCCTCGACGATGGGCCCGGGCATCAAGCTGAATACGGCGAAGCTTGGATAATCGCTGAGATTGAATGACTATCCGGCGCGGCAGGAACGAATGACTTTTTCGTTTTATGCCGCGCCTTTGTTTTTATGAGCAATTTTAAAATTATGATTGACATTCCGATTTCGATGTAGTATAGTACCAAAGATGACTGCCGAAGACAGCAGGTGCCGCATAGCATAATCGTTCAGAGGAACGGCCTGCCGAGGAGTATGATTCTGAAAAGGATTTTGATGCTCTTTTGTCCCGACGCGGCAGAAGAGCTTTTCTTTACTTTTTTCGCAGTCATGGCGGTATAGGGAACATGCCGGTCTTGTCTGTCAGGATAGACTTGTGGTTCCAAAAATCTATAAGGAGGTATGGATCATGGCAAAGGTTGAATTAAAGAAACCGATTGTAGAAGAGATTGCCGCGAATATTGACGGTGCGGAATCAGTCATTCTTGTACATTACAGCGGCATTACGGTCGAGGCTGACACGAAGCTCCGCAAGGAAATGCGTGAGGCTGGCATTACCTATAAGGTTTACAAGAATACAATGATGAACTTTGCGTTCAAGGGTACGGATTGCGAGCCTCTTGCTCAGCATCTGGAAGGCCCGAATGCGCTTGCGATCTCAAAGACGGATGCGACGGCTCCGGCGCGTATCATCGCCGGCTACGCAAAGACAGCTCCTACAGTCAAGATGCTTGCCGGTATCGTAGAGGGCAATTACTATGATGAAAAAGGTGTTGCTGCCCTGGCTACGGTTCCGTCCAGAGAAGAGCTTCTTGGCAAGCTTCTCGGAAGCATCCAGTCGCCTGTTTCCAATCTGGCCCGTGTGCTGAACCAGATCGCGGAATCAAAGGCGGAGTAATTATTTTCAGGAAATCTTAATAACGAAATTTAAATAAACAGGAGGAAAAAGAAATGGCAAAGTTGACAACTGCTGAGTTTATCGAAGCAATCAAAGAATTATCTGTGCTTGAGCTGAATGAGCTGGTAAAGGCATGTGAGGAAGAGTTTGGTGTATCTGCTGCCGCAGGTGTAGTAGTAGCTGCTGCCGGCCCGGCTGAGGAAGTGGAAGAGAAGACCGAGTTTGATGTTGAGCTGACCGAGATCGGACCGTCCAAGGTTAAAGTTATCAAGGTGGTACGTGAAGCAACCGGCCTTGGCCTGAAGGAGGCGAAGGATGTTGTAGACAGCGCTCCGAAGGTGATCAAGGAAGGCATTTCCAAGGCTGAGGCTGAAGAGCTTAAGACCAAGCTTGAGGCTGAAGGCGCAAAGGTTACCATTAAATAAGACTGACTGCAGCTTTTGTATCATAGCAGAAGCGATTCATATTTATCATTCTGATTAGACCGGGACTCCGCATGGAATCCCGGTCTGCATTTGTCGGAGTGACTTGTGCGTGTATGTTCTAACGGGCGAAAACCGGGATCTGTCCGGCAGCCGGAGGATGATAGCCAGACCATGGGCTTTCGCGCGAAGCTTAAGAAAGTCACGGGATGGACAAAAGATTTATCAGATATTTAAATTACATAAATTTTCAGGAAAATCCAAATTTTCAGGAAAATATTTCTTGACACTTTTTTGGCTTTGTGGTAGGGTATAGGTTGCACTATTGTGCAGGATTATACTTTAGGGGATATTATGCCCTAAAGTATTCCTTAGTGACTGGCAATACCATTTGCCTTTCTCTATAGATTGAGAGACTGCAGAAAGAACAGGGGTGAAACATCAATGGAGAAAAACAGGATACGTCCTATTACAAATGGCAAGGGATTCCGCATGAGTTATCAGCGGCAAAAAGAAGTCCTTGAGATGCCGAATCTTATTGAGGTTCAGAAAAATTCTTACCAGTGGTTTCTGGATGAGGGACTTAAGGAGGCCTTTGATGACATCTCACCGATTGAAGACTACGGCGGAAAGCTGAGCCTTGAGTTTGTGGATTTTAAGTTATGCGAAGACGATGTGAAGTATTCCATCGAGGAGTGCGTAGAGCGTGACGCTACCTATGCTGCTCCGATGAAGGTTCGTGTGCGCCTCCATAATAAAGAGACTGAGGAAATCAGTGAGCATGATATTTTCATGGGTGATCTGCCCCTGATGACCGCTACCGGCACCTTTGTTATTAATGGTGCGGAGCGTGTTATTGTCAGCCAGCTTGTAAGATCGCCTGGTATTTATTATGAAATCACACATGATAAGTTTGGCAAGAAGCTTTATTCCTGTACCGTTATCCCGAACCGCGGCGCGTGGCTTGAGTATGAAACGGACTCCAATGATGTGTTTTACGTGCGTGTGGACCGGACGAGGAAGGTTCCGGTCACCGTCCTGGCGCGCGCCCTGGGCTTAAGCTCCAACGCTGAGATCCTGGAATTCTTCGGCGAAGAGCCAAAGATTGTCGCCACCCTGGAGAAGGACACGGCGACAAACTATCAGGAGGGTCTGCTGGAGCTTTATAAAAAGATCAGACCTGGCGAGCCGCTTGCTGTGGAAAGCGCGGAAAGCCTGATCATGAGCATGTTCTTTGACCCACGCAGATACGATCTTGCGAAGGTGGGCCGCTATAAATTTAATAAGAAGCTGATGCTGCGCAACCGAATTGCCGGCCACATCCTTGCAGAGGATGTTTTTGACGAGTCTACCGGAGAAATTCTGGCTGAGGCAGGTACAGAACTCACCCGCGAGCAGGCGGACGCAATCCAGAACGCTGCGGTACCGTATGTGATTATCCGTACGGAAGAACGCGATGTGAAAGTGATCTCCAGTATGATGGTGGATTTGCGCAGCTATGTGGACTGTGAACCGAAAGAACTGGGCATCACGGAGCTGGTATATTATCCTGCTCTGCGCAAGATTCTGGAGGAAAATGAGGATCCGGAGGATCAGAAGGAAGCGATCCGCCGTCAGGTTCATGAGCTGATTCCGAAGCATATTACTAAGGAAGATATTCTTGCTTCGATTAATTATAATATTCATCTGGAGCATGGTATTGGGAATAACGATGATATCGACCATCTGGGCAACCGCCGTATCCGTGCGGTCGGAGAGCTGCTGCAGAACCAGTACCGCATTGGTCTTTCCAGATTGGAAAGAGTAGTCAGAGAGCGTATGACGACGCAGGAGATTGAAGGGATTTCTCCGCAGTCTCTGATCAATATTAAGCCGGTTACCGCTGCGGTGAAAGAGTTTTTTGGCTCTTCTCAGCTGTCCCAGTTTATGGATCAGAACAACCCTCTTGGCGAGCTGACACATAAGCGGCGTCTGTCCGCGCTGGGACCGGGCGGCCTTTCCAGAGAGAGAGCCGGATTCGAGGTCCGCGACGTCCACTATTCACATTACGGCAGAATGTGCCCGATTGAGACCCCGGAAGGTCCGAACATCGGCCTGATTAACTCGCTGGCCTGCTATGCCAGAATCAATGAGTATGGATTTGTAGAGGCTCCGTATCGAAAAATTGATCATTCTGACCCGAAAAATCCTCGGGTGACTGATGAAGTGGTCTACATGACTGCTGACGAAGAAGATAATTATCATGTAGCGCAGGCAAATGAGGCTCTTGACGCGGAAGGGCATTTTGTTCGGAAAAATGTTTCCGGCCGTTACCGTGAGGAGACGCAGGAATACGATCGAAGCATGTTTGATTTCATGGATGTCTCCCCGAAGATGGTATTCTCAGTCGCTACCGCGCTGATTCCGTTCCTGCAGAATGACGATGCGAACCGGGCCCTGATGGGCTCCAACATGCAGCGTCAGGCCGTGCCGCTTCTGACGACAGAAGCACCTGTGGTCGGCACGGGACTTGAGACCAAGACAGCGGTAGACTCCGGTGTCTGCGTTGTGGCAAATCATGCCGGTGTCGTGGAGCGCGCGGAGTCAAACCGTATCGTAGTGCGGACGGATGACGGACGGCGCGAGGAATACCGTCTCAAGAAATTTGTCAGAAGCAATCAGAGCAACTGCTACAACCAGAGGCCGATTGTCAATAAGGGAGAGCGCGTCGAGGCCGGCGACGTAATTGCGGATGGTGCTTCGACCTCGCACGGCGAGATCGCGCTGGGAAAGAATCCGCTGATCGGTTTTATGACCTGGGAAGGGTATAATTACGAGGATGCTGTCCTGATCAGTGAAAAACTGGTCATGGATGATGTGTATACTTCGATTCATATTGAGGAATATGAGGCAGAAGCGCGTGATACGAAGCTCGGGCCGGAGGAGATTACCCGGGATGTGCCGGGCGTCGGCGATGACGCTCTGAAGGATCTGGACGAGAGAGGTATCATCCGCGTGGGTGCGGAGGTAAGAGCCGGTGATATTCTGGTTGGCAAGGTGACTCCGAAGGGAGAGACGGAGCTGACTGCTGAGGAGAGACTTCTGAGAGCGATCTTTGGCGAGAAAGCGCGCGAGGTGCGCGACACCTCTCTGAAGGTACCGCACGGTGAATATGGTATAGTTGTAGATGCAAAGGTTTTCACACGCGAGAATGGAGATGAGCTGTCTCCCGGTGTGAATCAGGCGGTTCGTATCTATATCGCTCAGAAGAGAAAGATCTCTGTAGGCGATAAGATGGCCGGACGCCATGGAAACAAGGGCGTTGTTTCGCGTGTGCTGCCGGTAGAGGACATGCCGTTCCTTCCGAACGGACGTCCGCTTGATATTGTGCTTAACCCGCTGGGCGTGCCTTCCCGTATGAATATCGGGCAGGTTCTGGAGATCCATTTAAGTCTGGCCGCAAAAGCGCTTGGATTTAATGTTTCGACTCCGGTATTTGACGGCGCGAATGAAAATGATATTATGGACACTCTGGAGCTTGCAAATGATTATGTAAATCTGGAGTGGGATGAATTCAAGGAAAAGCATGAAGACGAGCTCCTGCCGGAGGTGCTTGATTATCTTTGGGAAAACCGGGATCACAGAGCACTCTGGAAGGGTGTTCCGATTTCCAGAGACGGAAAAGTGCTCCTCCGCGACGGACGTACGGGCGAATACTTTGATGCTCCGACTACGATCGGGCACATGCATTACCTGAAACTGCATCATCTGGTAGATGACAAGATTCACGCGCGTTCCACCGGCCCGTATTCCCTGGTTACGCAGCAGCCGCTCGGCGGGAAAGCCCAGTTCGGCGGGCAGCGGTTTGGTGAGATGGAGGTATGGGCTCTGGAGGCGTACGGGGCTTCGTACACGCTGCAGGAAATCCTGACGGTGAAGTCGGACGATGTGGTCGGCCGTGTGAAGACCTATGAGGCAATTATTAAAGGCGAGAACATTCCTGAGCCGGGTATTCCGGAATCCTTCAAGGTCCTTTTGAAGGAGCTGCAGTCTCTGGGACTGGATGTCAGAGTGCTTAAGGATGACAACACGGAAGTAGAGATTATGGAGACTTCCGATTATGGCGAGACGGATTTCCGTGCGATCATGGGTGACGACCGCAGATATGACAGAAAAGAAGATGGCTCTTTAGGACGGCACGGCTTTACCAGCGAAGAGTTTTCGGAAGGAGAGCTTGTGCAGGTGGAAGAAGGAACCCCTGAAGGCGACAGTGATGATTTATATTCGGTAGTGGAAGGAACTTTTGACGAAGAATAGCGTGTGAAAGGAGTGCCATCAATGCCAGAGACAACTAATAAAGAAGAGTATCAGCCGATGACGTTTGACGCCATCAAAATCGGTCTGGCTTCTCCTGAGAAAATCCGGGAATGGTCTCATGGAGAGGTCAAAAAGCCGGAGACAATCAATTACAGGACATTAAAGCCGGAAAGAGACGGCCTGTTCTGCGAGCGTATCTTCGGACCGAGCAAGGACTGGGAATGCCACTGTGGGAAATATAAAAAGATTCGTTATAAAGGCGTCATCTGCGACCGGTGCGGCGTGGAGGTGACGAAATCCTCAGTCCGCCGGGAGCGTATGGGACATATTGAGCTTGCGGCTCCGGTATCCCATATCTGGTATTTCAAGGGGATCCCGTCCAGAATGGGGCTGATCCTGGATATTTCTCCGCGTGTACTGGAAAAGATTCTGTATTTCGCAAATTATATCGTTCTTGAAGAGGGAGAGTCTGATCTGCATTATAAGCAGGTGCTGACGGAACGTGAATATCAGGAAAAAAGAGAGACGTGGGGCAATCATTTCCGCGCCGGCATGGGCGCGGAGGCTATTAAGGAGCTTCTGGAAGCGATTAATGTCGAAGAAGAATCCGAGAATCTTAAGGCGGCCCTGAAAGCATCCACCGGACAGAAACGGGCCAAGATTATCAAACGTCTCGAAGTGGTGGAGGCTTTCCGTGAGTCTGGAAATCGTCCGGAATGGATGATTATGACGGTGATTCCGGTCATTCCTCCGGATCTGCGCCCGATGGTGCAGCTGGACGGCGGGCGTTTTGCCACTTCAGACCTGAACGACCTCTACCGCAGGATTATTAACCGTAACAACCGATTAAAGAGACTGCTGGAGCTTGGCGCGCCGGATATTATTGTCCGCAATGAAAAGCGTATGCTCCAGGAAGCTGTAGACGCACTGATTGATAATGGACGCCGCGGACGCCCGGTCACAGGACCTGGCAACCGTGCGTTGAAATCGCTGTCAGATATGCTGAAGGGTAAATCCGGACGTTTTCGTCAGAATCTGCTGGGCAAGCGTGTGGACTATTCTGGCCGCTCAGTTATCGTAGTAGGGCCGGAGCTGAAAATTTATCAGTGCGGGCTTCCGAAAGAAATGGCGATTGAGCTGTTCAAGCCGTTTGTAATGAAGGAGCTGGTGGAGAATGGCACCTCGCACAATATCAAGAATGCGAAAAAGATGGTGGAACGGCTGCAGCCAGAGGTCTGGGACGTCCTGGAGGATGTCATCAAAGAGCATCCGGTTATGCTGAACCGTGCTCCTACACTGCACCGCCTGGGGATTCAGGCGTTTGAGCCGATCCTGGTAGAGGGCAAGGCAATCAAGCTGCATCCGCTGGTCTGCACGGCTTTTAACGCGGACTTCGACGGAGATCAGATGGCCGTCCATCTGCCGCTGTCGGTGGAGGCGCAGGCAGAATGCAGATTCCTGCTTCTTTCCCCGAACAACCTTCTGAAGCCGTCTGACGGCGGACCTGTGGCGGTTCCTTCGCAGGATATGGTCCTGGGTATCTATTATCTGACTCAGGAGAGAGCGGGGGCACTTGGTGAAGGAAAATTTTTCAAGAGTGTCGCGGAAGCAATTCTTGCCTATGAAAATAAATATATTACGCTGCAGTCTAAGATTAAGGTCCGCATGAAGAAAAAGATGCCGGACGGCAGTGTGATTATGGATGATGTGGATTCCACGCTGGGTCGTTTCCTCTTTAATGAAATCCTTCCGCAGGATCTGGGATTTGTAGATCGCTCGGTTCCGGGGAATGAATTAAAGCTGGAAGTGGATTTCCTGGTTAATAAAAAGGGACTTAAGAGTATTCTGGAAAAGGTGATTAACACACACGGCTCGACCAGGACGGCAGAGGTGCTGGATGATATTAAAGCCATGGGCTATAAATATTCGACCAGGGCGGCCATGACGGTATCTATTTCTGATATGACCGTGCCGCCGCAGAAGCCGGAGCTGATTAAAAACGCGCAGGACACCGTGGACCGCATCACCAAAAACTACCGCCGCGGCCTGATCACGGACGAGGAGCGCTATAAAGAGGTTGTCGAAACCTGGAAGGATACGGACGAGGAGCTGACAAAGGCGCTGATGGACGGTCTTGACCAGTATAATAACATCTTCATGATGGCAGATTCCGGAGCACGTGGCTCCAACAAGCAGATCAAGCAGCTGGCTGGTATGCGCGGTCTGATGGCGGATACGACCGGTCACACGATCGAGCTGCCGATTAAGTCAAATTTCCGAGAGGGTCTGGATGTACTGGAGTATTTCATGTCGGCGCACGGAGCCCGCAAGGGTCTTTCCGATACGGCTCTGCGTACCGCGGACTCTGGTTATCTGACGAGACGTCTGGTAGACGTTTCTCAGGATCTGATTGTCCGGGAGACAGATTGCTGTGAGGGAAGCGACGATATCCCCGGCATGTATGTCAGCACGTTCTCTGACGGAAAAGAGGAGATTGAGAACATTCAGGAACGAATCACGGGAAGATTTTCCTGTGAGGACATCTGTGATGAAAATGGTGAAATCATTGTCAGGGCAAACCATATGATTACGCCGAAGCGCGCTGCCCGCATCATGAAGGAAGGCGTGGATGAAAACGGCAAGCCGTTTGAAAAGATTAAGATCCGTTCCATCCTGACCTGCCGTTCTAAAATCGGTATCTGCTCGAAATGCTATGGCGCAAACATGGCAACCGGCGAGCCGGTGCAGGTCGGCGAGTCTGTCGGAATCATCGCGGCACAGTCGATTGGCGAGCCTGGTACGCAGCTGACGATGCGGACCTTCCATACCGGCGGTGTTGCCGGCGGAGATATTACACAGGGTCTTCCGCGTGTCGAGGAGCTCTTTGAGGCGAGAAAGCCGAAGGGACTTGCGATTATCACGGAGATTGCCGGCGTCGCGTCTCTGCGGGATACCAAGAAAAAACGAGAGATTGTCGTAACCAATGAGGAAACCGGGGAGAGCAAGACCTATCTGATTCCTTATGGCTCCAGAATCAAGCCTGTGGACGGCACTTACCTTGAGGCGGGCGACGAGCTGACGGAAGGCAGTGTCAATCCTCATGATATCCTGAAAATCAAAGGCGTTGACGCAGTACAGGATTATATGCTGCGGGAGGTACAGAGAGTATACCGTCTGCAGGGCGTGGAGATTAACGACAAGCATATTGAAGTGATTGTGCGCCAGATGCTGAAGAAGATTCGCATCGAGACCAATGGTGATACAGATTTCCTCCCTGGCAGCCTGGTTGACATTCTTGAATACGAAGAGGTCAATGAGAGGATGCTCGCAGAAGGCAAAGAACCGGCGGATGGCAAACGTATCATGCTGGGTATTACGAAGGCTTCTCTGGCAACCAACTCCTTCCTTTCGGCCGCATCCTTCCAGGAAACGACGAAGGTACTTACAGAAGCGGCTATTAAAGGCAAGGTAGATCCTCTGGTGGGTCTGAAGGAGAACGTGATTATAGGAAAGCTGATTCCGGCCGGTACCGGCATGAAGCGCTATCGTAATGTCGCGCTCGATACCTCCGGCACAGATGATTATGAGTACGAGCAGATGCTCCTGGAGGATTATGATGAAGACGAACCTGTAGACGAAACAGCATCTATTTCTCTTGGAGAGCTGGACGAAGCGGATGCTTCGGAGGATACCAGCTATATGGAGGAAACACCGGATCTTTCCGGAGCGGAGGATTTCCCTGAAGATGATGCTTTTGAACCTGAAGAGGACTTCGGTTCGGACAATGAGCCGGCTTCGGATGGTGAAGGTTTTGAAACTCTGCCGGAAGAGGATGATAATAATTGACATCTGGAAGCAGGGATCGATATGATTTTGCACTGACTGCGTGCGGTTTGAGCGAAGCTTTGAACGAACTTTTTACGTGGTTTTGTGAATAGGACAGAAAAACAGACAAAACGGACAGGGCTTGTATGGCTCTGTCCGTTTTCCTTGTGAATTTTTATAGCTCCCTATTCGGTTTTACTGCCGCCCAGCAGGTTTTGAAACAGCTTTTTTAAGGACATGTCTTCAGAGAGACTGTCAGAGCCGGATGATCTGGTTTTCTTCTTTTTCTGAGAAGCACTGATTTGCCCCTTTTGTTCCTGGAGATCTCCGGCATATTGAGAAGCAGCAGTACCAGGCTGCCTCTGATAACCACTGCCGTATGGGGAAGTGCTCTGCTGTCCTGGATATCTGCTGTCATATTGGGAAGCGGCCTGCTGTGGCTGATACTGGGAGTATCCCTGTTGCCCCTGATAACCTCCGCCGTACTGAGAGTATCCTT
>JAJQEO010000068.1:0-18192 GCA_021201665.1 Lachnospiraceae bacterium | reverse complement strand
TACTGGGAGTATCCCTGTTGCCCCTGATAACCTCCGCCGTACTGAGAGTATCCTTGCTGTCCCTGATAACCTCCACTGTACTGAGAGTACCCTTGCTGTCCCTGATAACCTCCACTGTACTGAGAGTACCCCTGCTGCCCCTGGTATCCTTCTGCGCTTTGCGGATAACCTCGCTGATCTGGAGGAACGTTCCCATATTGTGAATCATCTGACTGCGCACCCTGATTTTTATGTTTCTTTTTTGAAAAAGGACGGAAAATCGTTTTCCTGCCAGTCCATCCGACGATCCGCACCAGGATAATTCCCCAGAAGACTCCGAAGGAATCAATCAACACGTCCCGGACGGATGGACCGCGCCCGGCAATGAAAGACTGGTGATACTCATCAGTGGCAGCAAAAGCGACGCAGAAAAGTCCCGCGACAAGCATAAGTAAAATACCGCGCAGTCCGTATACATAGAGTGGAAAAGCGATTGCAATCGCAAGTGCGAAGTACTCTGTCATATGCGCCAGCTTTCTGACGGCTCCCTCAATCCGGCTCGCCAGAGTGTTCATCTGTGAAGGCTGCAGTTCTGTGTCAAGGACTACATTAGCTGTCTCAACAATGGTGTAGCTGACCTGGTAGCTTAATGCTGACGATGTGGTCGCATCCTGGTCAGAAAAGGAAAAAATCATATACATCAGCAGGATTGCGGGAATAAAGGATAATGGTTTTAATAGTTTGACAATCATGCAGGGATCCGCTTCCTTCCTATTATAATAGATAGCACTTCAGTTTGATTTATATTTTAGTTTCGCGGCTCTCATTTTATCATTTCTGCCCCGAAGTGTCTACCTGTTTCACAAAAAGATAAGAAAGTATGCTGTTTGAAAGGTACAGACAGGAAGGCAGCAGCGGCAGTAGCAGATGCTTCAGTCAATAACTGAAAGCCAGTACCAGCAGTAACAGAAAGTGCTGCAAGTGTAAAAAAACATCTTGACAAGAATTTATCCCTTACGTATAATGGACGAGTGCGTGAATGCATGTTGTTTTTTTGCGCATTTTTCAGCAACCACTTAGTAGGAATTCAGAAAACTGAATTGTACCTGCAATTCTATCAGGAGGTGAAAGGAATGCCAACATTTAACCAGTTAGTAAGAAAAGGCAGAGAGACTTCTGTGAAGAAATCTACTGCGCCGGCTCTCCAGAAAGGATATAATTCTCTTCAGAAGAAGCAGACCAACGCGTCTTCTCCGCAGAAGAGAGGTGTCTGCACGGCAGTGAAGACTGCGACGCCGAAGAAGCCGAACTCAGCACTTCGTAAGATTGCCAGGGTCCGTCTCTCCAATGGTATCGAGGTGACAAGCTATATCCCGGGCGAGGGTCACAACCTTCAGGAGCACAGTGTCGTACTGATCCGTGGAGGAAGGGTGAAGGATCTTCCGGGTACCAGATACCATATTGTAAGAGGTACACTGGATACCGCAGGCGTTGCCAAAAGACGTCAGGCACGTTCCAAATACGGCGCCAAGAGACCGAAGGAAGCAAAGAAATAATCATTCGGTTACCAGGATTTTTACCGTAGTATCACATGAAAACAGATTTATGTTTCACCTTATGCGGAGTTCATATTACCAGGTGGTTGCAGGTTAATATAGAAGTCCAAGCATGAACACGGAAAGAAACAATCGTGAGTACCTGTGATTTAATTTTAAGAAAGTAGACGGAGCTTGAACGTTTACTATAATTAAGGAGGGAAGTAGCGTGCCACGGAAAGGACATGTTCAGAAGAGGGACGTATTGGCGGACCCGATTTACAACAGTAAAGTCGTTACCAAGCTGATCAATAATATCATGCTGGACGGCAAAAAGGGCGTTGCACAGAAAATTGTGTACGGAGCATTTGAAAGAATTGAGGCAAAGACCGGGAAACCGGCGATCGAGACCTTTGAAGCGGCTATGAATAATGTGATGCCGGTTCTGGAGGTAAAGGCGAGACGTGTCGGCGGCGCCACCTATCAGGTGCCGATCGAGGTCAGACCGGACCGCCGTCAGGCTCTGGCGCTTCGCTGGATTACCATGTTTTCCCGCAAAAGAGGCGAGAAGACCATGCAGGAACGTCTGGCAAATGAATTGATGGATGCGGCGAATAATACCGGCGCATCGGTCAAGAGGAAAGAGGATATGCATAAGATGGCGGAAGCGAACAAGGCTTTTGCCCACTACAGATTCTAAAACAGAAAGCAGCACTGACAATGCTGTCTGTCTGATGAGGAGGAAAAAATTTTGGCTGGTAGAGAATATCCATTAGAGAGAACCAGAAATATCGGTATCATGGCTCATATCGATGCGGGCAAGACCACATTGACAGAGCGTATCCTTTATTACACCGGCGTGAATTACAAGATCGGGGATACGCATGAGGGTACCGCTACGATGGACTGGATGGAGCAGGAGCAGGAAAGAGGTATCACAATTACTTCTGCCGCTACCACTTGTCACTGGACGCTTGAGGAAAACTGCAAGCCGAAGGAAGGCGCTCTGGAGCATCGTATCAATATTATCGATACTCCGGGGCATGTGGATTTTACGGTAGAGGTAGAGCGTTCTCTGCGTGTGCTCGACGGCGCTGTCGGCGTATTTTGCGCGAAGGGCGGTGTAGAGCCGCAGTCAGAGAATGTCTGGCGCCAGGCAGATACCTATAATGTTCCTCGTATGGCATTTATTAATAAGATGGATATCATGGGAGCGGATTTCTACGGCGCAGTAGAGCAGATCCGCAACAGACTTGGCAAGAACGCGATCATTCTTCAGCTGCCGATCGGAAAGGAAGATGAGTTCAAGGGCATTATTGATCTGTTCGAGATGAAAGCCTACATCTATAATGATGACAAGGGCGAGGACATCTCAATTGTAGATATCCCGGATGATATGCAGGAAGACGCGGAGCTTTACCGCTCTGAACTGGTGGAGAAGGTCTGTGAGCTGGACGATGATCTCACGATGATGTATCTGGAGGGAGAGGAACCGTCTGTTGAACAGATGAAGGCAGCTCTGAGAAAAGCAACCTGTGAATGCACCGCCGTACCGGTATGCTGCGGAAGCGCTTATCGGAACAAGGGTGTACAGAAAATGCTGGACGCTGTCATTGAGTATATGCCGTCCCCGATTGACATCCCGCCGATCAAGGGTACCGACCTGGATGGAAATGAGGTCGTACGTCATTCATCCGATGACGAGCCGTTTTCGGCACTGGCATTCAAGATTATGGCAGACCCGTTCGTAGGAAAGCTTGCATTCTTCCGTGTTTATTCTGGTACGATGAACGCGGGGTCTTATGTACTGAACGCGACGAAGGGCAAGAAGGAGCGTGTCGGCCGTATCCTGCAGATGCATGCCAACAAGCGTGCAGAGCTGACAAAGGTTTATTCCGGTGATATCGCGGCAGCGGTCGGCTTTAAGCTGACGACGACTGGTGATACTATCTGTGATGAGCAGCATCCGGTGATCCTGGAGTCCATGGAGTTCCCGGAGCCGGTTATCGAGCTCGCGATCGAGCCGAAGACCAAGGCTGGCCAGGGTAAGATGGGCGAGGCACTCGCGAAGCTGGCTGAAGAGGATCCGACATTCCGTGCTCATACGGATCAGGAGACTGGACAGACCATTATCGCCGGCATGGGTGAACTTCATCTGGAGATTATCGTAGACCGTCTGCTCCGTGAGTTCAAGGTAGAGGCAAACGTAGGTGCGCCTCAGGTTGCCTATAAGGAGACCTTCACTAAAGAGGTTACGGTGGACAGCAAGTATGCGAAGCAGTCCGGCGGCCGCGGACAGTACGGGCATTGTAAGGTGATCTTCACACCGATGGATCCGAACGGTGAGAAGACCTTTGAGTTTGAGTCAACCGTTGTCGGCGGTGCGATTCCGAAGGAATACATTCCGGCAGTCGGAGAGGGCATCGAGGAAGCAGCGAAGGCCGGTGTCCTCGGCGGGTATCCGGTGCTTGGTGTACACGCGAATGTGTATGACGGCTCCTACCATGAGGTAGACTCCAGTGAGATGGCATTCCATATCGCGGGCTCTCTGGCATTCAAGGATGCCATGAAGCAGGGCAATCCGGTACTTCTTGAGCCGATCATGAAGGTGGAAGTAACGATGCCTGAGGAATATATGGGTGACGTCATCGGTGACATTAACTCCCGCCGCGGACGGATCGAAGGTATGGACGACCTTGGCGGCGGCAAGATTGTCAGAGGCTTCGTGCCGCTGGCGGAAATGTTCGGCTATTCAACGGATCTTCGTTCGAAGACGCAGGGCCGCGGAAACTACTCGATGTTCTTTGAACGCTATGAGCAGGTACCGAAGTCCGTACAGGAGAAAGTGCTGAGCGAGAAATCAAAGTAATTGCAAACTCACTGCAAAAAAAGCTTGAAAATCAGAACGTTTTGAAATATAATCAGTACAGCCTGTACTGATGCGCGCGGGAGCCAGAGAAAAGCCTGCTGGCGCACTCGGCGCCCGGCGGCGGATGACAAATAAGCATCATCCGAATGAAAAAATAAAAGCATTTGAATTAAGGAGGACATTCAAAATGGCAAAGGCTAAATTTGAAAGAACAAAACCGCATTGCAACATCGGTACCATCGGTCATGTCGATCATGGTAAGACAACCCTGACAGCTGCAATCACAAAGGTTCTTTCCCACAGAGTAGCAGGTAACGTAGAGACGAGTTTCGACAACATCGACAAGGCTCCGGAAGAGAGAGAGCGTGGTATCACGATTTCTACCGCTCATGTAGAGTATGAGACAGAGAACAGACATTACGCACACGTTGACTGCCCAGGCCATGCTGACTATGTAAAGAACATGATCACCGGCGCTGCTCAGATGGACGGCGCAATCCTTGTAGTAGCTGCTACGGATGGTGTTATGGCTCAGACAAAGGAGCACATCCTTCTGTCCCGTCAGGTAGGCGTTCCGTATATTGTTGTATTTATGAATAAGGTAGATATGGTAGACGACGAGGAGCTTCTTGAACTCGTAGACATGGAGATTCGTGAGCTGCTCAGCGAGTATGAGTTCCCGGGCGATGACACGCCGATCATTCAGGGTTCCGCTCTGAAGGCTCTGGAGGAGCCGGACGGAGAGTGGGGCGACAAGATCATGGAGCTCATGGACGCAGTTGACAGCTGGGTTCCGGATCCGCAGCGTGCGACAGATCAGCCGTTCCTGATGCCGGTTGAGGATGTATTCACCATCACAGGCCGTGGTACGGTTGCTACCGGCCGTGTAGAGCGTGGTACTCTGAAGCTCAACGAAGAAGTTGAGATCGTAGGCGTGAAGGAAGAAATCCAGAAGACGACCGTTACCGGTATCGAAATGTTCCGCAAGCTGCTTGACTATGCACAGGCAGGCGACAACATCGGTACTCTGCTTCGCGGTATCCGCAGAACGGATATTGAGCGTGGCCAGGTTATCTGCAAGCCGGGCAGCATCAAATGCCATACCAAGTTTACCGCTCAGGTATACGTACTGACCAAGGACGAGGGTGGCCGTCATACGCCGTTCTTCAACAACTATCGTCCGCAGTTCTACTTCAGAACAACTGATGTTACTGGTGTGATCAATCTTCCGGAAGGCACTGAGATGTGCATGCCTGGTGACAACGTAGAGATGACCATCGAGCTGATCCACCCGATCGCTATGGAGCAGGGTCTTACATTCGCTATCCGTGAGGGTGGCCGTACAGTAGGATCAGGCCGTGTTGCTACCGTCATCGAGTAATGTTGTGATTAGAGCAAAATAGTAATAAATAGTAAAAGCTACACCGCAATCCTTTGAACAATCAGAGGATTGCGGTTTTTTCTGGTTAAATTTTGATTTACATACACATGCTCGTATGCTATATTTTAGTTGCCTGTAAATGGAAGCGGTTCCCCACAGGGACGGTTGTGGTTAAATCCCGGATCCTGTGGAAGAAAACGCTTTCACCTGGAATTAACCATGGCTATTCTGCATATTGAGGGACATACCTGGCAGGTTGAAAAACTCACGATTGGAGCGGAAGAAAAGAACATTGCTCATTTGGCACAGACAGAGTTGTCAGCCGATTCTTTGCGGCTCAGCTGCACCTGGAGAATTCTTTTGTGGAGGAAATCTGCAGAATTTATGTTACCCATCCGGGAGTTACCGCAAACGGGATACTGGATAAATTAGAGGTAAACCGACATATCGGAGCATAACAATAATAGGTATTTGAAATATGCATTGCTGAGAATTCGGAGCAGTGGGAATAGCTGCGAATGAGGATAAAAGTACATGTCTGTAAAACTGATTGCGAGCGACCTGGACGGCACGCTTCTGACGGATGATAAGAAAATATCAGAAAAAACGAGGCGGATGATTTCGCTGGCAGCTGCGAAAGGGATTCAGATTGTCCCCGCGACCGGGAGAGCATTTTCTTCTGTGCCGGAAGAGGTACTTGCCTTGCCGGGGGTCGAGTATGTGATTACTTCGAACGGGGCCGCGGTCTATTCGGTTTCACAGGGAAAGCGAATTTACAGCTGCCCGTTGGAGGCTGTGTCCGTGGAGAAAATTCTGGAGATGGATGAGACTGTTTCTCAGGAAAACCAGGCTGCGCGTCCAGTTCTTACGATAGAAGGATTTATTGACGGCGTCCCATATTCAGATGTCGGTTATCTGGAAAATCCCGGGAAATACGGCGCGACGGGGTTTGGCATCGGCTATGTGAAGCGCACCCGTACTCCGGTACAGGACATCCGGTCTTTTTTGTGGGAGCATAAAGGTGAACTGGACAGCCTGTCAGTGGTAAGCGCGGATTATTCTCTCCTGGCACGCTGCAAAGAGGTGATGGAGAAAAACATTCCGCTTATACAGACCACTTCATCTGTGCCGCATCTGCTGGAAATTGTCCATGCCCGCTCCGGAAAAGGAAATACGCTCTCGTATCTTCTGGATACGCTGGGGATCGCGCCTGAGGAGGCCGCAGCCTTCGGAGATGCCTACAATGATCTTGACATGATTCGTTTGGTAAAGTATGGCATTGCAGTTGGCAACGCAGTCGAGGCATGCAAATCTGCCGCTTATCTGGTCACTGGCTCGAACGAGGAGGACGGTGTAGCGGAGGCGATACAGCGGATTCTCTCTGATAAGCAGACAGAACATATTTTTTATTTGCCATATACAGTCAGATAGGGTATAATACCTTTCGGCTGACGAAGCGAACGACACGAATGAATAACAAAAGAAAGCGCAAAATGGTAGGGAAGACAATTTTATGCCATCCTGCCAGCTGCGGCTAAAAAGGAGAAACGTGTAATTATGAAGGGAATTATTCTTGCGGGAGGCTCGGGCACACGGCTTTATCCGCTGACAAAGGTGACGAGCAAGCAGCTCCTGCCGATTTACGACAAGCCAATGATTTACTACCCGATGTCGGTCCTGATGAATGCCGGGATTCGGGACATTCTGATTATTTCCACGCCGATGGATACGCCGCGGTTTGAAGCACTGCTGGGCGATGGCCGGCAGTTTGGCGTGAGGCTTTCCTACGCGGTGCAGCCAAGCCCGGACGGACTGGCGCAGGCGTTTATCATCGGCGCGGATTTTATCGGCGATGATACGGTGGCGATGGTGCTGGGCGATAATATTTTTGCCGGACACGGTTTGAAAAAACGGCTGCGCGCGGCGTTGGAAAATGCGGAAAATGGCAGAGGTGCGACGGTGTTCGGATATTATGTGGACGATCCCGAGCGGTTTGGTATTGTGGAGTTTGACCATGAGGGCAAGGCGGTATCGATTGAAGAAAAGCCGCAGAAGCCGAAGAGTAATTATTGCGTGACCGGTCTGTATTTTTATGACAACCGTGTCGTAGAATATGCCAGAAATCTGAAGCCGTCTCCGAGAGGCGAGCTGGAGATCACGGATCTGAACCGCATTTATCTGGAGGCTGGCAATCTGAACGTAGAACTGCTGGGGCAGGGGTTCACCTGGCTGGATACCGGTACGCATGAGAGCCTGGCTGAGGCGACGGATTTTGTGAAAACCATGGAGACGCACCAGCACAGAAAGATCGGCTGCCTGGAGGAGATCGCGTATCTGAACGGCTGGATTACCAGAGAAGATGTCCTGACGATTTACGAGGAACTGAAAAAAAATCAGTACGGGCAGTATCTGATGGATGTCCTGGATGGGAAGTATCTGGACGCGCTTCACTGAAATACGTAATAGTGCTGCAGTTCTCCGGGCATGATATAAAGACAGAGGCTGTTTTTCGGAATGAAGAAACAAGACAGAGCGGTTTTTCAGCCAGATGCCAGAAGAACTGTAAAAGTGCAAATCAAGATTTATCGTATAATGTAAAAATACAAACAAATTATAAGAGATTAAAAAGAGGTTCCAGACAATGAAGAAGTATAAAATTGCGGTGGCAGGCACCGGCTACGTGGGCTTAAGCCTCGCGGTTCTGCTTGCACAGAAGAATCAGGTTACGGCAGTAGACATCCTTCCGGAAAAGGTAGATCAGATCAACAGCAGAAAATCTCCGATCCAGGATGATTACATAGAGAAGTATCTGGCGGAGAAGGAGCTGGATCTGCGGGCGACACTGGACGCGAAGGCTGCCTATTCGGACGCGGATTTTGTGGTGATCTGCGCGCCGACAAATTATGACTCTCATACGCAGAAGTTTGACACCTCCGCTGTGGAAGCAGTGATCCGGCTGGTTATGGAGTATAACCCGGAAGCAATTATGGTGATCAAATCAACGATCCCTGTGGGATATACACAGTCTGTCCGCGAAAAGATGGGCAGCAAAAATATTATTTTCAGCCCGGAGTTTTTGCGGGAGTCGAAGGCGCTGTATGACAACCTGTATCCGTCCCGCATCATCGTCGGCACCGATCAGGAGGATGAGCGTCTGGTGGAAGCCGCGCATACCTTTGCCGGACTTCTGAAGGAGGGCGCGATCAAAGAGGATATCGATATCCTGTTTATGGGATTTACGGAAGCCGAGGCAGTCAAGCTGTTCGCGAACACGTATCTGGCGCTGCGGGTCGCGTATTTTAACGAGCTGGATACCTATGCGGAGATGAAGGGACTGAATACGCAGGCGATCATTGACGGAGTCTGCCTGGATCCGCGGATTGGTTCCCATTATAATAACCCAAGCTTTGGCTATGGTGGCTATTGTCTTCCGAAGGATACCAAGCAGCTGCTGGCAAACTATGCGGATGTGCCGGAAAATCTGATCGAAGCGATTGTGGAGAGCAACCGGACGCGGAAGGATTTTATCGCGGATCGTGTCCTGAAGCTGGCGGGATATTATGATTATTATAACAGAGGTGATTACAATGCGAAGGAAGAACGGACCTGCGTGGTCGGTGTTTTCCGGCTGACGATGAAGAGCAATTCCGATAATTTCCGCCAGAGCAGCATTCAGGGAGTCATGAAGCGGATCAAGGCGAAGGGCGCGACCGTGATTATCTACGAGCCGACTCTGGAGGACGGCAGCACCTTTTTCGGCAGTGTTGTAGTTAATGACCTGAATACGTTCAAGGAACGGAGCCAGGCCATCATCGCAAACCGCTATGACTCCTGCCTGGATGACGTGCGGGAGAAGGTTTATACCAGGGATCTTTTCCAGAGAGACTGACGGATCAGGCGTGGTCATCTCCCATTTTTCTTCGGTATTCCAGCGGCGACATGCCGGTAATTTTGCGGAACTGCCGGCTGAAGTGTTCGGCGGAGCGGTAGCCGCACTCATTCGCGATTTCTGCAGAGCTTTTCTGCGAGTGCTCCAGCAGACGCCGCGCTCTTTTAATCCGGTTACTGATGACATCTTCAATGCAGGATATGCCAAACTGCTGCTTGTAAAGGGACTGGAGGTAGCTCGGGCTGATGCTCAGACGCTCCGCCATCCCTTTTACGGTCCAGTTCAGCCAGGGTTCTGTCTGGATGGACTTGCGCAGGGCATAGAGCGCATGAGAAAAAGGCGTGGCCTCCCTCATAACCAGCGTGTCATCATACAGACGGCTGAACAGAATCTGCACCAGATCTGATAGAATGTCTTCACTTCCGTCCTTGTCTGAATAATATTCCCAGGTAATAAGCTGCTGCACATTAAAGCAGTATTCCGGCTCAGAAATCGGAAATGGCCGGTTCCGGCAGGGAAACTCCAGAATCATTTTTTCATCTGTAGAAAAATACAGCCAGTCATCGCTGTAGCTGTCCCCATTTGCACAGTAATAAATCGGCTTACCCGGCTCATAGAGGATCGCAGTGTCCTCCGGAAACGGCACGAGCGCATCGCCGCAGCGGAAGAGAGCGGGAGAGTGAGTCATCACCAGCAGATGCCTCGCAGGGGGGGTATCATATACGAAATCCGACGGATGAATCGACGAGTAACCGGCGGCAAAAACCTTGTTCATGAAAATTCACCTCATAGCATTTCATTCGGGTTGTGGAGAGCAAATCAAATATCATAAATTCCCATTCAGGCTGTGGGGAATAAATCAAGCCTCACAAATCTCCATTCAGGTTGTAGAGAATAAATCAATCCTTCCCGAGTATAAATCATTGTATAAAAAATTGCAATATTGTAAAATGAATTTTGACTAGTTTGTCAATTTTGCACAAAAGAATGAATCGCTGAGCAGAACCACATGGGAGGAGTCGGTGGCCCGGAGGATTCATTTGATCGTCTGAAATTGTGCAAGGGAACAAGGGTATGGAAGGGAGAAAACAATATGGAGAAAGTGGGCTATCTGAAAGCCGAGGATTCTCAGAGGACGCTTTCTGACTGTTTTTTTTATGCGGTCAGAGCCGGTGTGATTTTTTCACTGGTATGTCTGTTTATCCCGGGATTGAACCCGGCGAGGGTCAGCGGCATGATCAGTTCGAAGCTGTCACTGTTTACGGTTGGTGTATCTTATTCTTCACTGGTCAGTCAGTTTGGACGCGCGTTTCGCAAGGAATGGATTACGTATCAGGACGTGCGTATTTTATACGCGTCGGCACTTGTGGTGATTGTCGGCGTGGTGATGAATGTTGCGAATGGGTGCCTGTCTCTGGGCAATACGAAGATGAAAAAGCTTGGCCTGAAGATCGGACTGGGCGGTTCTGTCGTGGAGCTTGCCGGGATGGCGGGGATTTATGCGGCGTATCTTCGCATGTGTCAGACGAGCAATCCGGATAAGATTGAGCCGATGTTTCCTGGCGTCTACTGGGTGATTCTTGTTGTCTTTATTCTTGTACTGATTCTGAACCTGATTCAGGTGATCGGGCTTTCCAGAGTTCCCTCAGAAGAAAACTATCATATGGAGACGAAGTTCTCCCTGTTTCTGATGCTGCTCCCGTTTATCGCGCTGTGCGCAGTGTTTTCCTATCTGCCGTTGTGGGGCTGGAGATATGCGTTCTTTGATTATAAGGCGGGGCAGACGCTGACGTGGGACAAGTTCGTCGGGTTTAAATGGTTTACGCAGTTGTTCCGGAATTCCGCGACGGTGCGTGACGTCATCAATGTGATGAAAAATACGCTGGCTATGAGCGGTCTGGGGATTGCCACGAGCTGGCTCCCGATGGCGTTCGCGATTTTCCTCAGTGAGATGAAGAACAATAAGTTCCGTCGGTTAGTCCAGACCTGTACGACGATCCCGAACTTTATCAGCTGGGTTCTGGTGTACGCGATTGCTGTGTGTATTTTTTCTACCGACGGTTTTATCAGCAGCCTGATGGTGAATCTGGGCGTTTGGGATTCCGGCAAAAATATGCTGATGAGCAACTCGCACACCTGGCTTAAGATGTGGGCGTGGGGTACCTGGAAGGGCGTCGGTTGGAGCGCGATCATTTACATAGCGGCGATTTCCGGTATTGACCAGCAGCTTTATGAGTCAGCGAGAGTGGATGGCGCCGGGCGGTTTGCACGGATGTGGCACATCACGGTGCCCGGCCTGATGCCGACCTTCTTCGTGCTGCTTCTGATGTCCATCGCGAATATTCTGACGAATGGCATGGATCAGTACCTGGTATTTGAGAACGCGGTGAATTCAAACTCTGTGATGGTGCTAGATCTGTACGTCTATAAGCTGGGTATTCAGGACGGTTCCATTGCCCTGAGTACGGTGATTGGCATGCTGAAGTCCATCATCAGCGTGATCCTGCTGTTTGGCGCGAACGGCTTCTCGAAGCTGGTGCGCGGCGAGAGTATCATTTAATTTATAAAAATTCATCGGAGGGGGACGCGGTATGGCAAAGACAGCGCAGGAAAAGCTCGACGCGAAGGCCGAGAAGAAATACGCGAAGACGCACAAGAGCATTTACCGGATGAAGCCGGGAGATGTGGTGTTCAATATCATCAACTATTCGATTTTTGCGGCGTTTACACTGTTGTGTATTTTTCCGTTTTACTACTTGTTTATCAATACAATCAGTGACAATGACCTGGTGTCGAAGGGGCTTATCAACTTTTACCCGAGAGGAATTCAGTTCAGCAACTATATTTCACTACTCTCGATCAACGATCTGGGCCGTTCGTTTCTGGTGACGATTTCGAGAACCGTCCTTGGCACGGCACTGATGGTCATGGCGTCCGCGCTTGTCGGCTATCTGGTGACGAAGCAGGAGCTCTGGCACAGAAGCTTCTGGTACCGGTTTATCGTTGTGACCATGTATTTCAATGCGGGAATTATCCCGACCTTTATGAATATGCAGATGCTGGGTCTGACAAACACATTCTGGGTATATATCATCCCGGGCATTGTCGCCCCGTACAATATCATTCTGGTTAAAACCTACATAGAATCTATTCCGAGGGAGCTGGAGGAGAGTGCCGAGATTGATGGCGCGGGGCCGTTTCGGGTCTTCCGGCAGATTATCTGGCCGCTGTGTACACCGATTCTGGCGACCATCGCAATTTTCGGCGCGGTGGGGCACTGGAATTCGTTCATGGATTCGATCCTTTACATGCAGTCCAGACCGGAGCTGTACACACTGCAGCACAGACTGTATGTCTACCTGAACAGTACCTCGAACCTGAGCGCGCTGATGCAGTCCGGCGGCTCGTCGGCGGAGAACGCACTGCAGTCGCTGCTTTCCGGCAAGGTCGTGAAATACACGATTTCCATGGTGACCGTACTCCCGATCCTGCTGGTCTACCCGTTCCTGCAGCGGTATTTTGAGGGCGGCATCATGCTCGGCGCCGTGAAGGGCTGACCCGGCAGGGATATTTCCGGTGCAGTGAACAGGAATGCTGGAACTATTCAGGACAGTGTCCCGCACCTGCTGCGAGGTACGTATGAAAGTATATAGCATAGCATGTTTTATTAATGGCATATACTGCCGACGGCAGTTTGTGTATATTTTAAATTACTTTATGAAAGGACAGGAGGTAATCGAATGAAAAGAAAGAAAATGCTTGCTCTGTTTCTGGCGGCGGTGATGGCTGTGCCGACAGCAGCGATGGGGAGCGGAATCACGGCATCCGCGTCGGACGATATCCCGGAGGATGTGATCCCAGATGAGACTATCACGCTGGATGTGTATGATCAGCTGGCGAACTATTCCGGCGAGCAGATCGGCTGGTTTGCGCAGGTGATGCTGGAGAAGTTCAATGTGAAGCTGAACATCATCGACGATCAGGACGGCGTGTATGAGACCCGTATGGAGTCCGGCGATCTCGGCGACATCGTGATCTGGGGAAATGATGGCGATGAGTACCTGGAGGCAGTGAATCAGGGTCTTCTGTTTGACTGGGAGGACGAGGATCTATTAAGCGAGTATGGCTCCTACATCGAGGAGAATATGGAGAGCGCGCTGGAGAAGAACCGCAATCTTTCCGGCGGCACGATCTATGGATTTGGCCATGATGTGGCGGTGGAAGCGGACGATACACAGGACGCGATGTATACCTGGGATATCCGCTGGGATCTGTATGCGGAGCTCGGCTATCCGGAAATTAATGACCTTGATGATCTCCTGGATGTGCTGATTCAGATGAAGGAAATCTGCCCGACCGACGACAATGGCAATGCGACCTACGCGATGTCCATTTTCCCGGACTGGGACGGAGACATGGTAATGTATGTGAAGTCCATGGCGACGGCTTATTATGGGTATGATGAGTTCGGCATCGGCCTCTACGATCCGGAGACCGGCACCTATCATGACGCGCTGGAAGAGGATGGCCCGTATCTCACGATGCTGAAGTTCTACAATCAGCTGTATCAGAACGGACTGCTTGACCCGGATTCCATGACGCAGACCTACGACAATGCATGCGAGGATTATCAGAACGGCACCGCGTTCTTCAACATCTTCAATTTCCTTGGCGAGTCGATGTACAACACCGACGCACATCTTGCTGACAATGAGGACGGCTCGATGGGGTCCGCGCTTTATCCGCTGGTTCCGACTGAGGCGAGACCGATTATCTATGGCCAGACCATCTATGGCAGCAACCGAATCTGGTCGATCGGCGCGAACACCGAATATCCGGAGCTTTGCATGGCGATCATCAACTGGCTGGCGACGCCGGAAGGCCGTCTGACGGCGGAATATGGTCCGGAGGATGTCTGCTGGTATTATGACGAGGACGGATATCTTTGCCTGACCGAGCTTGGCGCGGCGTGCAAGGCGGACGTGAACACAGAGATGACCGACGGCTATTCAGGGACCTTCGATGATGGCTCCTTTAAGATGAACAACACGACATGGGCGCTGGATACCGCGAACCTGGATTCGACGGTAGGCGAGACCTACAACTACAAGAAATGGGAAAGCCAGCAGACCGAGGCTTCGACACTGGTAGAGGCGGACTGGCGTGAGTACACTGGCTGCACGACGTTCGATGAGTATGTGAAGACGAGTGATTATGTGCTCTCTCCGGGTACGGATTATTCGACAAGCTCCAAGTCAGATGAGCTTCAGGTGGTATGGAGCCAGGTGACGAACTGCATTAAGAACGGTTCCTGGAACGCGATCTATGCGGAGACCGACGAAGAGTTCGACGCGATCGTTGAGCAGATGACGACCGATGCGTATGACTATGGCTTTGAAGAGTGCATCGAGTTCCAGCAGAACGAGGCGGAGATCCGTCACGCAGCTGAGGAAGCAGCACTTGCGGCGACCGGAGAGTAATATAATATGGAATCGCTGCCTGATAAAAAATGTGACAGAACCAGGCAGGCCGGAGATTGCGGCAGAGAAAAATCATTTGCTGCCTGGTTCGAATCATCGCAGGGTATAAAATACTGCGAATAATGCTGCGAATGGAAAGTGGCGGTGCCCAGGCAGCCGCGATGGATATTTTAGACAGCATGGAGTGGAGGCTGTGAGTGCGCGGCCTCCATTTTCCATATTTCAGGATGTCTGTAAAATCATTGGATTTATTTGCCTTTTCGGAGCAGAAAAAACAGGATATGGGATTGTGACCACATTCTTTCAAAAGATGTTCCGGGGGTCATTAAAAGTCAGGAGAATCGACGATTATGAAATTTTTCAGCACAGACAGCCCGTTGTATCGTTTTGTCTGTAAATTCACGGATTTACTCAAGCTGAACTTCCTTTGGATATTATTCAGCCTTCCGATTGTGACCATTGGCGCGTCGACGGCCGCGGCTTTTTCGGTAGCGCTGAGGCTGGCGGAGGATGAGGAAGGCTACATCTGGCAGGGATTCTGGAAAGGGTTTAAGGAGAACTGGAAGCAGGGGACTATGCTTGCCCTGATTACATTCATTTCTCTGTATGCCGTTTATCTGGATTTTCAGATGTTTGAAGCACTGGAGGACAATCCGCTTGCGTTTCTGATCTGCGGAATACTCCTGATTGTGGTGGCTTTTACGGCGCTTATTTACGCCTGGCCGCTGATAGCGCGCTATGAAAATTCCCTGCTCAATTCTATGAAAAATTCCATGGCTATTTTCCGCCAGTACTTTGGCAGAAGCATGTTGCTGCTCATTGTTCTTTTGCTTGAACTTTTCTTTTTCTTTTTTAACACGACAACGATGTTTTTTGCTGTCGTGATCGGTCCGGGGATGATTATTTACACGATATCGGCATTTTCCCGTCAGGTTTTTACGAAAATTGAAACCAAAAATCAGTCCGGCGGCTGAGAATTATGTCTGCCTGCGGATACCTGCGATTGAAGAAAAATATTGACACTCGTGCGCCTCATATATTACAATGTCTGTAATATTTCCGTCATTTATGGAAAAAAAGAGGAAAGGGATGGAGGAAAAGTAAAATGAAGGTTTTGGTGACAGGGGTCGGCGGCCAGCTCGGCCATGATGTGATGAATGAGCTTGCCAGACGCAGCCATGAGGGGATTGGCTCTGATGTGGCGGCTGCTTACAGTGGGATAGCGGACGGGACGGCTGTGACGGGGATGCCCTATGTGCAGATGGATATCACGGATGCTTCGGCAGTTGATCATGTTCTGTCGGAAATAAGGCCGGACGCGGTGATTCACTGTGCTGCGTGGACTGCGGTGGATCTGGCAGAGGACGAGGATAAGATCCAGAAGGTGCGTATGGTAAATGCCACTGGCACGAAGAATATCGCTCTTTCCTGCAGACGGCTGGACGCAAAAATGCTGTATATTTCCACGGACTACGTGTTTGACGGGATGGGAGAGACTCCCTGGGATCCTGACTGTAAGGATTACAGCCCGCTGAATGTCTATGGACAGACGAAGCTGGAAGGAGAGCTGGCGGTTGCCGGGACTCTGGAGAAGTATTTTATTGTACGTATCGCCTGGGTGTTCGGTGTAAATGGGAAAAACTTTATCCGCACGATGCTGAAGCTTGGCAAAAATCATGACACAATCCGCGTAGTAAGCGACCAGATTGGCACGCCTACGTATACGTATGATCTGGCGAGGCTTTTGGTGGACATGGCTGGGACAGAAAAATACGGATATTATCACGCGACAAATGAAGGCGGCTACATCAGCTGGTATGATTTTGCCGTGGAAATCTTCCGTCAGGCAGCGGCACTTGGCAGAGAAGAGTACGACCCGGAGCATCTGATGGTGCTGCCTGTAACAACGGCAGAGTATGGCGAGTCTAAGGCAAAACGTCCATTTAACTCCAGACTGGATAAAGCAAAGCTTATCAAGAATGGATTTGAGCTGCTGCCGCCCTGGCAGGACGCGCTCGAGCGGTTTTTACGATTGATTGATGCGGAATTCTGATATGAGATTAAGTGGGCTGCGGTGTCAGCCAGAATAATTCTTTACGCAATCGGATAGGGGGAGTTCTCTCACCCTATCCAGAATTCTCGATTTGCTTCGCAAATCGGAACATAGCCTGCGCGGGGGCCGGGTGCGGCTTTATCCGCAAAACTCCTTGTCCGGCTCTGTGCATAGAAAGAAGAAGCAGATGGCAAATGCCGCCTGCTTCTTTTTTAACTGTTTTTGACATTGTATCTGTCAGGGGGAAATTAGTAGCATCTCACTGCGCAGACTGGCGTCGCGTAGTAAGCGGAATCCGTGCAGATGCCTCGTGTGGAGTTTGCCGCATGGACAATCATACCGCTGCCGATATAGATCGCGACATGGTCTATTGTGCTTCCGTCAGTGCAGTAAAACAGCAGATCGCCGGCCTGAAGCTCGCTGGTACTGATAACAGTGCCGTTAGCTGCCTGTCCGGCGGCTGTGCGCGACAGATAGATGCCAAAGTGGGCAAATACCGACTGTACAAAACCGGAGCAATCGGCCCCATTGGTCAGGCTCGTCCCTCCATAGACATAGGGATTGCCTACAAACTGCAGCGCGTAGCTTGCAATTGATGAACCAGTGGAAGCAGTGGAGCTGGTTTCAGCTTCCGTTTGAGATGACTCGGTTTCAGTCTGAGCGGCTTCCGTTTCGCCTGATTCGGTTTCGGTCTGAGCCGCTTCCGTCTCCGTTTGAGCAGCCTCCGTTTGGGCAGCTTCGGTTTCAGTCTGAGTTGTCTCAGCTTCGGTCTGTTCCGCCTCAGTCTCGGTTTGAGCAGCTTCGGTTTCGGCCTGAGCCGTTTCAGTCTGCGCTGCCTCAGTCTCGGTTTGAGCGGCTTCCGTTTCGGCCTGGACAGCCTCGGTCTGAGTCGCTTCTGTTTCAGCCTGGGCAGCCTCGGTCTCAACAGCATCTAATTCAGTCTCAGCATCCAATCCAGGATAAGCATATAGTACAGTCTCCGCGACCTCGGGTGAAGCATAATACA
>JAJQEO010000031.1 GCA_021201665.1 Lachnospiraceae bacterium | reverse complement strand
TGTTACCTGCTTTTATGTTACAATTTCAAAAACCAAAGAAAAATATCTACACCCACGTAAAATTATTTGACGCTTTCTATTTCAATCCTGCCTCCATGCAGTCTGGCAATCTGCGTGCATAAAGCCAGTCCCAGGCCAATACGCCCTTCCTGACGTGTCATGGCTTTATCCGCTATCAAAGCCTGTTCGAATGGCACGGCAAAGTGCAGTTATCTCTGTTGGCCTGCGCTCACCAGATATTTCGGGACTATTTCGGGACAAAACATTCTCTCAGTCCATCGGATACGGCTTCCGCTCCTCCATCATATCCTGTGCAAGGCAGGGGCTTTTCCTGATTCCCGTGCTGGCCGTCCTTCCGCGCTTCTTCGGCCTGCGCGGCCTGCAGCTTTCCCAGCCGGTCTCCGATGTACTCGCCTTTTTACTGGCCTTTGTACTGGTAAGCGGAATTCTAAAGGAGCTGGACAGGAAATAGTACCGTATAAAATCCATCTTCCTACCCTCAATGCAGTTCCAGATGAATCATTTTCACCATCTTCATCAAATTTTAGACGCACAAGAAGGCGAAAATTTCCCTGTAAGAGAAAAAAATTTTGGTCTGGCTCAAATTGAGCCAGACCATTTCTTAGTATTCATATACCGGGCATTATCGGGTATTCAGCTGCGTTTTGCGTCTTCGTCAGCTTCCGTCTGTTTTCCCATCTCAATAAAATACTCCACAATCTCTTTCTGGACTGCCGGAGGATACATCAAAACTGTGTACGCATTCCCCGCCTTGCTGATCTTTTCAGCGGCAGCAATCCCTTTGGATAGACCCAGCTCGGTCTGTACCCGGACAGACCTGCCTTCTATCTGCCGCTCTTCCACATATCCCCGCCCTGTCAGCAGCCTGAAGATGTCTGTCCCAAATAGATGCTTTACATTGTCCGCAGATGTAATCCTGTTCAGCTCGTCTCTGATTTCACCCAAAAGCGAAAGATCCTTGTATTCAAACCTGTCCCCGTCCTCCGGGTTAAGATAAAAAGCCCCTTTTGGTTTTTTTACCATTTTACCAGGCACGCCTTTTTCTTTGGAAGTCTCTTTGGAAGTCTCTTTGGAAGCTTCTCCGGAAGCATCTTCATCGGCCTCTATGCCAGTGACGGCATCCGGATGTTCTTCCAGAAATTCTGCGACTGCATCCAGAAACCTGCCGCCGTACTTCTCGAATTTGGCCTCGCCTACTCCAGATACATTCATCATAGTCGATCTGTCACGCGGTGCTTTGGCGCTCATATCGATTAAGGTTTTATCACTGAAAATGATATACGGCGGCACGCCTTCTTCTCTGGCAATCGTCAGCCGCAGCTGGCGCAGCACTTCAAATAACTCATAGCCAGCCTTTGTGAGGGAATCGGTGCTTCTCCTTTTGCGGGATTTGGCCTGACGTTCCGCCCTTTCCGGCTCTTTGTCTTCGTGAACCCGGATCAGGATGCGCGTCGCAGCGTCCTTAAGAGGTGCGATGTTTCCCATGCGGATCACGCTGTATTTATCCGTGGTCTGACAGAGATATCCGTCCGCGAGAAGCTGGCTGATCAACAGCCGGAGCTCTGATTCGGAACGGTTTTTCAGTGCCCCGTAGGTCTTATAGCCGGTAGCCCTGACTTCCTTTAGCCTGGCTCTGTCTGCGCCGAGAAGCGTGCCAAGGATGATACTGAGGCCATATCTCCCCCTTGTCTCCCAGACGCAATTGATGACCTGCTTCGCCTCCTCTGTCATATCGATCTCTGTATATTCTCTGTGACAATTGCCGCAGGAATTGCAGGATTCACTTCTTTTCTCGCCAAAATAGTCAAGTATATAATTGCGCAGGCATCCCGTGGTCCTACAATATCCTTCCATGATCTGGAGTCTTTTTGCATCGCGCTGCCGGATGGATTCCATATCCTCGTATGGAATATCGGTAAAGTCTTTATGCTCCAGCAGAAATTTGTTAATCATAATATCCTGCGGGGAAAAAAGCAGAATACACTGTGACGGCTCGCCGTCTCTGCCCGCGCGGCCGGCCTCCTGATAGTAATTCTCCATGCTCTGAGGCATATTATAATGAATCACGAACCTTACGTTAGATTTGTCGATGCCCATGCCGAACGCGTTTGTGGCGACGATCACCAGAGACCGGTCGTAAATGAAATCATCCTGGCTTTCTTTTCGATCCTCATTGTTCATTCCGGCGTGATATCTTGCATGAGGGAAATCAGCGGGGAGATGACGATCGTCATCCCCGGCAAAAGCAATGCCGGCACTTGATAGCAGACCGATTTGCCCGCTCCGGTCGGCATAATCGCCAATACATCCTTTCCGGACAGAACCGCGTCAATAATTTCTTCCTGTCCGGGTTTCCAGGTATCATAGCCGAAATACTTTTTTAATGTCTGCTTTGCGTCCACCTTCTATACTGATACCGCCGTGATTCAGACGGTGTCTTCTCCCTTCAAATATGTCATTGATTTAAAGCTATACTTCCCTCTGTTCCAGCGCCAGGCCAATCAGCCGGTCTGTATGATCCGCCATAAAAAGCGGTATATTCAACAGGTCGCCATCCAGTCTGAGATTATCCAGAGAAAAACGAATGCGAAGCTTTACCTTATCGCCAAAGTGCTCCTTATATTTTTTCAGGCTTCTTGCAGTCGTATTTTTTTCTGCCTTCACTTCGATCGGGAAAATGTCGTTCTCCCGTTGTATTAGAAAATCCACTTCATAAGGCGGATTGCTTTGGCTCCAATATCGCGGCATCGCCTCAAACTGCGTAATCAGAGTCTGGAGTACGTAATTCTCCGTCAGGGCTCCTTTAAACTCTGTAAACAAACGGTTGCCTTCGCCAAATGCCGCCGGAGACAGCATAGACAACGTACGAAGCAGTCCCACATCCACAACTTTGTCCGCTGACCAGCATGAGATTCTGCAAAATACGATCAACATCCTTTGTTGATTCAAAAAACTGTCTGTATTCCTCGTTTTCATCAAAAATTTATGACGAAGAGAAAGAAGGCGTTCCTTTTTCGGAACTCACAGAAGCTGCCCGGTCAGGATCGCCACGCAGGATAAGACTATGCGCGCACGCGTAAACATTGATGCGGCCGCCATGCGCGCAGCGAATTTTCTGAATGTATCTCTGTCTGAGCTTAAAATGTTTGCCAGGATCACCGGACATGCCTCGCTCCATGACCTGTCGGTTCATGTATCAAAGCATCTCGTATGTCGCCCGCACTGCCTTTATGAAATCCTCGCTGTTCAGCACAGTCACATCCGGCAGGGAGGTGATCAGCGCGAGGTCTTTGGTCATCTTTCCGCTCTCGATGGTCGCGATGACTGCCTTTTCCAGGCGGTCCGAGAATCGCATCAGCTCCGGGATGTCGTCCAGCTCGCCGCGCTTCCGGAGTGCGCCGGTCCAGGCGAAGATGGTGGCCACGGAGTTGGTCGAGGTTTCCTCGCCCTTCAGGTATTTGTAATAATGGCGCTGCACGGTGCCGTGCGCAGCCTCGTACTCATATTTTCCATCCGGGGAGACAAGCACGGAGGTCATCATCGCCAGGGAACCGAAAGCAGAAGAAATCATGTCGCTCATGACGTCTCCGTCGTAGTTCTTGCAGGCCCAGATGAAGCCGCCCTCGGATTTCATCACCCGCGCGACCGCATCGTCGATCAGAGTGTAGAAATAAACAATCCCGGCTTTTTCAAAACGCTCTTTATATTCCGCGTCAAAAATCTCCTGGAAAATATCCTTGAAGGTGTGGTCATACTTTTTGGAAATAGTGTCCTTTGTGGCGAACCAGAGATCCTGCTTTGTATCAAGCGCGTAGTTGAAGCAGCTCCGCGCGAAGCTCGCGATGGATTTGTCGATGTTGTGCATGCCCTGGAGGACTCCCGGCCCTTTGAAGTCAAACACAGTCTCGCGCAGCTCTTCGCCATCCTCACCGGTAAACACAAGCTCTGCCTTCCCCGGCCCCGGCACGTCGATCTCTACGTTTTTATAGACATCCCCATACGCATGTCTGGCGATGGTGATCGGCTTTTTCCAGGTGCGGACATACGGCTCGATTCCCTTGACCGTGATCGGCGCGCGGAACACCGTTCCGTCCAGAATCGCGCGGATCGTGCCATTCGGGCTCTTCCACATCTCTTTCAGATCATACTCCGTCATCCGTGCCGCGTTCGGTGTGATCGTCGCACATTTGACCGCCACGCCGTACTTTTTATTAGCGTTGGCACTGTCAATCGTCACCTGATCGTTCGTCGCGTTGCGGTTCGCCAGACCGAGGTCGTAATACTCACTCTTCAGGTCAATGTAGGGACAGATCAGCTCGTCCTTGATGATCTTCCAGAGGATGCGCGTCATCTCGTCGCCGTCCATCTCCACGATCGGTGTTTTCATTTTGATTTTTTCCATAATAGATCCTCCTTGGGTTCGCTAATAGCCTGTATCGTAATTCTACGCATTATGTATAAGTTTTTCCGATACTGTCTATCCGTGTGACACCTCGCAGAAAAATGCGTTAAAAAATGATTGAGACGGCACACTAAAACATTCTCAGATACTGCATCGAATTATAGTGAATTTAATTGAATTGTGCAAGTGTCTGCTGCGCATTTATCAGAAACTCAAAATATTTTTCCGCAGGCCATGCCCGGAAAATAAATTTTCGGGATTTTCGCATTCCTCAATCCATGATCTGCGGTGTCCTCACAACACCTGCGATGACACAAAAGCAATGCAAAATGCGAAGGGAACTGAAGATTATTTCCATTTGCAGCACAAGAGCATTACGTGATCGGTTTATATTTCCTCCGCTTGCGCTTCCGCCGCTTTTTCTGCCCATGCTGCTGCCGGTATTCGTTGATGGTATCAAGAATCGTATTATAATCGCGCTCGAACAGTTCCTCACAAATTTGCGGCGCGAGAGTTTCCTCCGGCACGGCCAGCAGAATCTTATCAATGACAAATTCCTTACTCTTGCCGGCATACTTTGGCATGGCGTTGAGCTGCTGGATATGCACCAGCTCCGGCCTCCACAAAAGGCTCAGCTTCCGCTTCCGGTGCATGTTCGGATTGTCTGCGGCGTCACGGAGCATGTAAAAATCCGGGCGTCCGTTTTCCAGCTCCACCGTGATGATGCCCCAGTGCTCCGGCACATGCTCCTCGATGTGCTGCGCGTGGCTGGTACCGGCGACGACATAGTTCTGGTCAAAATATTTGTCATAGTCGTCCACCTGCGTCCGCAGACGCGCATACGTATCGGCATCGCTTTTAATCTCCACGCCGACCACTGACTCCGGCCTGACCATCACCACGTCCGCGCGGGAGCCGCCCATGCGTTTCTCCTCGAAAATGCGGATTTTCCCGAAATATTCCTCCAGAAAATCAAAGAGGGGCTCGCGGATGTCCTTGTCATGTAAAATATCGTTCGATGATGCACTCATGCTTCTTATCCCTGCCGTTTTTATTGTAGTTATAATAAACGATGTAAGTCGTTTTACTTTGCGCCGTTGCTGTATGCCAGTGGCATCTAAGCTTCGCTCCGGTCCGTCCTAAACGCATGCCACCGGCACGCAGGCCCTCGCCGGGTTTTGTCCACAGTCTTTGATTGTGGACGTGGGCCCTCGCCGGGTTTTGTCCACAGTCTTCGATTGTGGACGTGGGCATCCCACGCTTCGCGCGGGATATTCAACGACCGAAGCGAAGCTGAGACCGCAGGGCTGCGAAGATACTGAAACGTTACGTTAATTCCGGGCAGAGGAAGGTTCCATCGGTTTGTCCCTGTTTCTGCGCGATACTCCGCAATGTGAGATCTATACTATACTTTGCTCACCGCACCCGAAATCCGCTCTCATCCTCAACAACCGGTATTTTATCCGTATTCATCCACTCGATCTGAATATAGGGATCGGAATTCAGCTGCTCCAGCATCCGATGAATGCTTTCCTCATAGCCCTGCACTTCGACGCTCACGCTCCCGTCCCACTCGTTTTTCACCCATCCGGTCAATCCCAATGCACTTGCCGACCATTTGGCTTTATAGCGAAAGCCGACGCCCTGTACGCGTCCGTGAAAGCGAATCTTTTCTCTGATTTTGGCCATTACTGTTCGGGATCTCCTTCCTCCAGGTATCAAAACAGCTGACTGCGCGATGGATACGTTGACTGATGACAATGACTCAGATGGTAATTCAGGTAAATATAAGGTAACGTCGGTAAAATTGAGAATGCGGTATTCGTTCATCTGCCCGAGATCGCATTGATCAGAAAATCTATCGTCTCTCGCTCTTTTCGTCCTTTGTCTGCGGCTTTCTCAGATCCGCATCGTCAGACTGATTCTCTTTTTCGCCAGATCGACGCTGAGTACCTTTACCTCCACGATGTCTCCGACGCTCACGACCTCCAGCGGATGCTTGACGAACTTTTTATTCGTGAGCTGGGAGATATGTACCAGGCCGTCCTGGTGGACGCCGATGTCGACGAACGCGCCGAAGTCGATCACGTTGCGGACGGTGCCTTTGAGGATCATGCCCTCGCGGAGGTCTTTCATCTCCAGCACGTCTGTGCGCAGGATTGGCTTGGGCATCTCATCGCGCGGGTCACGCCCCGGGCGGACGAGCTCGTTCGCTATATCGCGCAGGGTCGGCTCGCCGACGCCGACCTGCTCTGCCATCTTTTTGTAATCGCGGATGCGGACCAGCTTCATGCTCTGGGCAAAGAAGCTCTCCTTTGTATGTCCCAGCTGCGTCAGCAGCTTTTCTGTCGCCTCGTAGCTCTCCGGGTGGATGCTGGTCTGGTCCAGCGGCTCGTCGCCGCCAGTGATGCGCATAAATCCGGCGCACTGTTCAAAGGCCTTCGGGCCGAGCTTTGGCACCTTCAGAAGCTCCCTGCGGTTTTTGAAGCGGCCGTTGGCTTCCCGGTAAGCGACTATATTTTTCGCGATGGTCTTTGTGATGCCTGACACATGCTCCATCAGGGGAGCGGAGGCTGTGTTCAAATCTACGCCGACGCGGTTTACGGAGTCCTCGACCACACCGTCCAGGGCTTCTCCGAGCTTTTTCTGGTTCATGTCGTGCTGATACTGACCGACGCCGATGGACTTGGGGTCGATCTTGACCAGCTCGGCCAGCGGGTCCTGCACGCGCCGGGCGATGGAAGCCGCGCTCCTCTGGCCGACGTCAAAATTCGGAAATTCCTCTGTCGCCAGCTTGCTGGCGGAGTAAACAGAAGCGCCTGCCTCGTTGGTAATTACATAGGAAACCTTCTGCGCGGTTTCCTTCGGAAGCTCTTTCAAAATCTCCACGATGATCTGCTCGGACTCGCGGGAGGCCGTGCCGTTGCCCACGGAAATCAGCGTCACGCCATATTTCGCGATCAACTTTTTGACGGTGTCCTTGGCGGCGCGGATTTTCGCGTCGTTCGTCGGCGCGGTCGGGAAGACCACCGCCGTGTCGAGCACCTTGCCGGTCGCGTCCACGACGGCCAGCTTGCAGCCGGTGCGGAAGGCAGGATCCCAGCCGAGCACGACCTGCCCGGCGATAGGTGGCTGCATCAGCAGCTGCTCCAGATTTTTTCCAAAAACAGAAATCGCGCCGTCCTCCGCTTTCTCGGTCAGGTCGCTGCGGATCTCGCGCTCGATCGCCGGTCCGATCAGGCGGCGGTACGCGTCCTGCACGGTCGCTTTTAAGACAGGAGTTGTGTACGGGTTATCCCGGGTAATCACCTGACGCTCTAAATAAAGAAGAATCTTTTCCTCCGGTGCCTCGATTTTCACGGTCAGAATCTTTTCCTTCTCGCCCCGGTTCAGCGCGAGAATCCGGTGCCCCTGCGTTTTGGAGAGCACCTCGGAAAAGTGATAATACATCTCATAGACAGACTGTGCTTTTTCGTCCTTCGCCTCGCTGGTGATCAGCCCCTCCCGCATCGTCATTTCGCGGATGCGGAAGCGGTAGGATGCCTCGTCCGAAATCGTCTCCGCCAGAATGTCACAGGCTCCCGCGATCGCTTCCCCGGCCGTGTGCACTTCCTTTTCTTCCGAAAGGTACTCTTTTGCGTCTTCTTCCAATGGGCGTTTGGTCATCTGCAGCAAAATCAGATTGGCCAGAGGCTCCAGTCCCTTCTCCCTCGCAATCGTCGCGCGTGTACGGCGTTTGGGGCGATAAGGGCGGTACAGGTCCTCCACCACCACCAGCGTCTGCGCGGCCTCGATCTGGCTGCGCAGCTCGGGGGTCAGCTTCCCCTGCTCCTCGATAGAGGAAATCACCTGCGCTTTGCGCTCCTCCAGATTTCTCAGATAAGTCAGTCGTTCGATTAATTTACGCAGCACCTCGTCATTGAGCGAGCCGGTCGCCTCCTTGCGGTAGCGGGCGATGAAGGGAATCGTGTTGCCCTCATCGATCAGCTTGACCGCCGCCTCCGCCTGTGCCGGGCGGATCTCCAGTTCCTGCGCGAGTGTTTTGATAATGTCCATATATTCTCCCATCCGTCAGGAAACGTTCTGGCGTTTCCTGTCAACTTTATATTTATTCCATTCCATTTATTGCCTTTTTAAGCCAGTCACATCTGTTCTCATAAAAAGTCCATCTATTTTCCTCATACCTGGCGATTTTTCTGAACATTTCCGTATTATCGTAAATCAATGCCAGATCGCATAAGGGCAGTACTTCTTTTAATCTGGTCAAAGAAGCGTCATATCGTTTTCTTATAAGAGCTTCCTCTATCCATGTCCACCAGCTTCTACACGCTGCCGGACTCTCTCCACGGCAAGAGCAGCATTTGCCAGACCAACGTAATACAATCGTATAAAAAAGCCCTGCTCTTTTGCTTTTCGAATTGTTATGATATTTGTGCGACCAGCCAAGGTTGATTCCTGGCTAAACGAAATGCCCTCTTTGATAAAATGATTAATCCTGAATGCCGCCTCTTTCATTGCGTCCCACTGGTCTTTTTCAACATTCCAGTCACCGCCGGCAGCTCGTAAAATTTCGTCTGAATTTACCCATTTTTCATCTGAAACCGGATTCATGATTCTGTAGATTGTGGATTTTCCCGCTCCGTTCACACCTGCATATATGGTATATACTTTTTCCTGATTAAATCCCATAATTATCGCTTTATCATCTCTTTCTGCTTCTGCTGAATAAAAAAATCGCTTACGATACAGTAAAAAAGATTTTCCTCCTCATCTTCAATTTTAACAGCATCATTCAGCAAAGCCTCTTCAGGATTAAATATAGTTTTGCACTGTAAATATGCATCATGTATCTTTTTTTCAGCAATACTTCCCGGCATTATAATTCCTCCTACTTACTTCACAGGTAACGTAAGAAACAGTTCTTCATTCGTAATCTGCCTGCCCTGACTCCTTACGCAGCACGTTCTTATAGAATTATAACATACCGCCATCCTTTCATTCAATCCATTTTTCTGAAATTGGTGCTTCTTTTTTTCGCAGCTCTTTTTTCGCATGCAACGCCTGTGCCAAATGAAACGTGAAAATCAGACATAAGTACACGAAACATCCGTCACTTTAGCAGAATTTAATATTTTTAATCAGATTTTCTCTATTTTCTGCATCTTTAATATTTGCAGTTCGCTTGTTTTCCGTTTCCTTTTGTGATATCATATGTCCGTTCTCGCGAAGCGAGTATGGACGAAGAGCGCGGGCATCCCGCACTTCGTACGGGATATACAATCGCAAAGAATGTTTCGATTTGCGAGGCAAATCGAGAACGGTACCGGTTCTTTCATGCGCGGCTTTCCTTGTGCTATATCTCGAATATCGGACAGATTTGTGCGTTCAGAATTTCTGTCCTCAAAGTACAGACGAATATGAGAAGCTGATTTCACGCTTTCATGAAATGGAGTGACATTATGCCTGATTACAACGATGAATATATGTATGAGAATCCTTCGTACCGCAATAAGAACCCCATGGCGACTGCAGCGCTCGTGCTTGGTATTCTCTCCATTACCTGCTGCTCCATCATCTATGTCTCACTTCCTTTCGGAGCCATCGCAGTGATCTGCGCGATCCTTTCCCGCGGAAACGGGCGGATGTCCGGGAAAAGTAAGGCAGGCATTATCTGTGGCATTGTGGGACTTATCGCCACAGTGGCCATCACGGTTTCCTCTTTTTACTATGTCCTGACGACGGAGGAGGGCCGGGAATACCTGCAATATTATTACCGGGTCTACTCTGGGGATTATGATTTTGATATCAATAATGCTCTCGAAGAGATGTTTCCCTTCCTTTACGGTTCCGGCAATAGTACGGACGGTTCAGATGATTCTGGCTCAGGCGGCTCAGGCTCGGGTGGTTCTGGTTCAGAGAACGGTCTGGGCGGCTTTGGCTCGGGTGATTCTGGTTCAGAGAACGGTCTGGGCGGCTTTGGGAATTCCGAAGGAGAGGAAGCTTCCGGCGGTTTCGGAGAACCCGGCCAGGATGGCGGCAGCCAGGAATATGGAGGTTTTGAAAATGAACTTCCGGGGGATGGATTCGAAAATGAAAATCCCGGTTCAGATGGTTCGGACGGCTCCGGAGGCGGAGATTCAGGGGGAAATAGCGGTTCCGACAATTCCAGCGGGCAAAACGACGGCGGATTTATCTGATGGTTCCGGTTGCGAAAGTGCGCGGAACCGTTACGAAAAATTATAATTTCCTGTCAGGAGGCAAATCTCTATGGAAAAACCTGTTACAAAAGAAATCAAATGCTACGCTCGGTGCGTGCTGACCGGAAAGCACGCGTCCCTGGCCGGTATCACGCTGCTTCTGACGGCCTTAAATCTGCTGCTGAGCGCCCTGGCCCTGCAGGCGGCTCCCTACGAATCCGGCGTGATCAGCATTCTTCTCTATTTCGGCTGCTCGATCCTGGTCAATATGATTTATTATATTCTGCTCGCCGGGCTGTATGGCATTTACCTGGATATCGTCAACAACCGTTCCTACCGCTGGAAGGATCTGTTTGCCGCTTTCACGGAGCATCCAGAGCCGGTGGCGATCTTCTCCGTGATTCAGTATGCGCTCTCCTATGTGCTCATGCAGGTCGCCGTCTGGTGGCTGGCGGTCGTGATCAACTGGCTTTCTTATGGAGAGGCGGAAAACCTGATCATTTCCACCGCTGTGCTCATCCTTGCGGCGATCCTCTACATCTACATCCAGATTTCCTTCGCCATGGTATTGTTCGTTCACGCGGCAGATCCCTGGCAGTCGTTTAAGGAGATGATTCAGAAGGGATGGCAGCTGATGGACGGCAGGCGCTCCCGCTACTTCACGATGATGCTATCCTTTATTGGGATGTATGCTCTGGGGGTGCTCTCCCTCGGCATCGGATTTCTGTTTGTTAATCCGTACGTGATCACGACAAAGGGATATTTTTATAAAATGATCGAAGGTTCATAAGGCGAATGCAAACACCCCAGTACAGAAAACTGTTCTTTTACAGCTCCTGTATCGGGGTGTTTTTTACCTTTATACCGGGAGTTCACAGCAACATGCGTTCATCAGACTCCATCCTCAGGTTTTCTCCGGCAGCACATTCATCAACCGGTATCTGCATCAGGCCTTCTCCGACATCGCATTCATCTACCAGTATCTGCATCAGGCCTTCTCCGGCATCGCATTCATCAACCGGTTCTGCATCAGGCCTTCTCCAGCAGCACATCAATCAGCCGATACCCTTCCGGGCGGAAGATGCCGCTCTCTGCTGCCGTGCGTTCGCAATAGATTCTGCCGGTACCCAGAGCATCTTTGTCTTCTTTGCTTTCTTTGCCTTCTTTGCTTTTTTTGCCTTCTTTACCTTCCTTACCTTCTTTGCCTTCCTTGTCCGTATCCGGTGCATCCGGTACGGCCGGTGCCGTGCCATCTGCATTTGCAGAAGCTTCTTTCCTGAGCGTCTTCATACTGTCGTAGAGCAAATAGGGAATCGGGTCAGAGGTATGGGTACGGATGCGGATCGGCGTCGGGTGATCCGGCATGACCAGCATGCGGTACGGCTCACCGGAAGCATCCATCCGCTCCTTCACAATGCGGATAATCCTCTGGTCAAGGTTCTCGATCGATTGTATTTTCCGCTCCAGGCTGCCCTGGTGGCCCATCTCGTCCGGCGCCTCCAGATGGACGTAGACATAGTCCGAACTGCCCGAGAGCAGCGCATCGACCGCTGCCAGCGCCTTTCCCTCATAATTCGTCTCCAGGCCTCCGTTCGCACCATCCACGATCACCACATTCATCCCAGCGCCGATCGCAATGCCCTTTAACAGGTCAACCGCCGAGATCATCGTGCCTTTTACTCCGTTTTTATTCTCAAAAGAGTCCACCATCGGCTTTGTGCCCGCGCCCCAGAACCAGCAACTGTTCGCAGGGTTTAAGCCTCTGGCCTTTCGCTCCATGTTGATCGGATGGTCTTTCAGGATCTCATAGCTGCGCTTCTGCATCGCCAGAAGCACCTCGTCCCTGGGCAGATACGGCCCGATCACCTCCGTCAGATGATCGTGAGGCGGAATCAAAGATTCCAGCGCGTCGCTTAAAAGCTTCCGCGGCTGCCCCTTCGATGATTTTATTTCATTCACAGCTTCTGCGCAGGACGATGCTGCTGCCGCTTCACATTTCTCCGGCGACGAGGGTACGCCGCCGTGGCTGTCGCTGTCCCACCCTCCGTGGTGAGTTTCAAATTTCTCCAGCGACGAGGGTACGCCGTCTGTCAACTGCATGCCAGGCGCCGTTTCTACCCCATTTGCCTTAATCACACAATGGCGGTAGCTTGTCCCCACATAAAACTGGTAGGTCTCGTTTTCCAGTTCCTTCTGAACCGCCGCCAGCAGAACTGCCGCATCCTCTGTGCTGATCTCGCCGGAGCTGTGGTCGATGATCCGTTTCTGCTCATACGGCTCTTCCTCCGTAAGAGTCACCAGATTGCACCGCATCGCGACGTCCGACTCCTTCATCGGCACGCCAATGCTCAGCGCTTCGAGTGGCGAGCGTCCCGTATAATAAAGGCGGGGATTATATCCTAAGACCGCCAGATTCGCCGTATCGCTCCCCGGAGCCATCCCGTCCGGGATCGTCTTCACCAGCCCGATCTCTCCGGTTTTCGCCATCTCATCCATCGAGGGCGTCCGCGCCGCCTCCAGGGGTGTCCGCCCGCCGAGCGCCTCCTGCGGCTCATCCGCCATACCGTCCCCCAAAATCACGATATATTTCATGATAACATCTGCCTCTTTTCTCTTTCCTTAGCCTCGGATACGGATCATCCCCAGGATCTGCCCCTCCAGCTTTGCCGCACACTCCTGATAAGCCGCCTCTGTCATGACCGGGGTGATAAATCCATATTCTCCGTCCAGATCTGCCTGAACAATCGAGACCGCGCCAAACACATTCTTGACCTCACCGCAGTCATCCGCGTTTCCCGAGACGCGGACAAAAAACTGCTTTTCGGTCTCCGCCACCGGCTGCATCGTCTGCTTTTCGGGGCTCCACTCGGACATCACGCTGCGTCCGAGCGTCTGCGCCTCCTCGATCACGTCCGCCACCACAGCGCTCGCGGTCGCGTCCTTTCCGGCGCCCTGTCCGTAGAACATCGCATCGCCGAGCATATTTCCATGCACAAAAATCGCGTTGAATACGCCATTCACAAAGTAAAGCGGATCGGTCTTTGCCACCAGGAACGGTGCGACCATCGCAGTCACCCTGCCATCATTTTCTACATCCATATGACTGTACGCCAGCAGCCGGATCGCCATGCCCAGCTTCTGCGCGTAGCACACCTCCGCAGAAGTGATTTTCGTGATGCCTTCTGTATAAATATCAGTAAAATCGACACGTTTTCCATAGGCCAGAGAAGAGAGAATCGCGATCTTGCGGCAGGCATCGTGTCCCTCCACGTCCGCCTCCGGGTTGCGCTCCGCATATCCCTTCTGCTGCGCATCGCGCAGGACATCGTCAAACTCCAGCCCTTCCTCGGACATCTTCGTCAGAATATAGTTGGTCGTGCCATTCACAATACCGGTGATCTCGTCAATCACATCCGCTCCCAGGGATGTCCGAAGCGGCCGGATGATCGGAATGCCGCCGCCGCAGCTCGCCTCAAACAGGTAGCTTACCTGGTGTTCCCTCGCCGTCGCCAGCAGCTCGGTGCCGTATTTCGCGACCAGCTCCTTATTGGACGTGCATGCACATTTTCCTGCCTCCAGCGTACGTTTTGTAAACGGATATGCGGGATTTAAGCCTCCCATCGTCTCCACCACGATGCGAACCTCCGGATCGTTGATGATCACATCATAATCATGCACCAGCTTCTCCTGCACCGGATCCCCCGGAAACTCCCGCAAATCCAGCACATATTTCACCTGCAGATCCACACCGGTTTTCTTGAGAATGCTGTCGTGATTGGTCTCAATCACCTTCACTACTCCGGAACCGACCGTTCCATATCCTAACACTGCTACTGCTACCATCACAAAATGTCTCCTCTCAATTCCTTTTTACAGCTGCTCTGACGGTGGTTCCATGTCCATTCTACATCCGCTTTGCATCCATTCAGTATCTGGCTTATGTCTGCTTTAGGTCTGTTTCGCGTCTTCACAACTGCTCTGTCCCTTTATGAAAAGCACTCACTGCACAAAAACTGCGCAGTCCAGCCTCACAATCATGATTCAAACACCGTCTGCCGGTGCCTTTATTCTTAATACCCGCGCATCCTGGATACCGCGCTGCAAGGCGTGCCTTTACTCCTATATCGTGCATCCTGGATACTGCGCTGCAAGGCGTGCCTTTACTCCTATACCGTGCATCCTGGATACCGCGCTGCAAGGCGTGCCTTTACTCCCGCGCCAGGATTTTCAGATCCTTCACGCCTTCCTCCGCCTCAATCGCCTTGATCATACTCGAAAGATCCCCGGTCGCCGGAAGCACCTCTATGCTGAGTGTCAGCATCGCGATGCCATTCGTCGGGATACTCTGGTGGATCGTCAGGATATTCGCACGATATTCTGCCACCACACGCAGCACATCCGACAAAAGTCCCGGCTCATCGTGCACCTGCATCAGGAAGGTAAACGTCCGCCCCTGTACATTATCACGGAACGGAAAAATATCCTCCTTATATTTATAAAAAGAACTCCTGCTGATCCCGACCGCGTCCGCAGCCTCCTGCACAGTAGATGCCCGACCGGTTTCCAAAAGCCGCTTCGCCTCCACGACCTTCATCAACACCTCGGGCACCGCCTTTTCCTTCACAACATAATAGTTTGACCCATCTGACATCTTTCCATCCTCCTGGTCAAAGTGTTTGCGACAGAAAAACATTTGTATACCACGGATGGAATCTTACCATACTTCATGGGAGGATGCAAGTAAAAATTAGCTGTAAAGAATTGATTCCAAACTGTTTCCAAACCGCCGATTCCAAAAGTCACGCGCGGATTTTTTATTCCCGCCTGCTGCGCTGTCTGTCAAGCCTCCTGCTGCATTCCGGCTTCAATCTCACGCACAATTTGCACGGAAACTGACTGACAATCCGCGATTTCCTCAACCGACAATTTCCCCAGCTTCAGCATCCTCTCAATAGCAACAGTTTTCTCTTTCGCTCCTTTTTCTGCTGCTTCTCTCTTTTCCTTTCTCGCATTCTCCGCCTCTGCTCTCATTTCTTCTAACTGTACCTGCTGCTCCTCGATCTGGCCTTTCTGTTCCTCGATCTGGTCCTTCTGTTCCTCAATCTTACTGTCTTTCTCATTTAACTGTACCTGCTGCTCTTCGATTTGAGCCTGCTGCTCTTCAATCATATACTGTACAGTGTTTCTGTCCATTTCCTGCAGTGCTTCTGAAAAACATCCCATAATATCCTCCATATTCCCGCATAGCTTATAGACATCATTATACAGCTCTCTAAAATGCGGATACTGACGGATCAGAAGTTCAATCATCTCCGGGGCATCCTCGCACAAAAACGTCAGCCACGCGTCAAGCTCGCTTTTGATACCCCTATTGTGCAGAATCTCACGGAAAATGTCAAGCGGAACATAGACGTATTCCTGCGGCATATGGATTGCAAGTCCTGTATCGAATTTCGTCTTCCCATAGTGGATATACCTGTCCGGAATATTCCTGCATTCGATCGGACTGTTCTCAAAAAGAATGATAGTATAGACATCCTTAATGTACCGATACGAAAAGCTTTTATCCCGGGATTTCTTCTTGTCCGTCTTTACGCGCTGATACTGGCGGAGCAGCAGATCCGCGGAATAACAACTGCTCCTCTGACCCGGAAACGCGTAGCCGATCTTCTGCATCTCGACATTGGCGATACTTCCATCCTCCAGCTCCACCACAATGTCCATGGCAAGCAATGAGTCCTCTGCCGCTATCCGACTCTCGTTCGGCAGCACCGGGAGGATTTTCACATTCTTTCTGAGTAAAAGTGAAATGAATTTTTCCAAACGCTCCGGATGTATTTCCGGGTTCATCACCCGCTTGAAGAAAGGGTCGTACAACAGCTTGCAGCCCTTCACGCCGGTGCAGAAGTCCAGAAAATCCTTCTGCTGATCGGAGCTCCAGCTCTTGTAGAGCGCGTCCAGGGACGGTTTGCAGCTGATTTCCGTCAAAACCTCCTGCTCGGTGCGAATCATCGGGAAATAATCTTTTAAAATATTTTCAATCATACACATATCTCCTTGTATTTTTTGATATATGTTACGATTTTAAATCCGATGATTATCAATTACAAGGAACATATTTGTAAGAAATAATTAACTTTTTATTAATGCACTCACTGTGTGTTGCATCCTTATAGTTAAAATAATGCTTTTTGGGGACACACCACGTTCTGAAGACATCCCTTATTTACGCCTCAGAAAACACATATCCGATAGCAGATAGCAAGTCATGATCTGCGGTTATATGTACAGAAACATCAATGACTGTGCTTTGTCAAATACATAAAAAGCTATTGCATTTTATAATTTTTTATAATTTTCCTCCCGGAGCCGTACCCTCCTGTGGTCCTTTTCTTTTTGAGTTATTTGTGTTCCCATATTCTCTAACCCTCATATATCTCCATAAGCCTCTGATAGTATTGTTCTACCGTGTCAAAACTAATATCTTTACAATTCTGGCTGTAGAAATCAGTCAGACCCTTATCTCCCCACAACTTCTGAATCTGTTTTTTCAGTTCGTCCTTATTCCCACTCCTAAACAGCTCACCAGTCTTACCGACAGTGATAAGTTCCGGGATACCGCCGATGTCTGCACCAAGGACAGGAGTACCATACATCTGGCTCTCCATGACGGAGAACGGACAGTTTTCGTACCACTCGGAGGGATAGATAGAAAATCTTGCTTCTCTTATCTGTCTCTCCAAATCTTCTCCTGTCTGAAATCCGACATTCTTGATATTCGTCACACCTTTCATCTCGTCTTCCAGAGGCCCCGTCCCGGCAAAAATAAACTGTACATCCGGCAGTTCCCTGCACACAGAAATTAAAGTTTTAATGCCTTTTTCTTCCGAAAAGCGGCCGAAGTAGAGCACATAATCCTTCTTTGCTGTATCTTTCCACTCAACAGCATCTATGAAATTAAGCATTGCGATAGTTTTTGATTTAAACACAGGATTGTAATCCATTTTGGATTTCATGAACTGCGTCGGACAGATGATTGTGTCAATCTGCCTGTAGGTTCCTTTCATCTTCCAGAAGGTAGCTTCCATCGTGCCAATAGCACTCCTGGCGATCGAGCCATGAATGCACTTTCCCTTCGTGCAATTTATAAAGGCTCCATGACCACATTTCTCGCAGTTCTCGTGTGTGGCAGGATTATTCATCATGTGGTTTGGACATACCAGCTGATAATCATGAGCAGTGAACACAATCTTAACCTTGTGTTCACTTTCCTTCTCCCACTTCCTGATTTCCAAAATCACAGAAGGCGTCAGCTGATAGTTGAAATTATTCAAATGGCAGACATTCGGTTTGAAATCGTCCAGGACAAGACGAATTTTCTTCCGGGCTTCAGACGAATAAATGGTCTTAATCGGATATGTCAGCTTAGACAGCTTGCTGCCACCATGGAAATCCATATCAGATGTGTACGCATTCGCATCGTTTCCAACGCACCTGCCTTCATGCTCCATACCAAAATACTGAACTTCATGTCCGTGCGTTTTGAGCGCATCCCCTAATTTAAATATGTAAGTCTCCGATCCGCCATTGGGATAGAGAAATTTGTTAATCATCAATATTTTCATATCAACTACCGATTATTCTTTGTTCATTTTTCACTTTTCCCAGGTTTTTTGCCTTTCTGTAATTCCACCGACGCAATCCGAGGCTCAAAACAGCAGCAAGGCCTCATACACACAATCCGAACTCCGCTCGCTCTCTGTGGGCCGACCTTCATAAACGTTGCGAGAACCGTAGTGTCGCCTCCGAGCCCAAGCGCGCCGACATGGGACTCGTTCACCCTGCGGGTAATCTCCTGTTCCATCTCAGACTGCCGGTCATAGGCTCCGTCAACCAGAGCCTGCAGCATCAGCGCCGCCGCCTCATAGTGAGAACGACCGACTCCCACCCCCAGTGTGCAGGGGGAGCAGCCCAGCTGTGCCACAGATTCTCTTCCCCATTCAACTATCTGATCCAGTACTGTTTCTACCTGATGTTTATGAAAAACCCGGCTGGTATGAGCACGGATCGCCGGTCCGCCGCCAAACATCAGGACATAAATACGAAGAACCTCTTCCTCTGTACTGCGGATCAAAACCGGGGCCGCATCCAGCATGCCGGGATCCTCATACATCCCCTCTGACTGAGCAATACGCTGTGCGTCATCACCTCTTGCAGCCATCGGCCGGCCAGGAAGCTTCCGCAGCCCCTGGCAAACACCTTCCTTTATTGACTCCAGCACCGTGCCAGTAACTACCGCGTTCGGTCCGGCCTCCACAAGAATATGTGGAATACCGGTATCATCACACATAGGGCTGTGGTTCCTCTGTGCGGCTTCCGCGTTCTCAAGGAGCGTTTCCAGCACCCACCTCGCCTGCGCATTACTTTCTCTTTCAATTGCCCTTTTATAAGCGTTCTTCTTATCATGCGGAAAAACAGTACTTGCCCGGATAACAGCATCACATACCTTTTCCACCACATCCTGATCAAATCTCATCTCCGCCAGCCTTTCTCAGTTGTCAGTTGATAATCATGTAATCCCATCAGAGACAACATGTCCCATTGCACACCCCATTTATTTTAAATCCCATTCCATTTCCCATACTTCCCATCAGCCAAGGTTTACAACATCAGGCGCTATTAGCCTCCGCTGAGTACGGCGATATCATTACGACAATTCATTTACTGCATATCGCGGCCTTTTCCCCGCATAAAAATCCAGAATATTCTCCATGCAGCCATATTGTATCCGCAGATGAGCCTCGCCGGTATTGCCTGCACAGTGAGGAGTGAGAACGACATGTTCCATCGCTATTAATGGATTTTCCGGTCGAAGAGGTTCTTCCTCAAATACATCCAACCCGGCACCAGCAATTTTTCCGGCCTGCAGAGCTTCTATCAAAGCATCCTGATCCACGACACTGCCTCGTGATGCATTAATAAGAATCGCATCCCCTTTCATGCAGTCAAATGAAGCAGTGTTGATCATATGAAAAGTGTCCGCTCCTCCCGGCACATGAAGCGTTACAAAGTCTGCCACAGCAAGAGCCTCATTCAGATTTGTATATACCTCTACAGGCACAGGAACAACAGACTGCTTCGCAAAAGGATCATACCCAACCACTTGCATGCCAAACGCTTCCGCCAGCTTCGCCACTCTTCTTCCAATATTGCCCAGGCCAACGATACAGATCGTTTTTCCATTCAGTTCCATCCCCTCGTACCTGTCCCGGCACCAGAAATCCGGATGATCGCATCGCAGGCTCAGAGAAATCGGATAAAGCCTCTTCGCCACTGCCAGCATCAACGCCAGCGTATGTTCCGCCACAGAAATAGAATTCGTACCTGGCGTATTGGCTACATAGATCCCTCTGCTGGTACAGCTCTCAATATCAATTCGATCATATCCCACACCCGATTTTACAATCAGGCGCAAATAAGGTGCCTGATCAAGAATTTTTTTGTCCACAGTTACCCTTCCGCCCGGAAGTAACACTTCGCATCGGGACAATATTTCGAGCTTAAATAAGCCATCACCGGTATAATACTTGAATCCATTCTCATCCAAAAGCTTTTCGATAACGTTCCCATGAGAGCGAACCATATACACATATTTTTCCATTTTCAAATTCTCCATTGTTCTCCCAGATGCGATGTTGCAGATGCTTCGTCCCGGCATATTCATTCCGATTCTGTCCGCTCTTCGCATCAGTAAATCCTTTCACTTTCCACGCCATCCGGCTCAATATATACTTTCATTTCTCGCCGCCGCTATAATAGCCGGATAATCTTTTACCTTTAATTCATAGAACGCTTCCATCCCCAATTCTGGAAACGCCACGAGTCTCTGCTCCAGAATATTTTCTCCAAGTAAAGCCGTCACCGGAGGAATCACTGCATAAACAGCATTTTTTTCATTCAACATACGTATCGTGTCCGCGCCAATCTGCCCTTTACCAAGATGCACTTTCACGCCCGCGTCGGAAAGAATCTCAAAGCTTCCTTCAATTTCAACCTTATTGCTGGATGTCGGCCCGACTCCGGCGGGACTGACTGCAGTGTGAAAAATCACACTGCCCTGAAGTTGAATATCCATCTGCGCAATCTCTCCACTTTTCACTAATGCACATATTTTGGGAAGAACCGCATCTCTTCCACAGTAAATATTCCCTGATATCAGAACCTGGTCGCCCACGCGAAGAACTTTCACCGCGTCTTCCGTGATAGGAGTTGTTAGCTGCTTCATTCTCTGTCCCTTCTGTAAAGCTACTATCTCAGCACAGCGATAGCACAATGATTCAAACTTATCTACAATCACAAAATATTTTCATAAAGATCCAGTGTTTTCTTTACTACATCATCCCAATTATATTTGCCACAAACAAAGCTGGAGGCATCCTTCTTATATCTGGCCACCATCGCCGGATCATCACAAAGCATCTGCATCTTTTCGCTCAGAGCTTCGACATTTCCCTTTCGAAATGTGACAGCGTGATCCTCCACCACTTCCACACACTCTGCTATATCGCTTACTACACAGCAGTTTCCATAGCTCATTGCTTCCAGTAAGCCAAGAGACATTCCCTCCAGATCAGACGGTAATACATATATATAAGCATTGCTGTAAAGTTCTTCCTTCATTTGTCCAGCTACATAACCGGTAAAGATCACACGATCATCCCCCGCCGCCCTCTCCTGCAGTTCTCTGACCAGATCTTCCGTATCCGACCCGGCACCAGCAATAACCAGTTTCTTGTCCGTGTCCAGCTTCTCATATGCTTCTACCAGGTACCGGAGGCCTTTCTCCGGAACAAGACGTCCCAAAAACAGGATGTAATCATTTTTTTTCAAAGAAAACTGTCGTATGATCATTTCCGCGTCTCTGGCCACCGGCAGATTTGCACCATTTGGAATAAATACGGTTTTTCGACCATATGTTGCCAGAAAATATTCCTGCATATCTTTGCTGAGTACAATGATCTCATCCGCAAATCTGACAGCCATCTTTTCACCGCATCTAATGCACCACGCGCCTAGGCTTGTCTCCCATTTTTCTCTTTTCCAGTCAATGCCATGAATTGTAGCTACGCATTTTTTTTTAAAAACATATGGAATCCACATCCAAAAGCAAGATCCCTCCGCATGAAAATGGACAATATCAAAATCACCAACTGCAGATTTCAGCGCAGCAATAAAACTGCTTGTCAGTGCTGCAAATCCCTTTCTATCTATCGTAAAAACTCGTTTCAGAATGACTCCTTTATAGCTGGATTGTCGGCCTTTATCGCAATTACTGCGGTTATAGCAAGTGACTTCATGTCCAAGAGCGGCCATTCTCGTACTCAATTCTTCAACTACAACTTCTGCTCCGCCTCTGGAGCTATCAATGACACCGATTGCTTTATGTCCAAGCATCGCGATCTTCAGGTATACAGTATTTTGTGGTTTATTATGCATATTTCCAAAACCCCATATTTTCGTCTTACACGCATGTTTTCAAGCTGCAAAATTATTGTACTCCAAACAATTCCAAATAACTGGAATCATTCTCAATCACTCCATATGCCTGTGATCTCCTGCATATCTTTTCTGCCCACGCCTTATGAGGACCAATTTCATTCATTCCTTTCGATCCTTTTATCACTCCACCGGATGTATGCATAATTTGATCAGCATCCTCATACTCTTCTTTTGTGACAGCCAGCATACCATTAATATAGTTCAGGTGTGAAGGATGGATACAGGTTTTCCCCATGAAACCATTTGCCTGATCCAGAATCAGTTCTCTCATCAGCCCATCTACTGCATCGTTGACAATCGGGCGTCTTTGCAAAAGTGTGTCCTGTAAGCTATATCTTGGCAGCTTTTTAAACTTCATGGACTTATTCACCCTGAAATACTCCCAAACTGGTCCTGAGACTGTATAATCGTTATCTCTCGTAAATACATTCAAAATATCCAACAGGCAATCCCTTACTGTAATAATATCATAGATTGTATAGTTAATCCCACGCCGCACGCCGAAACACGCAGAAAAATCTGTTCCTCCTGTACGGATATTCAATACCAGATCCTTATGGGCATCAAGAATCGCTTTTGCTCCAAATAATTCTTGCATTCTGCTTTCCTTAAACGCAACACTCCTGTCTTCAATAATAGGCATCCCATACAGGATCTCTCCAAACCTGTCATTCAGCTCCCTCAGATAAAGAAAGTATGCGTCGCCATTCTCGGCATTAAACTTAGGAAAATTAAACCCGGTAATCAACCGTATATGCTCCGGCTTCAGAAGGCTGCCAAAATGCTGAAACTGCTCTACTGTCCTGACTCTGAAAAAAATGAGGGGCAGGTCTTTGTAGAGAAATGCGCCATTTTCAAGCTCCTCAGCCAATTTGTTCAAAAGTTCGATACAGTTTTCCTCCGCAGTTGGTACATCCTCCTCTTTACAGGCATCCTCAAAACACATAACCATGGATGTAAGTCCTGCATATTTTTTATGGATAATCGCATCCGCAAAGTCCTTTGTTGCCGGCATATACATCGTTGCTCCCAGACAATATTGGAGCAATCCCCGGTCTGTATACTTGTCAAAGTCAATCGGTTCCTTTATAAATGGGTAATCCGGATTGTACTGATGATGTCGCATTTTCCCATTCCCTCCAGTTTCAAAATTCTTTTAAATATAAATCTTTTCGCATCATTGGAGATCCATTTACATCAAATGCCTGCATTCGTTCCATAGCCAGCGCAATCTTATACAGCAGTGTGTCTTTATCTTCTGCCTTTACCAGAAAAGCACCTATTCTTCCTCCACTGGCACGGTCATCAGTCACTTGCATTCCTTTTGTCTTATGAAAATGAATGCTCTCAATAATCCCCTCTTCAACAAGTGCCTCTGCCCCCTCCAAATGGTCGAACACTCCCGGGTATCCATAAATCAAATTAACTGTATACAAGTATTTCGGTGCAACATAATGAGGAACAACCGGAACCTGAAGGTAAGAATCAATCGCGGCTTCCAGGATATCAAACTCAGTATTATCCAAAATCGTCTGAAAGCTGATCCCACCGCCCACCCTTGGCGCAAATTCAATTACGGAAATATCGTCTCCATTAATAAGTATCTGGACATGCAGCGGAGTATTATTAAGGCCAAACGCCTCCGCAATCTTTTCAACCGACGCTTCAATTTTTGATAACGCAGTCTCCGACATAACTGCCGGAGCTAATGTCGCGTAACATTTCAGAACCTGCTCTTCTCCTTCGATTACACTCATTCTTTGAGATATCATAATAATATGCGTCTTTTTCTCAGAAACAAACGCATAAACACTTACCTCAAATCCATCAGCAAATTCCTCTACTATCGTTCTTCCATTTCTACTGATCTTTCTTGCCTCCGCAAGGTATTTCAGCATTTCCTTTTTATCAACTGCTTTCTTTACGCCAGAAGAAGCACACGAATCCGCAGGTTTTACCATAACCGGATATTTCAAATCAACATCTGTAAGTTCCTGATCCTTTTCCAGATAAATATACCGGGATGTAGGAATGCCGTATTCAAACATCTTCTGCTTCATAAAGCCTTTATTTGTTATTTTGGACGCAAGCTCATAGCTATATGGATACGGCAATCCAAGCTTCTCATCCACATAGCAGGCAGTAAGGTTCGCCTGATCTACACAAGCGCTGATTACTGTCTGAGCACGATATTTTTCAGCTATCCGGCAGACCGTCTCCATGTCCATGGTACTCTCCTGAATATGCAAATCAGCTGCAGCTTTTGCCGGTGGATTGTCCAGATAGTCAACTAATATCACATAATACCCTCTTTTTTGTAACCTGCGAGTTAATTCCGCATGTGGATTTGTTCCTCCCAAAACCACAGCAACTTTTTTATCCAATGAATTTTTCCTCCCCATTATAGCTTACCGCAAATGTCCTCTTGGAGACTGAACCGCCTCCGGATAATACTGATCCAGCATTCTCTTTACAAGACTGACCTGCTTCGCCCTCTGCCTTGCGTCACTTTCCGTACTGTCCCAGCTGTGGGTCGCGGCCACAGAACCGCCCGTCTTCAAGTAAATCGGAGCAGCCACACGAACCATCTCCGGCACTTCATAATGACGAATAAAACCGCCGGTAGATTTGGGATTTTCCGTGTGAATATCAATCGGAATATCTATTGCCTGTCGCATGGCAGCAAGCATCTGCAGCTGAATATCCCGTACCGGATTGATCGAATTCGCTCCGAGCATTTCAAGAACCTTCGCTGAACAAGGATTTCCATGCCCCATATGAGCGGACACTTTAAAAAGACATTCCGACGGCAATTCCCCAGCTTTGCGCATCTCATTCAATAACCACAGGCACCCCTCGTCATAAACAAGAAAAGAGCGGCATCCAAAAGACACGGCGCGCTTTACATCCTCAACAGCCCGCACAATCTGCTCCTGTCCACGCAGACGATAGCCCATGCGAATGCCTTCCTCTGTATGCACAGAAGCACTGGTATCCGTGGTAGCTCTGGGACCTATTGCAAGAATCAGGTCTGTTTCCGCACTCCTTGCCAGCTCGACCATTCGGATAATTTCATTGTCTGTAAGCATCATAATTCCCTTTGTCTGTGTGACGCGGTGCAGATAAATCCCATACTTATCCATGGCTTCAAGCAGTACTTCCATTACGTTTGGTCCCTGAATCCCCGGAACCTCAAATCGATACTGGCCGCCGTCAGGAAATCTCTTCTCCGATGTCGGAAGATCGTAAGCATCCCCTTCCGGCAAGCCTATCGCTTTTAAAAACGCTCTGGTCTCTTTCATCCGTGTGTAATCCTCCTCATCTGTTTTCTTTCAAAATAACCTGTGTAACTTTGTCGCACCATTCCTTCTGATAACCGGATGATCGCGCAATCGAATAAAACTTATCCATTAATTCTTCCTTTGAAATCGGGTTTTCCGGTTCCCCTTTTGGATAATCAACTCTGCATTGATCACTTGTACCGTCCTCATAAATGACTGTTACAATTGCAGCTCTTTTTTGCGGAACAAGCGCAGACAACTCCGGAGCCTCCTTCACAGACACTTTTTTCGCAAGTTCCAGGATCTGACCCGAACGGATCCTCTCTTCCGAAAATTCTTCAAGGCTGCACTGCTGATATAACCATGCAGCAGCAACGCTGTATGGAATACTCATCTTCGCGGAATTGACCCCCTCGATTCTGGTATGGTCATGGCCATAAACTGCCAGTCCATAAGTGATCACCTGAATCGCTTTCACTGAATCTGGGCTCTGTAGATTCTTCCTTTTGCGCAGGTTTAGAACTGCCTCGACCGGCGCATGGCAGTGACGGCATGCAGCGTATGGTTTCACGTAAATCTCTTCGATAGCATACGTGTCCTTTTTCTTCACCAGCTCCGCCATCCCGGAACCATCTGAAAAATCATAAATGAAACCTCTGGAGCCGCCCAGAATATCTTCCGGGCCTTTCAAATATCTCCCAAATAACGCTGCATTCATTCCAGCAGATGCAGCATTCACCACATTATAAGGTTTTTGCATGGACGAACCTGTTGTCACTTCAAGCAAACCGGCTCCAGAGGAAGCTGCAGCACAAAGCACATTTTTAAACTCTGCCCTGCTATAATTCCGCATGGCGGCAATTGCCATTGCGCAGCCAATCGCACCACAAGTTCCTGTGGCATGAAACCCCCTTTTTTTATGCTCCGGCTGAATCGCGCAGGCGACCCTGACCGCAGCCTCATAGCCGATCACAATACCCTTTAGTATATCTGGAAGCGTACATTCTTTTTCTTCCGCAGCACTTAGCAATCCGGAAAAGATCGGTGCCGCAAGATGCAGCATTCCTGCACGATGTCCATCGTCCAACTCCAGGGTATGCGAATTATAAGCATTTATCATAGCGGCCGTGCGGCTGTCTGCTGTTATATTTGCTCCTATGATATGGCAGTTTCCCTCACTTGGATTTTCCAAAAGGAAGTCTTTTATCATTGGCTTATTCTGCGCACATCCGCCCAAGGTAACGCCTACATAATCAAGCAGACAGTATCTGGACTTTTCTATGATTTTCTGCAGCAATGGGCGATGGCTCATTTCAAACAAAAGATCCACAAAGCTATCCGTTATCGTTCTTTCTTCTCCAACCATAGTAATTCTTTATCCATTTTTCTTTTTAAATTGTCTTTTTATCATCGGCTTCAAAATATCCCATATGAAATAGAAGGACTCCATCTTCAATAAAACAGAACCTCCGATATAAACTATAGCACCAACGATGACCTGTAACACAAACGTCGCAAGATTCGTCATGCCAATCAACGAAATTGGTATAGTACAGAATCCCATAAATATAGCCAGAAAAAGGCTCGGCAAAATATCCTTCAGCTGCTCCAAATATCCATAATCAAGAAGCTTTTTGTTCGGGCCGGCATTTATCATCTGGTTCAATATCGATGTAACCAGAAAACTATATGCCATTGCCATCGGTCCCCACCAAACTGCCGCAAAAATAGAAGCCAGTCCTACAATCTTTTTTTTGACCTCCAACTGTAAGATTAAATCGCTCCTTCCCATCGCCCTGATTGCGTTCAAATTCGCCGTGTGAATTGGCCGGAACATATATACGATGCAAAATACGCGGAGATATGGAATGCACGGATTCCATTTGTCCGTTAACAGCAGGGGGATAAACACATTTGACGTAAATGCCATTCCCATCATTATAGGAGCCATGACATAAGTACTCGTCTTTATCGAATGCCTTGTCATTCTTTTTAGCGAAGATTCATCGTCTTGAGCAGCCGACATAACCGGGAGCAAAACACTGTCGATCGCGTTATTAATATTATTAATCACGAAATTCGGGAACTGTTTTCCCTTGTTGTAATATGCCAAATCACTGCTTGTGTATAGCTTCCCTATAATCAGCTGGCGGAGATCATTATATACCGTATCAAGCAGCCCGGAAACCAAAAGCTTCCAGCCATAGCTAAACAATTTCTTGAAGCGAGGATATGAAAATTGTATATGCGGTCTCCATTTTACTGTGGCAAAGAGGATCATTGTGTCAATTGCCGTATTCACAACCTGCTGTGCTACAATTGCCCACGCGCCAAAGCCATTATATGCCATTGCAATTCCAACGACAGCAGCAATGATTGTTCCTCCCAACGTCGAGAAAAAAAATTTCTTAAACATCAGATGCTTTGAAACATATGCCTGCTGAATGTTTTTGAATCCCGAAATCACAATAGTCAACCCCAATACACGCATCATAGGAGTCAACGATGGGTCGTTATAAAAAAATGCAATCAAAGGGGATGCCACGTACAAAAGTATATATAGCACAAGACACATACCCATATTAAACAGAAAAACACTGGAAAAATCCAATTGGTCTGCGTCTTTTTTCTGTATTAAAGCATTTCCCAGTCCACTGTCCACAAATACCTGAAGTATTGAAGTAAACACTGTCAGAAGGGCTACCGTACCGTAAGCTTCCGGATCCAGCAGTCGCGCCAATATAATTGACACAATAAACGCCACGCCCTGTGCGCCACATCTTTCTGCAAACCGCCAGAACAAATTGCTTACTGTCCTGGTCTTTATCTGATTGTCTGCCATAAGATCACTTCCATCAAAAATAGAACAACTATATAAATGAATATTATATCCTTGCTTTCATTTTTCTGTTATAATCAATATATATCCAACCCGGATAAACCGGAATAGAAATTTTGCCATTTTGCGCAAAAAATCGTTTGTAAGTGCCTAATAGTTATATAACCAATCAAAAACTATCGTTTACACTTCATAATGATATCGCAAATTCTGTCCACATCTGACAAAGGCAAATCCGCATACAGCGGCAAGGTTAATACCTGCCTGCTGACCTGTAAAGCCACTGGAGTTCGACTTACGTCAAAGCATCCATGGTAGCAATCAAACGTGTTTGTCAAAGGGTAGAAATATTTCCTCGCCTTAATATTCTCTTTCGCCAAAGCTTCAAACACATCATCGCGGTTGGCTCCAAAAATATCTTCTTCAAATAAAACCGGAAAATATGCATAGTTAGTCTGAACATCTTCCTGCTTTTGATTCAGTCTGATACCTTCTACATTACTCAGCCTTTCTATGTAATGTTCTACAACATTTTTTCTTTTCGCAATCTCATCATCTATATGCCTAAGATTACAGATCCCCATCGCAGCACAAAACTCATTCATCTTCGCATTAGGACCTACTGTCTCTACCTTCTCCGGGCCATGAATACCAAAATTTTTAAGCAAACCAATTCGCCTGCCAAATTCCGCATCTGTAAAACAAACTGCGCCACCTTCGATACTGTTAAACACCTTTGTAGCATGAAAACTAAAGCAGGACGCATCTCCAAAACTGCCAATTCCCTTCCCTTTATAGCGAACACCAAAAGCATGCGCGGCATCATAGATTACTTTTAATTGATATTTTTCTGCGATATGCTCAATTGTCTCTATATCACAGACATTACCGTACACATGAACCGGCATGATCGCAGCTGTCCTGTCAGTAATCAGTTCCTCTATTTTCGAGGAATCCATTGTAAAATCATTCTCATTAATGTCACAAAACACTGGCGTACAACCGCATCGGACAATCGCATGTGTTGTTGAAGCAAATGTAAACGGCGTGGTAATCACTTCGCCATGGATGTCTAATGCTTGCATAGTTAATTCTAAAGCCATATGTCCATTCGTCAACAAATCTATATCCTTAACAGACAAATATTCTTTAAGCATCACCTGAAATTGTTTATGCTTTGGTCCCATATTCGTGAGCCAATGCGTATCCCACATTTCTTTTATTTCATCAATGTACTCCTCTAATGGGGGCATGGAGGATTTTGTAACCAATATTTTTTCCGTCATAATATTCCAGCTTTCAATTTCAGTAAGAAACTACATTGGCAAGAAATCATTTATCATTAACGCAAGAACTTTCTTATTTTATTATATTTCTTTTTCAAGCTCTGATATAATTTACATGTTCTTTCCTGTCCAATCACTCTATAACATATTAACATGAGATGCCCGCGAACACGATATAAAACCGGAACACATATAAACGAATTTAGCAGCATTTTATTCTGTTTCACATTCTCATCTTCTGTTTCCAGATCGATAACAAAGCTTGTGTTACAATCTATCGGTTGCTGGTCATAGTTATAAGAAAGGGAGTTGTTGGCATGTTTTTTATTAATATTTTCACAATACATGCCGCTCCCATCAAATCCATAATTTCTCACTTTACTCACAATCGGAGTAATCACATACGTGTCTTCTATGCCGATGTATATACTCATAGCAACATCGGTGGGTCGCACATGTAATCCACCTTTATCTGTAGCCAAGGCATATGTTATATAGTCAAAATATCTCCCTCGTAGCAATTTATTTAGTCGTCCATCTTTATATACAATGTCGAAACAATTATGCAGATAGCCACTTATTATCTTTTCTCGCACTTCCGTATATTTATATTTCCAGTGACCGATCCCCCAGGTAGAACATGTCCATTTCTGTCTAATTGCAGATGCTCCATCATGGCAGCACCATTCTATTGGGTAGGAATATCCATTTATTGCAAGAACATCCTCATCATCATAAAACTCCATCAGACACTTATCCATATATTCTATAAAATTCGGAGAAAATTCCAGATCATCCTCCGCATAAATCCAACGATCATATTTTTCTAGAATATAATCCCTCATCAATTTCGAATTTTTTGAAGATCCTATATTTTTTTCTCTCTTGATTACTGTAAATGAAGCAAACACGGAAAAATCTTCTTCATTTAAATACTCTATAATTCTGCGATAACCATTCCAATGGTCATCATTTAACGGATAATCTACCGCTATATATATGTCTGTGTATGAAGCCCAGGAATTTTTTTTAAGAGATTCCATTTCACGAATAAAATGTTTGTCTCTGCACAGAGTTGTAATATATATTGGAGCGTAAACCATTTTCGATTCCATCATATCTCTCTTCTCCCTTCTTCTATATAAAGTAACTGGTTAGAGACTGATGAATTCAAAACTAATGTAATCAGAAAAATAGGAAAACTAATGTAACCATTCAAAATTATCACTTCCGAGAGTCCGTATACTGCCCATACCACAAACGCTATGCAACATTTCAGGTTTAATTTTTTAGAGATGACAATTGCCATAATTGACAATATAACCAGCCATATTAAACCAGCAGACATCATACAATAAGAATACATGTTGTCAAATGTAAAAGAATTAAGTTGCCAGATCTCATCCCATACCACAGAGGTCGACATGTAAGAAATAGCCTGACCAAACAATGTCAACCCACTTTTTTCTAAAGCATATGAGCCAAGTCTTATTCTTCCTGTGAGAAATCTATTTACTAAAATAGAAATAACCCAACCATTTTTATAACCTCTGATCAATATAAACATAATCACACTCAAAAGTGGGACACACCATCTGGTGATCATTCTTATAATAGCATTAAGTCGGCCATCCATTTTCATAAAAATTAAGAGTACTAATACCAAATAACTCATAAGGGCAGTTCGGCTATCACTTAAAGCAAAAGCAATCACTTCTATTAAGCTGCTCTTAATTAATGTATCTTTCATATTTGTTTCAAAGTGAAACCAGACATAAATTAAAATTACGCCAAACAATATCGCCGAAAAAGAATTTGGGTGAACAAAGCCAAAGGTAAACCTCCATCGCCTGTCTCCTTCTATTATAAATTCATCGTAGTTAATAAATAAAGAATAAGCCATAGAATATACAACATGGATTATCAGCAATGCTACTTCAGTCTTATATATCATTTTAAGAAACTTGTCAAAGTCATAACCTTTCAGCGCAAGTATGGTCATAACCGATATCAGTATTTCATAACTGCCAATTTTCACACAGGTATATAACGCAACAAGTCCTAACAGGAATGACAAAAATAAAGTCCTTAAAGAATATATTTTGTTAATAACAACTATACAGCAGATACAAATTGACAATACTGTCAATGCATTGTCAACTATTCCAGATGGACGACAAATGGACGAAAAAGAAAGAACCACTTTAATCGACATAAAAATGGCTACAATTTGCATTACATCTACCTTGTAACTATCTTTTTGCTCAAATTCCATTTATTTCATCCTCAGTTTCATTCTTCAATTAGAGATTCTATTTTCTCTATCGTTCGATCCACAGAAAATAGTGTAGATTTATTAATTGCAGCTTCACATATTTTAATCCAATAATCGGTACCTACCATAGGGCAAAGTTCCGTTATTCTACTGCCAAGTGCCTTTCCAGAGACCTCATTAACGATGAAGCCATCCACTTCATTACATATGATCTCCGAAATAGCCCCCCTGTTAAAAGCTATACACGGAACCCCCAAAGCCATAGATTCTATAATCGTAATGCCGAAGCCTTCCTCCCAAATAGCAGGATGCACAAAAATATCACTCTCCTTCAAGTAGCAGAGAACGTCTTCCTGGCTTCCTGCAAAACTCACACAGTTGTTCAGATGAAAGTTTAATGTTAATTTCTCTAATTGAGAGCGGTACGGGCCGTCACCCACAATGGTAAGAATCACTTTGTTTTCCAATGCATTTTCAACAATTGAAGATAGCAATAATTGTAATCCTTTTTCTTCTATCAGCCTTCCAACATATATTAATCTTATCTTTCCACTGGTATCTTTATAACTTTTTTCTCTTTGTAATGTAAATCGTGTTGTGTCGATCCCATTATATATTACAAAAATAGTCTTCTCTAAAAAAGCGTGTTGCTCCACAATGCTTTTTTTTACATATTTTGAAATTGCTATGATTCCATCCACCCATTTCGCTGTCATAAGGAAAACAATTCTATCTGTTTTATTTCGGATAAAGTCTTTATAAGAGCAATGTGCATATATATATACCTTAAAACCAGGATATTTTTTTTTCAAAAAAATGGACACTAACCATAAAAGCCCCGAGTCATGATGCACAATAATGCAATCAATCTCCATATGTCTAATCTTCAACGATAAGTATTTATAAAGAGCCAGAACATCCCATTTTCTTAAATTTAAGAGTTCAACATCCAGCCCTTCTTTTTCCATTTGCCCAGCTATTACACCACCTTCATGAACAAAGCAAAACAGATTTTCCTGAGGTTTTCTTCTTCCTATACTGAGACATAAATTTTCAATACCGCCAATTGATCCGGACCATAACAAATGAAGAATTTTTTTCATAGCTGTCTCTTTTCTTATTCAGCAATATCTAGACTAATAAGCTAGTCTTCAACTTTCTTTTTCAGCTGTTCCCTTGAAGCTGCGCTCAAACCATCATTCACCACTGCATTCAGATCACAGGTACTGCATTTATCCAACTCTTCTTTTGTTACTTTGCCATCTCTGTAATCTCTGCAGACCTTGCTTTCATACATTGAATACGGATGCTTGCTGAAAAATGCTTTTGTCTTATGTTTTATTACCCACCATGCCGGTTTCCAGATATACTTATGCATAGCGGGGCTGGCACTGCCTATCATCCAGCAGTCGCGATCACAGCACCTCACCTTCTTGCGGACTTCTTCCGCTTCCGGGCTGTTCCATAGCTCCTCCCATGTCTGTGTATTCAGATTTCCCATGACTTCTTTATCTTTTGTTCCATTACATGGCATTACGTCTCCATACGGATCTATAAAGAATGTGTCAAAGCTCATATCGCATGGCAACAACCGCGGTTGTCCATAAATATAGTTAATCAATCCATGATTAAAATAAGCCCTGAACCATTTCTTCGGACTGTTTGAGCGAAGGAGCTCGTTTATCAAATCCTCAAAATTTTTCGCAACCATCGGACGATCGTGAATGATGTTCTTCGCTTCAACAAAATAAAAACTATTATGTAAAGATGCTGTCGCAAATTCCATATTCATCTCATCAGACAGCTTATATAGTGGTACGAGATCCTGCGCGTTTTTGTCCTGCACAGTCATTCCAAAACCGACATCCTTCATTCCCATATCAACCAATTTTTTCAGAGTCCCATAGCCGCGCCGAAACCCATTGTCAAGGCCACGAATCTCATTATTTGTCTTTTCCAGTCCTTCAATCGATATACGGATGCCAATATCAGGAAACTCTTTGCAGAGTTCAATAATTCGATCTGTAAAAAAACCATTCGTAGAGATTACGATCCGATCGCTCTTCTTACGAATTTCAGCCACTATATCTCTCAGATCTGTGCGGATAAACGGCTCCCCGCCTGTGATATTTGTAAAATACATTGGCGGCAGTTTTTTGATCGTTTCAATGCCAATCTCTTCTTCCGGCTTAGAGGGGGCTTTATATCGATTACACATGGAGCAACGAGCATTACATCGGTAGGTAACAATCACCGTCCCATTCAATTTTTGCATAATCTCTCATCTCCTCTTTATAGTTTTCGATATATGGTTTTCTTGATACGGCATTTTTTACCGCTGACTTTCTTCTTATGTCTATCTATATTCTTTCATAAAGCCGTAATGTTTTTTCCATTACATCATTCCAATTATATTTTTCACAAATATATTCCGAAGCATTGCACCTGTAACGGTTACTTTTTCTATTCCCCATAAACAAATAGATTTCAAAGGATTCGGGCAGTCTCTGCCCGATCCTTTGAATTCATTGTAGACTGTTTCCTGTTTACCCCAGGCATCAAAGATAATTTTTGATACTTACAATGTCAGCCAATCGACATTGTTGCAGTTTCGCTCGTCACGCTGTTGCCATTGGAATCAGTTACTATGCAGCGTACCATCCGGCCGTCCCGCGCTTCCGTCAGGGTCGTGGTATATGTCGACGTCAG
>JAJQEO010000055.1 GCA_021201665.1 Lachnospiraceae bacterium | reverse complement strand
CGACGATGTGCGTGTTGACACTGGCGGTCGGTATAGGATGTTATTTCCTGTGTAACAGTGTGCTGGGATTGCCGCAGACAGTTTCTCTGTACCTGGTGTTTCCGGCCGCGTTGCCTTTTGCGGCTGCTGGATTCCTGAAAATTGACGGAATGCCGCCGCTCGAGTATCTGAAAAGGCGGCGTGAAGTAACGCAAACACCATTATATCGTTACCGCCCTATGGTTTTTGAACGTGCCGAATCAGGGAAGGGCAACTGGATGGAGAACTATATGACAGACAGAGAATGCCTGGGGCAGGAACAGCAGGATATAAAGGAAGAAACTGCGGAAGAACTGGAGAGTTTTACTTATGTGGCGCAGGCGCACCGGATGAAGCGCAAAGACAGAAAGAAATTGCTTTCACCTTATGAGGATGCGGCTTCCGGCCTGCCGCAGGAGGCAGTCCAGAATTATGAAGGAAGCAGAACTGAAACACAGACAGTAAACGATGAAACCGGGGTGATAGGATAACCATGAAAATGGCAGATTGTAAGGTAAAGACGGAGAAGCTTTTTAAAACGCCAAAATACGTACAGGAGCTTGTCCCGGTTTACCGGATCAGTGAAGATGGTATTTTTGAACTGGAAAAGAAGCCGGACGGAGTGAAGAAACTGTATGACCGGGCGTACCTGTTTGAGGATGCCAACTTTGCGACAATGGATGATTACGAGAAGGAGGATTTTCTAAAGCTTTACTGTGGGATGCTGAACAGTCTGAATGTCTCGTTTAAAATCAGTATCATGAATAACAACCGTGATATGGGGCAGGTCCGGCGGGAGGTTTTTCTCCGCTGTAAGGATAAACAGTTTAAGGAACTGGTGGACTCCCTGAACAGTCATATCGAAGATTCATTGGTGAAAGGCCGTGCCGGGATTGACCAGGCGCGGATTTTCATTATCAGCTGCAGACGGGAGAATGTGGGGCAGGCAAGGGATTATTTTCATTCTATGGAAGCGAACCTGATGCTCTGCTTTGACCGGATGAAGTCTGCCCTGATCCCATTGAATGCTGAGGAACGGCTCCGTTATCTCTATGCTTTCTACAATCTGGGGAGTGAAGCGGAATACCAATTTGATTTCAAGCGGGCGCTGAAAAGAAACCGGGATTGGAAAAGCTATATTTCCCCGATGTCTATCCGCCAGTGTCAGGATGAATATGGGAAATTTGAGGGGATGTCACTGCAGATTGACGGGCGGTATGTCCGGGCACTGTATCTGCCGAAGTGGCCGAATACAGTGGATACCTCAGTGGTGCAAAAGCTGATGGGCGGCTCACAGCATGTGATTCTGACGATTGACGCTGCGGCAATCCCGCAGGAGGTTACGAGAAAAACATTAGACGATTTGTATTTGCAGAACAGCCGGGCGATTGAAAAACAGCAGGAGGCAAGGAACAATGCGCGGGCGTGGTCATCAGACATCACCTATGAACGGCGCAGAGAGAAAGAAGAACTGGAATCCTACATGGACATCCTGAATGAAAATGATGAGAAGATGTTTTATGCTGGAGTATATGCAATCTTGACCGCTGACAGTCTCACTGGGCTGGATAATGACGTGGTGGCGTTCTGCCAGACTGCGGAGAGTGAAGGATTTGTTTTTCAGCCAGCGAGGTGGAATCAGATCGATGCTGTGAATACGGCACTGCCTACCGGGGCGCGGTTCTGCACGGACAGCATGAGGCCGCTGTTTACACAGCCGCTTGCCGCAGTGACTCCGTTTGTTGTGCATGAACTGTATCATCCGGGTGGCCAGTTTTACGGTGTGAATCAGGTATCGAAAAATGTGCTGATCGGAGACCGGAAGCGGCTGAAAAACGGAAACGGATTTATTTTGGGAACAACTGGATCAGGAAAAAGCTTGTTCGCGAAGATAGAGATTACCGAAGTGTTTCTGCGGCTGGAGGACGACATTATTATTATCGATCCGCAAAATGAGTACAAAGGGGTTACGGAATACCTCGGCGGACAGTACGTGGAGTTTGGTTCCGGAGCCGGGAATTATATCAATCCTTTGGACATGGACACGTTGGAATTTATGGAGACAGACAAGTTTTTGGTAGATAAAACCCAGTTGATGTGCAGCCTTTTCACGCAGATCAAAGGAGAGATAACCGGGCAGGAGCGTTCCCTGATCGGGCGGTGTGTAAAACGGGTTTATGAACCAATCCTGAAGAAACGCGGAAGACGAGCCGCAGCACCGACTTTGTTTGATTTTTATAACGAACTTGGGGAACAGGACGAGCTGGTGGCACATGAACTGAGACTTGATCTGGAAATTTTCGTTAACGGCGCGCTGGATATGTTCTCAAAACCGACGAATGTGAATGTGAGGAACCGTCTGACGGTTTATGGGATTGCGGATTTGGGAGAGGAACAGAGCGGCATTGGGATGCTGATCATGCTGGAGGGTATCCGCGCCCGGATTGCCCGAAACGCTGTAAAAGGAAGGGCGACCTGGCTTTATGTAGACGAATTCCATAACATGACGGCACACCAGTATACCGCGAACTTTTTTGAAAAAATCTGGAAAGAAGTCCGAAAGTTGGGCGGCATCTGTACGGCAATCACGCAGAATATCGCGGATTGTCTGGCATAGAAGCCATCTGGAGTATCGACTCTGTGGAGGAGGAGATGCAGCTGGTGACTTCCTACTACCGTAGCCTGGGTGAGGATGAACTGATTGTAAACGAACATTTCCGGATCATCGATGAGCTGCACGACTGCCGCAAATTATTCGAAAAACTGAATGACACGCTGACTGCATCCTGGGATCTGATGTTTCAGCAGGCGAAAGCTTTTTATGAAGAAAATGGGGACCTGGAGGTTCCCTGCAGATACATCACGGCCGACGGTTATGCCCTTGGGAACTGGATTGCCAACCAGAGGAGAATCCGCAAAGGGCAGCTTCCAGGCTCGCTTACCGAAGAACGCATCCGCAGGCTTGATTCCATCGGCATGGTCTGGGAGGCATCGGCAGATCTTAAATGGGAGCGGAATTATGCGGCGGCAAAGCGCTACCGGGAAAAATACGGCGATCTGAACGCCCCTGCAAAGTATGTGGATGAGGAAAGCGTCGCACTGGGCTCCTGGCTTTCCAGTATCCGGGCCTTGAAGAATGCCGGTGGCCACCAGTTGTATTTATCGCCGGACCGGATACAAAAACTGGACGATCTCGGCATGGTCTGGGATGTGCTGGATTATTTCTGGGAACGGAATTATACGGCTGCCTGCAGCTATTACCTGGAGCACCGCAACCTCAATGTCCCTGCCGGTTATGTGACAGAGGACGGGATACGCCTTGGTACGTGGGTTTACCGGATTCGCGCCCTGCGTGCGGGAACCGCAAAAGGGACTCCGCCCACCGAAGAACAGGTGAGACGCCTGGATGCGATCGGCATGGTCTGGGCAGACCTGCATGAGGACAAATGGGAAAAAGGATTCCAGGCAGCAGCAGCTTACCAGAAAGAGCACGGCACCTTACAGGTTCCGACAGGTTATGTCGCAGAGAACGGCTGCAAGCTGGGCACATGGCTGCAGCGGCAGCGTTATCTGTACAAAAAAGGAAAACTTACTAAGGAACGAATCCAGCGCCTGAACACAATCAGCAGCAATTGGATGGCAGATGCCTGGGAAAGTAAGCTTGCGCTGGTAAAAGCCTGGTATCAGGAAAAAGGTACTTTGGATATTCCGCATGACACTGTGGTGGATGGTGTTTGGCTTGGCACCTGGATTGCCAGACAGAAACAATGTCTTGAAGCAGGGAAACTGACTCCGGATCAGACAGAACTTTTATCTGACCTTCCCCTCGAGCAGGTATCGGTACCACAGGAGGTCAAGGCTCAGAAAACATGGCTGCGGATGTATCGGGATGCGGAAGCCTTTGTGAAAGCGCATGGCAGCCTGAAGAATATACCGCATAATTACCGGGGAGACAGTGGCGGGGTACTGTATGCCTGGGTTACCCGTCAGCGCCAGGCAAAGAGGAAGGGACAGCTAAGCGAAGAACAGATTCGGATGCTGGAAGAGATTGGATTCGTATGGGAACCATCAGCTAAATCATCAGCCGAAGCAAATTCGCACAGAAATCCGAAGCCAAACCAGACAGAAAGTCTGACAGGGAGCCAGATAGAAGACCAGACGGAAAGTCAGACAGAAAACCAGGCGGGAAATCAGGCTGAGAATCGGGAAACAAACCCTGACAGAAGCTGGAAGAGAGGTTCAGACAGAAACCGGGATCGGAATCGCGACCGAAATCGCTCTCACACCCAAATACACAATATTGGGAAAGTTGGGAAAGCCTCTGCTGTATTCACAACGTCCCTGCAGGAAGTAAAGACGGGGTAACAGGATAACGGAAACAAGATAATCTTACATCTTACAAGACTCTGGATTTTGGAAACGTGTCGCGCCTTCGCCGTTAGCCATTCTGGTCGTCATAAAGCATGGGTGGGCAGCCGCTTCTACCAAAGAAGCGGAATGGCGAAGCCATGCTTGAAACGACTTATTTGGATATTGAAAAAGAAATGAACTGGATTTTAAGAAAGCCGTAAGCATTCTGGTAATATGTCAAGAGGAAAGCAATATATCAGCGAATAGAGCATCTGGCTTGATATCAAAATTTTGTTTATGACTGTATGAGTGGTGGTGTTTTGAAAAGGAGCGGAGTAAGGAACGCAATTTCTGAAGCTTGTGTTTAATCGGACGATATCGGAGATATAAATTTTTGTCGCCTGATTTGTGCTTTGCTTATTGTTTATACACGGCACACGGTGCTCCTTCAGGAAACTCAGATTGGAACCAACAGGATGGTATACAGATTTGGTCAGTGAGTCGAAAAAGCAAAATGTGCAGAAAATAGGAGCCCATAGCAGGGATTTATGATGTGAAGATGATGTAATACAAATAGAAAAATTTGAGGAGACCCGCCTGAAATTGCTTAGGGGGAGACTGTCCGATAACTACCCCTAGGGGTATAGGACATTGACATGCTGAAT
>JAJQEO010000032.1 GCA_021201665.1 Lachnospiraceae bacterium | reverse complement strand
GCCCGTACGGTTCGGGAAGGAGTTGGCTCCTAGCGGGGCCAGCTTACTTCATGGCATGGCCAGGAGTATAACAGGCGCGGGGAAAAGCAGCTGTTGGAGTATATGGATTACTATCATCTGCAAAAGGGATACATGCTAAGCTTTAACTTTAATAAAAAGAAAACAACTGGCATCAGACAGCTGCTGCTGGGAGAAAGAACCTTAATTGAAGCCGTTGTGTAGGAATTAAAAAGTCCGGCCGCCTCAAAACCTGTTTGAGCAGCCGGACTTTTCTTGCGGGTACATTATCTGTTTTGTGCTTTTGTTTCCGCTCAGGATAAGTACTTTCGTTTCTGTTCCGGACAGTTACATTTTTTATGCGTTATTATGTTTGATTTCGTATTTATGCCTGAAAATCAGGTTGGGCAGATATGAGGAGGCCGCAAGGGAGCTTGGGGAATTCTATCCTTTAAAGGAATATCGCCCATTTTACTATACCAGCTATGGCGACAGTCTTCAGCAGATTGGAAAATTGCAGCAGAGCCGGGACGCCTTTTACGCGGATGCGGAGCATTTTGATACAACAGGTGAGATTGCTTCACCGGAAATGCTGGACGGAGCTTTTCAGAATCTGCTGGTTCTTGATGTTACGCTTGGGAATCGAAAGTATCCGGAAGACATTCGGATCTATTACCGTTTTCTGGAACAGGTTGAGATGACAGATGTGATGCAAAAATACCTTGCGGGGACGATTGTCCGTCTGTGCGGACTGATGACCAGCAAATGGTACCGTCCGCTTTTCCTGGAATTTATCACCCATATCAAGAGCAAAGGCTTTCTATCTAATATGGAGCCGCTTACGACGCTGGAATCTGGCTTTGCATCGTGGGAATCTTTTGCGTATCATGAGGATGGGCGGATCTGCGCACTTGTGGAAACCTATCTGTCATCTAATTATGAGAAGACCTACCTGCGGCAGGATCTGCCCGGGGAGGATGATAAAAAAATGATAGATGCGAAAGTTCTCACCTACGAATGGTATATGTGCCGGTATGTTCCGGAGAATTGGGAAATATTGGATTATATTAAAGATAAGTATCCTTATTCCTGGACGCTGACATCGGATTTTCTGGAACAGGTCCGGGAGAATGCACAGGCTGCAGCGGATAAAAAGCTGGAAGAAATTTATACGTTTTGTAAGGCAATGCCTAAAAACAGAAATTTAACCAGAAAGGCATTTACGGAATCCATGCAGCGTGCATATAAGGCGGTATGCGAGGATAAGAAAGACCCGACATATGTGTTTGACGGCGACGGCACCTACAGGAAAATCCAGGCGAAGGTAGGACGCAATGATCTCTGTCCCTGTGGGAGCGGAAAGAAATATAAAAAGTGCTGCGGAAGATAGAGACTGTCTTTTTATTGCTTGCAGTCAGAGAACTTTTGCAATATGATACCTGAATGATTTGCCGCCGAATGGCTTTGCACACTACGTTGAGCCGTTTATAGTGATCAAAAAACGCCTTGCGCTGTCAACTGTGATATGCTACGATATCAAGGGCTGAGGCTTTAAACGAAGCCCCCAATTTTGCCGAGGCCAGGAGGAAAAACATGGAAAACGCTGCCCGAAAGAGTGAAGACGAGACGAAACAGCTGGCTGTCAGAATAAAAAAACTGGAGACCCGCGTTGAGCGGCTTGAGGCTGAGTGTGAGCGCTTCAGGAGGCGGGCCGGTCTGGCAGAAGAAGAGCTTGGAAAAACTCTGGCGGAGGCTGGCAGATACAGCACGCCGGAAATGAATAACCTGGAGGCCCTTCTGTTATCCTTCTCAGATGAATGGCTGGCTGATTACGCAGAAGAATATCATCTGTTCCAGGACGAAAAAGAAAGCAGAGCAAAAGGTGTCCACCAGATAGCGGCTCATATGCTTGTGCCGGACAATATGAGGAACGCCCTGCTGCAATTTGACGAAGAGACTTTGGACGCGTTTGAGCGGTTAATAGCTGGCGGCTGCGTCAAACCGGCGGCTGCTGACGTGGAAAAGCTGGATGATCTTTGGGACGAAGGATTTGTCAATTATTACGAGGATGAGACTTATGAAGTTCCGCCGGATGTGCGTGTGATCTATGGATATATTTGTAAGGTTGGCTACCGCGATTATCATCGGCATATGCGCTGGCTGGAACGCTGCCTGGAGGCGCTTGAATGGATTTACGCGGCGGCACCGGTCAAGATCCTGCACCGGATGTACCGCAAAGATACAGAACTGAGTCTGCCCTATCAGGATTTTCTGCAGCTTCTTGACCAGTTTCCGGAAGATCGGAATCCCTGCCGGTATGTGGAAGGAAACCTTATTTCGAAGGAATATGCTTCCTTTTGCTCTTTTCAATATTTTGATGATAAGATGTTTGCAACGGATTATTACATACCGACTAAAGAGGAAATTCTGGATTATGCCAAAAACGGCTATCCAGCCAGACAGAAGGAGTATCAGGAACTCTGGAATTTTGCAAATACTGTTATGAAAATGACTCCGGATAATTCTTCCAGGATGTGTATGACGATCATGCAGGATATTTTTCAGGCAGGAGTTCTTGAGAGCATCAGAAATCTTACGATTGAGGCGCATATACACGCAGCGTCTATGGATATCGCAAAGCATTTTTCGGATCTTGTGAAAAAAGTAAACGCGAATACTCGTATGGCCTTTCTGAGAGGGCATACGCTAAGGGAAATGAGAGATATGTCGCTGCTGCCGGCGGTCGGAGTGACTCCGATTATAACCAGGCAGGGGAAGGATATACAGGTCGTGCTGATGAATGCCAGGACATGCTGAAGTCTGCGCCTGCCCATACCGTTTTTTTAACCCTTGCAGCCTAACATCAGCTTTTCCCGCGCGAAGCAGGTTATAGAAAATGCTGCCGCAGCAGAAAACCAGGAATGGCTTTGCGGTTATCTGAAACAATATAACCTGCCGGTCGGCTGGCTGCTCAGCTTTTGCTTTAATACGAAGAAAGAAAAACTGACCGGGACTCATACGATTGAAATGGATGGAAAAATGTTCCGGGAGACGGTTGTGTGACGGAAACAGAAAACAATTCATGGAGCCAGACGCCTTGAATTCTTGGGAAAATTCGGGAAATTCCCTGTAAACAATCCGCAAAAAGTCCGGCTGCCTCAAAACTTTTTTGAGCAGCCGGACTTTTCTTGCGTATACATTATCAGTCTTTTGTAGTTTTGTATCCGTTCAGGACAGATACATTCTTTATCCGTATCTGTTCGATACATTCACAGTTACTGTTCTTCTACATTGACATGCCGATTGATGCGACGGTCATCGAAGTCAGCGACATGGTGAAGATCTATTCTGGATTTCATTTTCCATAAAAACCCTTTTTGAGTTAGTGGAATTATAACACCAGGGGGCGTGGTCAGGCAGAAAATGCTTTTTGCTTTTATGCTGTTTTGCACCCTTACAGTAATGATAAGAGAAAAACAGTGCAAACAAATAAGTTGACATTAGTGTGGTATACCGCTATAATTTTGCCAGAGATGGAGGATGTGCCATGACAAATATTAATGTACTGCTGGAGACGAAAAACGTAACCAGATACAGGCTTGCAAAGGAAAGCGGCGTTCCGTATTCCACAATCCGCGATATTTGTACTTATAAAACAACATTGCCAAAATGTTCTGCAGAGACGGTATATAAAATAGCAAAAGCATTGAATGTAACCATGGAAGAGCTGGTGGAGCCGCCTGCGGATTCCAAACGTGATTTTGCGAACTTTCGGAGTAATGTCTCGCATCATCTGAAAAATAAGGGCGATATTGATTTTATGATCGAGCTGCTGGAATCCGACGCTATCCGGACATACTGGAACGAAGGCCTGACATTTGAAAGTTTGTACCTGCTGTCTGCTCTGGACTATCTCTCACGCATGCATGATATTCCGAGATGCAGTAATTACCGCGATATCCGCTGCCACAAATTCGAAAAACCGGTTTTTCCATCCGGAATTTTAATAAAAGACAGGATGTTCCCGGATCAGGACATAAAACAGCGGGCAATCAATGAATGCATTCCTGAATTCCTGGAACATGGAATTATTGAAAGCTTCCTTTATGAATCGGTCTGAAACCATCACATAAAAGATGTTTTAGCCATGCTGAAAAAGAAAAAACAGAGTTAAATGGCTTCCTGGCAATCTTTTCCGTTGAAACAGGCGGCTGCGGAATAGAATCAGGAGCCGCGAAATAGAATCAGGAGCCGCAAAATGAAAGGATGAGGAGCAGATCCGATGAAAAAATGCAAAATTACGGTCATGAGGATTGCATGCTACAAGGATCTCATGGAAGCCTATGAGAACCCGATTCCGAACGCATGCAATATGGCAGAAGGACAGGTATTTGTCGCGAATGGCTGGCAGAAGCCGGAAGGATTTTGCGACAGCGCGTGGGAAAGCATTTCTCCATTTGTAATGACGCTCTCATATGGCGGTGAGGATATATACAGCGGATGGATGAAGAACAAAAAATCTGCGTTGATCTCCTGCAATGACGGATTTCGTCCCGTCAGTTTTCTGATTGAAGCACTGGATGAAGACAGTGACTGAGGGCTTTGAGTATCTATACATTTACGAGGACTATGAGGGCAGTGCTGCCGTGGGAGCGGTATGGACAATGAGTATTTTTAGCAGGTAGACTTTCCTGAAAAATGTGTTATGATGGCATCAAAACCTATGGCTTGGCTGGTTTTAAAGAGGATAGTCCCAGAATGGATAATAAAAGCAACAGGGGAGGCGCAATATTATGAGAAATGCTCCAGATATAAAAGTGTACCGTCAGCTTGCCCGGCAGCTGGAAGGTCTGTTTGAAGGAGAGACCGATCTGATCGCCAACCTTGCGAATGCGAGTGCGCTGCTTAATGAGGCTTTAGAAGATATCAACTGGGTCGGATTTTATTTTCTGAAAGAAAAAATAAATGGACAGACTACACCTGCAGCGCAGGGGTGTGATGAGGCTTTGATGTCGAACGATTCCCAGGCGGAGAAAGAGCTTGTCCTCGGCCCGTTTCAGGGACGGGCTGCCTGTGTGCGGATTCCCATCGGAAAGGGTGTCTGTGGCACAGCGGTGCAGCAGGATCAGGTACAGCGCGTGCTGGATGTGCATCAGTTTCCGGGACATATTGCCTGCGACTGTGCGTCCCGCTCAGAGATCGTGCTTCCGCTCCATGTGAATGGGCAGATTGTTGGAGTGCTTGATATCGACAGTCCCCTGGTGGGGCGCTTTACGGAGGAAGATCAGGAAGGACTGCTGCTGTGCGCGGCAGTGATTGAGAAGATGTTATGCGCAGCTACTGCGTTGAAAACGCCATGTGTAGTTGCAGATGTGAAAGTATAATATATATATGCAATTTGATAAATGCTGCGAGAGACTGAATCTCTGGAAAAGCTATGCCAGCCGGATAAAATGCAGGAAGGCTCCGCAGTGTGGTGGAAAATGTGAAGGGAATAGTGCAATGAGAGGCTTTCAGCAGCATAAAATCAGAAAAATAAAAGAGTTGAGCGGGCGGCTGTGGGATTTTACTGCTCTTGAGAATGAAGAAGAAGGAGAAAAACCACTGGGGCCTGACAAGGGAAGATTTCTGGAGCAGGATCGGGGAAAAAGCAAATCAAAAAAAATGTTTGTGCCGGGCTGTGTGGAGAACTGTCCGGGATATGAAAACTATCGGGGAAAAACTTCGTGGCGGACGCAATTTGAAGCGCAGGGAAACGTGAGGATTGTCTGTGAAGGCGTCAGCCATTTCGGGGAGATTTTTGTAGATGGGAAAAAGCTGGCGAAACACTATGGTTCCTACACGGCATTTTCCGGATGTGCGACGGATCTGAAGCCAGGAGTACATTTGCTGGAAATCATCGCAGACAATTCTTTTGCGGCGGAGTATTCTCTGGATTTCCCAAATGATTATTATTCGTATGGAGGAGTGACAAGAGATGTGATGCTGGAAGAGGTGCCGCCTCTCTTTTTATCCTGCATTCATGTGACCCCTCTGACCAAAACGAAGGATGGCTGGCGGATCCGCATTGAGGTTTTCTGCAGGAATCTGTCTGAAGAGAGCCAGTTTACAGATCTGCGGGGCGAAATCGCAGGTACCGTATTTTCTGCGCAGCATATTCTGGTCCCTGCAGCGGCAGCTGATCTGGGAGAGGAAAATTTTTCTCCCTATGCGGGCAATCTGATTTATTCTGAAGAGCTTACTATCGCAAACGTAGAATCATGGTCACTGGAAAATCCGGCACTGTATAAAGCATCAGTAGAGCTGGTAAAAAATGGTGAGGCTTTTGATGACCTCATAGAGCGAATCGGATTTCGGACGGTTCGTGTAGACGGGAACCATATTTTACTTAACGGAAAAGCGCTTCGGATCAAAGGCTTCTGCCGCCACGAGGATCATCCGCAGTATGGCTGTGCTCTTCCTGAATCCGCGATGGCCGCTGATCTGCAGCTGATTCGGGATATGGGGGGCAATTCCGTGCGGACGGTTCATTATCCCAACGATGAAGCATTTCTGGATATGTGTGATGAGATGGGGATTCTCGTATGGGAGGAAAATCATGCCAGAGGCATGAGCGAGGAACAAATGCGAAATCCACTGTTTGAAGCACAGTGTGAGGTGATCATCCGGGAAATGATCTGGGCGCATTATAATCATCCATCCATATATGTGTGGGGCATTCTGAATGAATGCAGCAGTGACACGGAATATGGGAGAAGCTGTTATAATGCTCAGCTTTCTCTGATACGAAAACTGGATCAAAGCCGCCCCTGCACCTACGCCTCCTGTAAATTCCAGACAGATATTTGTCAGGATCTGCCGGATATCTGTTCGTGGAATATGTATCCATACTGGTACGAACAGGATACGGCAACGGAACGCTTAAATGAGTTATGTACCTGGCTTAAACCATTGCAGAAACCTTTGCTGGTTTCAGAAATTGGCGCCGGAGCTGTATACGGCTTCCGAAGCCGCGGACATGAAATCTGGAGCGAAGAGCTTCAGGCAGACATTTTGCGGAATCAGCTGCGCGAAACAGCGGAATTTGAAGCCTGTTCAGGAAGCTATATCTGGCAGTTCGCGGATGTAAAGGTTAGCCGCGAATGGGCGCTTCGCCGTCCAAAAAGCAGAAATAACAAGGGAATTGTGGACGAATATCGCAGACCTAAGATGGCTTATGAGGTTGTAAAGGAAATTTACAGCGGGCTGGGAAATTATCGCGAAGGCTGATAACTATTGGTTTTCGAAGCGCATATCAACCAGTGAAAAACGACAGAATCAGAGACATCACGAGTATGATTCCAAAGACAATTGCCGCGTCATACAGGAGCACTCCCGCGATGCGCACCGGCCATTTCGTACTTCTGGAGAGCGGAAGGCGAGCCTGAATGCCGAGGTAATTGCAGGTAAAAAAGATCACGCCGAAACCGGCAAGACCGAAAGCAGCCTGGTTTAAAATTACTTCAAACCGGGAGTTGGTATCCACCTGTAACGTGATGGTACAGTCAATCAAAAGAAAATACCCGATTGCCGCAGCTGCCATATGAAGCGCGGAGCCGCTGCGGAAGCCGGGCGGAAGAAAGCGCCGCCAGGTTTTTGGGGCATGTACGGAGCTGGTTTGCCGATGGTCGTCTTCGGCATGCGTGGAATCAATCAGTTGCCGATCGCCTTTGACGTACTCTGGATTCGCCTGCTGCCGATCGCCTTTGGCGTATTCTGGATTCGCCTGCTGCCGATCGCCTTTGGCGTACTCTGGAGCCGACTGCTGCCAATCACCTTTGGCATGCCGGAATTCAGCCTGCTGCCGCTCACCTTTGGTGTATTCTGGAGTTGACTGTTGCCAATCGTCTTTGATATATGTGGAGTCAGGCTGCCGGCGGTCGGCATCTATATGTGCAGAATTGTACCCTGTCTCCTCATTTTCACCTTTTTCTGCCGGCGGCGATTTTTGCCCGGCAGCCTGCCAGGCAGGGCTTGAATTATTTTGCAGTGCCTGGATCAGCGCCTCTGCGCTGGCATAACGATTTTTCGGATCAATCTGCGTACAGGTGGCGATGATTTCGGATAAGCTTCCCTCCGCCATTTGCTCAGCGGGAAGCTTTCCGGTCAGCAGAACATTCATCAGGACGCCGATGGCGTAAAGGTCGGTCTGGACGCTGGAAGCGGCAAACCCGTACTGCTCCGGAGCTGCAAAGCCGCGCGTCCCGAGCAGCACGGTGTCGCGGCCCTGCATATCGGAGGCTGCAAATTTGGCGGCATTAAAATCCAGAAGCTTCACCTGTCCATCCGGGGTCAGGAGGACATTGGACGGTTTGATATCGCGGTGAATGATGGCGGGCACAGATTGACGAAGGGAATGCACAATGGAAGTAAGCTCCAGCGCAATCGAAATGACCTGCGCTTCCGGGAAAACACCCTGCGTATCCAGAAGCTCCTGCAGCGAATCACCTGGCAGATATTCCTCGATTACGGTCAGAACGGCACTGCCCGCATCTTCTATAACCGCGTAGATTTTCGGCGTGCCGGGGATGGGATGCTCCTGCAGGGCGCGAAAAATCTCAGCGTTATAGACAGTCAGACATTTTTTGACATAAAATTTCCCGCTCCGGTCATCCTGCACCAGAGAAATCCCGTGTTCTGCCCGGATGTCGGCTACTGGACGGTAATATGATAAAATTGCCTGTTCTTCAAGAGTCATTTTCTGGCCTTTCTGTCCGAACCGGACGGGATATACAGGGGAACCCTTTACAATTACGGCACCTATGCACGCCTGTACAAACATATACTATCATTCAGTATACCACAGACAAAAGAAAATGGTGAGAGAAATGTACAGAGATTCTACGACAGATCTGGAAACAGCACTTGGAAAAACACGCCCGGACGAGATAGAGACCTGGCTGAATGCGTATCAGCAGAGCCTTGCCGACGAGGCTCATCCTTTTGCGGCTTATATGCGTGAACTGTTTAAACAGAAGACCATCACACAGCAGGAGGTTTTTCTCAAAGCAGACATTCCGGAACGCTACGGCTACCGCCTGATCGCACAGGCGAAAAAGACAGCTCAGCGGGATACCATCCTCCGCATCTGCTTCGCGGCAGGCTTTACACTCAAAGAGACGCAGCGGGCTCTGAAATTATATGGAATGTCAGAGCTGTACGCCAGAATCCCGAGAGACGCGGCGCTGATTGTGGCGTTTAACAATGGAATCCATGAGGTGGAAGAGGTCAATGAGATGCTTGTTTCTAACGGACTGGATCCGCTAAAGCCCTGTGGCAGCCGGGAATGATGTTTTTCGTGCACGGATTGTCTGGTCCACTCATTGATTTTAGCAATAGCAGTAGTGTATATTTTGTCCCTTCATTTTACAAAAACCGCCCTTTTTGGTGTCAACGAGGTCTGGTAAAATCTGTTAAAATAAGCGAAATGAGCAAATGCTGCCGGGATCCTGCCGGAAAAACGCCTTTATAAAATCAGCCCGAAGCGTTTGGAGAGGAATGCATTCGCAAAGGGGAAGAGGCAGCTGCGCGTATGAAAAATTCAGCCTAAGGAGGAAAAGAAAGATGACGGTTATTGGGATACTGCTGATTATACTTGGTATTGCGGGAGTGGGTATGGGCTCGATCATGTTCGGCGATATTGGGATCGCGTGCATTGTAGGCGGCCTGGCAGCACTTTTATCGGGAATCGGCTTTATGAATGTTTCTGGAAAGCTGAAAAAGCTGCAGAAGGAGCAAAAGTAAGAGCAGAGGCGTCCGGCTGATGAAGCGGCTGCAAACTCTGAAATGAAACTATGCCAGATAAGGGGAAATGGGTAAATGGAAAAGAAAATAAGAAACAAAACAGGGAACGGAACAGAAAATAAAAAAGGAAGCAGAGCAGGAAAGAACCTTTTTTCACTGATACTGGCTGCAGTTTTGGCAGTGGGAGCGATCCCCTGCAGTTTCCTGCCCGCAGAGGCCGAAGAAACGGAATTCGAGGAAATCACAGTAGTGGACAATGACGAATGCACGATCCGGATTACCGGTCTGGATCCGGAGGACTGGCTTGGCTACACGGTGAACGCGTATTTCGAAAACAAATCCGAGGACATCACCTACATGTTTGCTGTGGAGACAGCAGCAGTCAATGGCGTGATGAACGATCCATACTTTGCTACGGAGGTCGCCGCGGGGAAAAAGGAGAACTCGGAGATTACATTTTATTCGCTGGACGAAGATGACATCGGGGAATTTACTGATATCGAGCTCTGGTTCCGTGTGTACGACAGCGACGACTGGACGGCGGATGAAGTGGCGGAAGAAAGTGTTCATATTTATCCAAATGGCGAGGATAACGTGGTCATGTTCGAAAGAGAGAGTCAGGAGTCGGACATACTCGTAGTGGACAATGACGAGGTGACCATGCTGATCACGGATTTTGAAATGGATGATATCTGGGGATATACGGCGAATCTGTTTCTCGTCAACAAAACAGAGGCAGACCTGATGATCTCTGTCGATGATGTATCTGTGAATGGATATATGCTGGATCCCTATTGGGCGACGGAGGTTTATGCAGGAAAATGTGCGTACAGCTCCATGTCGTGGAGCCTGGACGACTTTGAGACGAACGGGATCGAAGAAGTGACGGAGATTGAGTTCCTGCTCAGAGCATACGACAGTGACGACTGGACGGTGGACGACTATGTAAATGAGACGGTCACTATTACACCTTGAAGCTCGAAAAAACAGCTCTCATCCTGTTGATGCGACTGGCACCTAAAATCCGAAAGTTAAGCTGGACACAGGGCCGGACCGTTGGCAGGCAACAGAAAAGCCTGAAAGCTATGCAGTAGAACGGTTGAACCGGATGGAACTGACCGTCGGCGGACGATAAAAATACCAGCCATTGAAGAGGAAGTCGAGCGGCGCTACGGCGTTGCAGGCTTCCTTTTTTAACATCCCTGACTTCATGGAAGGTCTGGCAGAAGGTATTGAAAAGAGCCGAGGACTCTTACAGGGAGCGATGTCGGATGTGGCGGCAGATATGGTGATAAATCCCCAGGTGTCTGCGGCACAGATGAGCGGCGGTTATGGCAGCAATGGAACTGGCGGAGCGGACAATTCGGTTTCAAGCATCATCTCCGGCATCCGCGAGATGGTGGATTCCCTGAGTAGTCAGAATGCAGGTATTATTTCCATTCCGGTATATCTTGGCAATTCGCTCTTGGATGAGGTAATCGTGGGTGCGCAGCAGAGACAGAACCTGCGCTCAGGCGGACGTTAGTGGAAACGGCATGTGCGGCATACGCCGCCCATGCCAAGTCGCATGCCGCATGAAAAAACCGCTTGCGCGGTTGGCGGCATGCTAATAGGAAGTGTACGCGGTGGCGTTTATACAGTATTTAACCTTTGACGGCGAAGACCTGCCGGAGCCTGATTCTTATGAAGCGTCGATGGAGGATGTGGAAGCGGACTCCTCCGGTGAGACAAAGGCAGGAACGACACAGAGAGATGTGGTGTGCTTTGGTGTACACACAATCTCCGTGTCCTTTACTGTTACGGCAAAATGGCTTAAAAAGCTGACGGCATACAAGCAGCAGTCAAAGATTGTGGTGGAGTTTTTTGATATGGAGACAGCGGAGACTGCTTCTGCGGAGATATATCTCCGGTTATAAATCCAAGCGGGAGGCGGATTCGTCATATGGTGGGTTGTGGAATGTGTCTTTTTCGCTGAAAGAGTTTTAATTAGATGTTTTGTGTGGGAGTGAACGAATCAAATTTAGTAAAAATCCGCTTGACATCTGGCCTGTGGTCGAATACAATAACATTGCAAGGTGAGTCCTACCTATAAGTGGAAACCATAAGAGAGTATTTCTGTTGCGACAGATACTACCATAGAGCTACGCATAGCGTGGCTCTATGTGTTTAAGGAGAGATTTGTGAGCGAAAGATTTAAACTGTACAATGTGAATATGAAGTACATAAGGAACTTACATAACATCGATGATAATGTTCCGTCTGTATCCCCTCAAATCTCTAAGCAAAGGAGACCTTTTCTGGGGATAGTTGTTTTGGTCAATGGTTCAAAATACTGTATTCCTTTGACCTCTAACTCGGGAGGTAAGAAAGGAAAGCTTGATGCAATGCGGGAAAACATTACCTTCAGAAAAATCTGTGATAAAAACGGAAAGGTTCTGGCAGGACTGAATCTGAATAACATGATCCCGGTTCGAGAAGAATATGTGTCGGTGATTAATTTGAAACTCCTTCCAACCGATAGTGAGCAGGATAAACAGTGGAAAATATTGTGCAGGAAAGAATTGAGTTGGTGTCAGGAACACCAAAACGAAATAGAAAGACTTGCAAACGAGTTGTACAGAATGTATGTATCGCAAGACCCTTTTGGTAAAAGAAAAATATGTTTGAACTTCCCGGCGTTGGAGAGGGAATGTAATAAAGCAAAGAAATTGTAGCATCAGTCAATAAAACGGCTGGTGCTTTTATTATGCTCTGAAGGGAGGTGCTTTGATGTATGCGGTGAGTGATGAGTTTTTGACGGCGGTGCAGGAAAATACCCGCACTTACTACTGGTCAGGAACGATTACGACGACTGCCGGGAAGGTGTATGATTTTGATTATAAGAACATCGTAAAAGGAATCGGCTATGTGACATCAAAGTGCTGCTCCAGCTCGGAGATTGAGCTGGGTACAGTATATTCCGCTGAGATGGGAATCACGCTCTACTCGGATGTAGACCGATATACTCTGGAAGATGCTGTGGTGGAGCTATACTACCACCTGCTTCTGCCTGATGGAACATATGAGACGGTTCCAATGGGAATTTTCGAGGTCGCGGAGGCAAACCGGACTTTGTCTTGTCTTGAAATCACAGCTTATGATTATATGCTTCGCTTTGACAAGGACTTCTCCAGCACGGACTCGACAGGTACGGCATGGGGATTTATTTCCTTTTGCTGCACGGCCTGCGATGTGGAATGCGCCCACACACAGGAAGAAATCGAAGCGATGAGGAACTTCAGAAAAAACGCAGGCATGCGGACAATACGGATCTGATGGTACAGATTAACGGTATTGTAAATGAGTATATTCTCATTGAGAATCAGGGTACTGGCCTTGTTCCTTCCCGCCAGTTTGACATCATCAGGATTGATTTTGCTTTGCTGCGCCGGGAATTTGCCAGAGCAAAGAAAAAGAATCTGGTTATGAAGGACCTGGAAAATCTGATCGCCATGCGTCTGGAACAGATGATAGCGGTTAATCCAGGGCGCATCAATTACTATGAACGATATCAGGAAATTATTAATCAGTATAATGCCGAACAGGACAGGGCAACGATAGAAAAGACATTCATGGAATTGATGGATTTAGCGTCTAATCTGGACCGTGAGCAGCAGCGTTATGTCCGGGAAGGATTTTCAAGCGACGAAGAGCTGTCCTTGTATGACCTGCTGTTCCAGGACAATCTGTCCAGGCAGGATATTAAAAAATTAAAAGAAGTAGCCATTGACCTGCTGGCAAAAATTAAAGCAAAGATTGCTGAGTTCGATCATTGGACCGATAAGCAGGAAACAAAAGCCGCGGTGGATAACCTGATCCGGGATGTTCTCTGGGAAGGGCTCCCGGAAAGCTATGATGAAATCCGCATCTCAGAATATCGGAGGAGGATCTACGAGTATGTTTATTTACAGTACAAAGAAGCTGCATAATATCTGAATGCTTTTACATTGTTAGACTGATTGCGGTGAAAAGTGATCAGTCTTTTTTTATGATGCGCTGGGGCGCGAGAGAAATTATGGCAGCTTTGCTGCCCGCGCAAAAAAATCTTTTTTACCCTGTAGACTTTACAGAAAAATGTGCTATGATGGGCGATGGCTGAAATGACGTAAATCTGGAAAGTGTGCGATACGTTCGCACAGTCCTAAATGAATGGCAGGAGGCAAATGAAAAATGAAGCTTGCAGTTGCGTTTCCGGGCATCGGCTATCATGCGGACAAGCCGCTGCTTTATTATGGTAAAAAGGTTGCTGTGTCACACGGCTATGAGCTGAGGGATGTGCCGTATGGAAATTTTCCGCCCGGCGTCAAGGGCGATGCCAAAAAGATGGAGGAGTGTTTTTATCTGGCGCTGGAGCAGGCGGAGGAGCTTTTGAAGGACGTGGATTTTTCCGCGTATGAGGAGATTTTGTTTTTATCGAAAAGCGTCGGCACGGCGATCGCGTCCGCTTATGGGGCAAAGCATGGGTTAAAGACGAAGAATGTATATTTTACGCCGGTAGCGCAGTCATTTCCGCTGATGGAGCAGCCGGGGATTGTCTTCCACGGCACGAAGGATGGCTGGGTGGAGACAGAGATTGTAAAAGAGGAGTGCGAAAAAAGAGGCCTGCCGCTTACAATAATTGCGGACGCGAATCATTCTCTGGAGACGGGAGACTGGGAGCGGGATCTGGAAAACCTGCTTGAAGTGATGCGGGAAGTAGATCGGTATCTGGGAGAGAAAGTGGAAGAGAAAGCTGCAGAATGATGCGTAAGACCACCGGCAGGTATCCTGGGGAAAAATCTGCAAAGTAATACACAAGCAGAATAAAAAAGATTTTAAGCTTGCACGAGGAGCGAACCTCGAACAGGAAGACAAAAATGGCGACGAGAATGAATACAAAAATAAAAACAACACCAAACAACACACAGCCGGTCAGCCGGCTGTTTTCCAACCATGACCTGCTGATTCTGATTTTGCCGCTGGTGCTGGAGCAGGCGCTTGCAATCACAGTCGGAATGGCGGATACGATGATGGTGTCCAACGCGGGAGAGGCGGCCGTCTCAGGCGTGTCTTTGATAGATATGTTTAATAACCTGGTGTTCGCGGTGCTTTCCGCGCTCTCGACCGGCGGCGCGGTCGTGACATCACAGTTTTTGGGAGCCAAAAAGCGCGACAGCGCCTGCCATTCGGTGATGCAGTTGATTGTTTCGACACTATTAATTACGATCGTGCTCTCCATTTTGATCATTTTGGGCAGACAGTCGCTGATCCGTCTGTTTTTTGGCAGCATTGACGCGGATGTGTTTGAGGCGGCTGCGCTTTACATGGCGATTTCCGCACTGTCCTATCCGTTTCTGGCTGTTTATAATGCCTCTGCCGCGATTTTCCGCGTGATGAATAACGCGAAAATCACGCTGAAGGTATCCATTGTCATGAATCTGATCAACGTGGTCGGCAATGCCATCGGCATTTTCGTTCTGCATGCGGGCGTGGTCGGCGTCGCGGTGCCGTCGCTGATTTCCCGCGCGTTTGCGGCAATCGTCCTGTATGTTTTGCTGCACAATCCGAAGCTGGAAATCCACATTGACCCGGGAAAATTTCGCTTTGACAGGAATCTGATCCGGCGTATTTATCTGATCGGCATCCCAAGCGGCATCGAGAATGGCATTTTTCAGCTGGGGCGTGTCGTGGTTGTAAGTATCATTTCCGGCTTTGGTACGGTCCAGATCGCTGCGAACGGCGTGGCCAACAGTCTGGACGCCATGGGCTGCATCGGCGGACAGGCCATGAATCTGGCCATGATTGCCGTGATCGGCCGCTGTGTCGGGGCGGGAGATGAGGAGCAGATCCGTTATTATACGAAAAAACTGATCCTCTGTGCCTATGGGCTGACGCTGGTGTGTGCCGGCTCGATTCTGCTGTTCCTGGAGCCGATTCTGACTCTTTATGGACTGGGGGAGGAGACGACCACGCTGGCAGCTCTGCTGGTGCGGATCCATGACGGATTCGCGATTCTGCTCTGGCCGATGGCATTTACCTTTCCCAATATGCTGCGCGCATGCAACGATGTGAAATATACCATGGGCATCTCCATTTTTTCCATGTGCGTATTCCGGATCGGCATCAGCATCGTGCTGGGACAGCAGATGGGCTACGGCGCGGTGGGTGTCTGGATCGGCATGGTAATTGACTGGGTGTTCCGAATTCTGTGCTTTGTGATCCGCTATGCCCGGGGGACCTGGAGGCGGCTGGCGATGTTGTAGATTTTTCTGCCCTGGTTTTATCTGGGATTTCTTTTGCCGGGGCATCTGCTATTGCTGCTTTTCAGGTTTTTCAGCTTCTTTTTTGCTATCAGAATGGTTGATTTACCAGCAAATATATGTATAATAGCAATAGAAATCAATAGAAATGTGAGAACGAATCCAGGGTTTGATGTGAGGAAAGGAGCGTTTTATTCATGGCAGATAAATTAATGAAAAAGAAGCTCCCGATTGGGATTGATGATTTTTGCAAGATTCGGACAGAAGAATTTTATTATGTTGATAAAACGGCAATGATTCGCGATTTGCTGAATGCCTGGGGAGAAGTAAACCTTTTTACCCGCCCGCGCCGTTTTGGGAAATCTCTGAATATGAGTATGCTGAAAGCATTCTTGGAAATTGGATGTGACAGCACCCTCTTCGAGGGGCTTGAAATATCCAGAGAGACACAGCTCTGCGAAAAATACATGGGAAAATTCCCGGTTATTTCGATCAGTTTAAAGAGTGTGGACGGCAGTGATTATGAGAGTGCAAGAGCCGATTTGTGTTCTGAAATTGGCAGGGAAGCACTTCGGTTCAATTTTTTATTAGAGAGCAAAGGCCTTACAGAAACTGAAAAGGGGATGTATAAGAAACTGGTGAATGTTGATCCGGAGCATCCGGATTATTTCAAAATGTCAGATGATGTCATAAAGGGAAGTTTAAGTGTGCTTTCCGGTTTTCTGCAGAAGCATTTTGGGAAAAAGGTGATTATTTTAATTGATGAATATGATGTTCCACTGGCAAAAGCGAGCGAGGGAAACTATTATCCTCAGATGGTGAAGCTTATCCGGGGCATGTTTGATAAGGCGTTGAAATCAAATGAGAGCCTTTACTTCGCTGTCCTGACGGGATGCCTTCGGGTGGCGAAAGAAAGTATTTTTACTGGTTTAAATAATCCGCAGATTTTTTCGATTTCTAATGTAGGGTTTGATGAATATTTTGGTTTTACAGATGCAGAAGTAAAGGGACTTCTGGAATATTATGGCTGTATGGACAGATATGAAGCAGTCAGGAACTGGTATGACGGGTATCAATTTGGAGATACAGATGTATACTGCCCATGGGATGTAATCAATTATTGTACGGAACTTCGCCTGAACTCACATGCAATGCCAAAGGCCTACTGGTCAAATACAAGCGGCAATGATGCCGTACGCCGATTAATTGAAAAATCAGGTAATGAGCAAACCAAGAGTGAAATTGAGGCATTGGTAGCGGGAGAAACGATTTCGAAGGAAATCCACGAGGATTTAACGTATAATCAGATTTATGATACGATTGACAATATATGGAGCGTGTTGTTTGCAACGGGCTATCTGACGCAGCGTGGGATGGCGGATGAAGATATTTATCAGCTCGCAATTCCAAACAAGGAGATCCGGAAGATTTTTACCAGGCAGATAACCGCATACTTTAATAGCATGGTCAGGAAAAACAGCAAACGGTTTGAGGAATTCTGTGACGCGTTAAAGACTGGCAATGCGGAAAAAACAGAAAAGCTGCTTACATCTTACCTTTATGATTCTATTACGGTAAGAGATTCTTCTGTACAAAAAGATAAGAAAGAGATCCTCTATCATGGCCTTATGATCGGGATTCTTGCCAATGTAGATAATTGGAAAGCGAAAACGAATGCCGACAGCGGTGATGGATATTGCGACGTGAAGGTTGAGATTGACAGAGAAAGCATCGGCATGATCATGGAGTTTAAGTATGCAGATAACGCGCGTCTTGCTGAAGGATGCAAAGACGCGATGGCCCAGATCGAAAGGATGGATTACACACGCGAACTGAAGCTTCAGGGATATCGTACCATTTACAAATATGGTATCGCCTGCTTTAAGAAAAAATGCAAGGTTGTGTGTGAGAAAGAAAATTATGTCCTGGAGGAATTGTAAATGAGGGCTTTGAACCTTATACAAATGCCTTTTTAGTTGGCATTGATGGCAAGGGAAAAATTAAAATAATTAAAGTAAGCCGATCACAGGATGCAGATAAAGAATTGCAACGGAAGGCGCCGGACAGTTCGTGCGCTACAAATACCTTTAGCAGTAAGGACTATGTATGATTATGGAGAAAATCACAAAAACAGAGGGAAATGCTGGTATTGATACAATGGAAGACATAAAAACAGATACGCCCGCAGCAGCAGAGGAGATTACCAACGAGGCTTCTGCCCCGGAGACCCCTGCAGATACGCCCGCAGCAGCCGTCACAATCACCCCCTGGATCCACAAGGTCCAGTACTATGAGACGGATCAGATGCAGGTCGTGCATCATTCTAATTTTATCCGCTGGTTTGAGGAGTGCAGGGTACATGCCCTGGATGAAATCGGATATGGTTATGACAAGCTGGAGGCGGCCGGCATCATGAGCCCGGTGCTGTCGATTGAAGCGAAAATCAAAATCAGCGTTCGTTTTGGCGAGACGGTAAAAATCCGCGCGGCGATAGAAAAATTTGACGGTATCCGTCTGACACTCCGCTATGAAGTACGGCGGGCAGGGGATGACGCGGTCTGCTGTACAGGGACGACCGGTCATTGCTTTCTGGGGAAGGATGGAAGGCTGATTTCTCTGAAACGTAAATATCCGGATATTTATGACACACTGTGTAAGTTTCCGACGGAGTTTGTCTGACAGGATTTTCAGCAGAACCTGCTGAAACCCCATGGTGCTGATTTCGATCAAACCGGAGCGTGGCGCGGATTTTGGAAATGTCTTGCCTGACACGATTATGGCGAAGCTGCGAAATGCAGAGTAATCCGGTAATTCGTGAAAAGCCGGGGATTGTTTGAAGCAAATGTTCTGGAATGAAAGCAGAAAGACAGGACGGAGTTCAGAGGTGCCTGCGGAACTGCGGCACTTGCCGGCGTTATCTGGATGAGTGCGGAAAGGATTCAATGATGACGATTAACGAATATCAGAAGCTGGCGATGACGACGCTGAACCCGGAGCTTGACCGCAGGGATGTCCTGATCAACAGCGTGATGGGGTTGTGCGGGGAGTCCGGCGAGGCGATTGACATTGTGAAAAAATGGCTTGCACAGGGACATGAGCTGGACAAAGCCCATCTGGCAGAAGAACTGGGCGACATTGCCTGGTATCTGGCGGAGGCGGCGACGGCGCTGGAGCTGCCCCTGGAGACGGTACTGCAGGCAAATATTGATAAACTGAAAAGGCGCTACCCGGATGGATTTGACACACAGAAATCCATAGAGAGAAATGCGTAGGCAGCTGATGCTCGGGCGACTATATTTTCTGCCTGGAGAAGAACGTGTAAGCAGCTGACATTTGAGTGGCCGTATTTTTCGAAACGATGGTTTCAGAATAAAGTCAATAGAATACTGAGAAATCTTCAGACAGTAAGATGCCAGACAGCTTTTGATTCTGGCAGCATCGAATTTATGATAGCAGGAGGACGTATCCATGACGAATCAGGACACACTCAAAGAGATCCGCGAGGCGATTACGGCAGCGAACCGCGCCCTGGACAGTCTGGAAAATGCACAGCGTGAGTTAAAGGGAGCCAAAAACTGGGGACTCCTGGATTTGTTCGGCGGCGGGATGGTGACCACCATGCTTAAGCATGGGCGCATGGATAAGGCGCAGCGTCAGATTGAGGACGCGAAGTATTATCTGCAGGTATTAAAAAAAGAGCTGCGCGATATTGACATACCGATGAATATTAATGTAGAGGTCGGCTCTTTTCTGAGCTTTGCAGATCTTTTCTTTGACGGCATGGTCGCCGACTGGCTGGTGCAGTCGCGGATCAACGACGCAATTCGCCAGGTGGATATGGCGAACGCGCGTGTGCTGGAGATTCTTGGGAATCTGCAGCGATGGGAGGATCAGCTGCTTGGGAGAGGATGAGCTTTGTTGTCTGCCCGCCCGGGATCCGGTTCGCGATGGGAGGATCAGCTGCTTGGGAAAGGATGAGCATTGTTGTCTGCCTGCCCGGAATCCGGTTCGTGACGGGAGGATCAGCTGTTTGGGCGGGAGTGAGCTTTGCAGTATGTTCACCTGGGACGGCATCCCAGGCAAGGCGCGGGATAAATCCCGTAATTGTGAAGGCATTGATGGTTAGACTACAGAAATCAGTTACGGAGAAGCAGAAAAATAGTATGAGAACAAGAGTGAAAACAGGAAGGGAGTCGTACGCTCAGATCCTGCGGTTGGCTCTTCCGATCGTGATACAGAATCTGTTCAGCGCGGCGATCAGCTCCACAGACGTGATTATGCTGAATTCGGTGGGGCAGTCTTCGGTCTCCGCCGTCTCTCTGGCCGTGCAGTATTCCAACATTTTGTATATGGTTTATTATGGTCTCGGCACCGGGGCGACGATGCTCTGCGCCCAATATTGGGGCAAAGGGAACTTGGAGGCCATTGAAAAAGTAGAGGGTATCGCCCTGCGTTTTGCAGTCGGGATTTCGCTGCTGTTCGCGATACCGGCGGCCTTTTTTCCAGGGCAGATGATGACATTGTTTACCTCCGATCAGGAACTGATCGGGATTGGCATGTCCTACCTGCGCATTATCAGCGTCAGCTACCTCTGCTGGGGATTTTCGGAGGTCTACCTCTCCACACTGCGCAGCGTGGAGCGCGTAAAGACCAGCACAACGCTGAATGTGGGCGCTCTTCTTATCAATGTCTGCCTGAACGCGGTCTTTGTCTACGGATTATTTGGCGCGCCGCGTCTGGGGGCGATGGGCGTCGCGCTCGCGACATCCATTTCGCGGGTACTGCAGCTGATCGCGTGCTTTTGCGTCTCCTTTGCCTCAAAAAATGTCCGCCTTCGCCCGGACGCGATGTTCTGGAAGGGAGGCGTGCTGATGCGGGACTTCCTTCAGCTATCCGTCCCGGCACTGGCAAATGATATCATTTGGAGCGTGGGTTTTTCCATGTATTCTGTGATCATGGGGCACATGGGTTCCGATGTGGTGGCGGCGAATGCGATCGTCGTTGTCGTGCGCAATTTCGGGACCGTACTCTGCTATAGTATCGCAAGCGCCTCCGGCATTTTTGTCGGCAAGGAGATTGGCGCGAATCGGTTGGAGGACGCCGACCGGGACGCCTCCCGGTCCATGCACCTGACTGTGGTCGCAGGCGTCTTTGGAGGTCTTCTGGTGGCGGTGGTCATGCCCTTTGCCCTGCGCTTTGCGTCTCTTTCCGAGACGGCGTCAGGCTATCTGAGGATTATGCTATTGATCAATATCTACTATATTATGGGAACCGCGGTCAACACGACATTGATCGCGGGCATTTTCCGGGCAGGCGGAGACAGCCGCTTCGGCCTGATCTGCGACACAATCGATATGTGGTGCTATGCCGTGCCGCTCGGCTTTCTGGCTGCCTTCGCCCTGAAACTGCCTCCAATATGGGTTTATTTTCTCCTCTGCACGGACGAGTTCGTCAAGTGGCCCTGGGTGCTGCATCATTATAAAAGCAGGAAGTGGCTGAAAAACATTACGCGCGAGGGCGTGTGAGTCTGCCGGTGCTTTGTCCTCATTCCGGTTCACCTGATTATACCCAGGCTGTGTGCTGTTCTTTTGTCTGACAGAAATTCCCTGTTCTGGTATTTCTGGTGTTTTTAAAGAGGAGATCTATATTTTTTGATACTGCCGAAAGGAAATCCAGCAGAATCAAAGTGGCATGGGGAAAGGATTACGTGGAATTATGTGCTTTGAATATCAGAAAATAACAGAAACCACCATTGGAATTACAAAATTTCGTGGGAATACGCCGCATCTGGTAATACCGGAAACGATTGACGGATATACCGTGACCAGAATTTGTAATTATGCCATTGATGGCTGGTGGACATGTGATGGCCCTGATGATTCTGACGGTGCTGATGACTCTGTCGACCCTGATAACTCTAACGGCGCTGATGTCTCTGGCGGCACAGATGACTTTGATAGCACTGATGACTTTGATGGCTTTGATGATTTTGACGAGCCCTACTATGTAGAAATTCGTGAGATCAGGATTCCTGCTACGGTCACTGAGATTGAACCCCAGGCTTTTGTAGCCTGCGGGGATCTGTGGAGGATTATCGTTGACGAGAATAACCCGGTTTATGCGTCTGTAGATGGGATCCTTTATGATAAGGCGCTGAAAACTCTGCTGCAGTGTCCGAAAGGGAAAAGTGGGAGTTGTTCGATTCCTGACACAGTAACTTCCATAGAAGAAGGAGCCTTTTGCTTTTGCAGCCTGGAGCGTGTTGTGCTGAATGGACAGATTACGAAGATCAAAAAGGCGACCTTTTATGAATGCGAAAACCTGCGGGAGATCGTGATACCGGACACGGTGAAGCATATTGATGATGAGGCGTTCGCCGACTGCGCGGCTCTGGCAGAGGTGGCTTTACCTGCGCAGCTGACGGATATTGGGGAGCGGGCCTTTTTCTTTTGCACAGCGCTGAAGCAAATGATCATCCCCGAAGGTGTAGTCCGGCTGGGAAAGGAAGCTTTTGCCGGCTGCAGGGGGCTGGAGATCATCTCAGTGCCTGAGAGTCTGGCTCAGATCGGGGAAAAATGGCTGGAAGGCTGTCCGAATCTGAAAAAAATCGAGTTTGCTCCCGGGAATTCTCTTTTCACTTCGGAGTATAATGCGGTATATAACAAAGACAAGACGGTTTTGTATCAATGCTTCTGCAAGGCGGCGCAGGAACAGTTCCGGGTGCCGGAGACAGTTACTGTGATAGAAGAAAAAGCATTTTTGAACAACCGGTATTTAAAGGAGATTATGCTTCCGAAAGCGCTGACTCAGATTGGCGAAAAGGCATTTTGCGGATGTGAAAATCTAGCTGAGATCAAAATCCCGGAGAATGTGCGGGAGATTGGCAAGTATGCATTTCTGGATTGTAAAAATCTGGGAAATATCATCGTTGATGAAAAAAACATCCACTTTGCCTGCGAAGAGGGCGTTCTATATACCAGAGACAAAAGCGAAGTGGTCGCGGTGCGTTATGGAAAGCTTTTTTATCGGGAAGACATGCTGATTGAGGAGCTGGGGCTGAGGATTCGCTCCTGCAATTGCCTGCGCCGCGCCGGGTTCCGTACGGTTGGCGAGCTGCTTTTGGTGAGCCGTGAGGAAGTGATGCGGGTGCGGAATTTCGGGAAGCCCTGTCTGAAAGATCTGGAAGACCATCTGGAAGCACTTGGCGTGGCTCTCCGGGCAGAGGGATCATCGGGAGAAACGACTGATGGCACGGCACAGCCATCATCGGGCTTTTATCATTTCCCGCGCCAATGAGACATATTCCGTTTTTGCCTTGCTGCCAGCTTCTGCTGGCCAAATGGGTGATTATGAGCGAACCTAAATTATGCCTCTCCAGGCTATACAGATATTGTGCTTAAAAAGTCCATAATACAGATATTGTGCTTAAAAAAGTCCTTGACACACGCCGAAGCCTGTGCTAAAGTTGCTTAGGTTGAAAACAGGAAGCAGAGTATCCACTCTCACCCTGGCACGCATGGTACGGTGTATTTTCAGGACTTCGTGCATAGTCGTTTGATTTCGGATTCCATCTGGGACTGAAGCCGGACGGATGATATGTTGTGACCAGTGGTTTATATTTGATTTGCCGGACGGCGCGGATGACAGGTTTCGTTTCGCAGTATGTGCTTTTACATTTGGAAGTATGCGAAAACAGATGCGGGAGTTGTTTCGCGGTGGATGGGTTGGTCAGTGTATGCAGGTGGATGACTTTGTGATCCGCCTTTTCTTATGTCCATGCAGGAAAGCCTTCCGGGTCTTTTCTGTACGACAAACAGGTAAACAGTCATATCAATGTGTGGAGGTGTACGAACATTAGCGAATTAATGATTAACGAACAGATCAGAGACCGGGAAGTCCGTCTGATCGGTGAACACGGCGAGCAGCTTGGAATCATGTCTGCGAAGGACGCCCAGAAGCTGGCGAGAGAGGCCGACCTTGACCTCGTGAAGATTGCTCCCACGGCTAAGCCGCCGGTGTGCAAGATCATTGACTATGGCAAATATCGCTATGAGATGGCTCGCAAGGAAAAAGAGGCCAGGAAGAAACAGAAAACGGTTGAGATCAAAGAGATTCGATTATCTCCGAACATTGATGAAAACGACTTAAATACGAAGGTGAGCAGCGCCCGCAAGTTCCTCACAAAGGGGAATAAAGTAAAGGTAACGCTGCGGTTCCGCGGCAGGGAGATGGCCCATATGCAGGCCAACCGCTATATCCTTGAGGATTTTGCGAAGTCCCTTGCGGATGTCGCCGTCGTAGACCGTCCGATCAAGCAGGAGGGCAGGACGCTGACACTGTTCCTGACAGAAAAGCGTACTCAGTAAGGATCTGTCGGCACATTCTGCACAGAATATTTTCCGACAGCTTCTGATCATCCGTCAGACCTTGAAGGGTCCGGCAGTTCCTCGGGATCAGACACAGGATTACCAGGGTGGATGGCAGTTTTTTGCCATTCACTATCAATGACAAGCATAAGGAGGAAGCATAAAATGCCAAAAATGAAAACAAGCAGAGCGGCTGCGAAACGTTTTAAAAAGACCGGTTCAGGCCTTTTAAAGAGAAACAAAGCTTACAAGAGCCATATCCTGACCAAGAAGTCGACCAAGAGAAAGAGAAATCTCCGGAAGTCTACGATTACAGATGTGACGAATGCTTCCAACATGAAGAAGATTTTGCCGTATCTCTGATGAAGATCGGCTGACAGCCATTAACAGAAATTTGGCTGCAACTATTCAGATATTGAACAGCTACATTTGGTCTACTACTATTAAGGAGGTTCGAAGAAATGGCCAGAATCAAAGGTGGAATAAACAGCAGAAAGAAACACAATCGTGTGTTAAAGCTTGCGAAGGGCTACAGAGGAGCCAGATCCAAGCAGTATAGAATCGCAAAGCAGTCCGTTATGCGCGCACTCACCAGCTCCTACGCTGGCAGAAAGCAGAAAAAGCGTCAGTTCAGACAGCTCTGGATCGCGCGTATCAACGCGGGCGCCCGCCTGAACGGTCTGTCCTACAGCAAGTTTATGTATGGCCTGAAGCTTGCCGGCGTAGAGCTGAACCGCAAGGTTCTCGCGGACATGGCAGTGAACGATCCGGAAGGCTTCGCTTCCCTGGCAGAACTCGCGAAGACAAAGATCGCCTGAGACTTAACGAAATGAGCGCGTTTGCGTATGCGGTGCCTGCATACCGGACGCGCTTTTTCTTCTAGTGCAGGATTCTCGATTGATTCCTCCTGTTATTGAGAAAGCTTGCGCTACATGTCACATCAGCACCACGCACTTCGCTGCGGAACGCAGTACGGAGAGAACGAGTAGCGCAGCTTGCTTCTGCGAATATGCAATTTTTTTTAGAACCTTGCTCTTTTGAGTATAAGGTGTTAGAATGTGGCTTATCGGAAGAAACAAAGATCCGATAGTGCGGCTGGCCGGGAGAGCGGACGCATGCGTACGCGGAACTGTTCTGCCGGACGAGAAATATTTTTGATGGGAGACTGGCAATGGCATTTAATTTTGTGAAAAAAATGTTTGGAACGCACAGCGAGCATGAGCTGAAGCGCATCATGCCGCAGGTGGACAAGATAGAGTCGCTGCGGCCCCAGATGATGACGCTTTCCGACGAGCAGCTTGCGGGAAAGACGCAGGAATATAAGGACCGCTACGCGAATGGCGAGACGCTGGACGATCTGCTGCCGGAGGCGTTCGCGACTGTGCGCGAGGCGGCGCGGCGTGTGCTCGGCATGGAGCATTACCGGGTACAGCTGATGGGCGGTATTATTCTTCATCAGGGCCGTATCGCTGAGATGCGTACCGGTGAAGGCAAGACGCTGGTGTCGACCTGCCCGGCGTATTTAAATGCGCTGACAGGAAAGGGCGTCCACATCATCACGGTCAATGATTATCTGGCAAGCCGTGACGCCGAGTGGATGGGTGCGGTGCACCGTTTCCTGGGGCTGACGGTCGGCTGTGTGCTCAATTCGATGAACAACGACGAGCGCCGGGAGCAGTACAAATGCGATATCACCTACATCACGAACAACGAGGACGGTTTCGACTATCTGCGTGACAACATGGTGATTTATAAGGAGCAGCTGGTACAGCGCGGCCTGGTCTATGCGATCATCGACGAGGTCGACTCAGTCCTGATTGATGAGGCGCGTACCCCGCTGATTATTTCCGGACAGAGCGGCAAGTCGACTAAGCTCTACGAGGTCTGCGACATTCTGGCCAGACAGCTGGAGCGCGGCGAGGCGAGCGGCGAGGTCACGAAGATGACAGCGATCATGGGCGAGGAGATCACGGAGACCGGCGATTTTATTGTCAATGAAAAGGACAAGCTGGTCACGCTCACCCAGCAGGGTATCGAGAAGGTGGAGAAGTTTTTTCACATTGACAACTTCTCGGACGCGGAAAACCTGGAGATCCAGCACAATGTCGACCTGGCGCTGCGCGCGAACTATCTGATGTTCCGCGACCAGGACTATGTCGTGAAGGATGATGAGGTTCTGATCGTCGATGAGTTCACCGGCCGTATCATGCCGGGGCGCCGTTATTCGGACGGCCTGCATCAGGCGATTGAGGCGAAGGAGCATGTGAAGGTGAAGCGCGAGAGCAAGACGCTCGCCACAATTACCTTCCAGAACTTCTTTAACAAATATGAGAAAAAGGCCGGCATGACCGGTACCGCGCTGACAGAGGAGGAGGAGTTCCGCGACATCTACGGCATGGATGTCATCGAGATCCCGACCAACGTCCCGGTGCAGCGTATTGATTATGATGACGCGGTCTATATGACCCAGAAGGAGAAATACCGCGCGGTGGTCGAGGCCGTCAAGGAGGCCAACGCAAAGGGTCAGCCGGTGCTGGTCGGTACGATTACGATCGAGGTATCCGAGCTTTTAAGCAATATGCTCAAGCGCGCCGGCATCAAGCACCAGGTGCTGAACGCGAAGTTCCACGAGATGGAGGCGGAGATCGTCGCCGAGGCCGGCATCCACGGCACCGTCACCATCGCGACCAACATGGCCGGCCGTGGTACGGATATCAAGCTGGACGAGGAGGCCCGTGCTGCGGGCGGCCTGAAGATTATCGGCACCGAGCGTCACGAGTCCCGGCGTATTGACAACCAGCTGCGCGGCCGTTCCGGCCGTCAGGGCGACCCGGGCGAGTCCAGATTTTATATTTCTCTGGAAGACGACCTGATGCGTCTGTTCGGCTCTGAAAAAATGATGAATGTCTTCAAGTCCCTCGGCGTACAGGAGGGCGAGCAGATCGAGCACAAGATGCTCTCCAGTGCGATCGAAAAGGCGCAGATGAAGATCGAGAGCAACAACTTTGGTATCCGTAAAAATCTGCTCGAATACGACCAGGTCAACAACGAGCAGCGCGAGATTATGTACGCGGAGCGCCGCCGCGTACTCGACGGCGAGAGCATGCGCGATTATATTCTGAAGATGGCATCAGAAATCGTCAACCGCGCCGTAGACCGGAGCTGCGCTGATAACGACCGTGAAAGCTGGGATCTGAACGAGCTCAATTCGCTCCTTCTGCCGACGATCCCCCTTCCGCCGGTGACAGAAGAGACCGTGGCATCCATTTCCGACAAGGAAAAACTGAAGACATCCTTAAACGAAGCCGCAGTGAAGTTCTACGAGGCTAAAGAGGCCGAAGTCGGCGACAACGAGAAATTCCGCGAGATGGAGCGCGTTATCCTCCTGAGGGTCATCGACCGTAAATGGATGGACCACATCGACGATATGGATCAGCTCCGCCAGGGCATCGGCCTGCAAGCCTACGGCCAGCGCGATCCGAAGGTCGAGTATAAGATGAGTGCCTATGAGATGTTCGATGAAATGACCGTCGGCATCCAGCAGGACACCGTCCGCCTGCTTTACCACATCAAGGTCGAGCAGAAGGTCGAGCGCGAGGAAGTAGCCAAGGTAACCGGCACCAACAAAGACGACACCGCCGTCCGCGCCCCCAAAAAGCGCGTGGCCGAAAAAATCTACCCCAACGACCCCTGCCCCTGCGGCAGCGGCAAGAAATATAAGCAGTGCTGCGGGCGGAAGGCATAAAGAAAAGAAAGAAGGTGACACAATGGTAGAACTCGACCAGTTCAAAACAATCTTAAACAGCTATACGAAACCATTAGTGGAAGTGAGGGATTCACTTTAACCTCGCTGTCAAAGAACAGCGGATACAGGAGATGGAGCGCCGGATGGAGGAGCCGGATTTCTGGGACAACCCTGAGAAATCGCAGGAAATCATGAAGACCCTCGCGAGCCTCAAGGAGGATGTCTCCACGTATCAGCAGCTGCAGAGCCAGTATGAGGAGATCGAACTGCTGATCGAGATGGGATATGAGGAAAACGATCCGTCTGTCATTCCCGAGATTCAGGAGATGCTGGATGAATTTCAGCAGACACTGGACGATATCCGGATTAAGACCCTGCTCTCCGGAGAATACGACGAGGAGAGCGCGATTGTATCATTGCACGCGGGGGCAGGCGGCACGGAGTCCTGCGACTGGGCGTCCATGCTCTACCGCATGTACATGCGCTGGGCGGATAAAAAGGGCTATCAGGTAGAAGTCCTGGACCTGCTGGACGGTGAGGAGGCCGGCATCAAATCGGTGACCTTCCAGGTCAACGGATCCCGCGCCTACGGCTATCTGAAGTCCGAAAAGGGCGTGCACCGGCTGGTGCGTATTTCCCCATTTAACGCCGCCGGCAAGAGGCAGACCTCCTTTGTGAGCTGCGACGTTATGCCGGTGCTGGAGCGCGACGTGGACATAGAGATCAACCCGGACGACCTGCGCATCGATACCTATCGTTCGAGCGGCGCGGGCGGCCAGCACATCAACAAGACTTCCTCCGCCATCCGTATCACGCATCTGCCGACCGGCATTGTCGTGACCTGCCAGAACGAGCGTTCCCAGTTCCAGAATAAGGACAAGGCGATGCAGATGTTAAAGACCAAGCTGCTCCTTCTGCGCGAGCAGGAGAACGCGCAGAAAGAGTCCGACATCCGCGGCGAGGTCAAGGAGATCGGCTGGGGCAACCAGATCCGCTCCTACGTCATGCAGCCCTACAAGCTGGTAAAGGACCTGCGCACCGGCGAAGAGTCCGGCAACGTGGACGCGGTCATGGACGGGGCGCTGGATCCCTTCATCAACGCCTACCTGAAATGGATGTCTCTGGGAGGGAAGCCTCTGGAGCAGGCAGAATAAGGAACACTCCCGCGAGGGGAGCGACTACGGCACATCGTGTTCTGCCAGACGCGTGAATCACAGGATCAGCATTTGCGCCTCCCGAAAGCGACCGATCCCATCGTGTTCTGCCAGACGCGTGAATCGCAGGCTGTAAAAATTTCAACACAGTAAATAAATCGAACAGAGCCATGGACGGAAAATTTCGGCCGGGAGCTGCTTTTATGGCAGCCCCGGCCGTTTTTGTCAGCAAAAGTGTTCGTGCATAAAATCTGCAGGCGGTCTGCTGCATCACTGTGCCTGAAAAAAGCCTTTAAAAAAATGCTTTAACAAAAATGCTTTAACAAAAATGTTTTAACAAAAAGAGCCTTTAACAAAAAGGGGAGATTTTACAATAAAATGCTTGCAAACCGAAGCAGGAGGGGTGTATAATAACACACAAAATACACAATTTTTTATAATGGCTTGGATAAGTGGGAAGATGCAATGAGAAAATATGCATAGGCAATAATTTGCATAGCACCCGAACCAGTAAGATCCTTGTAAATGTAACAGTGTGAAGTATTATGAAACAGAAACAGCTCATTTTTCAGACACGAAGGAATTACTACAGGATAAGATGCAGACAGGAGCGGCGGCTGCAGGTGCGCAGGGAAGCCATCGTAGCGGCAGGCTGCGGGAGAACAGGTTCCATATTTTTATAGAAAGGGGAATTCAGATGACGAAAAAGAGAATTACAGCCTGGCTGCTGGTTGCTGCCATGACCTTTACACAGGGGTTTGGCAACGCAAACCTGGCACTGGCCGCAGAGTCGGATACGACAGAGGAAGTGGTCTCGGCCATTTCTTTGGATGATTCGGGGGATACTGACAGCACATCAGAGGAAGAGAGCACGGCAGCTGCGACCTCGGACACAGAGTCTGCGGACAGCACGGAGGAGGCGGCCGAAGAGGGCAGCACCGACAGTGCGTCTGCGGAAGCTTCGGATTCATTTGCGGCGGATTCCGCATCGTCGGATGCAGATGACACGGCCGAGACAGAGTCGGCGACGGCGTCAGCAGACTCATCGGATACCTCCGCTGAGACAGAGTCGGCGGCGGCATCGGCAGACTCTTCAGATGTAGATGACTCGGCTGAGACAGAGTCGGCGACGGAATCAGCGGACTCATCGGACGCGAATGACGCGGCCGAGACAGAGTCGGCGGCATCAGCAGATGCTTCGGATACCTCCGGCGGGACAGAGTCGGCGACGGAATCATCAGATTCATCAGATACTTCCGCCGGGACAGAATTGGCGGCGGCATCGGCAGACTCTTCGGATACTTCCGATGAGACGGACGCGGCAGAGACTGAGGCTGCCGGATCAGACACATCGGATTCTGCGGCGGACGATACAGAAGAAGCCTCTGCATCAGACGAGTCAGTGACCGTGTCTGCAGAGGAAGAGACGGAGACGGCCTCGGAGGAGACTGAGGCAGAATCCGGGACCGAAGCGGAGTCTGAGACCGAGGGCGAGACGGAGCAGATCGAGGTGACCGGAGAGGATTCGGACACACCGGACGATTCGGATCTGAGCACCGCACTCTCGGCGATGGCGGACAGCGATGATCTGTACGAGACATATCTCTACCGCCTTTTCTACGGCGGGGTTTCTGCTTTATCGAATTATGGCCTTAACTATTTTGCGGATGATGAACTGAATTATGACATCTATCTGACGCTGCGCAATGCCGTCTCAGATATCGCTGCGGGCAATGAGACGTCGACACAGATCTCGATTGACCTGAGTGATTACGGATTAAGCTGGACGGCGGAGGAGCTCGGCGTCTCCGACAGCAGCACGACGGATGAGTTAGGGAGTCTGGGGACAGTGCAGTTTCAGGAAACGCTTTTCTATTCCACGATTGCGTACTGCCTGATCGCGGACTGCCCGTATGAGCTGTACTGGTTCGACAAGGGGACGGGCGGATACACCGTGAGCTGGAGCGTCAGCTACAGCGGTACGAAGGATTCAGACGGCAATATTACATATACCGCCGTGACATTTAAAAGCATCACCTTTAAGTTTTCTGTTATTTCGGATTATCAGGATTCGAGTGCGGACGATCCGCAGTATACGCTCGACACATCCATGGTCAGCACGGCGGAAGCTGCGGCGGCAAATGCGCAGGCGATTGTATCGGAATACGCGGATCTGAGCGATTCGGATAAGCTGACCGCGTATAAAGACGCGATCTGTGATCTGGTCTCCTATGATGAGGACGCCGCGTCTGATGATTACGATCTGGGTTACGGCGATCCCTGGGGGCTGGTCTATGTCTTTGACGGCGACGACAGCACGAATGTAGTATGCGAGGGGTATTCCAAGGCGTTCCAGTACCTCTGCGACCTGGGGCTTTCGGACGCTGTCTGCTACACTGTATCCGGGACGATGACCGGGGGCACGGGCGAAGGCGGACATATGTGGAACATTGTCACGCTGGACGGCGTGAACTACCTCGTAGATGTGACCAACAGCGACTCCGGATCCACCGGACAGGACGGCGGACTGTTCCTGGTGACGGGCGACGATGCGACAGATATCAGCTATGATGACGCGGGATACCCGGTCTACACCTTTACCATCAGTGACACAGAGATTGTCTATACGTATGGTGAGAGTACCGAGACTCTGTACGGCTCATCCGGAATTCTGACCCTGGGCTATTCCGGGGAAGAGGATACGGGATACATTGTATGGTTTGAGGACTTACGGGGCGGCGATTATAATTTTTCTGAAAATGAAGATGGCAGTATTTATCTGACAGAGGATGACAAAGGCAGTCTCTATACATTCGTGTATAGTGACGAGGAGCTTACGGTTCCCCTGAATACGGATAATCTGTCTTCTTATGAGAGCTTTACGGTAGAATGGGCGCTTTACAACGACTCCAACGACCATGAGACGATTGAGAACGGCAGTGATCCGTACTATGCCGTCAGCAGCGATGGCTGCTCGGTCGTGCTGTATGGCGCGGCTCTGGCGGAGACCTTCGACGTTGACGACACCTGGCTTGACCTGGAAGCGGTGGTTTATGATGCGGACGGGGAAGAGATCGCCCGGTTTGACACAGGATTTAGCGTGACCGAATCGGTCTGCTCGTATGATTTCCCATATGGCGACTGGATCGCGCTTCCGGGATGGAATTACTGGATTGATGCATCCTTCAACTGCTATGTGGCAAACGCGGACTACCCGTACGGGCAGGATTTCGGGGTAACGATTACGGATATTACGGTGGCAAATGCGGACGATGAGACTTCAGAAGAAAGCATTTGCGAGGAAAATTCGGATGACCATGATTCCGGCTATAACATTTACGCAAATTCCCTGGGGCATGCGACAGCTACAGTGACCTATACGACCTGGGACGGCGGGGAAGCGACGGACACGTTCGATATTTATGTGAATGGCGACGTCTATACCCTGGATATGGATACGACCACCAGGGCAGACTGGATCCTTCCGGGAGAAAGCCTGGATATCGAGGCTGCCGTATGGCATGGATATGCTGATTATAATGACGAGAATGAGGAATATGAATGCGATGAGGAATATCTGGAGGATGTCACCTTCTCATGGGAGCTTGCGAATGAAGACGACGCGGAGATTCTGACCATTGAGGTGGATGAGGAGGATTCCTCTGTCCTTCACGTCACGGCCGCATCAGAATATGACGACTGTGGCGTACAGATCCTTGTCACCGCGTACAATGCAGATGGGGAAGAACTTACTTCTGGAGACTATTGGATCTATCCGAGCCATGATTATTATGTGATGACCGTCAACGATACCAGCTACTCGATCGACGAAGATCTGGAAGTGGGCGGCGAGCTGGCGGTGGCGCCTGCAGTGACGCATTTCTATGTGGACGACGATGGCAATGCGGCGTCAGAGGATGTCACGGCAGAGCTGTATTACCACTGGGAATGGGATACAAACGCGGTACAGATCACGGATGCGGACGGCAGCGTTTTGGCGCAGGAGGAGGAGGATGGCTCCGACGCCTGGGGTGTTCCGGGCTTTACGCTGAAAAAGCTGGAAAACTGGTATACCGAACTGACGCTGCGGGCGTACCGGATCAATGACGACGGCGATTATGAAGAGGTCTACGGCTATGGGGTTTACCTCTATGAGGTGGACTACAGCGTCTGGATCGACGACGCGGGAGACGCGGGGCGCTTCAATGAGGACGGCAACACCTGGGCGTATGTCGGTGAGAGCGCGTTTGCTATTGATCTCAACGTAGAAAATCTGAGCGATTATGACAGCAGTACCTACGAACTGATCTGGCAGATCGGCGACTGGATCGAAAATGAGGACGGGGATTATGATTGGACGGCGTACAGCAGCGTAGATATGGACAGCTGCGCGACCCTGGATCACAATGACGCCCGGATCCTCCTGGATATCACGGCAATCGAAGAAGCGATCACGGGTACATCAGTGGACAGCGATGACTTTTCAACGGAAGGCTTCCAGCTGCGCGCGTTTGTCGTGCCTGCAGGGGAAGACACGGACAGTGAGCTTGCTTCCACAAATATCTGGGTGGACGTGTATGAGCCGACCTATGACTACCAGATGTTTGACACCTGGGACCTGCTCCCGGGTTGGGGCATTGACATCGGCAGTACGATCAACTGCTACGTGGAGGATCCGGATTACCCATTTGGGGAAAATGTCTCCGTGGAGCTTGTGGACATCGAAATCACCGGCCAGTACAGCTTTGATCAGGACGAGGACGGCAACAACCTGGAGGCGGACTACACCGTGGTTTCCAAAGACGGGAGCGCCCAGGACGGCTGGTGGTACCTCTACGGCGAGGACTACGGCTACGTGACGCTGAAGGTGACATACCTGTCGCTGGACGGCGAGACCGAGCTGACCTATGGCGAAGACGGGGACTTCTGCGTCTACGTTGTGGGCGACGTCTATACCCTGGAATCGGACTACACCGACGGCACGACCGAGATGCTTCTCGGCGAGACCAAGACAATCAATCTCAGCATCTACCATGATTACGTGAATGACGACGGCGATAATGACGGCGAGACGCTGGAGAACATCTCTGTGAGCGTGTACTGGGACGAGGACGAGGAAGGGGTTGCGTACGCGACCTACGACACCGACATCTTCGACATCGAGGTCGGGGAGCTTGCGGAGGACGGCTGCACGGTACCGATCTATATCACGGCGAAGCAGACCGGCGGCTGCGACATCTACGTGCGCGGATATGACTCGGACGGCAACGAAGTGGCGGGGACATCCCTCTGGGTGAACTGCACGGACGACTATTACGTGCTGACGCCGACCTGGACCGGGGTTACCCTGGACCTGGGCGAGAGCATCGACCTGAACGACCTCAGCGGCCTGACCGACGACGGAACCACCTGGGCGCTGACCCACTACTATACGGACGACGACGGCAACCAGTCGGAAAGCATCGGGATCGACGGCACGAGCGTGCGCCTGCAGCTGGACTGGTATGATGAAAGCGTATGGACGGTATCGGACGAGGCCGGGGACCTGGGCCTGCCGACCCTGACCCGCATCGCGAGCTGGGAGTCGGATGTTTGGGTACGCGTGGAGATCCTCCAGACCGACGACGACGGGAACGCCGAGTATGACGAAGA
>JAJQEO010000113.1 GCA_021201665.1 Lachnospiraceae bacterium | reverse complement strand
ATACCACAATATGAGATGATTGTAAAGTGTTTTTACCAAAGTTTTATATCTACACACCAGCAAAAAATGGTGATTGAAATTACATTCAAAAAAGAATATAATCGCTATTTATATGGAATTGATTAATTTGAGGTAATTGGAACGGATGATATCTTGCGCTTTCAGAGATATCATCTGGCTGTATTATGCACATGGGCCACGTAAGGAATGTTCCAGCTTACGCTGGAAATGGCCCGGCGCAGCGTATGTTCCGATTTGTGAGGCAAATCAAGAACTCCGGATAGGGATAAAGACGTTCCCCTATCCGATTATTCTGACACCGAAAGAGGTGATAAATTTGGCAAAAATAAAGAACACTGACCTTTCCGACCGGAAGCTCATCATCGGGCTGCCCAGAGCGCTGCTTTATGACAGATACCATGTGCTTTGGAAGACCTTTTTCAGGGAACTGGGGACGGATGTCCTGGTAAGTCCGGCCACTACGCTTGAAACGGTAAATCGGGGGACGGCGAGGGCGATTGACGAGATGTGCCTCTCTGTAAAGCTCTATCTGGGGCACGTGGAGAAGCTGGCCGGGAACTGTGACTATATTCTCGTGCCGCGGATCAGCAACTTTGGCGTCCGCAGATACATGTGCACGACTTTTGAAGGTCTGTACGACATCTGCCGCAACCTGTTCCGTGAAAGCGGGCAGAAGTTTCTTTCCTATAATATTGATGTTCAGCATGGACTTGACGAAGAGGCCGCGTTCCTTCTGATGGCGGAGGAAATTGGTTTTTCGCGAAAAGCAGCGGCAAAGGCTTATAAAAAGGCGAAAAAAGCTGAAGCTGAGGACTGGAAAAATCAGGTTCGCGCACAGGAGCTTTTGTATAAGAACGATGGCCTGAAGGTCATGATCGCTTCGCACAGCTATGTGGTAAATGACGCCTACATCGGGAAACCGGTTACGGATTTTCTGAAAAATGCTGGTGTTACCGTGCTGCGGGCGGATGTCATGGACCGGAAAGAGGCGCTGAAGCAGGGTTCCAGGATGTCGCCGACCATGCGCTGGGAGCTGAACCGTGAAATCGCGGGTGGACTTTATGAAAATCGGAAGCGCGTGGACGGAATCATTCTTTTGAGCGTGTTTCCCTGCGGACCGGACGCGATGACGAATGACATGATTATCCGCCGTGGAGACGGCACGCCGATCCTGAATCTGATGCTGGACGCACAAAGCGGCATGGCGGGCGTGGAGACGCGGCTGGAGAGCTTTGTGGATATTTTGACGTTTCATGCGGCCGCAAGGTAAGGATTTGTTGCAGAATTACATGCCCATCTTGTACCGCCTGATTCGCAAATCGCAAACGAGTTTTTATTTTTGAGGTGCATTTTTGTATGGCAAAAGAACGAATTACTACGGACAAAAAGAAAATAGCGTTTCCCATTGCCGCGCGTTATAATTACGCATTGAAATATTTTGTCGAGGTCGGCCTGGGGCAGCAGTATATCATGCAGCCGCGGATGACAAAAAAGACGCTGGACATCGGCAGTCTGTACAGCCCGGATACTGTCTGTACGCCGTTTAAGACGACGCTTGGAAGTATGATTGAGGCGCTGGAATGCGGCGCGGACACGCTGCTGATGGTCTTTGGACCCTGCCGTCTGGGATATTATGGGGAGCTGCAGGAGCAGATTCTGCGCGACCTCGGCTATCAGTTTGACTTTATCAACATGGCTGAATATACGACCGGAAAAAGCCGGGATTACCTGAAGGTCATACGCCGGATGGATCCGAAGCTCCATATCGCCAGAGTAACTGTTGGCGGCATGGAAATGCTGAAAATGATTGAGTACATCGATGAGGTGGAAGCGGAGTATTATAGAAACTGTGGTTTTGAGGCCACAAAGGGTGCTTATCGAAGAGCACTGAACCAGTTCTGGACGGATATGGATAAGGCCTCTTCCAAATCGGACATTGAAGCGGGACATCAGAAGGTGAAGCTGGCGTTTGATGAGATTCCGCTGAAAAAGCAGGAGCGGCTCCGAGTCGGTGTGATCGGAGAATATTTCACAGTGCAGGATGATTTTTCCAATCTGGAGCTGGAGCAGAAGCTCGCTGATATGGGAGTGGAGGTGCATCGCTGGATGAATCTTTCTCACCGGAATCTTCACTACAGCGGTGAGAAAAATCTGAACGTGCGGATCCGCGACCTCTGCCGCTATGAGATGGGTCCCACGTCTACGGCTAACATCTGGTGTGCGCGGGACTATGCAGAACGGGGTTTTGACGGCATTATCCATGTGAAATCGGCCGGCTGCACACCGGAGATTGATATCATGCCGGTGCTGCAGAATATCGGTTCGGATTACAAAATCCCGATCCTGTATCTGACATATGATTCTCAGACCAGCGACACGGGGCTGATGACGAGGCTGGAGGCCTTTTATGATATGCTGAGTATGAGAAAGAAGGTAATTCGATAATGGAAAAAATAAAACGAGAGGCGTTTCTGGGCATTGATGTCGGCTCGATTTCAACTAAGGGAGTCATTTTAAATGAGGAAAAAGAAATTCTCTCCAGCGCGTACATCTGGACAGAGGGAGACCCGATCGGCGCGGTTAAAAGACTGATCGGCCTGCTGGAGGAGAAATTCGATAAAGAAGCGTACAAAATCGTGGCTACCGGGACCACCGGCAGCGCGCGCCGCCTGGCTGGAACAATCACGGGAGCGACGATGGTCAAAAATGAGATCACCGCGCATGCGGTCGGTACGACCTCCTTTTATCCGGAGACGCGCACGATCCTGGAGATCGGCGGCCAGGATTCCAAAATTATTCTGGTGGAAAACGGCGTTGCGGTTGACTATGCGATGAATACGCTCTGCGCAGCAGGTACCGGTGCGTTTCTGTCCAGTCAGTCCAGACGCCTTGGCATTGACGTAGAGGATATGGGGGAGATTGCCCTGCGCTCGAAGCATCCGACACAGATTGCAGCCCGTTGCACGGTGTTCGCTGAATCCGACCTGGTCCACAAAATCCAGATGGGTCACTCAAAGGAAGACATTGTCGCCGGACTTTGCCAGGCAGTCGTGGCAAATTATCTGAATAACGTCGGCAAGGGCAAGCACATCGTTTCTCCGGTTGTCTTCCAGGGCGGCGTCAGTAAAAATGTCGGCGTTGTTGCTGCCTTCGAAAAGGCGTTGGGCTGCAATGTCCGTGTGGACGAGAACGGACATTTGATGGGAGCGATCGGCGCTGCCCTGCTTGCAAAGAGCGGAACCACGCGCCGCGAGTTTGATTTTTCTATGGAGGATGTGGAGTTTAAGACAAGGGAGGCCAGCTGCGGGCGCTGTTCCAATAATTGCGAGATCGTCTGTGTTTACCGCGACGGCTCCCTGATTGACGGATGGGGAAACCGCTGCGAAAAAGGTGATGTGATGCATCGAAAGCAAGCATGATGCCCGACGATCGGATAGGGGAACGCTTTTCTCCCCTATCCGCCGGCGAAGGCCGGGGCGGCTTTAGCCGGAATAATTCCCTCGCCAGGTGGCATCCCACGCTTCGCATGGGATATGCCTTATGCGGCCGTGTGCATAAAAAACGGACGCTCGTCAGGGCGTCCGGATGGAAAGAGGTGTAACAGTATTTATATGTGAACCCTGCTGCCAGATATGGATCACGCTTTGTTTAATATGGAAGAACATGTCCGTTTCTGGTTCCGGGAATGTTTTTAGTTGAAGCCAGTCCGAATGATTCGAATTTGATAACCGCCCGGGTGACTTCCTTTAATGATGACAGTCTATCAGGAGCTTGTGGCGATTGTGTGAAAGGAAAGTAAAAGAAAAATAAAGAATCTTAAGAAAGGCTTTCTTTTACAAACAGGTAGATCATTCGGTACACCTCCTCAGAATAATGAATGCCATCAATCGTGCCGGCATTTGATTCAGTAAGGAAGGTATAGCTGTCCAGCCAGGTGTCCGGATACGCTGCGGCCAGAGAAGCATTGAATTCTTCGATCTGTGCGTTCGTAACGTACAGCCCAGCCTCATCATCGACCGGGTTTACAGAGAGAAACCAGAAAACTGCGTCCGGATATTTTGCTGTCAGCTCTTCGTAGAGTACCATATAATTATAGAGATTTTCATAGTCATTAACACCCATATTTAAAATCACAGGACGCCCGGGATATTCGGAGATTGCCTCCTCCAGCCGGGCGACGCCTGTCTCATACAGCCAGCTGTAGCCCTCGCCCGCAGCGCCTATAAAGACATCCTCCGTATAGCTGCCGAGCGCTTTCTGCATGCCGATCGTACGCGAATCGCCCACCCAGATCACAGGTGTGTCATCCAGCGCGAGCAGCTCCAGAACCCATTCCGTATCTGGCTCTGTTTCCGTTTCGGCTGCAGCGTCGGTCTGATCAGTGGCATGATTTTCTGCGGAAGATCCGGAAACCGCACTGCTGCCAGACACAGCGTCGGACCCAGATTTTGTCTCAGTGTCGGGATCGACACCGGACTCAGAATTTGCCTCAGCGCCAGAATCAGTGTCAGACGGAGAATTATTTTCTGTGCCAGAAACATCATCAGACTCAGAATATTCCTCTACGCCAGAATCGGTGTCGCCCTTAGAATTTGGCTCAGCCTCAGAAGAGCCCAAGGCGCCTTCTGAGCCAGTTTCGCCATTGGACTCATTGATGACGTCAAATTCAGCAAGCAAATCTGCCGCTTCTTTTTGGACCAGAAGATAGTCCGTTTCGGCGGAAAGGTTTTCTTTCTTATACATATAAGCGAGCAGAATTCCGAAACCAATCAGTATCACTATCATCAGGATGGCTGCCGCGACTGCCAGATGTGTCCTTTTTTTCATAATATAAGAGCTCCTTTCTGCTTCACCGGTTTTAGAACGCGGGCGCTCCACTCCTGACTTTGCAACTCTGATATCATCTAACTGAAAACATCTTACTGAAAATACGCAAAAAATACAAGGAATAATACCAAAAAAATCGAAAATGACTATTGACAAACGCCAAATCGCGTATTATAGTAAGCAACGTAAGGTGTTAGCACTCAAAACAAAAGAGTGCTAACAACAAAAGAAGGAGGAATTCAGATGGAGCTGGATGACAGAAAGTGGGCGATTCTGAAAGCGATCATCAAGACTTATCTGGAGACAGGCGAGCCGGTCGGATCCCGCACCATTTCCAAGTACACGGATCTGAATCTGAGTTCAGCCACAATACGCAACGAGATGTCGGATCTGGAGGAAATGGGCCTGATTCAGCAGCCATACACCTCCGCCGGTCGGATTCCCTCTGACGCGGGTTATCGCTTATATGTGGATCGTATGATGAAGGAGAAGGATCGCGAGGTCACTGAGATGAAGGAGGTTGTCCTCCAGCGTCAGGATAAGATGGAGACGATTCTCAGACAGATGGCTCAGATCCTGGCGGCGAATACCAATTACGCGGCTATGATTTCCGGACCGAAGATCCATCAGACCAAGCTGAAGTTTATTCAGCTTTCGATCGTTTCTGACACACAGATTTTGTCAACCATCGTGACGGAGGGAAACGTTGTCCGCAATAAAATGCTGGATATCGAACATGGCCTGGATTACAAGACCATCCTGGAGCTGAATATTCTTCTGAACAGCGCGTTAAACGGACTGACACTGGAGCAGATTAATCTCGGCACGATATCAAAACTGAAAGAGCAGGCCGGGACACACAGTGAAATCGTAAACCGTGTGCTGGATGCGGTCGCGGAGGTATTTCAGGCGGATGAGGATGTTGAGATCTATACCAGCGGAGCGACAAATATTTTCCGTTATCCGGAGCTGAGCACCAGCGAGAGGGCCAGCGAGCTGATCAGTGCATTCGAGGATAAGCGGGATCTGGCTGGGTTGATTTCTTCCGGAGATCCGGAGCAGGAGACCGGGATTCAGGTTTATATCGGGCAGGAGTCTTCGGTTCCTTCCATGCGCGACTGTTCTGTGGTGACAGCCACCTACGAGATCGGCGACGGAATGTACGGCAGGATTGGTGTCGTCGGTCCGAAGCGGATGGACTATGGCAAGGTGATCGGCACCCTGAGGACATTGATGGCGCAGCTGGATCTGATCTATAAAAAAGGGAACGGCCCGGATGACAAAGCCGGTGAGAGTTAAGCAGAATTGACTGACATGATCTGGGGCGGACAGATTGGATCCGGATGGATTTGATCACATAGTAACAAAATAGATTGTTTTGCATAATGAGATAAGAATCAGAAAGGTGGAGAAGCCATTGGAAGATTTCAAGGAAGAAGCAAAAGGGTCTGCTGCCGGGAGTAAGACGGTACAGAATTCCGCCGCAGCAGCAAAGGATCCGGCAGGAGGACAGGAATGCTGCGAAGAGACTTCTGAGGCAGAAAAGGCTAAGGCAGAAGGCTTTGCGCAGGGTAGTGACGCTGCGGAAGGCACCCCCTCAAAAGAGGAGGACGCTGGTTCGCAGAAGAGTTCAGCATCCGGGGCTTCCGGGGAGTCCGCGAAGGAGTCTGAAACAGATGCTTCTGCTGGTTCAGAGACATCAGAAGAGGATTCGGAGAAAAAAGGATTCTTCGGCAGAAAGAAAAAGGAGAAAGATAAACGCGACCAGCAGATTGAAGAGCTGACTGACCGCGTACAGCGCCAGATGGCGGAGTTTGACAACTTCCGCAAGCGCTCTGAAAAGGAAAAGTCCGCGATGTTTGAGGTTGGCGCGAAGAGTGTGCTGGAGAAAATCCTGCCGACCGTTGACAATTTTGAACGCGGCTTCGCAAATTTAAGCGAGGAGCAGAAGCAGGATGCTTTCGCGCAGGGCATGGAAAAGGTTTACCGCCAGTTGCTTACCGCCCTTGAAGGGATCGGTGTAAAACCGATCGAGGCAGTCGGGCAGCCCTTTGATCCGAATTTCCACAACGCTGTAATGCATGTGGAGGATGAAGAGTCCGGTGAAAACATCGTGGTGGAGGAGTTCCAGAAAGGCTATCTGTACCGCGACAGCGTGCTTCGGCACAGCATGGTCAAGGTGGCGAACTGAAGAATTGTTTCCGCGTCAGTATGTGGCGGTCTTTTAAAGCCGGCGCAGTAAAATAAAACCGGCAGATGAAAAAGACACCACGGTTTAATTAAACAGGCGGCTTGAAAATCCGCCGCAGTCCACATGAAACCGGCTTCGCCGGAAGGATGTGCCGGAGATCTTCCGGGAATTGATGATCCATCCTTTAAGGTGTCGCCGTGAAAATAAAATTTGTAAAATTCACAAATGCCATTCAAGGCAGAAAGCAGGAGGAATTATTATGAGTAAAATTATTGGTATTGATCTGGGTACAACAAACAGCTGTGTAGCAGTGATGGAAGGCGGAAAGCCTGTAGTTATTACGAATACAGAGGGAGCCCGTACGACACCGTCTATCGTGGCATTCACCAAGAGCGGCGAGAGACTGGTCGGCGAGCCGGCGAAGCGTCAGGCAGTGACGAACGCGGATCACACAGTTTCTTCGATTAAGAGACATATGGGCAGCGATTACCGTGTATCGATCGACGGCAAGAAATATTCACCGCAGGAGATTTCCGCGATGATTCTGCAGAAGCTGAAGGCGGATGCTGAGAATTATCTGGGTGAGAAGGTGACAGAGGCAGTCATCACGGTTCCGGCATATTTCAATGACGCACAGCGTCAGGCGACGAAGGACGCAGGCAAGATCGCGGGTCTGGATGTAAAGCGTATTATCAACGAGCCGACAGCGGCAGCGCTTGCGTATGGCCTGGATAATGAAAATGAGCAGAAGATTATGGTCTATGACCTGGGCGGCGGTACCTTTGATGTTTCCATCATTGAGATCGGCGAGGGCGTTATCGAGGTACTCGCGACCAACGGTAACAACCGTCTGGGCGGCGATGACTTTGATAAGAAGGTTGTCGACTATATGATCGCAGACTTCAAGTCCAAGGAAGGCATCGACCTCTCCGGTGATAAGATGGCACTGCAGAGACTGAAAGAGGCGGCTGAGAAGGCAAAGAAGGAGCTTTCTTCCTCCACCACAACGAATATCAACCTTCCGTTCATCACCGCAAATGAGACCGGTCCGAAGCATTTTGAGATGGATCTGACCAGAGCAAAATTTGACGAGCTGACTCATGATCTGGTAGAAGCAACGGTGGTTCCGGTACAGAACGCACTGAAGGACGCGGGACTTTCCGCAAGCGAGCTTTCCAAGGTGCTTCTGGTCGGCGGTTCTACCCGTATCCCGGCAGTGCAGGATAAGGTAAAACAGCTCACCGGCCATGAGCCGAACAAGAGCCTGAATCCGGATGAGTGCGTGGCGCTGGGCGCTTCTATCCAGGGCGGCAAGCTGGCCGGCGATGCCGGCGCGGGCGACATCCTTCTTCTGGATGTGACTCCGCTGTCCCTGTCCATCGAGACCCTGGGCGGCGTAGCGACAAAGCTGATCGAGCGCAACACGACGATCCCGACCAAGAAGAGCCAGGTATTCTCTACTGCTGCTGATAATCAGACGGCTGTTGATATCCATGTCGTACAGGGCGAGCGTCAGTTCGCGAAGGACAATAAGTCTCTCGGCCAGTTCCGCCTGGATGGGATCCCGCCTGCAAGAAGAGGCGTGCCGCAGATCGAGGTTACCTTTGATATCGATGCAAACGGTATCGTGAACGTATCCGCGAAGGATCTTGGCACCGGAAAAGAGCAGCACATCACCATCACATCCGGTTCGAACATGTCAGACGACGAAATCGACCGCGCGGTAAAGGAAGCTGCCGAGTACGAGGCACAGGATAAGAAGAAGAAGGATGCGATCGACACCAGAAATGACGCGGACGCGATGGTCTTCCAGACCGAGAAGGCTCTTGAAGAGGTGGGAGACAAGGTAGATCCTGCGGATAAGGCAGCGGTTGAGGCTGACCTGAAGTCTCTGAAGGATCTGATCGCGCAGACTAATCCGGAAGATATGACCGACGCGCAGATCGCTGATCTGAAGTCCGGCAGAGAAAAGCTGATGGAGAGCGCGCAGAAGCTGTTTGCGAAGGTATATGAGCAGGCACAGGGCGCGGCGGGCGCTGGCCCGAACATGGGTGCTGGTCCTGACATGGGCGGCCAGAGTACAGGCAGCAGCTCTGCAGGCGACGACGATGATGTTGTGGACGGAGATTACCGCGAGGTATAATCCGCTAAGTCCGGATAAATAAGAAATGATCACGTATTGATTCTGCAGTCAGGAAAGAAATAGAGTCGCAGATTGCCTCTGCGGGCAATCGAGAAATGGCCGAGATCGTTTCTATAAACAAATGAGTGGTCTCAGACAGCCAGGCCGGAAACCGGCCTTTAGAAACTGGCACGAAATAATCCTGGATACCCCTGGAGGGAAGCTCTCTTCAGGGGCATTCTAAGGTGAGGAGTGAGTTTATTATGGCAGAAAATAAAAGAGATTATTATGAAGTGCTTGGCGTTAGCAAAACCGCGGATGACGCTGAATTAAAAAAAGCATATCGTGTGCTGGCGAAAAAGTACCATCCGGATATGAACCCGGGCGATGCCGAGGCCGAGAAAAAGTTTAAGGAGGCATCGGAGGCATATGCCGTCTTAAGCGACCCGGAAAAACGCCGCCAGTATGACCAGTTTGGGCACGCGGCGTTTGAAGGCGGAGCCGGCGGAGGCGGTTTTGACTTCGACGGGTTTAATTTTGGAGATATGGGAGATATCTTTGGCGATATCTTCGGCGATCTTTTTGGCGGCGGGAGCGGCAGACGGCGCGGCTCTGCAGGTCCGATGCAGGGCGCGAATGTCCGCACAAGTGTAAGGATTACCTTTGAAGAGGCTGTTTTTGGCTGCGAAAAGGAATTAGAGCTGAATCTGAAGGATGAGTGCACCTCCTGCCATGGTACCGGCGCGAAGCCTGGGACGTCTCCGGAGACCTGTCCGAAGTGCGGCGGCCGGGGTCAGGTAGTTTTTTCGCAGCAGTCTATCTTCGGGACCGTGCAGAACGTGCAGACCTGTCCGGACTGCCGCGGCACCGGTAAGATTATAAAAGAAAAATGCCCGAACTGCTACGGCAGCGGCTATACATCCAGCAGAAAGAAAATTAAAGTGTCGATTCCTGCCGGCATTGACAACGGTCAGAGCATCCGCATCCGTGAAAAAGGCGAGCCGGGATCCAACGGCGGCCCGCGCGGCGACCTTCTTGTAGAAGTAATTGTGGGCAGACACGCCGTCTTTACCAGACAGGATACAGATATTTTCTCTGAAGTACCGATCACCTTTGCACAGGCAGCACTGGGCGGGGACGTCGTGATCAGCACGGTAGACGGCGATGTCGTCTATACAGTAAAGCCTGGCACCCAGACTGGTACACGTGTGCGCTTCAAGGGCAAGGGCGTGCCATCCCTGCGCAGCAGAGACAATAAACGCGGTGATCACTACGTGACGCTGAATGTGCAGGTGCCGACAAAGCTGACGGAAGAAGCAAAGCAGGCACTGCGGGAATTTGACGCGGCCATGGGCGGGAGCCTTGCGAAGCCGGGCGATACACCTAAAAAGCCACAGGAAAAAGGATCAGAGAAGAAAAAAAGAGGATTTATGGAAAAACTGAAGGAGACCTTTGAGGAGTAAACTATATTGAATAATGCTTTGAGAGTTGGCGGGGGGAGTGTTTGCTTCCCCCTGTTTTTTTATGCACACGGCCGCGTAAGGAGTTTTATGGCTTACGCCCACGTCATAAGCCTCCTACTTCGTCGGCAATCCTTATGGCATTATACGCGGTCGGCGAGGGCGAGTAGGGGACAAGTCTCCCTACTCGATTATGCATTTCATTTTTTAGTTGAAAAGTTCCATTTATAGTGGTAAGCTAAAAGCCGTTGACACGAAACAATGAAAGCCGCGCAATTACGGACATACAACGAAATACGTGAGGAAATCTGAACTATGCGTTGGAATAAATTTACGATAAAGACACGCACGGAGGCGGAGGACATTATTATCGCTACTCTGGCCGAAATTGGGATAGAAGGTGTGGAGATTGAGGACAAGGTTCCTCTTTCTGAGGAGGATAAAAAGCAGATGTTTGTCGACATTCTCCCGGACGGCCCGCAGGATGACGGCATTGCTTATCTGAGCTTTTATCTCGAAGAGGACGCGGATAATGAGACCATTCTGGCGAATGTGCGGCAGGAGCTGGAGGAACTGCGGATGTTCCTGGACATCGGAGAATGTACAATCGCCGCGTCACAGACAGAGGATAAGGACTGGATTAACAACTGGAAGGAATACTTTCACCAGTTTTATGTGGACGACATTCTGATTATTCCATCCTGGGAGCAGGTAAAAGAGGAAGACCGGGACAAAATGATCATCCACATTGATCCGGGGACAGCCTTCGGTACCGGCATGCACGAGACGACCCAGCTTTGCCTGCGCCAGATCAAAAAATATGTAACGGATCAGACCGAGCTGCTTGACGTGGGCACCGGCAGCGGGATTCTTTCCATCGCCGCACTGAAGCTGGGAGCAAAGCATGCCCTTGGCACGGATCTGGATCCATGCGCGATTTCAGCGGTGCGGGAAAATCAGGAGGCGAACGCGATCCCGGATGGGGCTATGCATGTTTTGCTTGGAAACATCATAGATGATCCAAAAGTCCAGGACGCGGTCGGATATGAGAAATACGATATTGTGGTCGCCAATATTCTGGCAGAGGTACTCCTTCCGCTGACCCCGATAGTCGTAAATCATCTGAAGCATGGCGGGGTTTATATTACCTCGGGAATTATCGACGAAAAAGAAAATGTGGTCGTAGAAGCGGTAAAAGCGGCCGGTCTGGAAGTGATCGAAGTGACCCGGCAGAACGACTGGGTGTCTGTAACGGCTCGGAAGCAATGAGGGTTAAATGATCAGGTGCCCGTGATGGCTCGTGAGCAGTGTGGTTTTCACAGCGGGTAAATGCTTTTGGAACAGGACAGCTTCAGTATATGAAAATGACTTCCGATGTAAAGAATATTCATATGCGAACAGTTGACTGTGAGGGGTGGAGAAAAGGAATGCATCATTTCTTTGTAAATTCCGATCAGATCGGGGAAAAAGAGATTAGGATTACCGGCAGTGATGTGAACCATATTCGCAATGTGCTGCGCATCTGTCCGGGAGAGCAGATCAGTATCAGCGATAAGGATGCGGTGACCTACCGCTGCGAAGTGACGCAGGTTGCTGAAGAGACAGTCATCGCGAAGATTCTTTGGTGCCAGGAGGCAGACACAGAGCTGCCATCAAAAATTGCACTGTTCCAGGGGCTGCCGAAGGCAGATAAAATGGAGCTGATTATCCAGAAAGCAGTGGAGCTTGGTGTGAGTGAAATTGTCCCAATGGCAACCAAACGCGCCGTGGTAAAGCTGGATGCAAAGAAGGCGCAGACAAAGCTTGGGCGTTGGAACGCGATTGCAGAGAGTGCTGCGAAGCAGGCAAAACGGGCAGTCATCCCCCCGGTAAAGCCGGTCATGTCATTTGATGAAGCTGTGGATTACGCGAAAACCTTTGATCAGAAATTCATTCCCTATGAGCTTGCCAGAGGGATGGATGCGACAAGGCAGGCTTTTGGCGCGGTTCGCCCCGGAGAATCGGTTGCCATCCTGATTGGGCCGGAAGGTGGTTTTGATGAGCAGGAGGTAATGCTTGCGCAGGGGGGCGGAGCACTTCCAGTCACATTAGGCAGACGGATTTTACGCACAGAGACGGCCGGGATGACGGTGCTGTCGGTTTTGATGTACCTGCTGGAGGGGAAGACAGCATAAGTTGCTGAATATAAGATAATTGATGTGTAGTATAATATATATTATGTTTTCATACGGTCTTTGCAGCTAATGCGCAATGCCCCATCCTGAACAGTTACAATGATATAGTTACTCTGGAATCTGAAATTGAAGTATGAGCTTTGGAGGTGTTTGATTATGATGTATCCTTTTATGACACTTGACGATAATACTGAAATTGTACATTCTGAAATGAATTCGGATGGAAGAGTCAAAGTATATATAGAACGTCCGGATGAAAAATATGGTTTTCGGCATGCGGTTTGTATGCTTCCTGATTATACCTGGGAAGATGTATACGAGTTTTCTCAGGAAGACATAGACCGATATCTGGATATTATAAAATCTGTTGCTCATCTTATTCTTGAATTCTCGCAGGAAGGGGGTTTTGAGAATGCCTCAGGTTTTTAAGCTGGGTTCTTATTGGGTTTATTTCTGGACAAATGAGAATAAGCCTCTGGAACCGGTTCATGTGCATGTCTCAAAGGGAAGTCCTGTGGAACATGGCACAAAGATATGGATTACCCAATCCGGCAAATGCTACCTATGCAATAACAATTCGAAAATACCTCCGCATACGCTGAGAAATATCATGCGTATGATAGAAGCACGAAGTGATGAAATCCGGCAGAAATGGCTTGATTATTTTGGAGAAATACGGTATTTTTGTTAAAGCGTTTGTATATTGGGTGCTTTGACTTAATATGTAAGGCGTAGCGAATTATTAGAAAAAACTACATGGAGGAAGTAAAAAGTGGTATATCATATTGTAATGTGGAATTTTAAAAAGGAGATCCCGGAGGAGAAAAAGACGGAGCTGAAGGCTGCCATGTTGGAACATCTGCAGACACTGGTTGGTCAGGTGCCGGGGCTTTTGTCAGTTAATTTTGTGACGGAGCCGATTCCGTCGAGTACTCACGAGATCGCTCTTGTTACGACGATGGAGAAGGCCGGGGACGTAGCAGTCTACGGCAGCCATCCGGCACATGTGGCAGTAGCGGATACCTATGTGCGCCCTTATGTGTGCGACCGGTCCTGCCTGGACTACGAGGCATAATTATTGAGATTAAAAAAATGCTTTTAGTCGTTTTCTAACCTTAAGCCAAAAGCTGAAATAGGGCGGAGACATTCCGGCAGCTGTGTACGTTACAGGGAGACAAAGATGAGATCATCCGCAATATGCCGAATTCGGTATAGTCCGGGAAGCAGCGCAAATGGCTGAAAATTTATCAGAAAGGCAGATTGGATATGGAAGCATATCTGGATAATTCGGCGACCACGCGCGTGACGGAGTCTGTGCGGAATGTGGTGGTGCGGACGATGACGGAGGATTATGGTAATCCTTCTTCTAAACATAAAAAGGGTGTGGAAGCGGAGCATTATCTGAAGGATGCGAGAGAAAAAATTGCGAAAACCCTGAAGGTAAGTGAAAAAGAAATTTATTTTACCTCCGGCGGGACGGAATCGGACAACTGGGCGATCCTGGGTGCGGCAGCGGCGAACAAAAGGCACGGCATGCATCTGATCACAACTGCAGTGGAGCATGCCGCGGTGCTGATGCCAATGCGCGCTCTGGAAGAGCAGGGATTTCGTGTCACTTATCTGCCCGTAGATTCGAAGGGCAGGATCAGCCTTTCCGATCTGGAAAACGCGCTCTGTGAAGAAACCATTCTGGTTTCCATCATGTTTGTTAATAACGAGGTTGGAACGATTGAACCGATTGCCGAAGCGGGCAGGCTGATTAAACAAAAAAATCCGGCCGCGCTCTTTCATGTAGACGCGGTGCAGGCTTATGGGAAATATCCAATTTACCCCAAACGACTGGGGGTAGACATGCTCTCTGTGAGTGGCCACAAGCTCCATGGGCCGAAGGGAAGCGGCTTTCTGTATGTTGGAGAAAAGGTAAAGCTTCAGCCACTGATTCTCGGGGGCGGTCAGCAAAAGGGCATGCGCTCCGGCACGGATAATGTCCCTGGGGCGGCGGGGCTTGCCCAGGCGGCTGCGGATGCGTTTGCGACCATGGAGCAGGATCATGAGCGGATGCTGCTTTTGAAGGACCGACTGATGGCGGGATTGTCCGAAATGCCGGATGTGGTTATTCATTCGGAGGCAGGAGAGACAAGCGCGGCGCATATTGTGAGTGCGGCTTTTGTAGGTGTGCGCAGCGAAGTGCTTCTGCACGCGCTGGAGGAGCGCGGTATCTATGTTTCTGCGGGTTCTGCCTGCTCCTCCAATAAAAAACAGACGGCCAGCACGGTGCTTCGGGAAATGCATCTGCCGCCGGACCAGCTGGAATCAACCCTGCGCTTCAGCTTCAGCCGTTTTACGACAGAGGAAGAGGTTGATTACACTCTGGAAACCCTGCAGGAGCTGCTGCCCATGCTGCGCAGGTTTCAAAGACATTGAGAAAGGATAAAGATAGATGTTTGACACCTTTTTGATAAAATACGGTGAGATCGCGATCAAGGGCAAGAATCGTCATCTCTTTGAGGAGGCTCTTGTAAAACAGATCCGCCATGCCCTTTCGAAGATTGACGGCGAGTTTTCGGTGATGCGTGAGCAGGGCCGGATTTATGTCGATTGCGGCGGTGATTTTGACTACGACGAGACGGTTGATGCGCTCGGGCGCGTGTTTGGTATTGTCGGGATCTGTCCGGTCATGAAGGTAGAGGACAAGGGACTTGAGAAACTGGGAGATGATGTCATCCGTTTCCTAGAGAAAACATTGGAAATAGCACCGGTATTGAAAACATCCTCTGCGCAGAAACCAGCCTCAGGACAGGCGGTTTCGCCTGAGCAGAAATCAGCTTCAGTACAGCCTGTTGGAACGGTGCAGGCGCAGAACAAGGATGCTTTCAGCGGCACTGCGGACACAGTATTTTCAGTATCAAACTCTGCTGATGGTGCTGGTTCTGATCATGCGGATGGAGCAAGTTTGGCGGATGATCCAGGTGCGGAGCATATAACATTTAAGGTCATGACTCGCCGCGCGAAAAAAAGCTATTCGGTCCCATCCATGGATGTCAACAGCGAGCTGGGCGGGCGGATTCTGGAAGCTTTTCCACAGCTGCGTGTAGATGTTCATGATCCTGAAATCACCTTGCATGTTGAGATCCGGGATATGATTTACATTTACTCGAAGATTATTCCGGGACCGGGCGGGATGCCTGTCGGCACCAGCGGACGGGCGATGCTGCTGTTGTCCGGCGGAATCGACAGCCCCGTCGCAGGCTATATGATCGGCAAGCGCGGTGTGGTGATCGACGCGGTCTATTTCCATGCGCCGCCTTATACAAGCGAGCGTGCGAAGGAAAAGGTGGTGGATCTGGCGAAGATCGTGGCGAAATATACGGGTCCGATCCGGCTGCATGTCGTGAATTTCACAGATATCCAGCTCTATATCTACGAGAAATGTCCGCACGATGAACTGACGATTATCATGCGCCGCTATATGATGCGGATCGCGGAACGATTTGCCGCGGCGGACGGTTCCATGGCGCTGGTGACTGGCGAGAGCATCGGACAGGTAGCGAGCCAGACGATGCAGAGTCTTGCCGTCACAAATGAGGTGTGCTCCATGCCAGTCTTTCGTCCTCTGATCGGATTTGACAAGCAGGAGATCGTTGAAATGGCGAAAAAAATAGATACCTTTGAAACATCCATCCTGCCATTTGAAGACTGCTGCACCATCTTTGTTGCGAAGCACCCGGTGACCAAGCCAAATCTCAAAGTGATTCAGCGATCTGAACTGAAGTTGGCGGAAAAGATTGATGAGATGGTAGAGACGGCGGTAGCGACTGCTGAAATATTTCACGTAGAATGACAGCGAAGAAACTGCGTCCGGCGATGGTCGGAAAATTCATCTCGCAGCCGTGCGAGTCAAAGACCCCGATGCAAGCATACGGGGCATCAAATCTGTAGCACCGCCAAATATCCGTGCAAGCTATGGCATAAGGTGTCGGCTTGCCGATGGATTCTTTAGACTCCGGCTACTTGGCTCGTTGCTTCGTGGGAATGAAAAACAGAAAAACCGCCGCACAATGTGCGGCGGCAAATAGCTGCTTACGAAGATCTTTTACCGGTGCGCTCCCTAATGGATGCGACCCCTAAAAGATACAATCTCTGCCGGATCATTCGGCAATGATGTACGGGGCAAGCACGGCCAGGATCTCGTCGATGTTTTCCTCAGCGTGAATATTCAGCTCGATCGGCTTTGACAGATCCAGACTGAAAATCCCCATGATGGATTTGGCGTCAATGACATAGCGGCCGGACACGAGGTCAAAGTCGTTATCGAACTTCGTAATGTCATTTACAAAAGACTTTACTTTATCAATCGAATTCAGGGAAATCCGTACTGTTTTCATAGTATCACTCCTCCACTTTGCTGTAATAATTATTCGTGTTCCCGGCTCTTATCTTACTGTCTGCCGGGGCAAAAGTCAAGAATAATTCAGGCAAAGTTCAGGAATATTCTTTGAATATTTTATGTAAAAAATACCTGATTTCATGTATCAGACCCATGAAGTCGGAAATGGAGCGGCCTGTTCCGTTAGGCGTTGCTTCGAATGGTTATGAAAAATGGACTAAGAGGTGTAAATAATGGCTGGAAAAGCGGCACTGCACAATCTTGGCTGCAAGGTAAACGCATATGAGACGGAAATGATGCGCGGACTCCTCGAAGAGGCCGGGTATGAAATCGTGCCGTTCGCGCCAGGGGCGGATGTGTATGTGATTAACACCTGCACGGTGACCAACATCGCCGACCGCAAATCGAGACAGATGCTGCATAAGGCGAGGAAGATGAACCCTGACGCGATCGTGGTGGCGGTGGGGTGCTATGTGGAGACCGCTGTCACACCGGTAGAGGAGGACGGTACGGTTGATCTGGTACTTGGAAACCGGCAGAAGCAGGATATTGTTGAGGTGCTGCGCCAGTTTGAAGCTGCCAGGATGGGAATCGACTCAAGTGCCGGCATCAATACAAGCGGAGAGAATGAAAATGCAGCATTTGGACAAACTGCAGCCAACCAACAGCCGAATGAACAATCGGGAAAGGTAACAAACTGCTATCCGCTGGAAGAACAGTCGGGGCAGGCAATGGTCAGTTGCTCTCCGAATGAGCAGTCGAAGCCGGCGCCTGGCAGCAATCTGCTAGTGAAACGAGTGCAACAGGCAGCAATTAACAACCAGACAGATGTGTGGGAGAACCAGATAGATACGAAGTCTGAGATCACACATACGGCAGATCAGGTTTGCGGCAGGGGTAACCTGTACGACCGGGAGCACACCCGTGCCTGCATCAAGGTGCAGGACGGCTGCAATCAGTTCTGTACCTATTGTATTATCCCCTATGCGCGGGGAAGAATTCAGAGCCGGCCGATCGAGGATGTACTGAGGGAAATACGGGTACTTTCAAATGGCGGCTGCCGCGAGGTGGTGCTGACCGGCATTCATTTGAGCTCCTACGGAAAAGATACTGGGACGACACTTTTATCCCTGATTCAGGCAGTACACGAGATCCCGGGGATCGGGCGCATTCGTCTTGGCTCCCTGGAGCCGGGCATTATTACAGAAGAATTTGCCCGGGCGCTCCGGAGACTGCCGAAGGTCTGCCCTCACTTTCATCTGTCCCTGCAGAGCGGCTGCGATACGGTGCTCAAGAGAATGAACCGTCATTACACGGCGGAGGAATATGCCCGAAAATGCGCGATCCTGCGGGAAGTGTTTGACCGCCCTGCACTTACGACAGATGTGATTGTCGGATTTCCGCAGGAGACTCTGGAGGAATTTGGCGAAACCGTTTCCTTTTTGCGGCAGATTCGCCTGTATGAGACACATATATTTAAGTATTCCGCTCGCCATGGCACCCGGGCAGCCGCAATGTCCGGGCAGATTCCTGAATCGGATAAAAGTATCCGCAGCAACGTTCTGATAGAGCTTGGCGAGCAGAACCGGACTCTATATGAGCAGGAGTGCCAGGGGATGGTTTGCGAGGCACTGTTTGAGGAAAAGATGGCGATCAACGGGACGGATTATTTTGTCGGTTACACAAAGGAGTACGTACGTGTCGCTGTGCCGGCAAAAGCTGCAGCGCAGAACCAGATTCTTGGCGGAACGCTGGGAAAGCCGCTCGTCCCGCATGTGATTGCTCTTAATATGTGAGATGAAGAGATCTCTTCTTTAACTTTTGCCAGCTGGCATGTAAGGCTGTCTGGTAAGTCAAAGCAGCAAGATGGCTTTCATACTTGCTGCAGAAAAGGACTAGTTCTTCGGTGAAAGCTGCGAAAGTTCAGCCTGCGAAAGTTCATTGCGGAAGCACAAAAATTAAGCTTGCGCTGACATGTATTATCTATTATAATAACAGCAGCTTCAAGTTGCGCATGCAAAGGACGTGGATAAAATGGCAGAAATAAACAACACCCAGTACTTCCCATACAATACGGATCCCCAGCTCCGTGTGAAAACCGTGTTGGACGTGGTGTACAATGCGATGGAGGAAAAAGGGTATAATCCGGTCAATCAGATTGTAGGATATATTATGTCCGGAGACCCGACCTATATTACAAATCATAAAAATGCGCGCAGCATGATTATGAAGGTAGAGCGGGACGAGCTTGTGGAAGAGCTCTTGAGGGAATACATTAAGAACCGCGCCTGGGAGCGGAGAGATGACTGACGCGGTTCGTATCATGGGTCTGGATTACGGATCGAAGACCGTGGGAGTGGCGATCAGTGATCCTCTGGGGCTTACGGCGCAGGGTGTCGAGATCATCCGCCGTACACAGGAAAATAAGCTGCGCCGTACACTCTCCCGGATTGAAGAACTGGCGGCACAGTATCAGGTGACGGAGATCGTGCTGGGTTTTCCTAAAAATATGAACAATACGGTTGGTGAGCGCGCGGAAAAATCACTGGAATTTCGCGACATGCTCATGAGGCGGACACAGCTGCCCGTGACCATGTGGGACGAGCGCCTGACGACAGTCGAGGCGAACCGCACCCTGATGGAGAGCGGTGTCCGGCGTGAAAACCGTAAAGAGTACGTGGATATGATAGCGGCGGTCTATATACTCCAGGGGTATCTGGACCACAGATTACAAAGCTGAGCTTGAGGAAAGTTTATGGAAAAAATAGAGTTTACTCCGGTCGACGACGCGAAACCGGTCAGTTTTTTTGTGCTTGAAGAAACCAGGATTAACGGAATATCCTATCTGCTGGTAACCGAATCCGATGAAAATGGGGCAGAGGCCTATATTTTGAAGGATACATCCAGGGACGGCGATCCTCAGGCACAGTATGAGTTCGTAGAAGAGGATGATGAGCTGGAAATGGTAGGAGAGATCTTTGCAGAACTTCTGGAGGACGTGGATATCGAGTTCTGACGGGCAGGATGTGATTTGGCGTGTAAATTGCTAAAAATCCTGTATTAACATGCAAAAAGGATATGATCCAATAAAAGCCGCGCATTAAAAGTTGCGGTAACGTTCTCGATTTGCAGCGCAAATCGGAACATTCTTCGCGCAAGGCGCTGTATCGTTCTCGATTTTCTTCGAAAATCGGAACATAGCCTTCGTCCATACTCGCTGCGCGAGTACGGACATATCATACTACAGATTGCATAAGCCATATTTTACGATGGCTTTGTATTTGTACGGCCATATATGCGCAACAGGAAACTGAGACCATTGGGAACAGGCAGGTAACGGGGATATTCTGCTGTTCTGGATGGTTTTAAAAAGTGAAAGAAAATGGAAGTGAAAGAAAGCAGATGAACATGTTAAAAAAAGAAAGAGGTATGAAAGATTGAAAAAAGGACAGGACGGACAGAACAATACGGAGCAATTGAAAATCATACCGCTCGGGGGGCTTGGCCTCATTGGTATGAACATTACGGCATTTGAGTTTAAGGACAGCATTATTGTTGTGGACTGTGGTCTGGCATTTCCGGAGGATGACATGCTGGGGGTTGACCTGGTGATTCCGGACATCACCTATCTGAAGGAAAACGCGCAGAAGGTGAAAGGGTTTGTATTTACGCACGGACATGAGGATCATATCGGGGCGATCTCTTATATTTTAAAGGATCTGAATGTGCCGCTCTATGCGACAAAGCTGACGATGGGGCTGATTGAGCGGAAGCTAGAAGAAAACGACCAGATGAAGACGACGCGGCGCAAGGTCGTGAAGCAGGGCCAGTCGATCAATCTGGGTGATTTCCGGGTGGAGTTTATCCGCACCAACCACAGCATTGCGGACGCGGTGGCACTGGCGATTTACTCTCCGGCAGGAGTTGTGGTACACACCGGTGACTTTAAGGTGGACTATACGCCGGTATTTGGAGACGCGATTGACCTGCAGCGTTTCGCGGAACTGGGCAAAAAGGGCGTGCTGGCGCTGATGTGTGACAGTACAAATGCGGAAAGGCCGGGATTTACCGCTTCAGAGCGCACGGTTGGAAGGACCTTTGACCATCTCTTTTCCGAGAATGTGACGCACCGCATTATCGTGGCGACCTTTGCGTCGAATGTGGACCGAGTCCAGCAGATTATCAACAGCGCGTACAAATATGGCCGCAAGGTCGTGATCGAGGGCCGCAGCATGGTCAGCGTCATCTCGACCGCCTCTGAGCTGGGCTATATCAATATCCCGGACAACACGCTCATCGACATTGATGAGATGAAAAAATATACAGACGAACAGCTGGTGCTGATCACGACAGGCAGCCAGGGAGAGTCAATGGCAGCACTTTCCAGGATTGCCGCAAATTTGCACAAAAAGATCTTCATCCATCCGAACGATGTCGTGATCTTCAGCTCTAACCCGATCCCCGGAAATGAAAAAGCGGTCTCCAAGGTGATCAACGAGCTTTCCGCGAAAGGAGCCAATGTCATTTTCCAGGATACCCATGTATCCGGACATGCCTGCCAGGAGGACATCAAGCTGATCTATTCTCTGGTAAAGCCGAAATATGCGATTCCGGTACACGGCGAATACCGTCATATGAAGGCGCAGGCAAAGCTGGCCGAGGAGCTGGGCATTCCCAAGGATCACATCCTGATGCTGAAAGCGGGCGATGTGCTGGAGATTTCAGAGGATTCCGCCGCCGTTACGGGGCAGGTGCAGACCGGTTCGATTCTGGTAGACGGCCTCGGGGTCGGCGATGTCGGAAATATTGTGCTGCGGGATCGTCAGCATCTGGCCGAGGACGGGATTGTCATCGCAGTTCTGACCATGGAAAAATACAGCGGGCAGATTCTCGCCGGGCCGGATATCGTCTCACGCGGTTTCGTGTATGTCCGTGAGTCGGAGGATCTGATGGACGAGGCACGCACGGTCGTGGAGGATTCCCTCGATTACTGCGGATCCCACCATATCACAGACTGGGCCAAAATGAAAAATTCCATCCGCGATTCGCTGGGAGACTTTCTCTGGAAGAGAACAAAGAGAAGGCCGATGATTCTGCCAATTATCATGGAAGTGGGTTATTAAAACACGCAGCCGACGATAACATCCAGAATTATTGTTGCCCCTCAAAATAGGACCCCGGTCATACGAACTCGCGATTATAAGTAACAGGACATCATACTATGACAACGATTGAAAAATGCACTCAGGATCTGATCCGCAGCATTCAGGACACGGCAGAGTACCGCCGTTATCAGGAGCTTCGCGCGGTGACGGATCAGGATCCGCAGCTGCGGAAGGCTCTGAATGATTTCCGCAGACGAGTCTACCAGACGCAGACCTCCGGAGAGACGCTGGATCATTTCAGCGAGCAGGAGCTTCTGGGACGCGACGCGGCGCAGTTTCGGAAAAACGAGCTGGTAGACGAGTATTTAAAAATGGAGCTGCACATTTGCAGGATGATTCAGGAGATCTCCTTCCGGCTGGCGGACGCGATTGATCTGGATCTGGATGACGTGCTGGAGGAAATTTGACCCGTGTTTCAATGATCGAATGAAGTGGATCAGATTTATAAAGCAGGGAAAACTCATCAGCTTCGGACAAAGAAAGTTCTGTGAGGATAATTTTGCCTGGGATACTTGTGCAGGAACGGAAGTATAGGAAGAGCGGAGGCGATACCATGATCATTCCGGAACGAATGTCTGTCTATATCAATTCTCTTGATACTGGAAACGGCGTGTTCCTGGACGAGCTGGAGCAGCGTGCGCTCGCGGAGCATATCCCCATTATCCGAAAAGACATGCAGAGCCTTCTGAAGGTTCTTCTGGCTCTCCGGCAGCCGCGCCGCATCCTGGAGGTTGGCACGGCTGTCGGCTTTTCCGCGATTCTGATGGCACAGAATACGGAAGCGGACTGCCATATTACAACGATTGAAAATTACGAAAAGCGGATTGCCCCGGCCAGGGAGAATTTTGCGAAAGCGGGTATGGAAGAGCGGATTACGCTGCTATACGGGGATGCTCTTACTATTTTGCCCACGCTAAAGGAAAGCTATGACTTTGTCTTCATGGACGCGGCCAAGGGGCAGTACATCCATTTTTTGCCGGAAATACTGCGACTGCTGATCCCCGGAGGCGTGCTTGTCTCGGACAATGTACTGCAGGACGGCAATATCATTGAGTCCCACTATGCCGTAGAACAGCGCGACCGCACGATCTACAAGCGCATGCGCGAGTATCTGTATACTCTTAAGCATACAGATGGGCTGCTGACATCCATTGTCGCGGTCGGTGACGGGGCTGCGGTGACAGTGAAGCAGGGATAGTGGTTAGTGGATAGTTGTCAATTGTCAGTGGTCAGTGGTTAGTTGTCAGTGCTGTGGACATAGAACGGTAGCCGATGGGATAGTGGGTAGAGAGCTGCGGTTAATTTTAGTATATGATCGCCAGAGATATTGTAATCTGTGATCAGAGAATTTTACTGTATGACAACGAACCGCCGGTGGGAAGTGGCTGATCGAAAACGGACAATAGCAGATGAAATTCAGCATACCAGAGAGCGGTAAGCAAGAATATAAGCAAGAGTGAGGAAGAAGAATTCATGAGACACCCAGAGTTATTAGTTCCGGCGAGCTGTCTGGAGGTATTAAAGACCGCGGTCATTTTTGGCGCGGACGCGGTATATATCGGCGGCGAGGCCTATGGTCTGCGGGCAAAGGCGAAAAATTTTTCGATGGCTCAGATGGCGGAGGGCATTGTGTTTGCGCACGAGCATGACGTTAAGGTTTATGTGACAGCCAATATTTTCGCCCATAACCGCGATTTGGAGGGGATCGAGGCTTATTTTCAGGAATTAAAGGAGCTGCGCCCGGACGCGTTGATTATCGCGGATCCGGGCGTTTTCATGATCGCGAAGCGAGTCTGTCCTGAGATCGAACGGCATATCAGCACCCAGGCAAATAATACCAATTATGAGACCTGCCGTTTCTGGTGGGAGCAGGGCGCAAAACGTGTGGTATCTGCGCGGGAGCTTTCCCTGGCGGAACTAAGAGAACTGCGCGTAAAAATTCCTTCTGAAATGGAAATTGAAACCTTTGTACACGGAGCGATGTGCATTTCCTACTCCGGGCGCTGCCTGCTCAGCAATTATTTTACCGGTCGCGACGCGAACCAGGGCGCGTGCACTCACCCCTGCCGCTGGAAGTATGCAATCGTGGAGGAAACCCGCCCGGGCGAATATCTTCCCATCGAGGAAAACGAGCGCGGCACTTACATTTTCAATTCCAAAGATCTGTGCATGATCGAGCACATTCCCGACCTTCTTGAGGCCGGCATTGACAGCTTTAAGATCGAGGGACGGATGAAAACCGCCCTTTACGTGGCAACCGTGGCGAGGACTTACCGCCGGGCGATTGACGATTGCCTGAAAGACAGGGCACTTTATGAGAAAAACCTGCCCTGGTACCGTTCGCAGATTTCCAACTGCACCTACCGGCAGTTCACAACTGGATTCTTCTATGGAAAACCGGCTCAGGAATCCCAGATCTACGACAGCAATACCTATATTAAAGAATATACCTATCTTGGCATCATCGGCGAGCGGATAGAGGAGCAGCCTGCCGGAACGGATAGGAAAAGCATTCAGGATGACAGCGATAAAACAGAAACGCTTCCTTGCGTGCATTCGGGGGCAGATTGCGATCGCGATGCCAGAAACACTTCGCGTTTTGTGCCTGCTCATGGAAACGGAGCCGGGCAAGAAAAATTAGAAAGCACAGAAGCTGGCAGCACATCCAGTTGGTATCGGATCGAGCAGCGCAACAAATTTTCTGTCGGAGAGACCATCGAGGTGATGAAACCGGATGGAAGAAATCTCCAGGCTACGGTACTAGGCATCCGCGATGAGGAGGGTTATCCGATGGAGAGTGCCCCGCATCCGAAGCAAAAACTCTGGGTGGAATTATCCTGCAATGCGGAGAAGTTTGATTTGTTGAGGAGAGCGGAAGGATAAAATCTTGAATGATAAAATGCTTTTTGCAGGTAGACAAATACCGTTAAAATCGTTATAATCTGAAAAAACAGCAGAGATTTTACTGAAATTCAGGGCAAAAAACGGAGGCTGCTATATGCGCGAAATTCAGGTAAGCCAGATTACGGAGACGATCGAACGCCTATGCATCGAAGCGAACGAGCTTCTTCCGGAGGATGTGCGGCGTGCGATTTGCCAGTGCCGCGCGTGTGAGGATGGAGAGATTGCCAAAGCTGTGCTTGATGATATTATTGAAAATTATAAAATTGCAGATTCTGAGCGGGTTCCTATCTGTCAGGATACGGGAATGGCCTGTGTCTTTCTGGAGATCGGGCAGGATGTGCATCTGTGCGGCGGTGATCTGACGAGAGCAGTCAATGAGGGCGTCCGCAGAGGATATGAAAAGGGATATCTTCGCAAGTCGGTCGTAAAGGATCCGATCCGTCGGGGCAACACCAGCGATAACACACCGGCGATGATTTATACAGAGATTGTTCCTGGCGAATCGGTTCGGATTATGGTGGGACCGAAGGGCTTTGGCAGTGAAAATATGAGCGCGATTCGTATGTTCAAGCCGTCAGCCGGACTGCAGGGGATTAAGGACTTTATTCTCGAGGCGGTCGAGACAGCCGGGCCGAACCCCTGTCCTCCCATGGTGGTGGGCGTCGGGATCGGCGGTACCTTTGACAAATGCGCGCTGCTGGCAAAGAAAGCGCTGATGCGTCCGCTGGATGTAAGGAATTCAGATCCGTTCTATGCAGATCTGGAAACGGAACTGCTGGAAAAGATCAATCAGCTTGGTATCGGTCCGCAGGGCTTCGGCGGGCGGACGACCGCTCTTGGCCTGAATATTGAGACCATGCCGACGCACATTGCCGGGATGCCCTGCGCAGTGAACATCAGCTGTCATGTGACCCGGCATAAGACGGAAATCCTCTGATCATAGAAAGCAGATGGAAATCGTATTTTGGTCAAATAGCGACAATTTTTCAGCCGGAAATTATCTGGTATGGAACGATGTAATAATTTCCTGAAAGATTTTCTGGAAGGAAGATTTTTAGAAGGAGTCACAGGATGGAGAGAAGACAGATCACATTGCCGCTCACCAAAGAGCTTGCCCATACGCTTCACGCCGGAGACCAGGTGCTTCTGACCGGGACGGTCTATACCTCCCGCGATGCGGGTCACAAGAGGATGTGCGAGTCTCTTGCGAAGGGAGAGCCGCTTCCTTTTGACCCGGCTGACACGACGATTTATTACGTAGGGCCTTCGCCTGCGAAGCCGGGTCAGGTCATCGGTTCTGCGGGACCGACGACGAGCGGGCGCATGGATGCTTACGCGCCGACCATGATGAGCGTCGGAGCGCGTGGGATGATCGGCAAGGGAGCACGTCTGCCTGAGGTTGTAGAGGCGATGAAGAAATATAGCGGTGTCTATTTTGGAGCGATCGGGGGCGCGGGAGCCCTGCTCGCGAAATGTATCAAAAAATCTGAATTGATCGCGTATGAGGATCTCGGCGCAGAGGCACTGCGGAAGCTTTATGTGGAGGATATGCCGCTGGTTGTGATCATTGACTGTGAGGGAAATAATCTATATGAAATGGGGCGCACAGAGTATTTAGAGTCGAATAAAGGGTAACAGATTCTAAAAACAGAAAATAATTATAAGCAGAGGATGCTCAATCATGCAGAAAATTGTATATGGATAATGATTGCTTTCCGTGACGAAAACGGTATGTTTGAATGAATGACAGATAGATATTGGTTTGCGTATATGAGCTTTGTCACGAAAAGGAAAGGGGAAAACTTATGGCAATGAGAGGTATCTACACATCGGTAAATGATATCCGCAAGCGGGTATTCGCGGAAGTCGCCAGACTTTCTTATGATTACAAGGATGGCGACCTGTCACAGATGGAACTGATTCCGTACCGTGTGATCCCGGGCGAGGTGTCTACCTATCGGGAAAGTGTATTTTTGGAGCGTGCGATTGTAAAGGAGCGGATGCGGCTCGCGATGGGTCTGAATCTCCGCTCGGCGTCCGAGCATGCGCCGGTATCTACCGGGGCGGAGGAATGTGTCAAGCCTGAGAAATACTATCAGCCGCCGCTGATCAATATTATCAAATTCGCCTGCCATAAGTGTCCGGACAATCAGATGAAGGTGACAGATGCCTGCCAGGGCTGCCTGGCACATCCCTGCCGGGAGGTCTGTCCAAAGGGAGCGATTGCCTTTCAGAATGGACGGTCTGTGATTGACCAGGAGAAATGTATCAAGTGCGGGAAGTGTATGACTGCCTGTCCTTATGGGGCAATCCTGAAGCTGGAGCGCCCCTGCGCGAAGGCCTGCGGGATGAAGGCGATCGGTACGGACGAATATGGCCGCGCAGACATTGACCAGGATAAGTGCGTTTCCTGCGGTATGTGCCTGGCGAACTGTCCGTTCGGCGCAATCGCAGACAAGGCACAGATTTTCCAGACCATACAGGCGATCAAGAGCGACACGCCGGTCTATGCCGCGATTGCACCGGCAATAGCGGGTCAGTTTGGTCCAGAGCTGACTCCGGGAAAGATGCGCTCGGCACTGCAGGCACTGGGCTTTACAGATGTGGTCGAGGTGGCGATCGGGGCAGATCTCTGTACGATCGAAGAGGCGAAGGATTTTGCAGAGGAAGTGCTGGGTATCTCGCCGGAGGAAAATGCCGGCAGCACTGCTTTGAACGTTCCTGCCGGGAAGGAATCCGCCGCACAGGATGCCGCTGGAAAAAAGAAGCTTCCCTTCATGGCGACCTCCTGCTGTCCGGCCTGGTCGATGATGGCGAAAAAGCTGTTCCCGAAATATGCGGACTGTATTTCCATGGCGCTGACGCCGATGGTTCTGACCGGCCGTCTGATCAAAAGGCAGCATCCGGGATGCAAGGTGGCCTTCATCGGGCCGTGTGCGGCAAAAAAGCTGGAAGCCGGGCGGCGCACTATCCGCAGCGATATTGATTTTGTTTTGACATTTGAAGAACTGATGGGGATGTTCGAGGCGAAGGATGTTGACTTTGCCACGCTCGAAGAGCAGCCCCTGCCGCAGGAGGCCAGCGCGGACGGGCGCGGATTCGCTGTCAGCGGCGGAGTGGCCGGGGCTGTGGTAAACTGTCTCAAAGAACTCTATCCGGATCTGGAGGTAAAGACTGCAAGCGCGGAAGGACTCGACGAATGCCGCAAGCTGCTGTCTCTGGCGAAGGCCGGGAAATACAACGGTTATCTGCTGGAAGGCATGGCCTGTCCGGGCGGATGCGTGGCAGGTGCCGGAACACGCCAGCCGATCGCGAAATCTGCCGCTTCCGTCGGCCAGATCAAAAAGATCACTACGGCAAAAAATGCCCTGCAGAGTGAATATAAGGGAATGCTGGAGGATCTGGAGGAGAGAAAGATTCTGGCAGTACCGCAGGATTAAATGGCTCATGATTCAATGTGCTGCCGAATAAAGCAATGCATTAAATGTTACCTGTTTCTTTTGCTGATTCGGAACAATTACTTTAAATAAGGGTTTACAGGAGAGGAGAAGGAAGACAGAATATGACCCGACAGGAATTTCAAAAACTGACCCGGAAAATACTGCTTGTGGACGGTGCGACTGGCTCCAACCTGATGGCGATGGGCATGCCGCGCGGCACCTGCACGGAAAGCTGGGTGCTGGAGCATAAGGAGGTCTTACAAAATCTGCAGAGAGCCTATATTGAAGCGGGCAGCCAGGTCATCTACGCACCCACCTTCGGGGCAAACCGGATGAATCTGGCCAAGCATGGCCTGGAGAAGAATATCCGCGAGATGAATCTGGCTCTCGCCGGGATCTCGCAGGAAGTCGCAAAAGAAACCCCTGGCATTCTGGTGGCCGGCGATGTCAGCCCTACCGGCGCGATGATGGAGCCGATGGGAAACCTGACCTACGAGAGGGCGTTCGAGGTTTATCAGGAACAGGCAGGCTATCTTCTGGAGGCGGGAGTAGATCTGATCGCGGTGGAAACCATGTACCAGATTGAGGAAACCATGGCGGCGATTGACGCGATCCGCAGCGTCTGTGACCTGCCGGTACTCTGTACCGTTACAGTCGAGGCGGACGGCAGTCTTTTCACGGGAGGGGACGCCACCGAGGCAGCGGTCAGCTTTGAGGCAGCCGGGGCGGACGCGGTCGGCGTCAACTGTTCAGTCGGCCCGGATCAGCTGATTTCTGTGATCCGCAACATTCATGAAAACGTGTCAATTCCCGTAATCGCCAAGCCGAACGCCGGCATGCCGCTGATTGATGATAAGGGAAATGCCATCTACAGCATGAGTGCTGCTGAGTTTGCGCGGAATATGAAGGCACTGGTGGATGCGGGCGCAACCATTATCGGCGGCTGCTGCGGCACCACGCCGGAATATATCCGCGAGGTGGCGCGCGCCTGCAGGCTGGATGTCCGATAGATCATTTGCTTCATTCACAGTGAAGCTTTGAACAATAATATCAAATCCGGGATACAAAAATGAATTGAGGAGAAAAAGATTATGGAAGAAAGAGAAGCGGTTTCACGCAATTTTATCGAGCAGATCATTGATTCGGATCTGGCGGAGGGAAAGTATGAGACGATCTGCACCCGGTTTCCGCCGGAGCCGAACGGCTATCTGCACATCGGACACGCGAAGTCCATCCTGCTGAATTATGGACTGGCTAAGAAGTATGGAGGAAAGTTCAACCTTCGTTTTGACGACACCAATCCGACCAAAGAAAAGACGGAGTTCGTCGATTCGATTCTGGCGGATGTGAAATGGCTCGGGGCAGATTTTGAAGACCGGCTGTATTTTGCGTCGAACTATTTTGACCAGATGTATGAGGCTGCTGTGAAGCTGATCAAAAAAGGCAAGGCGTTTGTCTGCGATCTTTCCGCGGAAGAGTTCCGCGAATATCGCGGCACGCTGACGGAGCCGGGAAAAGAGAGTCCCTATCGGAACCGCAGCATTGAAGAAAATCTGGAGTTCTTTGAGAATATGAAAAACGGGATGTACGAGGACGGTGCGAAGGTACTGCGCGCGAAGATTGATATGGCCTCCCCGAACATCAACATGCGCGATCCGGTCATTTACCGTGTAGCGCACATGACGCACCACAACACCGGTGACAAATGGTGCATTTACCCGCTGTATGATTTTGCGCATCCGATCGAGGACGCGATCGAGGGTGTGACACACTCCATCTGTACGCTGGAATTTGAAGACCATCGCCCGCTTTACGACTGGGTTGTGCGCGAGGTGGGGTATGAGCATCCGCCGAAACAGATTGAGTTTGCGAAGCTGTATCTGACCAATGTCGTGACCGGCAAACGCTACATCAAGAAGCTGGTCGAGCAGGGCATCGTGGATGGCTGGGATGATCCTCGCCTGGTGACGATCGCTGCCCTGAAAAGACGCGGCTTTACGCCGGAGTCCATCCAGATGTTTGTCGATATGTGCGGTATCAGCAAGAGCCAGAGCTCGGTCGATTACGCGATGCTTGAATACTGCATCCGCGAGGACCTGAAGCTGAAACGTCCGCGCATGATGGCCGTGCTGGATCCGGTGAAGCTGGTGATTGACAATTATCCGGAAGGGCAGATCGAATATCTGGATGTTGAGATGAATCTTGAAAATCCGGAGCTTGGCATGCGCAAGGTGCCCTTCGGGCGTGAGCTTTATATTGATCGTGAAGATTTCATGGAGGATCCGCCAAAGAAATATTTCCGCCTTTTCCCGGGCAACGAAGTGCGCCTGATGGGAGCTTATTTTGTGAAATGCGTCGGGCTTGAAAAGGACGATAGTGGAAAGGTAACAGTGATCCACTGCACCTATGATCCTGAGACCAAATGCGGCTCCGGCTTTACCGCGCGCAAGGTCAAGGGAACCATCCACTGGGTGGCGGCCGCGACCGCGATCCGCGCGACCGTCCGTCTGTACGAAAATATTATCGATGAATCAAAGGGCGTATACAATGAAGACGGCTCTCTGAACCTGAATCCGAACTCCCTCACGGTATTGGAAAACTGTCTGCTGGAGCCCGCTTTCGCGGACGCGAAGCCCTACGAGAGCTTCCAGTTTGTGCGCCAGGGATATTTCTGCGTGGACGCGAAGGATTCAAAAAAAGACGCACTGGTGTTTAATCGCATCGTCGCACTAAAGAGCTCGTTCAAGATGCCCAAAAATCTTTGAGAGTTTGGTATGGGTCAGCTGGTATTCATGTGTAGAAATCGTAAAATGGCATTTTGCGCTGTTACCGAATAATTGGAGACTCGAAAAACATCAGAAGGAGACATCTTTTCCATGAATGACCTCGCCGTCAGCCTGGACGTCCATTCAGCGACGCCGCTGTATGAACAGATTTACAATTATATCAAAAATGAAATCCAAAATGGAGGGCTGCCTTTCAAAGAGAGGCTGCCCTCTTCAAGAAAGCTTTCGGATTACCTGCAGGTGAGCAGGACAACCGTCAATATGGCTTACGAACAGCTTGTCGCCGAGGGGTATCTGGAAGCCGTGCCGCACCGGGGCTATTTTGTGTGCGATCTGTCCGGTCTGGTGCATCTGAAGCCGGAGAGCCGATCTGTAACAGAAAACCACAAGTCTGATGAGACGAACTACGAGTTCGACTTTTCTCCGCATGGCGTAGACCTGAACAGTTTTCCGCATAACGCCTGGAGGAAGCTCTCGAAGAATCTTCTGATGGAGGAGGATAAATACCTGTTTCGTCTGGGTGACCCGCAGGGAGAGCTACAGCTGCGTGAGACCATCGCCGGCTATCTTCATCAGGCGCGCGGAGTGAACGCCCTGCCTGAGCGGATCATTGTCGGGGCAGGGAATGATTTCCTCCTTCTTTTGCTGTGCAGCATGTTTGGCGGCAGTATGAGGATCGCTATGGAGAGCCCTACCTACCGGAAAGCCTATGACCTGTTCCGCAATCTCTCAAACGAGGTGCAGATTGTAGAGATGGATGAGTCCGGCATGTGTGTGGACCAGCTCGAACAGACGGAAGCATGGCTGGCCTATGTAATGCCCTCCCACCAGTATCCGCTCGGCACGGTGATGCCGGTGAAGCGGCGGATGCAGCTGCTTTCGTGGGCCGCATCCGATGCAGGCGAAGAGAAAAGATATATTATCGAAGACGACTATGACAGCGAATTTCGCTATAAAGGAAAGCCGATTCCGGCGCTTCAGGGTTATGACCGGGACGATTGCGTGATCTATATCGGCACCTTTTCCAAATCGATTGCTCCGTCTATCCGTGTCAGCTACATGGTATTGCCGGAGAGTCTGATGGATTTGTACCGGCAGAGGGCACGCGGGATTTCCAGCACTGTTTCCCGTGTCGATCAGATGCTGATCGCCGGTTTCCTGAATGAGGGATATTACGAACGTCATCTGAACCGCATGCGCGCCGTTTACCGGGGGCGTCATGACGCACTGCTTGCGGAACTGAAAGCATTCCGCAAAATCTGTCAGGTGAGCGGGGAAAACGCGGGCGTGCATCTGCTTCTGACATTTACCAACGGTATGACAGAGGAGGAAGCCATCCGGCGGGCAGCCGAAAGAGACGTCCGCGTCTATGGTCTGTCAGGTTACTATGTCGGGGACGCCAGAAAGCACCTGCAGGATACCGTACTTCTTGGATACGCGAATCTTTCCGAGCAGGAGATTCATGATGCGTTATCCAGACTGCGTAAGGCATGGCTGTGATCATCAATTCCTTTTGAGTGCCCTTCCGGCGAACCGGCAGCGTTTTCGGACAAACCGGCGGCTTTTGGGGCGGATAGGAGAATACCGATGTTCTACGACGCGATTACTGATTTCATATTTGTAGAGGATTTGCCGCAAAAGGCGGATATTATTTTTATCCCTGGGAGTTTTCGATCGGAGCTGGCCAGGCATGCCGCGCATTTATATCAGGAGGCGTATGCACCCTGTGTACTGCCGTCCGGAAAATACAGCATCAAAAAAGACCGGGCAGAACAGCTAAAATCCTCCAGGATACAGGATGCAGATATTCGAATATGGCCAGGGAATCTGCCGGATACAGCAGTGTATGAGATTGTGGAAAACGCAGCCCTGTATGCGACAGAATCCGATTTCCTCTGTGCAGTCCTTGCCGCGGAAGGTGTCCCGAAGCGGGCGATTCTCCGTGAACCGGAGGCGACCTTCACCTGGGAAAATGCGATTTATTCCAGACGTGTGACGGATCAGGCCGGTCTCACCATCCGGCGGGCAATCCTTTGCTGCAAGGCTTTTCATGCCAGACGCTGCCTGATGTACTACCAGCAGCAGTTTCCAGACACCGAATTTCTTGTCTGCCCGGTCGTGGTCGATGAAATCACCCGGGAGAACTGGCATCAGACACGCAGGGGAATTGATACCGTCCTCGGCGAGGTCGAGCGCTGCGGCGGGCAGTTTCATGAGATTCTGGCGGATGTGGCAGGGCTCTCATATAAGGAACAGTCTTGAATAAAGAATATTTGTAACTGTGATTTGCAGCTTTGAAGAGACGGAACATTTGCGAATATTTTCGCAAAAAGGACAGAAACTATATTAGGCAAAATGAGAAACCATGAGAAAATATGAAAAAATATGCGGAAATATGAAAAAATATGAGGAAATATAAGAAAACACGATAGGGCATAAGAGATCATAAGAAATCATGAAAAAATATGAGGAAATGCGAAAAGGAGGCCATATGACATATAGAAAAGAATATCTGGAAGTGTTTCTGAAAAATCAGGGACAGCTGTTTGACGAGCCGGTCGCTGAGACCCTGGAGGATGCGGATGAATTTCTTGACGAATGCATGGCCGTCGTGGCCGATAACTACAGAGAACTCAAAAAGTATTTTAAAGAAAACGGCGGCGACATCGCCGGGATGACCAAAGAGGAGGTTCTCTCACAGGCGGAGGTATTTCAGCTGCCGGATGGGAAATATCTAATTGTTGAAGGATGAAGTTACTGATCAAACAATCTCATGTCTGTTTTTCCTGCCATTACCAAAAAGGTTCCCTCTGACTGCTTTTGCGTATACATTTGGGAGATCGGATGCCTCCGCAATGCGAAAAAAGCGTCGCCTCTGACAGAAATGATGATTAAGAAAAGGACAAAAGGGCATACTTTAAAAAAATGATTATGTTTTTGCAATCATTCAACGTTCAAGGAGGATGAAACGTATGCCTGATAAAGAAACGGTAAAACAACAGGAAAAACAACAACAGCAGAAGGAATACCAGAACTATGTAAAGGAAGTGACCCCGACCCACAGCCTTGTATTAAATATGTGCAAGGCTTTTGTTACCGGGGGTGCAATCTGTGTGATCGGTCAGCTGTTCCTGAATGTTGGCTCCTCTTATTTCGATTTAGACAGAGAAACTGCAGGGAGCTGGTGTTCTCTGCTTCTTGTTCTTTTAAGCGTCATTCTGACCGGCTTCGGAATTTACTCGAAACTTGCCAAATTCGGAGGAGCCGGAACGCTCGTACCGATCACCGGTTTTGCGAACTCTGTCGCGTCACCCGCTATTGAATACAAAAAGGAAGGCCAGGTCTTCGGCATCGGCTGTAAAATTTTTACAATCGCCGGACCGGTGATCCTGTATGGGCTGTTCACCAGCTGGGTGCTGGGGCTGATCTACTTGGGGCTGAAGGCAGCTGGGGTGGTATGAGAAGGCTGCAGTAAGACAAATTGGTGCGATACAAAATGGGAGTTGTGTTCTTATAGTTACAGGTCACACCCTGGCCAGACTTTTTAGAGATGAAGACAAAGGCCCAAACT
>JAJQEO010000041.1 GCA_021201665.1 Lachnospiraceae bacterium | reverse complement strand
CTTTATTTACAATAAAAAAGAGAGGTGAAAACCTCTCCAAAGTGTTTAAGTGCCGATATGGAGGAATCCATCGGCATCAGCCCCTGTAAGCTGTGCACGTACTGTTTTAGCGGAAGAGAGTAAGCAAAGCCTTTAATTTTTTTAGCAAAATAATAACGATTTCCCTTGCAATCTGACCGGTTTTCGTTTACAATAGCAGGCAATGGAGATATAGCTCAGCTGGGAGAGCATCTGCTTGACGTGTAGAGGGTCACAGGTTCGAGTCCTGCTATCTCCACCTCAAAGAGCCGGACATGTTTGCCCGGCTCTTTGCATTGCTAATGTGCGAATTGATGGCATTTTTCTTTTCGCTTATGCCCAAACGGTCATCCCCAATGCTGCTCGCAGTCTAAGGCAGGCGGCTGCAATCATTCTCTATCTTTTTCTCCATCAGTTCAAACATTTCCTGGTTGTTCAGATGGTTCTCCAGGTTCAGAATCATTCGCACGTTCCGATCCTCTTTTGTGTAAAGGAAATCCCGCTGCCATTCGTAAAAATGCGGACCGTCGCCGAGATTGCGGATATAACCCATCACGGTTTCCAGTACCCAGGCGGTCTGCGCGATATCAGTCAGGCACTCGTTCCGGTAAAAGTTTTTCCATACATCATGCTCGCGGTCCCTCATCGCGCGGCGTGCCCGCAGATATTCCTTCCGGCCCTTTCCCACCAGGTAAAAGGCCTTCTGATACTTGCCTTCATAAGCCTCTTCGAGGCCGCGGCACACCAGGCAGCCGCCTTTCGCGCAGTACGCGTAGATTTTCGCCTGCAGATAAATGCTGTCCTCGAACAGAGTTTTGGCGGATCCGCTTAGTTTTGCCGCTAATTTCTCACAGGTGTCAAGCAGTTCACCATAGGACTTCGACCCTGCCTCGCAGCGCTGCCGGTACCAGTGTATCTGCTCTGTGAGCGTATCGGCTTTTTTCGCCCATTGAAATTCTGCTGCAGCATTGCCGGAATCCTTCAGGTACTGGGATGCCAGTATCCGGATTCCGTGGTTGTAAAATTGCTCTCCGGCATGGTCGTCCTCGTGAGGGCCATAGGATACCGCCGCGTCAAAATACTGCTGCAGACAGGATGCGAGCTCATCCAGATGCTCCGAGCCATAATAGTTACGCAGGTATTGTCTGCGGTGGTCTTCTGCAAATGCTACAGGGGCGGGATATCCCCCGACCACAGGGAGGGGGCGTTTCCACAGGTCCGACCTTCGCGAAGCGAACTTTAATGGGCGGACCGACCTGCCGCCGACCGAAGGGAGGGGGCGTTTCCACAGCACTGCCCCACGCGAAGCGTCTTGGAATGGGCAGTGCGACCTGCCCCCGACCGAAGGGAGGGGGCGTTTCCACAGACTCGCGACCAGATCCAGCATATACACATGAGGCTTTACGTTCGAACAATTGATCAGCCAGAAGTCATTCACGCCATGCCGCAGCACCTCATCCAGCTCGCGTACCACGAATTCCGGAGAGTTGGGAAGCATGGTAATGTGATTTGCCGCCTGCAGATCGTAAAAGGAGACGTGATAATAGATTCCGTGGTGGTCTCCGTGTGGGACTTCATCGCGGATTCCGCGATATTCTCCGTGTGGGTTTTCGTCGTGGGTTCCGTGATTACCTCCACTGATTTTTCCAGGCAGCGCATCTGCTGTCTGAGCCTCCTCATTTTTAAAGATGCTTTCGCCGTTAATTTCATATTTGGGTATTCCCACCCTGTCCGATATCTGCAGATTGTTCTTTTGCGGATTATAATTCTGCGAATGGTGAGCCTCCGGCAGTGCCGGTACGCGAGGATTGTGGTTTCCCTGCCGTCGGGAAACCATTTTCCCATAACCGTTATCCGCCCAGACTTTTATGATCTGTTCCGGCAGCTTCAGGCAGCCCTTCTGGTACAGCTCCATGGTCTCCCCGTACAGGTTTGTGCAGCAGAAAATCCGCTCTTTGGGTGGGACATCCGCCGAACGCAGTGATTGGGTGTCTCCATATGCCCCCGGCTGTGCCTCCTGCACCATTTCATACTGAAGCTGAATCAATTCGCTGATCAGCTTTCCCCTCGCTTCATCAGTCTGATACGCAGGGTCATCCGCCCAGAAGGGGGCGTCTCCCTGCCCGCGAAAGCCGAGGTTCCATACGGTTTTGCAGTCTTTCTGCTCTTCGATCCCCCGCCGCCACAGCTCCTGAAATTTCTCCGGATATTTTGCGTAGGAAGGCTGCAGATCCGGATATTCTCTGGCGAAGATCGGTGCGCCGAGCGGCTCGGCATGGTGATGAGTCACATACAGGCCCATGGACGAGGCCAGCGGGCGGTATTTTTCAGAATTGCGGTCTGTCCCGGGGATCACCAGATTTCCGCCCAGGCGCAGCAGAGCCTCCATCGCCATCTCCCACGGGCGGTCAGGGTTCTGGTCAACCTGCCAGTCGGCCAGCAGGACTTCATCATTAATAAACCATCCGCGAAACCGGATGGCATAAGGCTGGGACGCATAGTGAAACCCGGCCGGGATTTCGACAAATGCTTTCTGCTCAATCACCTGGTCATTCCAGAACCAGAACGGCCGAATGCCCAGGAACCGGCCGCTGATCTCATACAGGCCATAGATAAAGCCCAGTTCGTCCGATGCTGACAGGCGCAGTGCTCCTTCTGTTGCATCAAGGGTGAAGCATTCCTCTGCTTCATCTCCATATATGAGGCGGATTTCGCCGTCCTCTTCTGTCCGTTCCGGCACTGGCGTAATGACTTTCCCGATATCACGAAGCAGATTTGCCGTGGCTTTTTGCACCGGCTCGCTGGTGATTCCAGTTATTTTTGTATTATTCCTGATAATCATTTTATACCTTCATCCTCCGGCACAATTTGGCAGCCTCGCCTCTGGTGATGACCTGATGGAGATCATCACTCCCGTCTTTCTTAAGCAGTCCCAATTCACAGGCTGCCCGCGCATAAAGCGCCGCCCAGGGTGTACAGATTTCGTCGTACGCGCACGGTGCCTGGGGCGGCAGCTCTTTCCGGCTCTTGTAGCCATTGATCGCGAAGGACAAGAATTCCTCCAGCGTCACTTCCTTTTCCGGATAAAAATATCCATTTTCCACAAGATGCTCATCAATGATTCCATTCTGGTACGCGCACTCGACGGCGCCGGCATACCATTCGTGGCCGATCACATCCGCAAACATGTCGTTGTAAACGTTTGTATAGAAAAAGCGCATCGTTTTGATGACCATATCCAGCACATCCACCCGGCTGGCCGGACGATCCGGGTCTGAAATATCAGAAAGGAGCCGCGCGTCCCCTTCCGGATTTGAGATGTGCTCATAGGCTGCGGGCTTCGCAGGCAGCGTGATGTGCGCGGGCGGATTCCATTCGCCGAAGCCACCTGTCACGCAGGCCGCCAAAGCCTGGCAGGCCGAACTGCCACCGCATATATGAGCCTGTGAACGATCGTCTGGCCCGCCCCCGGGTGCATGTGCCCGCAGCTGGGTGCCAGATCTGTCCTCGCATGTGTATGCCTGCGGCTGACCGTCCGACTCGTCTTCGCATGCGTGCACCCGCAACTGATCGTCCAGCCCGTCCTCGCATACGTGTGCCTGCGGCTGAGCACTCTGGTCGTCTCTGCATACCTGTGCCTGCGGCTGAGCGTCCAGAGTATCCCCATATACCTGTGCCTGCGGCTGAGCGTCTGGATTATCTCCGCACACGCGCACCAGTTCTTCCGCCACATATCCGGCCATCCGGTATGCGCCGTAGTCGTTTGTATGCGTATAGTCATCCGGGAAGAAGCTGGTCCGGACGGCCTCCCGGCCATTTTTTATAATCCATTCCATGCTGCGCGCATGCAGATCCAACACCGGCACATGCAGTTCGCCGCCAATCTCTTTGCACACCCCGGCATATTCTGCCAGAAGGTCATTGTAGCTGCCATCGCCGCCCTTCCAGGTATTTCGCGCAAGCGGCGTGATGAGAATCGGATACGCGCCCTTTTCGCGGCATTCGCGGATATAGCGCTCCAGGTTTTGCCGATAGCCGCCCTGCGCCTTCAGGTGATCCAGCTTCTGGTCGTTATGGGCAAACTGGAACAGGCAGTAATCTCCCTTTCGAATGTATTTCTCCACAATCGCGTAATGCCCCTCCTTGCGGAAGGATTCGGTTGTCAGGCCTGAGTGCGCGTGGTTGGACACCGCCACGTCGTCGCTCAGAAACGCTGGTAGCATCTGACCCCATCCCGCATAGCTCGTACCGGGAGCGTATGGGTAATCCGCGCTCTGGTCTGTTACCGTGGAATCGCCCGCTATATAAATAGTTGCACAGTCAACTTCTTCCACCGTAAGCTCGCTGATCCGCGGCTGGTCTGCGAGAATCGTAATATCGAGTGTAGTATCGCTGTAAGCGGCGGTCTGACCGCGGGGGATGATGTCGCAGACGTTGACGGTCATGGTAAAGGTCAGTTCTGTCCAGGGGGCTTCGGGATGTTTCATAAGCAATCCCAGCCGTCTCCGACCGGTAAATATCATCAGACTGGTGTTTGAAAACACCGGGTCCGTGTTCAGATCACCGTGCAGCCGGGGCATTCTGATTTTTACCGTCACTCGGTAATTTCCCTGCCGCGGTACATCCAGCTTGAAGACCAGCGGAATCCGCCGCCGCTCTGCTTCGCTCGATCGTACTTCTTCTTCTGAAGCTTTTTCGGATGAACTTTCTCCGGCTAAGCTTTCTCCAGCCGGACCTCTTTCATCCAACTCTTCTGTCTCTAAAGTTTTCGTTGCATCTACAACTTTTTCATCAGAGTTCAGATTTTCCCTGCGCTGCAGCTCTGCCATCATTCCATCCGAATCCAGATAGCAGCCCCACTCATCTTCCCCGATATGAGAAAATGCCTCATCCTGATACCAGTAAACCGTATCAAACCCGGAATTTAATTCCGGCAGTTTTAACAACTCCTGCTCACGCCGGTTTTCTTCTGTTACAAATCCGTATCCTTTTCCCGGCTGATACAGATCGCGAGCGGATACATGGAACTCATCTGGCGCTTCTGCTGTTCCAAATACATATTTTCTATAAAACATGCTGCTATTCCATCCTTTCGCCATCGCTCTAAAAAGGTGTCTACATTTCTTCGAGATTTTATTTTTAAAAATGCAGTTTCTTCAAAATTTAAATTGTAAAAAAATGCAGTTTCTTCAAAATTTAAACTATAAAAATATGCGATTTCTTCAAAATTTTATTTTTCAGAGTGCCGACAGATCAACCTGATACAGATACCCCAACGGAGCTTCCTCCGGCTGATAAAACAGGATCATATACCACGGAAGATAGTGAATCCCTTCCTCTTTTTCCACATTTCCTTCGCAGAAAACAATTTTTTTGCCAAATTTCCAGTTCTCAACCTGTGACACATGATCCAGCGCGGGATGCTTCTTATAGTCGTGGCCGGATTTCACCTCGATCAGATCGATTTCTGTCCCATTCTGAATGACAAAATCCAGTTCGCCGATTTTCTTGGACTCGTAATAGTTCAGGGAAAAACCACTGCCTTTGATGGACTGAGCAAACATGTTTTCCAGAATACTTCCCATATTGACATCCATATTTCCCTGCAAAAGATCAAACTGGATGTTTTTCATGCAGGCCGCGCAAAGAAGCCCGGTATCATTTAGAAACAATTTAAAGATACTTCTTTTTTCATTCAGCCGCAAAGGAGCCACCGGCTCCGTAACATTATAGGAGGGCAAAGCTACCCCTGCGTCAGCAAGCCATAGAAACGCGTTTTCATATCGGTTCTGCCGGCCGTTCCCGTCCACACGGCTTAAGAAAAATCTGCGGTTCTTGTCATTGAGCTGGGAGGGAATGCTGTCAAAAATGGCCTGGATCTTAATCCGGTCATTCCCGGAAGCATATCTGGCAATATCAAGGCGGTACAGCTCCAGAATGTCCCGCTGTGCCTGAACAACTTTTCCGATATCATGAGTCGTCACATAGGTTTGAACCACAGCCGGCATCCCGCCGACCACGATGTACGTGTAAAAAAGCTTCTTCATCGTGCTGTGTATCGCCTCTGAAACAGGCCGGTTCTGCACATAGCATTCTTTCAGCACATCAAAGGTGGAATCCTGTACGCCGTTTGCTGCCGCGTATTCCCTGAATGTCATGGGATACATATAGCAGATTTCCTCAAATCCGACCGGATAAGACTTCACCTCTTTATATCTGCCCCCCAGCATCGAACTGGATTCAATGTAATCAAAGCGTCCGTCTTCCACCAGAAACTTAATCGCGCACCTCGCGTTCGGACATTCCTGAATCTCATCCAGAAATACGAGAGTCTTTCCCGGCTCCATCTTCTGCATTGTATATGCAGTCAGATTTTCTATAATGGTATCTGCATTCAGGCTCCCATCAAAAATCCGCCCGGCCCCGGCATCCGTGACAAAATTAATCTCCACAAAATAATCATAATGCTCCCGGCCAAACTGCTCGATAATCGTAGTCTTTCCAATCTGCCGGGCTCCGATAATGCAGAGAGCCTTTTTATCCGGCTCTGCTTTCCACGCTTTTAATTTTGTATAGATTTCCCGCTCTAGCATATGCCACAATACCTCCATGTCTGCGCCAGTGACAGAAACGGTGCGCAGCCTTTATCGTAACATTTTTCTGCAAAATTTCAATAGCAGCTGCCACTTTTTTCTCGGAATTTCAAAAGCATATGCCACTTTTTTCAAAATTCTAAGATGTGCTGGTGAGCTCCATCTCTGCGCACATCAGCAAAAATGCCCCCCACTCCATGCAGATCATTGGTGTTGACCGGGCTTCGCGGGAATAAAAATCATAATCCCCAACGCCCGTACCAACACACACTCCGCCGATCAGCAGGTCGCTGCCTTCCCAGGTAAGGGTCCTTACAACGCCGTCAAATGCCGCAGGGCCTTTTCGAAATAGCTGGTTTCCAGAATGCCGAGGCTCCGGCTGGTATCGTATATCTATTCCTCAAACCGCACGTCCTCGCACAGCTCGACCGTCACTCCCAGGCCTCCGGTGATTTTGACGTTCTTAAACAGTATATTGCGGATCGGATGCGTCTCATCAAATCCTTTGAATTCGATGGCCTTACAGTCCGTCCATTCCTCGAGAAGACTCCTGCCGGTAACGGTCACGCGCTCATAAGAAAAATTCTCAAAATGCGGCGGTTCGGGCGCCGGGACGCCGTCGTCGTTGTAGCCGACAGAAACGGCCTGCAGACAGGGGACGGTGCAGTCCTGCACATGCAGGCCGCGGACAAAGCCGCCTCGTTTCGGGGTACCCTTGACCTGGATGCCGACCATGGAATGTTCCAGGTCGCAGTCCCAGATTTTCACATCCTCGATGCCGCCGCTCATCTCACTGCCAATACACAGGCCATGGCCAAAAGCACTGCGGCAGTCAAAGATGCGGATATGCCGCGCAGGACGATTGATTTCGTTGCCCTCCGGGTTCTTGCCGGACTTAATAGCAACGGAATCGTCTTCCGTATGGAATGTACAGGCAAAAAGCGTACAGTCCTCGCTGGAATCCGGATCCCAGCCATCCCCGTTCCAGGTGCCCTTCGAGCTGAAAAGACAATGGTCCGTAATAATATGGTCGCTGTAGACCATGTGCAAATTCCAGCTGGCGCCGTCCGCAAGGGTAAGGCCGCTGATCCGGATATGGCTGCAGTTGCTCATATTGATGAGACGTCCGCGCACACGTCCGGGAATCGTATTGTCATTCTCGCAGGTCGCCACGTAGTCAGCGTTGGCTGCCAGGTAATCCTTTAACCGCTCCTTCTCGGACTGGATGGTAGCCCAGGCCAACGCAAAACCACCGCCCTTGATGGCGCCCTTGCCCCGGATAATCACATTTGTACAGTTGGGGCCGGATGTATGATCAAGATCGCCCAGATTCAACAGACTCTGATAACATTCCATCTCCGTCCCCTCAAACCGGCTTCTGATACGCGGCAGATAGTCTGCAGGATCCGCAGAGCCCTGCAAAACGGCTCCCTCATCCAGATACAATTCCATATCACTGTGAAGACGCAGCGCACCGGTGAGATAGGTGCCTGCAGGGAAATAAACTGAGCCGTCCGCAGGGCAGTCATCGAACGCCTTCTGCAGAATGGCCGTGTTCATCGTCTGGCCGTCCCCCTTCGCAAAGTAGGGAGATGCTGTGACATCGATGCGCTTACGCGGCATGGGCGTTTGAAATGTGACAGAAACGTCATCCTGAGATAAAGCCCCGGCAGGAACCGCTGCAACCGCTGCGGCTCCTCCAGCAGAATGGTGCTCCTCCATATGAATGCTGCCTGGATGTGCAAGATAAGCAATCATACTGCCATCAGAGGGATTCTGCCCGCCTGACTGTATCGCAGAAGTCTGTTGGTCAACAGTCAGCACAGCTACCTGTATCATATACTCCCGGTCCGCCTCCAGATTTTCCACGGTAAAATGCGTCCTGTCCGTCTCTCCTGCGATCGCACCGTCCAGGAAAACCTGATAACGTGTGCAGGCGTCTGCGCCTTCGGGTTTTTCCCACCACACTTCGGCCCTGTCCGGGTCGGCGTAATAATCAAATTTCCGTATCCATTCCATAATCGTCCTCCTGCCTGTAATTCCAATATTGCCATACACTTTCATACATACCTCGCCGGTGTCATTTCATGCCCTTAGTATTTCAAAAAACAGCCCCGGTTAAACCCAGGGCTGAATAGTCATATGAGCGGGCTGAAATATCTATTCCCGATTTAAATCTTTCCTTACCATATCATCCACGCCTGTCAGTGACCGAATGTCTTCCAATTGCCAATCGTCACATTCATCATAATAGAACTGATCTTTTCGTTTTTTAAAAATTCGATACGGCTTTTGGCTTGAATTATCATAAATATGGCAGACATCGCACACTGGAACCAAATTACTTACCAGAGCTAGAGCACGGTCATATCGTACAACTATCTTATCTTCAGGCACATCATGACCACCTGACTCAACCCTGGATCTCACGCGAAAAATATTAATCATCGGATCGGATGTAAGGATATAATAGCAACGAATAAAAAAGCCCAACTTCTTCGCTTTCTTAAGAAGCTTCAAATTGCGGTCTGTCGACAATACTGTTTCGAAACAAAATTCTTCTCCGGCAGCCACATGATCCTCACGTTGTTTTTCCGCCAATTGGGCTGCTTCAAGATCGGAACACTTCAGGTTCTTTTTTATTTCATCAGCATTAATATAATCCACAGGAGGCCGCAACAACTCCGTAAACGTACTTTTTCCCGATCCATTCGGTCCGGCAAAGACAATTACCTCAGGTTTTTTGTTTTGTGCGCTCACTAAATCGTCCCTCTCTAAGCCTCTTCCCAATTTCCACCCTTGTACCATCGCCGTAGACATGGTAAATCAGCTTCGTCTCAGAATCATACACAACAGCCGGCATATCCATAGCTTTTTTTTTCTCCAGTTCAATAGCCACTGCCGCATTTGCCCTCTTTACAACAGACTCATCAGGTATATAATCTTCTCGCCTCATGTTCATCCCCCCATTCGCAAGGTTTTCATCAGTATAATTCCAGTGAAAAAATCTGTCAATTTTTATTTTGCATTTACTCATGATTTTAATTATTTACATTCCCGTTCCAGTGTAAAAACAGCGTGAATCCAGTCGTCTGCGTATTTCCAACAGTCTTCTGCATCATAAAATCCCGGGGTCTTCAGATGTCCCGAGACAGAGGTCTCTCATTTCGGGTATCACAGCTCTTAATCATATGATTATTTCCTTTCAGATCCTAAGTTTCAGGTCCAGGATTTCTCTGGTTAATATCGTATATTTATTCCTCAAACCGCACGCCTTCGCACAGTTCAACAGCCACTCCCAGGCCGCCGGTGATTTTGACGTTCTTAAATAATATACTGCGGATCGGATGTGCTTCATCAAATCCTGTGAATTCGATGGCCTTACAGTCCGTCCAGTTCTCGAGAAGGCTCCTGCCAGTAACAGTCACGCGCTCATAGGTAAAATTTTCAAAATGCGGCGGTTCGGGCGCCGGGACTCCGTCATCGTTGTAACCGACAGAAACAGCCTGCAGACAGGGGACCACGCAGTCCTGCACATGCAGACCGCGGACATAGCCGCCTCGCTTTGGGGTACCCTTGACCTGAATGCCGACCATGGAGTGCTCCAGATCGCAGTCCCAGATTTTCACATCCTCGACGCCGCCGCTCATCTCACTGCCAATACACAGGCCATGGCCAAAAGCACTGCGACAATCAAAAATGCGGATATGCCGCGCAGGGCGGTTGATTTCGTTGCCCTCCGGGTTCTTGCCGGACTTAATAGCAACGGAATCGTCTTCCGTATGAAATGTACAGGCAAAAAGTGTGCAGTCCTCACTGGAATCCGGATCCCAGCCATCCCCGTTCCAGACGCCTTTCGAGCTGAAAAGACAATGGTCCGTAATAATATGGTCACTGTAGACCATGTGCAGATTCCAGCTGGCGCCGTCCGCAAGGGTCAGGCCGCTGATCCGGATATGGCTGCAGTTGCTCATATTGATGAGACGGCCGCGCACACGCCCGGGAATCGTATTGTCATTCTCGCAGGTCGCCACGTAGTCAGCATTGGCTGCCAGGTAATCCTTCAACCGCTCCTTCTCAGACTGGATGGTGGCCCAGGCCAGCGCAAACCCGCCGCCCTTGATAGCACCTTTGCCGCGGATAATCACATTTGTACAGTTGGGTTCGGACGTATGATCGAGATCGCCCAGATTCAACAGGCTCTGGTAGCACTCCATCTCCGTCCCCTCGAACCGGCTTCTGAAGCGCGGCAGATAATCTGCAGGGTCAGACGAACCCTGTAAAGTAGCTCCCTCATCCAGATACAATTCCATATCACTGTGAAGGCGCAGCGCACCGGTGAGATAGGTGCCGGCAGGAAGATATACCGAGCCGCCCGCAGGGCAGTCATCGAACGCCTTCTGCAGAATGGCCGTGTTCATCGTCTGACCGTCCCCCTTCGCAAAGTAGGGAGATGCTGTGACATCGATGCGCTTGCGCGGCATGGGCGTTTGAAATGTGACAGAAACGCCATCCTGAGATAAAGCCCCGGCAGGAACCGCTGCAACCGCTGCGGCTCCTCCAGCAGAATGGTGCTCCTCCATATGAATGCTGCCTGGATGTGCAAGATAAGCAATCATACTGCCATCAGAGGGATTCTGCCCGCCTGACTGTATCGCAGAAGTCTGTTGGTCAACAGTCTGCACAGCTACCTGTATCATATACTCCCGGCCCGCCTCCAGATTTTCCAGAGTAAAATGCGTCCTGCCCGTTTCTCCTGCGATCGCACCGTCCAGAAAAACCTGATAACGTGTGCAGGCGTCTGCGCCTTCGGGTTTTTCCCACCACAACTCAGCCCTGTCCGGGTCGGCGTAATAATTTATTTGCCTTATCTGTTCCATAATCATCATCCTCCTCTGCACTATGAGCAGCTGGTTTTGCTGCGAGTAATATAGCAGATAATGTAAGTCATTTTCAGAGCTGTATCATTTCCGAATATGCCATCATATAGGGACCGCTGCCCTTCCCCTCATCCGGCATGTAATACGCCGCATTTTCATAATTATTCGTATTATCGGCCGCAGCTTTCATGTAGATATCCTGCAGACCGCCCTTGTCAAGCTTCATCTCCGTTATCGCCGTAAAGGCTTTTACCGCCGCGTCTTTGCAGGAAGAATCCAGCCATCCCTTTCGGACTCCCTTCAGGATCGTATAGACCATCATGGCTGTGCCGCTGGTTTCCAGGCGGTTTGTACCCGTTATTTTCCGGTCCGCCAGATTTGCCCACATGCCACTTTCATCCTGATACCTCAGCATTCCTTCGACAAAAAGCTTCAGATTCGGCCGGATTGCGTCAATGAGCTCCCCTCCCGCCGCATCCATGACATCTGCCATAGCCATGCCATACCACCCCATGGCGCGGGTCCAGTGAAAGGCGCAGAAATCCTGTCTGCTGTTACAGGCGTGATAATACATCCCATTGGGCGCCAGCATCGTCTCCGCCACCCACTGAAAGCGCTTTCTGATCAAAGCCAGCTGCCCCTGATCACCTGTCATTGCCGCGTAATGTGCCAGGAACGGCTGCAGCATGTAAATACCGTCCAGCCATACCTTAAACCTGGGAGCCTTCCCGCCTGCCCAGGAGTGCCAGTAATGATACCCAAGCTCCTCCTCCATGAAGTCCAGCGGAACAATATTACCCTTTGAATTCACATGAGCGGTATCTGTCAGATCGCGGTAAAGTGCGGAAGCTAATTTCATATAATTATCATGTCCGTCTGTCATTTTTACGAGCAGAGCCGCCGTCTTATAGCAGTCTGCTCCGTGGCAGTCTACATAACCGGCACGTCTTTGATTTAAGGATACCGTATGATCCGCTCCCTCTTCCAGCATGGAGTTCAGGTATTCTTTTACGTAATCATAATAACGCCGTCCCGTATCTGGACTGGCAGCATAGATATCGTAAAGCCCTTCCATCACCACACCATTATAATAGCTCCAGTCAAAAAGATACGGCTTCCCGGACGGCGTTCTGTGTTCATTGTCCCAGGTAAAAAACCTGTGTTCGTCCGCTGTCACAGCGCCAGGTACATTTTCCTCCGAGTCCACAGTGAGTCCGTCGATGTATGTGCGTGCTTTACCCAAAACATTCTGTAAATCCATGAAAATTCCCCTCGATCTCTGTTTCTATTTCTATCTCGATCTCTATTTCTTCTCTATCTCTGTTTCTATCTCCATTTATATTCGTTTTTGGCCGGTCACCTCACCACATAGGACACCGCTCGATTCCTCCACATCTGCGGCGGCGGGTATATCGTCTATCATGTCCGGTCACCTCACCCCATAGTGCACCGCCCGATTCCCATATTTATTGGCCAGGCTACCGGTCATGGTCACCTCTATTTCATTCTGACCCTCATGCAGCAGGCCCTGTACCGCGAAATGATGCGGCGGCCAGAAGGAAACGCCCGCATCCTTCCCATTTACCTTCAATTCTGCCATATCATAGCCGTCAAAAGATATTATGGGAACACCTTCGTCAAGTGTTCCGGCACTTACGTCCATCAGAGCCTTATATGTCCGCGTGCATTTCCGCGGATCGTGCCTGATCTGGGTAAAGTCCGGCGCAGGAAGCCAGACCTCCACTGGCGGCGCCGCCAGCTTTTCGTACTCTTGTTCGCTTACGGTAAAAAGAAGCACGCTCTGCCTTGGATAAAGACTCAGGCGAATCTGTTCGCCGTCCTTCCCCAGGCAGGAAGCCTGGCGGAAAGCCCTGTCATTCCACAGATCATACTTTCCGATCCTGCCCGTAATCCCCGGCAGAGTCAGCGCTGTCTCGATCCTGCAGCTGCCCTCGTTGACCAGAAACCAGCACTCCGCCTGCGCGCGCACAAAATGTGCACAGCGAAGCGTGGGCGTCTTTGGGAAGCAATGCACATCTGCCAGATCTTCCGTTACCTGATGAGAAACCTGCGGAAAAGCATTTCCCAGGTCATTCACGACCGCCTGATAGCGCCTTCCCCGGCAGATTAATTCCTGCGTTTCTGCATCGACCGAACAATCCTTTAAAAAGCTCTCCGGCAGATACTGAAATCCGGTCTGGTTCTCAAACAAAGGAGCCACCATCTCCGGACAGAGGGAACGGTTTTTGCAGATGGCAGCCACCGGCGTACGCATGTCCGCATCCGTCATCAGGCAGGAGAGACGGCGCATATAAGCCGACCAGAGGCTGTAGTGCGGCCACCAGATATTATTCGGACCCACATCCGGCGGACGCTCCTCCTTCCGCCTGCCCTGAATGGAATAATAAAAAGCGTGAGGCACGAAAAGGTTCACACCGCGCACTGCCAGCCAGTCCAGGTACCACTTCATATCTCCGCCGGAAAACTGCCAGGGATTGTTATCCGCGTTGCAGGCGCCGAAGCATTCGTTGGCGTTGCGCCGCCGCCCCATCAGTCTGGCAGCGTCCGCACTGCACTTGGCCATAGTCGAATCCATCCCTTCAAGACCTCCCTTTTCGGGGCTGACCCAGCGCAGCACCAGATCCTGTCCCGGGATGTGAAAATACCGCTCGGCCTCGATATCATCACTCTGATGCGGATGTCCCATCAGGGCAATCCCGTGATTCTCGCACCAGGCACTGAGCTTCCCGTAATAGACCTCGCTCTCCTTCTGTAGTATCAGCTTTTCATACAGAATCGTGTCTTCGTTTTCTCTGCCATAAAACAGATCGGCAAGGCCCGAAAGATGCCCTCCGGCCCCGGTAAAGACTTCAGCGAAATTATGACTCCACGCAAACATACCGTACACATTCCGTCCCATGATGCTCGGTTCATCTGTAAAAAAAGCCTGAATCACAGTGCCAAAGTAAGCATGAAATTCCCGGTAATACGCCTCATGAGTCAGCTCAATAAAGCGGTTCACCGCGGCGGGATTTAAAAGATCCGCAGTCAGAGGCGCATTTGGCTCCCCATCCTCCTGATCCCAGTGAATCCCCCTCATAGTGCCGCCGGTCTTCCGCGCCACCAGAAACTGATTCTCAATTTCAGCCAGGAGCTCATCGCCAGGCAGCATTTCCCTGGTCAGGGTAATCCCTTCGCTCGCGAATTCCGGATGTCCTTCCACAACCTGTCCATTCGCTGATCCCGAAGGATACATGCCTTCGTCGTACAGCACCACAGTCATATGCAGGCGGTCGGCAGTCTCAACCGCAGTACGAATATATCCAAAATATTCTTTTGAGAGATATTTGATGCGCTTTGGCAGTCCCATACGCGGGTGCAGAACTACGCCCTTCACGCCGTGAGCCGTAAAATCTTCCATCTGCCGGATCATTTCCGCATGGGAAAGATTGCCATTCAGAAACCAGAACGGAATCGGAGTGAATTCATCCTCCGGATTATGAAGTATTTCCAAAAGTTTCATTCTGTAGTATCCTTTTCGCTCTTCGTATATTCAGCCTGCCGCAGCCCGCCAGATGGCAGTGTCGCAGATGCGGACAGGAGCAGTTATCAGATAAAATAAGGGGCGCAAAAGAAGGATATCCCATTTTTTGAGCTTTGTAAACTCAAATCTATGAGATATCCCCTTAGCGCCTCAATGATTCATGGAGCAGTTCCTCAAAAAAGCTTAGTTATTCTGAACGATTCCTGTTGCGGGAAACCTATTCCGCCAGTGAATCACGAATTGCTTTCGCGTTTTCAATATCTTCCAGGCGCCATTCAATGATGTCTTCCGCGCCAAGGCCTTCACAGTCAGATACCATCTGCTCCCAGATTGCGTCAAATTCTTCATCGCTGGAGGCATAAACCATCTGCCAGCTGGCATTCACCACCACATCCCGGATCGCGTCGATGGTAAGCTGTGTCAGGTCATCCGGAATACTCTCAAAATTAGAAATATAATCCAGGTCACTCTCCGAAACATAGGCATCCTCAGCCGCCAGCCAATCCTGCCAGCTCTCATATCCGGTAGTCTCAATCCATTGCTGATAAATCTCATTCTCCGCAATCAGCTCATTATACTCGGTCCACGCCGTAACAAGAGGCAGTCGATAACCGCCCTCTCCATCGCCATAGCTGGTCGGATAGCCATTGCTCACGATAAATGGTGTATTCCACAGAGCAACACTTTCACCGGTCGATGTCGTAAATCCGGTAGATCCTACCATATTTTCTTCCAGATACGCCAAGCCTTCTTCGGTAAAATAAGCGTCTCCGTTCTCATCCACATACCAGAACTCTCCCTCCGGACCAGAGCGGGATACCAGATAAGCATCCGGATCAGCAAGCATATCCAGAAACGCGAGGCAAGCTTCAATATTTTCTGTATTTGCGTTAATTGCGATCACATGGTTCTGATCGCCATAGGGGCTGTTGCTGTTGTAATAAATAGTTGTATCATCAACAAGATACGGCAGATAGGTAGAGGCCCAGCCAGGCAGATATCCGCTCGGAACCATTGCGTAGCCATTGTCCACCTTCGGCTTCTGCGTCGCACGGTCATTATTGAGAGAATCCGGATCAACCAGCCCAAGGTTATACGCCTCATTATACCACTTCAATCCCTGATAATACAGACTGTCGGTAGATAAAATGGAAGATACCGTTCCATCAACCATATTGCTCTCCAGCAAATACGCCAGTTCACTTTCGGAATAGCCCTGATAACGATACCAGATCGTCATGCAGGCCCAGTAATCCGTGTCCGAGCCGCTGTTCAGTACAGTACCATACATGGTTGTCCCATCCTCCGCAGTCGGTTCGGCCTCGAGCATCTGCGCCATTACATCAAGCAGATCATCCATATTTGTAATCTCCGGCGCACCGATTGCTTCATAGGTTTCCCAGCGAAGCTTGACGGCATTCCGGTCCGTAGAATCCGCAAGCTCATAAGCGGTGCTGCTCTCTCCCACTACCAGAGGAAGAGCATATACGCTGCCGGTGCCGTTGCTCCTGTACTCGCGTACATAATTCAGAGCGGTTTCCATTCCATCATAAGACTGCACATGCGGCATCTGATCCAGATAATCATCCAGATTGAGCAGCATTCCTGCCTGGATCATGGTATCCAGATTGTCTGTTGAGACATACATAATATCAGGCAGATCTCCGCTCGCCAGGATTGCATTCGTCTTTTCGTCTGAATACGCCCATACTTCTACTTCCAGTCCAAGAGACGCAAGATAATCTCCCATATACCCGGAAACCACACCACTTGTGAGGTTCGCGTCGCGCGGATAAAGCGTGATCGTTGTCAGGTCATCCGATGCGGACGCAGTAATAGAGCCTTCCCCGCCCACAGATGCCAGGCCAAGCACAAGTGTGCCGGCCATACACAGAGCTGCTGCCTTTTTTAAATACTTCTGTTTCATAAAAATTCCCTCACTTCCTGTCCTTCATTTCTGTTTTGCTTTGTTGTTCTGCTTTGTTGTTTTACTTTGTTGTTTTACTTTGTTGCTTTACTCTGCTGTTTTTCTTTCCTGTTTTGTTTCACTGGTTTCTTGTTTTCACAGAGGCTGCGCCCGGCCGCGGCGCGTGCCGCCATTATTTAACCTTTCACCGCGCCGACCATCAGGCCTTTTACATAGAAACGCTGAATAAAAGGATAAACACATATGATTGGGATAATAACAACCGCCGTCAGAGTATAACGGATTCCGGTCGCCGTAATAGTAGAACCCTGATTTCCTGTAGTAATCTGGTTTGCCGCCGCCTGCACGGACTGGAGCAGCTCATAGAGCAGGAACTGCAGCGTATACAGTTTGGTATTCGTAATATACAGCTTCGTTGTAAAGAAATCATTCCACTGGTTTACAGCTGTAAACAAACTGATTGTCGCAAGGATTGGCTTCTGTAATGGAAGTACAATCCGGAAAAACCGGGTCAGATATCCGGCGCCGTCCATATAAGCGGATTCCTCCAGCTCCGGACTCATGCTTTCAATATTCGTTTTCACCAGAACCATGTTATAGACTGATATGGCAGCCGGAACCACATAAATCCAGAAGGTATTCGTCAGCCCCAGCATACGGTTATTCAGATATTCGGGAATCATTCCTGCTGAAAAATACATCGTGACAACGGTAAAACGATACCAGAATTTGTGTCCCCACATATTCTGCTTACTGAAAAAGTAAGCCATGTAAGAAGTACAGACCAGACTCACCGCCGTCGTGCAGGCCGTGCGCGCTACCGAAATAAACGCGGAATTCGCCAGATTCTGCACAGAAAAAATTTCAACATAGTTTTTAAAATTAATTCCCCTTGGAATAATCGTAATCAGATTCAGATCCACCAGATTCTGATCGCTGATCGTACAGATAAACAGAAAATAAAACGGATATACACAAATCAGCGTCACAAGGGAAAAAATGATAATTCCAATGATGTTATATGTTTTGTCAGCAGCACTCATCTTAATATGCTTTTTCGGCTGACTGACTGCTTTTGCACTTACCGCCACGGATAATTCCTCCTCTCCACAGATGCAGGCGGATGCCTGCCGTTTTCACTTAAAATACGCTCACTCCGCGGATTTTCTTCGATGCAAAGTTCGCACTGGCAAAAAGAATAATCGCAACTACAGACTTCATAATTCCCACCGCCACACTGAACGATATCTGTCCGGATCCAATACCGAGGTTATACACGTACAGATCCAGCACCTCGATGGAGCTTTTATTCAGCGCGTTCCCGAATGCAAGAAACTGGTCAACGCCGGAATTCAGGAAATTCCCGATATTCATAATCAGCAGTACAAAAAAGGTCGGGATCAGCAGCGGAACGGTTATGTACCGGATCTTCTGCAGGCGGGTCGCCCCGTCCACCATCGCAGCCTCATAGACAGACTGGTCCAGACCCGCGATCGCCGCGAAGTAGATGATAGAGCTCCACCCCATTGACTTCCACAGATTAAACAGCGCCTGAATAATCCAGACATGCTGAGATGTCGTCAGTATATTGACTGTTGCATCCAGACCCGCGTTATCCAGCAGGGTATTAATCAGGCCGGTGGAGCCGAACAGGCTGGATGCCAGCGAAAACATGATTACCCAGCTGATAAAGTGCGGAAGCGTTGTCAGTGTCTGCACTGTTTTCTGAAACTTTGTACTTTTGATTTCACTCAGAAAAATCGCAAAAAGCATAGGTACCGGCATAAGCAGGAAATTCAGTCCCTGGATACCAAGAGTATTGCGAAGCACACGAAACAGATTTGTCCGCATCACCTTGTTTCCGAACAGAACCTGAAAATTCTGCAGGCCGACAAATTCGCACTGGCTCAACGGCAGTCCTACCTTGTACTGGAAAAACGCATAGCTCCATCCCCAGAGAGGCAGGTATTTAAAGATAAAAATAAAAATAATACAGGGGAGTACCATCAGGAAGAGGCGGTAGCTTTCCCACTTTCTGCCCCGCAGGAAACTGTTTGCACCAGATGCGGAACCGTAAGAAGCCGTTCCTTTTGCCTGTATCGCTTCCTTTTCCTTCCCGGAAAGAGCCTTTTTGGATTTCGCCATTTTTCTCACTCCTACTTTCATGATTGATGATCCGATTATAAATCGTAAAAAAAATGGCGTATATAAGAATAATTTCAGATTATAAAAATAATTAAGGAAAACTAAGAGTTGTTCGTTTCCGTTTCACACCGCACCCGTTTAATCAGCATACGGATCATCAGACCGCCGTTCTCGTTCGGCAGAAGAGTCAGCCCATAGCCTTCCCCATAAAAAAGGGCCAGGCGCTGATGCAGATTTTTCAGTCCATAGCTTTCTTCGGAAACCACGATGGGTTCCCGAAGCTGTACATTAATCCGGTCACATTCTTCCCGATCCAGACCCACGCCATTGTCTTCTACCGTAATCACAATGGTGTCGTCCGGTTCGGACTCCGGCAGGGTATTTTTACCTGCCTTTGCCGCCTCTGCTGTCTTTGCTGCCTCTGCTGTCTTCTCTGTTTCTGTTTCCCCAAAATGGCCGTGCAGACAGATATAGTTATCCTCCCTGGACGGATCAATGCCATGCACAAAATAATTCTCAATCAACGGCTGGAACACATTCCGCACAATACCATATTCCAGAACTTCCGTGTCGAAATCAAACAGGACACGTACCCGATCCCCGTATCTGGCCCTGAACAATGCAAGATAGCGTCTGCTAAACGCCAGCTCTTCCTGCATGGGAATAAAAGTGCGTGAACCGATAAATCCCCTGAAGATAGCAGCCGTCTGTGCGATCAGATCCGCTGTCTCGGCGTCCCCGTTCTGATAGCAGCGGGCGCAGAACATCTCCAGTGAATTATATAGAAAATGCGGATTAAACTTTGCCTGCAGCTCCTGCATTTCCGCTTCCTTCTGCTTCAGCTCATAGAAGTATGCGCGGTCAATATTTTCTTTCAGCCTGACCGTCATGGCATTGATTGCCCGTGCGATTTCTTCAAAACTGCTTTCTTTAAAATTGGCCTCAATCCGGGTATCCAGCTTATTCTGGCCGATTTTTTCCAATCCGGCATGAATAATCTCGACCTCCCGGTTCAGCATCCGCAGTATCATAGAATAAAGGAGCAGCATAACAATCATTGCAATTGCTACCAGCAGAAGAATCATCCCTGTATTTCGATGAGATAATACAAGCAATTCCGTCCACTTTACGGAATAGTATATCCGTGTTCCGCGAATGCTCTCGCCATATACCTGCACATACCGCGTCCCCTCCGTACCCGTACACAGCGCAGCACTTCCCCGCTCCGGCAGCTCATCCGGCAAAAAAGCGGTTTCTCCGGAAGTATAGATACTTTCTCCATCCACAGCAATATCAAACTGGAGAGACTGAAAGCTGCTTTCCTCTCCGCAAATCAGGCTTACACGATCCATTGAAAAACCGACAATCAGCGTACCGCCGTCGATTGTTCCCGGCAGACCGCCGGTCATTGCGATGCAGTCATAGCTTTCATCCAGACTGTCCACCGTCCGAAGGCCGTAGATTTCCAGGATGGATTCTTTCCCGGCAAGCTGTTCCAAATAGGGGAAATCATCTGAAAGCTCCTGCAGGGTTGACTGTGTGGAAAAATAAATATAGTTTGTTTCCCTCTCATCAGCAACCAGGGCAATCCATCGGATTTGATCGTTTCTAAGTGCCATGGAAGATAACAGCTCTGTCAGGTCACTCTTTTCAAACGGAGTCAGTGCATCCGCCTGCTCAAAATAGGCGCGCAAAGCTTCGACTCCGCCGCTTTGCTGAAAAATCGGAATATAGACATCCCAGAAATCCTCTGTGAGATTCTGGTATTCGCCCGCAGCCCGGGTCAATGTCAGATCAAGCTCCGCTAACAGCTCATTTCTCCTCTGACGATAACCAAAATAGCAGGCAATCAGGCTGACCACCAGAATTACCGCAAAGCAGAAATACGTCAGCATCCGCACGCTGCGGTTCTTTATTACATGCAGTCTTTTCATCTTTGTACTCCAGCCGTATCTGTGAAGGTACTGAACAGTTACATGTTTTTATGTATATGAGCTTTCCCGATTCAGCTGTTCCATCCGATAGGCGGCAGGAGAAACCCCCTTACTGGCGCGAAAGCATTTTACAAAATAGCTTGCATAAGCAAAGCCCGCTTCTTCCGCAACATCCTTGATTTTGCGGTTCGGATTGCGCAGCAGGACAATCGCACGGTCAATCCTGCACTGTGTCAGATAGTCATTAAAAAACACTCCGGTCTCCAGCTTGAACGTATGCCCCAGATAAGAAGGATTCATACCGTTTCCGGCGCAAAATTCCTTTAGTGAAACACTTTTCCCTTCCAGTACCCTGCGGCGTATGTAACGGATCGTTCTCTGTACCACAGGACTTCTTTCAGAAAACAGGGAAGAAAAAATGTCCTGCACAGAATCCAGCAGACACAGCATAACATTTTCCGCTTCAGCCGCTGTTTCCGGCCAGCGGTCCGGGGCGCCCTCGTGATAAATCTTCTCCTGCACCTGCAGACCATCAGCCGCCGGAAATTCCCGCATGAGTACCCCAATGCAGGCGCGGGCCAGGCGGACGCCCTGTTCCTGTGGTTTTCCTTTTCCGCAAAGCCTCATAACAAGGTGCCGGTATCCGTTCTGACGGGTTTTCCCATCCTGCTCAAAAAGAAGCATTCGGATTTCCTCCGCCAGCAGATCCATATCAAAGGTGCCCATATCCTCCTGCCGCTCCAATACGAGTCCCGCATTTTTCATATCTGCCAGTTCTACCGCATCCATTGCGGACTGATAGCTCAGATGCAGCATTTCTGCCTCAGTGACCGGCGTACCGACCACCAACGCCGCCGCGTCCGAAGCACCAGCCTGTATGGCGGCCTGTGAAAGCTTTTCCGTCAATACCTCCGGACTCAGCCGCTGGCCTCCGATAATCATGATATAGCGACCCTTTTCATCCCAAAAACACCAGACATCATACCGCTGCGTTCGAAGCTCCTCCACGCAGCTCGTACAGAACAGCGCTATCGAAGCTTCCCCTTTCTTTACCACACAGGCTGCACAATAATAAGACTGATACAAATTAATCCCCAGAATCAAGGCACGCTCACCAAGCTCTTCGCTGCCTATCGTCCCTAAAGTCCAGCGTCTCAACGTGTTTTCCAGCAGCAAAAGTTCCGAACTCTGGCGTTTCTGATGAAGATTATTCAGAGCATTCTGTACCGTCTGTTCAAACTCTTCCCTGGCAATCGGTTTTAACAAATAATTTTCAACACCGAGGCGGATCGCCGTCTGCGCATACCCAAATTCGCCATAAGCAGTCAGCAGAATACAATGCGTATGCGGAGAAATCTCCCGCACCCGGCGGATCAGCTCCAGTCCATCCATCCGGGGCATACGGATATCCGCAATCAGCAAATCAATCGTCCTCTGTCCCGCAGCCATCCCCTCTCCTGCCCCCAGGGACTGCTGAAAATACTCCAGGGCCGCCAATCCGTCTGCGGCAGTCAGTACTGTTTCTACACCCAGCTCCTGCCAGTTCACGCTGGTACAAAGCACTTCCAGCACGCTTTCTTCATCATCCGCCATTAAAACCGTATACATAAAAAATCCTCCGAATTCATCCTGACTTATTATTTTATCTTTTATAACTTACTACTGTCAAGAATCGCATCTTTGGAATCTGAAATTATTATCAGAATATCGAATTTTTATAATTATAGTACCTGACTGTGCCCTTTCTGCAATCAGGAAGTCAGCCGCACACTTAGAATGTCTGACGGCATTCTACATCGCTTACCTGTATCCCCTCAACAAGTTCTTCTGAAAACCCGTTTTTTTCAGCTGTGATGGTCAGATTCTCCAGAATAAAATCCTTCAGCTGATACTGATCGTCCTGCCTCAGTACGTCAAAATACGTTTTACATGTAAATTCACAATCGCGTACTGTAATCTTCTGCGCGACTGACAGTGGGATATCCTCGCGGCCTTTGAGGTCGAAAAACTGTGTCCAGGGATGAATATTGATAAAGCTGTCCGCCTTTCCGGTGATCTGCTCAACCGTAATATATTCATAGAGCTGCGAGGTGTCCGGGCGCATCTTTAGCCAGAGGAAATTCATTGATTCCAGAACATGGATTCTGCGCATGATAATATTCCGGTTGTGTATGGATTCCGAGCCGCAGGTCAGACAGCCGTGACAGAATCCGTAGGTACAGTCCTCAATAATAATTCTTTCATTCGAGCCGTTTTCCGGTGCGGTATCCGCCCACGGTCCTTTGCCGCCCTTGAGTACCACCGCGTCGTCATTCACTTCCATATAACAGTTTTTGACCAGAACATCAGTACACACATCGATGTCGATCGCGTCCGTACTTGGTGCTTTTACAGGAGCTGCCGGTGAAAAGAAGCGGCAGTTCAAATATTTTACATGGTCACACTTGTAAATGTGGGTTGTCCAGAAATGAGAGTTCTGCAGCTTCAGATTCGCTATCATCACGTTGCGCGCATTCGAGAGATAGACCAGCCTCGGTCTCTGCTCATCCTTGTTTGTGCAGTCCGGATTCCACTGCCGCCGAAGCCAGAACGACCGCCAGGATTTTAATCCGTTGCCGTCGATCGTCCCCGGGCCACACATTGTGAAGCCGTCCACCCCGTCCGCGTTAATCAACGCCGCAAAATAAAGGCAGGTCTCGCCTTCTATGCGGGTCTCACAGATGGGATAATCCGAAATGTCATCGCTGCCTTTTAATGTGCCGCCCTCCGCGACATACAGATGGACCCCCTGCCGGAAGAAAAGGGAGCCTGTCAGATAAGTCCCCGCCGGAACTACAATGACGCCACCCCCGGCAGCCGCAAGGTCAATCACTGCCTGGATTTCTTTTGTATATACCTTTCCATCATCATATACGTGGTATTGTGTCAGCACATACTGCTTTCCCAATTCCGTGAGGTCCGGCACATGCGTGTCAGAAAACCATTCCGAGATGGGCGTTCCATCCGGGAAAAGCTGCTCTGTTCTGTTTTCTTCGTTCCTGTTTGTCACTTTCTTCTTCCTCCTCACAATTACATCAGGCGATTCGGCCTGGACAGCGCAAACAAACCGCCTGCTGTTCTGCACTGTTCAGGACTGTTTCATTCATTTTACTCTTTTAACCAAGAAGCTGCAATCCCTTCTTCGATACACTTTTGTTTAAATAAAAGCAAGACAACTGCCGGACATGAAAGCCAATATCTGCAGGCGTCATTCTCTGCACATTTAAAAACGGTTGATTTACCTGCGGATTTATGTATAATGGCTATAAGGATGTGCAACGCAGCGCAAGTGGATATATGAACAGATGTCAGCGTTTTCACAAGATAAAGAGGGGCGGTTTATTTATGGCGGATAATTGTATGAAAAAGAAGCTCCCGATTGGGATTGATGATTTCTGCGAGATTCGGACAGAGGGATTTTACTATGTCGACAAAACGGCAATGATCCGTGATTTACTGAATGCGTGGGGAAAAGTTAATCTTTTTACCCGTCCGCGGCGTTTTGGAAAATCCATGAATATGAGTATGCTGAAGGCATTCCTTGAAATCGGATGTGACAGTACCCTCTTTGAAGGACTTGATATTTCCAAAGAGACACAGCTCTGTGAAAAATACATGGGGAAATTTCCGGTTATTTCGGTTAGTTTAAAGAGTGTGGATGGCTTTGATTATGAGAGCGCAAGATCCGATTTGTGTTCTGAAATCGGCAGGGAAGCACTCAGATTCAATTTTCTTTTAGAAAGCGAATCCCTTACAGAAACTGAAAAAGAGATGTATAAGAAACTGGTAAACGTTGATCCGAAGCATCCCGATTATTTCAAAATGTCAGATGATGTCATAAAAGGAAGTTTAAGTGTACTTTCCGGCTTTCTGCAGAAGCACTTTGGGAAAAAGGTAATTATTTTAATCGATGAATATGATGTCCCGTTAGCCAAAGCAAGTGAGGGGAACTATTATCCTCAGATGGTGAAGCTTATCCGGGGTATGTTTGATAAGGCGTTGAAATCCAATGAAAGCCTTTATTTTGCTGTGCTGACAGGATGCCTACGCGTGGCAAAGGAAAGTATTTTCACAGGATTAAATAATCCTAATATACTTTCTATCACAACGGTTCGCTTTGATGAATATTTCGGTTTTGCAGATCATGAAGTGAAGGAAATGCTGGCTTATTACGGCCTGACAGATAAATATGATACTGTAAGGGAATGGTATGATGGATACCGTTTCGGTAAAGTAGATGTCTACTGCCCCTGGGATGTTATCAACTACTGTTACGAATTAACCAGTGATCCAACCGCTTCTCCAAAGGAATATTGGTCAAACACCAGTGGAAATGACATAGTTCGGCATTTTATTGAAAAATCAAATAAGACGGCGAACACAAAAAGGGAGATTGAGGCATTAGTTGCCGGGGAAACTGTGGAAAAGGTAATTCGGGAGGATCTGACATACAATCACCTTTATGATGAAATCGAAAATATCTGGAGCGTCCTGTTTATGACTGGCTATTTGACGCATCGAGAAGAACCAGATGGAAAAAAATATCAGCTGATAATCCCAAACCGGGAGATCCGTGAAATTTTTGTTGAGCAGATTACAGATATGTTTCAAAAAGTGGTCAGAGCAAATACCAGCCGCCTCACAGAGTTTGGAGAAGCCATAAAATCCGGTGACGCTGCGAAAACAGAGAAATTATTTACATCCTACCTTTTTGACTCGATTACAGTCAGAGATACCTCTGTTCAGAAAGACAAAAAGGAAATTCTTTACCATGGTGAGATGATTGGGATACTGGTAAATATAGAAGGCTGGGATTCTAAAACAAATGCAGATAGTGGTGACGGCTACAGCGATGTCATGGTAAAAATTGAAGATGAAGATATTGGCATTATTATTGAGTTCAAGTATGCAGAAAATGCAAGGCTCGATGAAGGATGCAAGGATGCAATGGCCCAGATTGAACGGATGAATTACACAAGTGATTTAAAGCATGAAGGATATCACACAATTTATAAATATGGTATCGCCTGCTTTAAGAAAAGGTGCAAGGTTGTCTGTGAGAAGGAAGAATATAGCTCGGAGATGTAGCAGGCACAGAAGACGCCCATTGTTTCCTGCTACACAAACAGATCTGCCAGCGGAATGATGCTTTAATGAAAATACTGGTGACCGGCTCTGCGCAATAAAGAGGTGCTGTAACAGCAATTTACAGCACCTCAATTTTGTCTGGCACCATTATCACGCTGGGACGTGAGTGGGTGTATGTGTCCCGGTCCGCAAACCAGTCAGCATTCGCTCAGATTTTCTGCGTCTTCCTGATGTAATTCCGGTACTCGGTAGGCGTATATCCGGTGTACTTTTTAAACATGCTGCTGAAATACTGCGCGTTATTGCCATATCCGCATCTGCGGGCGATGTCCTGAATCGAGCCGCCCTGCTCTTTGACCAGCAGCTGCATGGCAAGCGTCATTCTCCGCTCCAGCAGGTATGCGGAAAATTTCTTTCCTACCTCCTTGCGAAAGGTTTTGCTGAGATAATTTTCCGTCATAAACATGCGGTTCGCGGATATCCATTTCAGGCTCAGATCCTCGTTGTCAATCTCTTCTTCAATATAGCGGAGAATCTCGTTGACGGTGTGCGAATAAGAATAAATCTGCACAGAGCCGGAAGCGCCATCCTCCGGTTCCAGTTTTTCCCGAATCGAGTCCATAAATTTTCTGGACTCTCTCTCTTTTTTGCACTTTTGAACGGCCTCCAGCAGGCTTTCCTCATTGACGGGCTTCAGCAGATAATCCTTCGCCCCGCACCGCATGGCCTCCTGCGCCCAGGCGAACTCCGCATACCCGCTCAGCACGATAAAGTCGGTATCCGGCCGAAGGGAGCGCACCTTCTTCTGGAGCTCCAGACCATTCATCACTGGCATCTGAATATCCACCAGAATCAGGTCTGCCTCGTTGTCCTTCAGATAATCCAGCGCCTCCAGCGCGTTGCCCGCTGCAGCGGCAAGCGTAATCCCGTAGTCCTCCCACGCGATCCCGTCGGCAATCGCTTCCCGCACAATCCGCTCATCATCCACTACCATGATCCGGTATTTTTCTTCCATTGTGTCCTCTTTTCCTGAAGCTGTCCTGTTATGTTTTCCTTACCTAAAGCAGTTTTTCGCAAAACAAACAATCATATTATTTTCTCATCTCATACCTATGCAATGCAAATATATATAATATTTCTTTGGTTTATTTTTTCTATACAGCCGACCACGGTTATCAGTCATTTTTTGCCTGTATCTGTGACAGACAGGCGGAGCGGCTTTCGCAGGTCAGCCCTGCCTGCCGCTGTCTTTATTCTCCTCCAAAGGGACCTGCCTCATCCGTACCTGCACGACTGTAAATTTGCCTTCTCTGAATATGCGGATTCCATATTCCTCTCCAAACACGGAGCGGACTCTCTTTTCGATATTCAGCAGTCCAATCCCGTTTCCCCGGGGAAGCAGCGTTCCACTGCGCAGCTTTTCCATCAATTTTTCTTCGGGCTCCGGCCCATTGTTGCGGACCTCACAGATGTAATCGAGAGCTCTCTCGGGGGCATTCTTTTTCTTCGATTCCGTCTGACCATCTGTCGGATTCTGTACGGGTGACATCCCTGATCCTGTCTCACCGTCGGCCTGCCGCAAACTGAATGACATCTCTGGTTCCGCCTCACCGTCAGCCTCTTCCCGTATAGAAGGTGGCACCGGCTCCTCCCGATAGACCCGCACCTCGATGGTACAGGGCTCCAGCATCTGCTCTAAGCCATAATTAATCGCGTTTTCCGCAAGCGGCTGTATGGTAAATTTGGGAATTTGCAGGCTGCGGCAGTCGTCCGCGAGATCTATGCTTACGTTCAGCCTGTCCTCATACCGGTATTTCTGAATCACAAAGTAATGGCTGACAATGCTGATTTCCTTTTCCACCGTAATGAGGAATTCCTGGTTGCTGATCGTCTCCTTCAGCATGATGCTCAGGCTGCTGATCATCTCCGCCGCGTTTTTATGACCGGCAGTCTTCACCATCCAGTACACGGAATTCAGCGCATTATACAGAAAATGAGGATTCATCTGCGACTGCAGAGCCTGCAGCTGCGTTTCCTTAATCAGCAGCTGATTGGCGTAATTGTCCCGAATCAGTTCGTTGAAATTGTGCGACATCTGGTTAAACGCGCTTTTCAGTTCATAGGCGTCCCTGTCGTGCACTTCTTTTTCATACAGAGGCAGCTGATCGGAATTCGCGTCCGGCACCCGCTGAATATAGTGGATAAACTGGCGGATGTCTTTCGTAATCCATTGGGCAAATACCATTCCGGCAATCAGAGCGAGCGCACTGCTTATGATCAGCAGAATCATGTAAAAACGGTAGGTGGATTGTGTTCCGTTAAAAAGCTCTGCATAGTTTGTCAGCACCACATAGGAAAACGTATCATACGCCTGTGTGCGTTCCACCAGAAAATATGCTTCCCCGCATATCTTTTCCACATGAAATCCGTTTTGCCCCGGCACAGTGATGGTTGCCGAGTCAAGCACTCCTTCTTCGTCATTCAGAACATAATAATAATTTTTCTCTATATCCCCGAGTACGTAGATACCGTCATGGCTCTCGGTCAGTTCCGTGCCCAGCGTGTCAAGATCTACAAAGAACACAATCACGCCCAGATGGGTCAGGGAAAGATTTTTCTTTTCTTTGATCTCCATCGCCATGATCAGGACATTTTCCGCCCCGGTCATTTCCGTTCCGTCCAACAGGATAATTGATCCGCTCGCTGCGACCGCTTCATCAATGACAGTCCCGGCATCCTCTTCCGAGAGCTGGTAGTAATGTGTCATCGCGATGCTGCGGCAGGAATTGCTGCGGTCGAAAAAGCTGGCGCATACGATCGAATTGTCCGAGCGGATATTTTTCTGGATACAGTCCGTGATCGTATTATAGCTGGAATTTTTCTCAGAGCCGGAAACCGTCCCCTCCTGTTCCGCCTCCAGCAGATTGCCCGCGGCGTTCTGGACATCGTCAGATAAAACAACATTGTACAGAATGGTCTGGATCGAATCCAGATTGTCCTCCAGATTTTCGATTGAGGAGTCGATGAGTTCCCCGATGAGCTCGTAGATGTACTCCAGATTGTATTGTTCCAGCCGGTACAGGGAAAAAAGTCCGCCGCAGGAGCATAATAAAAGTGTAATGACCAGAGTTGCGGCCACCTTCTGCACCATGCTCCATCGTTTTTGCTTTTTGTGTTTCATTTTTTCTCCTTTTCTGCTTCCGGCTGATTCTCTCCAGACATATTCTCTTTCACGTCAGTTTGATCTTCTCTTCGGTCTGGCCTGCGCTCACATAAAGCCGCACTTCTGCAGCTCATCCGGGCATCTTTGTAATCTCCATCTTCTGTTGACAGTTCTCAAATTTTCACGCAAAGTCTCTCTGCTGACAGCTCGCAAATATCTGCGTAATATCTCCATCTTCTACCGGCTGCTCTCCAGTATCTGCGCAATCCCCTCTTCCACGGACAGTTCTCCGTACATCATGGACTGATAGGCCTCTTTCATCACTTCGATCACTTCTGCGGAGTTTTCCGGATCCGGCGGGGTCACGGCTGACACCGTCTCTGAGACATGATCCACAAACGCGAATACATTCTTCGTATATACATCGGTATCTTCCGATGCAAAGAACGCACTGCGGATTTCGGAGGAGAGGGACACGCCTCTGTCCATTCCGATCGTCAGTGCGGCATCGGTATCGTTTATCAGATAATTGATCAGGGACGCGGCTGCTTCCGGGTCTTCGCAGCCGGCAGAAATGCACCAGTACATGCTTGGAAGCGCATACATGCCGCTCTCGGTACCGTCGTCCATTTTGGGAAGCATCGCCAGACCCAGCTCGTCTCCGAATGCATAGCAATAGGTTGTATAGTAATTATTCAGAATAAACGAGGCCGCGGATTTTCCCTGAATAATGTAATAATCCTCTGTTGCGGACCAGGACATCTGCGTCTCCGGGTCGATAAAAAAGCCTTCCTGAATCCCATCATAGATATCAGAAAGAACATCCGTCAGTCCGGCAATCACCGTTTCATCCTCTGCCCAGGGAAGGAGACCGCCATCCGAATCACCCTCTGTGGAAAAGAACTCATAGCCATAGCTGCGCACCATAGATTCCAGTACCCAGCGCGCTTCTGTCAGAAATGGAATATCCGACGGAATCCCGGTCGCCTCATAGATGGTCTTCACCGTCTTCAGGTAGTCACTCCAGGTCCAGTCATCTGCGGGCGCGTCTACTCCTGCTTCTTCAAAGACAGCCTGATTGTAAACGACCGACACCGTATTGAGCCCCGTCGAAAACCCGGTCAGGACTCCATCGACCACTCCTCCGCTCAGAGCATCCCCGGAAATCCCTGTAGTGTCAATCACGCCGCTGTCAATATAGCTTTGCAGATCCAGAAGCTGCCCGCTTCTGGAAAAATCAACCAGATCCGTGGTCGAAATCTGAATCAGATCAGGAAGATTGTTTCCAGCCGCCTGCGTCATCAGATTCTCCACGTAACCTGTCCAGACCGTATATTCATATGTCAGCTTTGCCCCGGTCAGCGCGGCATACTCATCCAGCACCTCGATGGTTGTATTGTTTCTCTCCTGATTCCCCCACCAGGCAACCCGCAGGCGGGCATTCTCATTCGCTATGTTTGAAACTGCGTCAGAGATCTGTAACAATGCGTTTTCATCAGCATTTTGCTGTAAAATGCCCACACCCGTATCGTCTCGTCCCAAAGCCTGCGCACTATAAGAAGCCGCCGCCACCCCCATACCCAGCGTCAGAGCGAAAGCCAAAGCCAGTGTCAGGATTTCTTTTTTCTTCATATTTCTTCTCCCATTATGATAAATGGCAGTCCGGATTTCAGGTGCTAGTCTGAATTTAAGTCGGCGGTCCAAAACCCGGCTTTTTGACGACCATTGATTCCTAATTGATTCTTAACGGATTCCTATAGCAGACTCTTCTGCTCTCCTCCCGGAAGCTTCACGATCTCCCCATCCACAGAAAGCCAAATATCCATAGCGGTCGGATTATAGACAAAGCTCTCGTCCGCGGCAAATTGCAGCAGCTTCGACGCCTCCATATAATCATGGATCTCAATGTTTGTGGCATACCAGATATCCGGCTGCCTTCCCATCATCTTACAGAATTGCTCGATTGTCTCCCAATTCTGATGCATGGTAAACTCGTAGGAATGACCCCAGACATACATGCATTTTAAATACTGAGTCTTTTTGAAATCCAAAAACTTCTCTCCCAGCTCAAGGAGATTGTGATTGTGATGGCAGGTTGCCTTCCAGTTCATCCACTCGGCCGGCAGTTCAAAGCTGCCAGTCTCCTCTACAGTCCGCCCATAGGCAATGCCGCAGTCTGAGAAAATACGCTTTACCTGATCACTTACCGAACCGTTAGGATAGGCATGCCCTCTCACAGGATAGCCAGTGATTTTCTCCAGTGCCTTCCTGTCTTCAACGATTTCTCTGTAAATCTGCGTCGCCGGACAGCGGGCGATGGTGGGATGCGTGAGGGTGTGCGTCGCGATCTCATGTCCCTGATAAACCGCTTTGAGTTCTTCCTTGTGTATCCGCTGTTCCTGATCCATCAGACCCGAATTCAGGTTAAAAGTGCCTCGTATTCCATATTCATTAAAAATAGAGACCAGCCTTTTGTCTTCCGTTCTGCCGTCGTCGTAGCTCATGGTGAGCGTCTTCGCTTTCCCCTCCGGGAAACAGATATAGATTTTCATTTTTACCTCCCTCTGACCGGCGCAAGCGCTGGAAATTTCTTCAGGTCACATTCCTACTCGCAGCATAGCTCCTCGCCCGGTCTTGTGATTCTCTGCTGCAAGCAGCGAGAATCCCTTCGGCTCATATTATACCGCGCTCTAAAATGGATGGCAATGAAGTTCCGGAAGCTGAATCGCAGAAATCCCCTGCAGTCAAAGACCTGGAGCAAAACCCGGCAGGGATATTATCCGGAAAATGCAATATGAGAAACGGCGTCCGCCATTTCATTCGTCTCCGACGATGGCAGGTGCCGTTTCTCTTTTTTTGTTCTATGTCCGTACTGGTAGTCCGTATCGTAATTCCATGTGCATTCCTGGCTGTTTCACCGACAGCACGATGCAAAAATCCCCGGCACTCTCCGCTTCGCTCCGGTCCGTCCTAAACGCATGCCACTGGCACGCAGGACTGTTCAGTACTCCGCTGCGCCTGCCCTTTTATGATCTTTACTTCACACGTTATTCGGCACAATCTGCACAGATTATTTCGTGACAGTTCCTTAGTCCGGAGTTTATGCGTTTTTACTCTGCGTCAAAGGTCGTCGCCACCGCGTTCTCGTAAGTCGGAAGCTTGGTGGTCATGTCTTCGTTGTAAAGCTCAAGGCGCTCGTCAATGACTTCCTGATATCCCGCGTCAAGATACCGCTGCGCGTATTCCTCATACAGGGCGTCAAACTCATCCTCAGAGGCTACGACCAGCTGGTCGCGAAGCTCGATGTAAAGGTTGACCAGGGTCTCCTGATATTCTGTCACAGACTCCAGGGAGTCGCCAAACATGCAGTCCGTCACGGCCCATCCGTAGGAAGCCACTTCAACCTGGTTGTAGTAATTTTCGATCACTGCGTCATTGAAATTCTGCGGCAGATCCTGCGGCAGGGAGGCGATGATCGTCTCTTCAATCGTACCAGTGCTTCTGGAGGCGGTCACGATGCACCAGTAGTCAACACTGTTGTTGTAGCCCTGCTTGTAATCAGAAGACTGCTCGCTGTAGTCAATGGATACCTTGTTGCCGTCCTCGTCATAGGTGAAGTTCTCTCCCTCGACGCCCCACTGGAAGGTCTCAAGGGTCTCATCCTGGCACATCCACTCCATGTACATCATGGCAGCGGTGATCTCATCCTCTGTCGCCTGGGAGGAGAAGCCGATCATCATACCAAACGGGTTGTTCGCGCGGTATGCCGGAGCATAACCCTCGTCATTGAGCTCCGTAGACTGTACCACTACCGCCAGCTCCGCATCCGGATTCTGCTCATAGAAGGAGGTCAGCCAGTCCATGGATGCGGAAATGTATCCGCCGTAAGCGAAGGTCTCGCCATTGATAAAATTGGACTTATCGGTCTCGGTGTCGATGGTGTAGTACTCCGGATTCGTAATGCCCGCGTTATATTTCTGGTTGAGGAAGGAAAGCAGAGCGTAATTTTCATCACTGCCCAGAGACGGGATCTGATAATCGCCGTACATCACCCATTCTTCCTCATCCTGCGGATAAGTTCTCCACGCGTAGGTCTGGTCAGAACCGACGCCTGTCAGCATCACGCCGCCGTCCGGATACTCCGCAAGTCCGGCTTCCTTGATCGCCAGCATCGCGTCGATGTAATCCTGAGAATTCAGATCCGGAATGTAGTCATAGCCGACTGCTTCCAGCCAGTCCATGCGGACAAAGGTAACATATGTGTAGTTTGTCTCATAGTACGGCCTTTCACTCAGTACGAAGTAGTCGCCGCCGGCGATCTCCACATACTGCAGCTGGTTGCGGTCCACCATGCCCTGATAATAGGTCGGCGCGATTTCCGCAAACTGCTCGATGTCATATTCGGTCAGGTACCCTTCTGTCGCCCAGGTCGCGAGCTTGTCATAGTCATACTCCATCAGGACGGTCGGCAGTTCTCCGGACGCGCCCAGCAGAGCGTAGTCTGTCATAACATCCGTACGAGTAATGCCGACATATTCCACATTAATGTTGTACTTGTCGCCAAACTCGGTCTGTACCCAGTTTGTCCAGTAGTTGTCGGTAACATCCGGAACGCCCTCCGCGCCTCTGTCGTAGACCGGGATCTTGATCGTCACGGTCTCGTCAAACGCTTCCCACGCGTCCATGCCTGTCGCTTCCTCAGCGCCGGCGATTGCCGGAACACTTCCGAATACCATCGTACCGGCAAGCGCCGCAGCAAGAACTCTGCTCATTTTCTTAGTCATTTGAAATCCTCCTTTTAAAAATTGCAATGTTTGATACAAGAGACAAACGATCAGAAATGGAACGCTTGCATTTCATTTCATGGTCTTGGGATCATAAATCTTCCCTCTTTGTCACTCGAATCATAGTTTATATGTATCCGGGCTTCGCTCATTCAAGTTTCCTTCATGAAGAGACTACAAGGGCAAAGTCCGGAAAACCATCTGATAAAACATCCTCTCAGCCCTTCACCGCGCCGAGCATCGTACCCGACACGAAATATTTCTGCAGGAACGGGTAAATGCAGATGATCGGGATCGTGACGAACATGATCGCCGCCGCCTGCAGCACCTCCGGCGTGCTGGTCACAGCCGCCGCCTCGGAAAGGGTCGTCGTCTGCGCCTCACTTGCGGACGCCACCATCTGGTAGAGCTTGTACTGTACCATCTTCAGGCTGTCCGTGCGGATATAGTACATGTTATCCGCGTATGAATTCCAGCGGCCCACCGCGTAGAACAGGGACAGCGTCGCGAGAATCGGCTTTGAAAGCGGCAGCACGATTTTCATCAGCACCTGCACGTTCGTCGCGCCGTCGATGAACGCGGACTCCTCCAGGCTCTCCGGAATATTGGACATGAAATAATTCTTCATAATCAGCATGTTGTACGGCGAGTAGATCAGGGGCCAGATCAGCACCCACACGGTATCCAGCAGCCCCAGGTCATGCATCAGCAGGTACATCGGAATGATACCGGCTGTAAAATACATCGGAACCATCAGGACAAAGGTGATCCAGGAGCGTCCCTTCAGCCTTTTCTTTGAGAGCGGGTACGCCGCGCAGGTACAGGCCACCATGCCGAGTGCCGTAAAGACCAGCGTCACGCCCAGGCTGTAAACGAACGAATAGACCAGGCTGCCATCTTTAAAAATCGAGATATAAGCGTCAAAATTGATATCCTTCGGCCAGAAGGTCACCTGCTTTGCCAGTACCGCGCTGTTGCTGGAAATGGATTTTGCCAGCAGATGAAGGAACGGAAGCACGCAGGTCGCGCAGAGCAGCACCAGCACCACCATCATGACCGCGTCGCTGACCTTAAATTTGGTAATCGCGTGGCTGCCATTCGTGGTGAAATCGCCCTCGCCGGAACCATTTTTCTTATTCTTAGCCATATGTACGCACCCCCTTACAGTAAGCCGTCTTCGCCAAGCCTCTTGGCGACACGGTCAGCCAGCAACACCAGAACTACCCCCACGAGCGACTGGAACAGGTTCACGGCGGTCGCCATGCTGTACTTGCTCGCGGAAAGTCCCTTCTCATAGATATATACTGCAAACTGGTACTGGAAATCACGCACCATGGAATTCTCAAACGCGGTCAGACGCTCCAGGTTGCTCCCCATCACGCGGCCGAGGTTCATGATCAGCAGGGTAACGATCGTCGGCCTGATACCCGGAAGGGTGATGTGCAGCATCCTCTTCCACCGTCCGGCGCCGTCAATCATGGCCGCCTCATAGAGGTCGCCGCTGATGCCGGTGATCGCCGCCAGGTACATAATCGTGCCCCAGCCCATCGTCTGCCATACGCCGATCAGCAGATAGGTCACCGCCCAATGCCATTTTTCCGTCAAAAATGGGATACCGCTCTCAATAATCCCTGCATTCATCAGAATAATGTTTACAAGACCGCTCGTCGGGCGGAACATCGTATACGCGACGCTGCCGATAATCGCCCAGGAGAGGAAATGCGGCAGATAGAGGATTGTCTGCGTCACCTTTTTAAACTTCGCGTACCGCAGCTCGTTGAGGATCAGCGCCAGGATGATCGGAAGCGGAAAGCCCACCGCCAGGTCCAGCAGGTTGAATACAATCGAGTTGCGCAGCGCGCGGATAAAATCCTTATCCT